>JACQDB010000102.1 GCA_016201275.1 Acidobacteriota bacterium
CAAAGAGCGAAGTGAAAAAGCAGTTAAAATCAACTGGCAGTTTTCAATCAAAACAGCCAGAACTAAACTAAATAGGCATTATACAAAGGTAAATTCTGAAAATATGAAATACCTAGAAATTTAGGTTCCGGTGTACTTAGCAATGAGCAGAGATCGAGCGCACCAAGCACCGACGGCTTTGACCCACCTCACCACCTCTGAAGCATCAACCATCGCCCTCTACAAACTCGAAGTCCATCAAACGCTCTGCCCTGCGGCATAACCCGAAGCCCACGCCCATTGAAAATTGTAGCCGCCAAGTTGCCCTGTCACATCAACCACTTCGCCTATGAAATACAATCCGGCGACGCGCTTGGCCGCCATCGTCTTGGAAGACAACTCGTCAGTGTCAACACCGCCCGCCGTGACTTCGGCTTTGCGATAGCCTTCCGTGCCGTCTGGCTGTAGTTGCCAGTGGTTCAGGGTTTGGGCGATGACTTCGAGTTCGCTTGTCGTGTAGCGTTTCAGCGGTTTCGAGTCGGCAAACAATTCGCGGGCGAAACGGCGCGGCAAATAATCGCTCAACAGATTGGCTAGATGGATGTCGGTTTTGTGATTGGCCAACAGCATTTCTCGCGCCTCTGTCTCCGGCAACAAATTAATCGAAAGCGTTGCGCCGGGTTTCCAATACGAAGAGATTTGCAAAATGGCAGGGCCGCTCAAACCACGATGCGTCAGCAAAATATTTTCGCGAAACGCCGCCTCGTTGCAACGGACGAGCGCATCAAGCGAAACACCGCTCAAGGCTTTCAACTCGACAAGCTTTTCGGCAGCGAAGGTCAATGGCACGAGCGCCGGACGAGTCGCTTGAAGTCGCAAACCGAATTGTCTGGCGATGCGATAGCCGAAATCAGTTGCGCCGATTTTCGGAATCGAAAGCCCACCGGTAGCGATGACCAGCGCTTCGCATTCAAACTTTCCTTGATTGGTTTCGAGCAAAAACGTCGCGCCCTTTTCCACTTTGCGAACCGCACAGTTCGTGCGAATCTCCACCCCTGCGGCCTGACCTTCTGCCAACAGCATCTTGATGATTTCCTGTGAACTGCCATCGCAGAACAGTTGTCCGAGTTTCTTTTCGTGATAAGCGATGCGATGTTTTTCCACCAGCGCGATGAAGTCTTGCGGCGTGTAGCGGGCAAGCGCCGATTTGCAAAAGTGCGGATTGGCGGAGAGATAATTTTGCGGATTGGCATAAAGGTTGGTGAAGTTGCAACGTCCGCCGCCGGAAATCTCTATCTTCTTGCCAACGCGATCAGCGTGTTCGATGAGCAACACCCTGCGTCCGCGCTTCCCTGCTTCGATAGCGCAAAACAAACCCGCCGCGCCGCCGCCAATGATAATGACATCTTTCGTTTGGTTCAGAGCGTCAACCTTTCAGCAAAATCTTATGGCGAATTACCGTTGCGTGCGACCTTGGCGTTACCTTGCGGCTTGGTGCCTTTACGTGAGACAGGTTCGCGCCAAGCCGCAACGTAGCGCCAAGCAAATTTTAAGCTAAAAGTCGTCTCCATCTGAAAACCGCTATAAACCACGAAGGCCACCAGGAACACGAAGAATATTTTTTAGGTTTCCGTATGCAGGAGCGCCTCTCTTTGACCGGCGGCTTCAATCACAAAAGAGAAAAAGCCTTCGTGCTCTTGGCGGCCTTCGTGGTTCGCTACTCTATCATTCGGCAGCGAAAATATCTGGATAGAAATTGCCGTGAAAGCCCAGCGGGTAATGGCTCTGCGTCCAGACTCGTGCGGCGAAATCCATAGTCCCAGCGTCGCGTATCTCCAGAAAATTCTTATCGCTGGTTGCATCGTAGCCTTGCAATAAAAGCCAGCCGCGTTCTTCGCTGTCGGTTGTCGGCTGCGGCACAAAGACCGGTTCGCCAAACACTCGGCCTTTGCCTGCGGCAACGCGCTTGCGCTCACCTCTGCTCAAATCGTGGCGCACCACATTGGTCATAGCAAACTGGTCTTCCAGGTTGGTCGCTTCAAGCGTGTAGAGATAGCGCAGGTCGGTTCCGGCGCGGCGACTATCGAAGCGCGGAAATTCTACCGAGGTTGACGATTCGGTGCGACTTTCGACAACGCCTTTCGCAGGGTCAAGCACCAGCCGTGTCAATCTTGATGCGGTCTGTTGCGGCAAGCGGTCTTGGTCCCATGAATACAGCACGTTGAGAACCGTGCCATCGGCGCTCATCACCGAATCAATGACGATTTTGCCATCGCGCTCGAAAGCGTTGCCGTGATGAAAAACCATGTTCGCCGGTTGCTCGATGGTCACCGGCGCGCCCTTGCCATCCTTTCGCAGGATGACGAGGCGCGTCGCCTCTTTAGCGAAAAACTGCGCCGCCTCGGCGGGTGTGCCTTTACCGGAAAACAGTATGTTGAGGTTGTAGCGCACCGGCGGAATCATGAAGATGATATGGTCTTTCGAGAGCATCATATCGTGAATCATGTAGTAGCTTTTTTGCGGCAGCGCATAAAGCTGTGTGAGTTTGCCGTTCTTCTCCATGCGATAAACCGTCAAAGCCATGCTCGGCCCTTGTTTGACGCCGAAGCAATAGCCCAGGCCGGTCGCCGGATCAAATTTCGGATGCGCCGTAAAACTCATATCGAGCGCGAGAGTGCCATAAAAATCCCAGCGTTTTTGAAACGCCAGGGTCTGCGGATCAATCGCTGTCGGCAGTCCGCCTTCGGATAAACCAAGCAGGCGATTGTCCCAGTGAATGACATTGACGCTGGGCTGATTCTTGTTACCTTTTGCCGTAGGGTTCCAATCCGCAGGGCGCGGCGGCGCAAGCGTGCCGAATTCGTTGTAGAGCATCCGATTCAATTTGATTTCTTCGAGGCGTTGCGGCGTGTCAACAAATTTTGTTTTCAAGAAAACCTTGCCGTCGCGGAAACTGTAAGCCGACATGAAGGCATCGCCATCGAAGAGGTGCTTCAACATCACGCCGTGATTATCTTTTTGACCGGGCGCGATGCGATAGAGCGTGCCGTGTAAAGCTTTCGGCACACGGCCTTCGATGTTGGTCAGCGCCCAAGCGCCTTCCGCGCCTGCCGTGCGATAGGCCAGCCAACTGAGTCGCTTTGGAGAGTCAGCAAAAACCGTTGCCAAAGCGTGTGCTTCCACCAAGCCCAAGGCCCCGGCTGCGCCCAGCAACTGCGCGAAGCGGCGGCGCGTCATCCCTGAAGTTTGATTTGCGGCAGATGAATTTTTCCGG
Organism: Acidobacteriota bacterium; assembly: GCA_016201275.1. Lineage (GTDB taxonomy): Bacteria > Acidobacteriota > Blastocatellia > UBA7656 > UBA7656 > JACQDB01. The sequence goes on from JACQDB010000102.1 coordinate 3,254, forward strand.
TGAAGCGACGAACGAGTAGCTTTCATAACAACTCTTCTCCTGATGTGGTGCTGATGATTATGAGAACTTTTTATCGCTGCTCTTTACGTGGGGAATGATACCTTTGTTGCTGAAAAATAGCTTCCTGACATCACCTTCGATTAAGAAGTTTCTGCCTTCGCACAGCCTTCTTTAGAAAAGGCCGAACCAACAGCAGCGCGTATCATCCCTGCAAACTCGGCATTGTCGAGAACGGCTTTCACCAGAAGCGCTCTTGCATCCTCAGTTTCAGATTGTGGAGGCTCTGCTATTGCTAAAGCATAAACCAAACTCAACAGATTGTAGTGGTGTATTCGCCTGTCGTTTAATTCGCGTCTATCCAGGCCGAGCATTTTAATTGTTGCTTCACCTCTGGGGTTGCCGTTGATCGCTTGGGGTTCCCAACATTTGAAAGTGATAAATTTTTCGGGATTCTCTTCGGCAGGATTGATGAACAGCGGTTCTTCTTTCCTGATGTTGTCGCGGTGCGCTTTGGCTCTTTTGCTCTCATCGAGAAGCGGGAACAGATTTCTTTTGAATCTCTGATTGCAGATTTGGCAGGAGGCAAAGAGGTTCGACCACTCATAAGCAAGCCAGTAATAACCGGGCTTTTGCAGCTTATCTTTTGCATTCGTTTTGTATCCTGCTTTCGGGCGGAAATGTTCAACATCGCCGTAAGCAACATGGGCAAATTTCGATTCACAGATAAAGCATTTCCCGTGCTGCGCTTTGATGAGCAAGCTTTTTACGGTCTGGTGTCCATAGATAGTTGAATCGAAATCAAAAATCTTTTTGCCGCTTTGATAATCAAGGGCGGCGCGACTATAAGCTGAAGATAAAGCGCGTCGTTCCGCCTTTCCTTTGAGGGTCAAAATGTTTGGAGCTTGTTTCGGCTTATTTATGCGAATCATCAGCAAACCGTTGGCTTTCTTTCTTCAAGCGTTCAGCGGCGCGGCGCACGATGTCCATCGCTTCAATGTCTATAGGAGTTTCTCCCGTAGGAAGCCCACCTATCTTTGCGGCGATTTCCTGCAATCTCGCTTTGTCTTTTTTCGTGAGTCTGGCTTTTGCGAGAATCTTTTCGCGTTCGGCAAGCACGGCATCATATTGAGGTGGACGGGCGCTTTCCAGTCCGAACAATTCGCTGGTCAGAATCTGGTCAACACGCCAGCCTTTGATGGTTTGCGGGTTGTTGTCAATCACAACGTGATCGCCTTCGCGCCTGAGCAAAACAATGTTCGCATCCGTTGCAGCTTGCACAACAAGAGGGCTGTGCGCCGTTACGATGAATTGCGTATTCGGGAAAATCTTGCTGAGGCGACTCATCAATTCACGCTGCATCTTGGGGTGTAGATGCAAATCAATCTCATCAACTAAAACGACAGCAGGTTGTTCGAGAGGCCTCGGCTCATCGGGATACAGTTCAAACATTCGCCTTGCGAAATCCACCATCCACGCGATTAGAGTTCTATAACCCAAACTCAAGTCTTTGATAGAAACCCAACCATAAGGCGTTTCTACGCGAATTTGCGGCAGCATCTTTTCTTCGCTTGGCGGTATGAATTTAAGGTCTGTTACATCGGGCAAAATTTCTTTGAGAATCTCTTTCACTTTATCGCGCTGTTGTTCCGAACGCTTTTGAATAGGTGAGGAAACATGCGCGGAGTAATCTGCTTGCAGCAACCATTCTTCGGCATTGAATAGAACCGCATCGCCAGAAAACAGGCTTGCTGTAGAATCGCCGTTCTCATTTTCTAAAACAGCCGTTTCACTCATGCGCCTTGATGCACCATAACCAAAACAAATGATGTCATCAACGGTTTGATCGAACCAAGGAATGCCTGATCTTTCTGTCATAGTACACGTTAATATTTCTCCTAATGTATCAGTTTTAGTTAGCCTGTCACCGAGATGAAATGCTGCCGATATAGTCATCTTCTCCTTTTCATTTTTTTTACTCATTAGCCATCTGCTGTAGGGTGACGGTGGAACATATTCTTCCATTGTAAGAAGTGAAATAATTGCAGGAGGCGGAAGATGAACAGCACAGCTTTGCAGCAATGTTGTTTTGCCAACGCCATTGTTACCTAAAATAATCGTCCATTGCGCGGGGCGACCGTTGCCGTCGGATAAATCAAGCGTTTGCTTTGGTCCAAAACAGCGCACGTTTTCGACAGTGAGAGATAAGAAATAAACAGGTGTGCGGCTCTTTGCTTTTTTTCTGGTTTGTCGTTTCGGGGTCGCCATAGAATCGCCTTTCAAAACAGGCGTAGTATATCATGACTGTTTTTCTGTTCAATCTGTTGCTCGGCATTCATCACGGTTGGCTTTTCCGCTTTTCAAATGTGGCGTTGAGTCTTTACAATCTCCCTGCTTTTTAGCTCACCAAGATCAGGAGAATTTTTTCATGCGAAGATTTATCGTTGTCTCGATAGCCATTCTTGTTTTGTCTGTGCTCAACGCTTTCGCGCAACAATCGGAAGCGAAGTGGAATGTTGATGACGTGATTGCAGACGACCGCGCCGGAGGGTTGCAAATCTCGCCCGATAGTCGCTGGGCGGTCTGGGTCAAAAGCGTCGTGGATAAAGAAAAAGATGCCCGCGTATCAAACCTCATCTTGACTTCGCTCACCGAAAAAAAAGAGCTTGAACTGACACGCGGCACAGATTCCACCTTCAACCCCAAGTGGTCGCCCGATGGTCAACTCATAGCCTTTGTCACCACCAGGCCAAACCCGAAAGCCAAACCTGCCGCCGCTGCGCCGGGTGAAGCGCCGCATCCGCAACTCTGGCTCATTTCGCCGTTCGGCGGGGAAGCTTGGCCGCTCACCGATTTTGCGCGCGGCGTCACCAATTACGATTGGGCTGACAACGATACGATTATCTTCGCGGCGCAGGAAGACCCGGCCTTGCAGGAAAATCTCATCAAAGAGAAGAAAGACACTTCGATGGTAGTCGAAGACGAAAAGAACGCGCCGCCGGTGCGCCTCTTCCGCTACTCCATCAAAGCTAAAAAATTCACCCGCATCACTGACAACACCGACCGCATTCTATCCTTCGCCGTCTCGCCCGATGGCACCAAAGCGGTGACCAATCACGACCGCAGCCTGCGCTATGTTTATGACCAGAAAGTAAAGCCTGCGGTCTTTCTTTATGACTTGACCAGCGGCGAAGGCAAAGCGATTTTCACCGCTAACCAATTCAACATCGGCCAGACAATTTGGGCGCGTGACGGCAAAGGTTTTTATTCGACTAGCCAGTTCACTAACCATCCGGTTTATGTCAACGCGACGATTTCCGAACTCTACTATTTCGATCTGGCAAGCAACACGCCCACCAAAGTTGACTTGCAATGGGAGAACGGCTTGGCCGGTGATTTCGCCGTAACCAATAACGGTTTTGTCGCGCTGCTGGCCAACGGTGCGCGTCACAAAATCGCTCGCTTCACACGCAACGGCAACGCGTGGTCACGCGAATGGGTCGCAGGCGAACAGGCGCAAAACATCTTCACCTTTGAACTCGGCAAAGACGACAAGACTTTGGCCTATGTCTATTCGACGGCCAGCACGCCTAGTCAATGGTATCGGGCGCGACTCGACGGCGCGAAGCTTGATGCGGTGAATCCGTTGACCGAACTCAACCCGCAATTCAACAAGAAACCCATCGCCAAATCCGAGGTCATTCATTGGCAAGGTGCGCTCGATGAAGCGGTCGAAGGCATTTTGTATTATCCGCATAACTACGAAGCGGGTAAAAAATATCCGCTCGTGGTGATGATTCACGGCGGCCCCGCCGGAGCCGATCACGATGCCTGGTCGGAGTCTTGGGCGTATGGCGCAAACCTCATGGCGCAACGCGGCGCGTTCGTGATGAAGCCGAATTATCACGGCAGTTCCGATTACGGTTTGAAATGGGTCGAGTCCATAGGCGGCGGAAAATATTATGATCTGGAAGTGCCGGACATTGAAAAAGGGGTTGATGCGTTAATCGCTAAAGGCATCGTTGACCCTGATAAATTGGGGGTTTTAGGCTGGTCGAACGGTTCGATTCTGACCATCGCTTTGACGGTGAATTCGACGCGCTACAAAGTCGCATCGGCAGGCGCAGGCGATGTCGAATGGATCAGCGATTGGGGCAATTGTCTGTTTGGCGCGTCGTTCGATAATTACTATTTCGGCAAATCACCTTTTGAAGACCCGCAGCTTTACGTCAACAAATCGCCGTTCTACAAAATGGATAAAGTTCGCACCCCGACGATTATTTTTTTCGGCACTGAAGACAAACAAGTGCCTACGCAACAGGGTTGGATGCACTATCGCGCCTTGCAGCAACTCGGCAATACAGACGTGCGCTTCATACTGTTTCCCGGCGAAGCGCACAGTCCGCAAAAACTCGTACATCAACGCCGCAAACTCAACGAAGAACTCGCGTGGTTTGATAAGTATCTGTTCAAAACTTTGACTGAAGAGAACGAAGCCTTGAAGCCCGATTCACCGCTCGCTGTTGCCTTGAAAATGAAGAACGCCAAAGCCGATGGCGTGCGTTACGGCTTGATGGTCAAGAACGTGTTGGTTCCCGAAACTGTCAAGCAAGGCGCGCTTGAAATCGGGCGCTTCGAGGTGACGCGAGCGCAATACGCGCAGTTCGACAAAGGCTATGCGGTGGAAGCGGACCAGGAAAATTATCCGGCCAACAACATCACCTTTGAACAAGCGCGCAGCTATTGCGAATGGTTGACGAAGACGACTGGCGAAACTTATAGACTAGCCAATGAAAGCGAAGCCGAAACCCTTTACGTAACGACAGGCGGCGCGGAAAACACGCTGGATTACTGGGCGGGTTACGCGTTGAATCCTGAAGACGCTCGGCGTTTAAAGCAGAAGGTTGCGGAGGTTCCCGGTCGCGCCGCTTTGTTGAAAGAGGTCGGCAGTTTCAAAGGCGCAGGCGAAGCTCCTGTGTTCGATTTGGGCGGCAACGTCGCCGAATGGGTGTTGGCCAAAGACGGCAAAGGCATAGTGATGGGCGGCAGCGCCGACACCGCAGCCGACAACAAACAACGTAATCGCCAAGCGGCTGCGGATTACACCGGCTTTCGCGTCGTCAAAGGCGCGGCAACAGCGGCGACAAAATAGCAAAGGAGGACAACCATGCAACTTTTACAGGAAGGCGACAAAGGCACGGAGGTAAAAAAACTGCAAACCCGCTTGCAGGAGTTGGGCTTCAGCCCAGGCACTCCTGACGGCGATTTCGGCGCGGGAACGACGGCGGCGCTCAAAGCCTTTCAGTCGAGCGAAGGCTTGTTGCCCGATGGCGTTGCCGGACGAAAAACCATAGAAGCTCTGGGTTTCACCTTCACAAGCGGCGGCTTTGATCTGTCAAGTGTCACCGTGCAGGTCGCCTCAAAGATGTTACCGGCAGCGCCTATCGGCAATATCAAAACCCATCTGCCCATTGTCTTGAAGGCATTGAAAGCCGTTAATCTGGCCGATAAAAGCATGGTGTTGATGGCGCTTTCAACCATACGCGCCGAGACCGATGGGTTTGAGCCGATCAGCGAATTCAAATCGAAGTTCAACACCTCGCCCAACGGTCAGCCCTTTGACCTCTACGACAATCGCAAGGATTTGGGCAATCAGGGCAAACCCGATGGCGACCGCTTCAAAGGGCGCGGCTTTATTCAATTGACCGGGCGCGCCAATTATCAAAAGCACGGCAAAGCCATAGGGCTTGGCGACAAGCTGGTGAAAAATCCTGAGCTTGCCAATGACCCGGACATCGCCGCAAAACTGTTGGCGAGTTTTTTGAAAAGCCATGAGACGGGCATCAAGCAGGCGCTATTGGTTGGCGATCTGGCAGGGGCGCGACGGCTGGTCAACGGCGGTTCGCATGGCCTTGAAGCGTTCAAAGAAGCTTTCCGAACCGGCGAGAAATTAATCTGACGGTCACGGTTATGTCGTCGCCGAAAACAGAGAAGAAACCACAGAGGAACACAGAGGAACACAGATAGAAAAAACCAGAAAATCAACTCTTTCTCTGGTATCCGTGTTCACCTGTGGTTCTCTCTTCTGCTGAGAACTCCATAGTCTTTAATTTCACCGTGCGCCTTATCAAGGGTGCAATGAAAAGTGAGACTCGGATGCGGCTATTGGTTTGACCAGCCGTTTTCGTTGGTGCGTGTTCGCCGCCCTGCAAGGGCGCAATTCACCAGCCCGTTGGACTGGGCTGGTGAATTGCGCCCTTGCAGGGCGGCGAACCGGAAGCTTCTTTCTGCTGGCGTCTCACTTTTACTTGCACCCCCTCATCAAAGATTCACGCCAACGGGCTTGAGCAAACGGGCGCGGCTTTTTTAGAATAGGCGTTTCGATTCTTCGCAAAAAAGTTCGCTGATACTATGTTGAAAAAAGTTATCTACAAGTGGGAGCGCAAACTCGCGCAACGGGACAACAACCGCGTGGTGCGCCCTTTTGAATGGGGGCATGAATTTTTATCTCACGATATTTTTTCATCTGGCAAAACTTCTCGCGCCCTTGCGACAAACGGCAATGGCGCGCTGCATCATAATGGCCACGCCAATGGCCACGGCGCGAAGCAGCTTTCGGCCCCGACCCTCTCGCGTTTTCCAGATATTGAAAGCGGTGATACCCGCGCCGCGCTCCAAGCAATTTTCGACTTCAATAAACTCGCCATCGCCGAAAGCGACACCTTTTTTTCCGCGCCTCCCGTGCAAGAGTTTTTCTTGGATGACAATTGGTTGACCTTTGCCAGCGCCCAGCCAACGCCTTACGCCGAAAACAACACGGTTCACGCTCGCTACTTCCCTGTGCCGCCGCGCCAACCCGAAGCCGGTGACTCGCTCGCCCAACAGGTCGCTCGCGCCAGAGGCCGCGCTGTCTTGGTCTTGCCGCATTGGAATGCCAAGATTGATGAACACGTAGCCGTCTGTCGCCTGCTCAATCGCGTAGGCATTGCCGCTCTGCGTTTGAGTTTGCCGTATCACGACAGGCGTATGCTGACCGGTTTTGAACGCGCCGATTATATTGTCAGCGCTAATTTAGGGCGCACCTTGCAGGCCAATCGGCAGGCGGTGCTGGATTGTCGTTCGGCAATTGATTGGCTCATCGCACAAGGCTATGGCCGCATAGGCATCCTGGGTACGAGTCTCGGTTCGTGTATAGCCTTTTTGACCTATGTGCATGACCAACGCATCAAGGTGGGATTTTACAATCACGTCTCCAGCTATTTCGGCGATGTAGTGTGGGACGGCATCACCACGGCGCACGTTCGACGCGGCTTGGAAGCGGTCATTACCAAAGAAGACCTGCGAAACGCCTGGCTGGCCATCAGTCCTAATGCGTATGTCCATCGTCTGCAAGGCAATCGGCGGCGCGGCCTGCTGTTGTCGGCGCGTTACGATTTGTCTTTCACGCCGGAGCTTTCGCAATTGCTTTTTGCAGAGTGCGACAAACACGACACCAATCTGGAGCGCGCTATTTTGCCCTGCGGTCATTACAGCTTGGGGCGTTCACCTTACAAATATTATGCGGGCTTTTTATTTGCCCGTTATTTCCGCAGACATCTGTAAGCTGCGCCGGATGCGGACGAGCATCCTTCAGACATTTCTCTTGATTGATAGTTGAACTACCGCTACTCTCAAAGGGTAGCTTTGAAGATCAAGTAGGGGTTTGAAACTTGTATTTTTTTTGTGGAGGGTTTTGAGCGTATGCCAATATACGAGTATGTATGTGAAAAGTGCGGCAACCACCTGGAGATGCTGCAGAAGGTTGGCGACGCGCCGCCGAAAAAATGCAGCAAGTGCAAAAAAGGCAGGATGGAAAAGATTTTTTCGCGCACCAGTTTTCAACTGAAAGGTGGCGGCTGGTACGCGACTGATTACGCGAAACCGGCGGCTACAGGCAAAGCCGAAACCAAAGCGGAAAGCAAAACCGAAAATAAAGCCGAGAGTAAAACCGAAAGCAAGGCCGAGAAAAAGCCGGATAGCAAAACTGACAAGACTTCTACAGACACCAAAACTGCGACAGCGGTTTAACCGACACCCGCAGAGCCATCAGCCGGTTGCCGCGCTGGTGGCTCTGGAAACACTTGGATGTTTCCGTATCTCCTCAAGCTGTTTGTTCTCCACGCCAGCGCTCCCGAATTTTTATCAACGGTGGCCGTTCGTCTTGGCTTGCAAGTTGCTCCTGTGAGATTCGTTCAGGAAGAGACGCAGAAGGGCGGGAATCGCGTGGTCGGTTGTTCGGTATTCACACAGCTTTGAAATGATTTCATACATCCTTTGAAAGCGTTTGTAACATCTCAGCGATGCTTTGAAAAACTATTTGCAGCACAGGGACGTAAAGCTAAAATGAAAGGTGGGGGTAAAAAGATGGCTAGTTTCAAAGATCCAGCTCAAACATTTGAACCGATAGAGGTCATCGAGCGACTCCTTGAGATCAAAGATTATTATGGGTATCGCCCGGTTCTCTACATCACCTCAAGCGACGACTTGGCGATGAATCTCGATGCTCTGGGTTTTGATATTTACAGCTTAATCCAGGATACCAAAACGAAGTTTAACGCCACCTCGCGCAGCGTCTCGGTCTTGCCCAATGGCAGCCGTTCGCACGAAAGCGCGACTACGCATTGACCAGCATTTGACGATTTTTTTCAGCCGCAAACCCCGAAGGCCAAAGCGATATGAGTGGACATATCGCTTTGGCCTTCGGCTTATATCAAGAAAACTGTGGTCCGCCTTCACCCTTGCAGTGGCGCGATGAAAGAGAACTCCTGGCGCAGCATGGGCGACATTCGTTGTCGGTTGCACCCATCGGCGGTCGCACGCCAAGCCGCTAAGGAAACGCCCAGTCCGAGACCCTTCTGTACCGTCAGCAAATTGGCAACCCGACTGATTTTTTGGCTCTCCCGTAATTTCTGTGAAGACTCCCAAGATGTTGTGCGCCGTTGCGATAGATAGCACAATATCTTGATACCCTTCACGGAAGTTACGGAAGAGCCGATTGTTTTCTAGCCGCGCTTTTGACTCTTGCGCCCTTCCACATTGACATCCAGCAAATCGCTTCGCAGCAATTCGACCAAACGCACATCGCCGCTGGTGACCACTTTGCGATTGGAGACCGCCGCACGTCCGAAGACCGGCAACGGCGTCAAACTCGCAGCTTTGCGGGTTCGCAAGGCTACGCGATAACGCGGCTCACGCGGATTCAAATCGTGCGCCGCTTGAAAATGCTCTTGCGCCAACAGCGTTTCGTTCTGCTTCAAATAAATCAAGCCCAGATGATAAAGCGCCGCATCGAATTTCGGGTCAAGATCAACGCAACGCCGCAAATGGCGCATCGCCACTTCGGCGCGGCCATAATCGAGATAGGCGCGCCCCACCAGATAATACATTTCCGGCGTCGGCTTCAAGCGCAACGCCTGTTTCAAATGCCCTATGGCTTCGCGCAATTTGCCTTCGCTGGCCAGTATGCGTCCCAAGCCGTAATGCGCCGTGAACGAATCTTTCTTTAACTTCAAAGCGCGAGTCAAATAATTTTTGGCCAAATCCAATTCGCCGTTGTCGCCGCAGATCACTCCTAGCATCAACATCGCCAGATGATTCTCCGGCTCTTTGTTGATGGCGCGTTCCAGATACAGTTGCGCTAAAGTCGGTTTGTTGATGCGAAAAAAATGTTCGCCGATGAAAAACGCCAAGATGGCGTTGGCGGGGTCCAAGACCAGCGCCTTTTCAAAATAGCGTATGCCGCGTTTGGCATTGCCTTCGAGGAAAAGATCCGCGCCGGTATCCAGCAGACGCGCAAATAAATCTATGTTGTCGCCGCCGAAATCGCCAAGCATCAATTCCAGCACTTTCTCCAGTTTGTCTTTTTCGCTGGCCTCTTCATAATGTTCGGCAACGCGGTCGCGCCAGAGAATTTCCAGCTTGCCACCTTCCACCGCGCCGCGCTCGGAAAGATGCTCCACCAGAGCGTCAATCATGGCGTGGTCATAGAGGCCGCTGGTCGCTTGCCGATGCAGCAACTCCAACATGATTTCCAGCCGATCCTGCGTCCGCATCAAGGCGGTTTCGAGCGCCGTGATGCGCTCCAACAGATGCTCTTCGAGGGTCGGGCGGAGCAGACTTTCGATGCCGCCATAAGCCGCCGCCGTGCGCGTGTTGGTAATCAGCATCAACCGTGTGCCGCACTGCACGCAGCTTTCGCGGTCGTAAGGATTTTTATGCGTGCATTTCTGACAGATTATCATGATTCCCAAATCCGTTCTTGAGTACGCCGAAGCCTCGTGCAAAGCCTTGAAACCGGCTACAGTAGCCGGTTTCAAGGCTTCAAGGTGTTTCGGTCTCAGTATTCATAAAACCCTTTTCCGGTTTTGCGACCGAGCCAACCGGCATCCACATACTTTTTCAACAAGGGGCAAGGCCGGTACTTCGAATCGTTGAATCCATCATATAACACATTCAGTATGGCGAGGCAAACATCCAGACCAATAAAATCGGCCAGTTGCAACGGCCCCATCGGATGATTCATGCCGAGCTTCATCACCTCATCAATCGCTGTCACCGTGCCGACGCCTTCATAGAGCGCATAGACCGCTTCATTGATCATCGGCAGCAATACGCGATTGGAAACAAAGCCGGGCGAATCGTTGACCACAATCGGCGTCTTGCCCATTGCCGCGCCCAGTTCCTTCACCGTCGCAAAGGTCGCGTCGGAAGTCGCCATGCCGCGCACCACTTCAAGCAGTTTCATCACCGGCACGGGATTGAAAAAGTGCATACCGATGAAACGATCCGGGCGACTCGTGATGCCTGCCAGTTTGGTAATCGAAATCGAACTGGTGTTGCTCGACAAAATGACTTCCGGGCGCACCAGAGTGTCCAGAGTTTTGAACAACTCCGTTTTGATGGCGAAGTCTTCGTTAATCGCTTCGATAACGAAATCCACATCGCGCAAGGCATCGAGTTCGGTTTGCGCTTCGAGGCGCGACAGGATTTCCTGTTTCGCTTCACGATTGATGCGACCTTTATCCACGTCGCGTTGCAGATTCCGGTCTATGTTGGCCAATCCGCGTTGAAGAAAGTCTGTGGTCAAATCGCGCATCACGACTTTGAAGCCAGCGCACGCCGCCACCTGAGCGATGCCATTGCCCATAGTGCCGGAACCGATTACGCCTATAGTTTGTATCATTGCAACCTCCTGTTTTTTATAACTCCTGAACGCCGTTTTGAATATAGTTATTCCAATCTTACTTGGTCGGTTGAGTTCCTTGAAGCTGTTGCAGGCGGCGGTTTACCTGATCGCGTTCGGGAGCATTGGCCGGTGCCAGTTCAAGAAACTGATGATAAGCGGCCAGCGCCGGCCCGGTCTGATTGAGTTTGTCATACACATTGGCCAACGTCAGCCGTATCGGCGCGTAATTTTCCGGCACTCGACGCAGTACCGTTTCATAGTAAGGCAAGGCTTCGGCAAAGCGCCCCTGATTATAATAAAACTGTCCCGTGTAGTAATAACCAATAGTGCGCGACCACAAGGCGTTCGATTCCTGTAGCGTTGTTTCCGCACGCTCCAACTCGCCGCGCTGCGCGTACAGCAATCCCAGATTCAATAAAATGGTGGCGATGTGAGTATGCGTGATCGGCGTCAGCGGCACGGTCGCTCTGGCCTGTTCCAGAAACGCAATTGCCTCGTCGAGTTTGCCTTTTTGTTTGGCGAAGTAGCTCAAATTGGCATAGGCATAGATGCACTGCGGGTCCAGTTCCAGCGCCTTGCGCGCTTCCTGCTCGGCCTCTCTGGGGCGACCTGCCGAAGCATAAACGCCCGATAAAGCAGCGTGCGAGTAAGCCGAATCAGGTGCGGCAGCGACGACTCTTTGAAACACTTTTACGGTGTCATACCATTGCGTGTTGTACCAAACATAGACCGCGCCAAAGAGCAGCACCAGCACCGCGCTGATAATGGTCACCAGCCGTTGCGGCTCAATATTTTTTTGCCGTGCCGCCAGCCATTCAATGAATGAGGCGACCAGCAACGCAAACCCCATCAAGGGCAAATACAGATAACGCTCCTGTACCAGATAGGAAGGGTCAAAAGTGACAATGCCCAGCAGCGCCGGAGCCAGAAAAGCGAAGAACCACAGGCTGGCAAATTGCAACAATCGCGATGGGCTGCGGACGATGGCAACCACCAGCGCGACGACCGCAACCAGCGATAGCAGAAATTGCCAACTGCCCGGCGCAGTAACAAAGGCGGTGTAGTGTTGATAGCTGTAGCCTACGGGAATGGCGCTCAACCACAGGTATTTCAGAATCGCCAGCGGGATGGTCAACACAGCGACGCTGAACGGATAGCGCAAATCATCGCCAGCCACGAATGCGCCAAACGCCTGATGACGGGTAAACAGATAAATCGCCAACGGCACAGCAAACAGCAACGCGATGAGCAGCAGACGCTTGAGCCTTTGCCAAAACGGCGCGGCCTCTTTGAAATAAATCAACTCGCAATAGGCAATCACCAAGGGCAAGGCGATAGCGGTCTCTTTGCTCCACAGCGCGCCCAGAAAACCGAGCAGGGTGACGGCAAGAAAATAAAAGTTTCCGCTGCGCCGATAGCGCAGATAACCATAGAAAGCCGGTAAGACCAACAGCGACATCAAAGGGTCTGTGACCCCGGAAATCCACGCCACCGATTCGGTATGCGCGGGGTGAACCGCAAACAGGCTCGCGGCAATCAGCGACAGGCGCTGGCGTCCGGTCAACTCTTTGCAAACCACATAGACCAAAAAGGTGACCGCCGCGTGAATCAGTATGTTGACCAGATGCCAGCCTACTGCCGAGCCGCTGCCGAACACGGCGTAGATCAGCGTAAACAGCGCACTGAACAACGGTCGGTAATAGGGCTGCGCGGTCGCGCCGATGTCGGTGGTGGCAAACGACCAGACGCTGGTGGTGAAGGCGAGCGGCAGGTTTTTCAAATCTCGGATGAAGGGATTGTTCAAGACTTGCTGCGAGTCATCCAAGGCAAACCCATTCCACAAGGTATTGAGTGATGACAACAAGGCCAACGCTACAGGCAGTAGCACACTCGCCTTGCGAAAAATTTTGCCGGGATGAGGCGGCGGCACTGGCGCGGCGGCAAGCGTCGGCGTGACGGCCTCGCCAGCGGTTGCGGTTTTGGCGGTGGGCGAAGCGGCGGCGCGGGTTGAGGTTCGTTTTGGCATTGGTTCAAAGCGAAATGATAGAGCCGCGCGTTTACCAATCGCCGCCTTCACTTCGGATTTTTGCGCTCCTTAAAAAGAGATTCATTCTAAGCAAGCAGCGGCGCGGCGCGCAAGACTGGCAACTGCCTTGCCAAGCGCAGCATCCATGTTGCTCCGAAAATAAATTGATTTTTTCTAAACCTGTAGCCGCTTGCTGTCGTTCTAGGAGGTGCGCGATGACAAGATTCGCTTTGGCGAATCCAGGTTCGCGCCTATAATTTGTCAGGTACGAACGCACATTTTTTCAGGCCGCGTTCGTGTGGTGGAGAAAGAGAATTCAACCCAGAGGAGTTTCCATGAAGAAAATTACGTTTGGAATTTCAAGCTTGCTGTTCGCCATCAGCGTCGGCATCGCCAGTCTTGCGGCAACGGCTGCGCCCACACCTGCGGCCAGCGAGTTATTAAACAACTTGCCGGACGGCGGCGCGGTCATCGTCGTTGATGTGCAAAAGTTGTTGAGCAGCAGCCTGTTTTCACAAGGCAAATTAAAATCCACGCTCGATAAAGTGCAGATGGAAATCAGCAAAGCCGGATTGAACCTTGCCGACATCAACACCGCCGCCCTCTCTTTCCCCGCTGCCACATTCAACGACCCGACCATAGTGGTCAGCGGCGCTTTCAATCAACAGACCTTGCTTTCTCATCTGCGCGACTCCGACAAAACCAAAATCGAAACGCAGAAGTACAAAAACTTTGACGTTTATACGATCAAGGAAATCGCCAATCCAACCGCTCATCAAATGGCTTTCGCTTTCCTTGATGCCAACACCGTGGTGGCAGGAAAATCAACCGAGGTGCAGGCTTCAATTGACGCTCGCAACGGCGATAAACCGAATGTCACCAAGAATGCCAAGTTAATGGAAGGGCTGTCGCAAAACAGCGCCTCGGCCATTCATTTCGCTTTGGAGATGACGCCGGGCATGACCAAAGGACTGGAGAACAGCGGTATGCCGATGCCCAACTTCGCCTCGCTGCAATTGATCTTCGGAGATGTGGATGTGGCTTCCGGCATCGGCGTCAATGCTTCGCTGCGAAACGACACCGCCGACCATGCCAAAGAGATGACCGAGCAGTTGGGCAGTCTGCTCAACATGATCAAAGGGGTTCTAGGCGCGTCCAACGATCCAAAAACCAGTTCGATTGCTGAACTCTTAAAGAGTTTGAAAATCACCAACGACAATGTGGATGTGAAGGTCAGCGTCTCGTTACCCGTAGAGATGCTCAATACGTTTTTCAAATAACGCCTCGGCGTTGTCATTGGAAGCGAGAAGAAGGCGCGAAGTGCGGTGAAACACTTCGCGCCTTTTTATGTGGTGCGGTGTGGCAATTTGCCAAACTCTTCAACGTAGCGCGGCGACAACGTGCCAAATAATTTATCCCAAATCAAGGTGTAAAAACCGAAGTTGTGCCGCAGGTCTTGATGATGCCGGGCGTGAAAGGTGCTGGTCGAAAGCCAGCTCAACAGCGGCGCACGTTTGACGAAATCGGGAAACGGTTCGACGCCCAGATGGCCGATAATTCCGAACGCTACATTGAGCGCCAGATAAATCGTCATGCCCAGCCACGACACATCATAAAGCGCTATCACCACGAGCCACAGCGAACCGAAGCTTACGGCCTCCGCCGGATTCAAGGCGAACAAGGTCAGCGGACGCGGATTTTCATAAACGTGATGCGTGCGGTGCAGCAGTGGAAAAAGCCATTGCCAGTGCGCTATGCGATGCAAAAAGTACATAGCGAAATCCATGACGAGGATCAGTATGCAGACATCCAGGAGCGCCCGCCCGCCCAAGTCTTCGCGGAATTGCACGATGCCTTTGCGCCACAACCAGAGTCCGGCGACGGTCACAGCAGTGTTGAGCAGCAGCGTGGAAACGGTCAAAGCGATTTGCATTTTATCTATGGCTAAGGGCGCAAAGGCCACCGGACGCGCAGCAAATTGGCGCGTCATCCATTGCCCCACCAACAGCGCCAGAGCAAAGATGAGGAGATTTTCCAGCAGCAGCACAAGGCTCATCAACCAATACGGCATGGTTTGCAGCGCGTCAATGATTTGACTCACGGTAACCGACTCACTTTCACAGGCAGGATTCTATAGCGCGTCCGCAGGCAGGGCAATGCGAGTTTGAAAACGCAACCCTAGTTGTCTTAGCCAAAGAGGTTTGGGAGATTAGCTCGTGCTTTCCGTTGGTCTGCCCCGCAGGGGCTTGGGAGATTAGCCAGTGCTGTAGGCACTGGAATCAATGACGGCAATCTTTTCGCGCCCTGAAGGGGGGCAGGAGGTTCGAGGCCGGAAAATTCCTGCGCCCTTTCAGAGCCCCATCTTCATTCCACTTCGTGTTCCAGTGCCTACAGCACTGGCTAATCTCCTCTGCGCCTCCGGCGCAAGTTTCACCACCTTGCAAGGTGCAACAAGGTTTGCGGCTGCCTACCCAACTCCTTCCTCAAAAACTTTGTCGTTATCGCTTTGCTTAGTTGTCGCGGAATGATTATTTTACAACTGGCTCCCGACGCACTGGGTCGCGAGTCAAGCGTGCGAAAAATTCTAAGCCGCTTCGTGGCGCGCTGTCTGACGAAACTGAACGCTGATTTTTTATGTCGTTTACCAAGACGCAAAAACTTGTGCTTGCCGCCCTCATCCTGTTACTGCCGACGGTGCTGGCGTTGACGCTTTATTTCAAGCTGCAATCACAGGCGAAACGCTCCATCACCGCCGAAGAACGCCTGACGCCTATGCCGAAAATTATTTTGTGGGCGTGGGAACGGCCTGAAGATTTGCGCTTCATTAATCCCACACAAACCGGCGTTGCCGTACTTGCCATGACGATGCGCTTGAGCGGCGGCGAAACGACGCTTCGTCCGCGCCTGCAACCGCTGCAAATTCCGCAAGGCACATATCTGATCGCCGTCACGCGCTTGGAAACCGACAAGCAACACGCGCCGGAATTTTCGCTCGCCCAACGTCACAAAATTATCGCTGGCATTTTGCAGGCGCTTGGCAATCCTCGCGTTGCCGCCGTGCAGATTGATTTCGATGCCACCACCAGCGAACGCAATTTTTATCAAGCCCTGCTCACAGACCTGCGCCAGCAACTGCCCGACACCATGCCGCTTTCGATTACCGCGCTCGCCTCCTGGGGTTTGGATGACAATTGGATTACTGACCTGGCGGCAGACGAAGCCGTGCCTATGCTCTTTCGCCTGGGCGTGGATGAAAAACAGATTATCAATCGGTTGACCGCAGGCGGCGATTTTCGTCCACCAATTGCCCGCCGCAGTTTCGGCATTTCAACCGATCAGCCTTTGCCGCGCCTGCCTTCCGGTCGTCGCGTTTATATTTTCAGTGAACGCCCGTGGAGCGCAGAAGCCGCGCACCAGGCAATTCAAGGAGTACAACAATGGCAATGAAAAATGCGAATCTTTCCCTCACAAAAAAAATCTTTCGACGCTTGCAAAAGCGCAAGCTGGTGCTGTTGGTCGCCCTGATATTTGCACTCCTGTGTTACACGCCGCAACCGCAACAGGCGTGCGGCCCGTTTTCGCAAGAAGCCATTTTCAGCTTCAGCGTGCATCCCGATTTTCCTATGGAACAATATGCAGCAGGACAACTCGGCGTCATTCAACCGACTTATGCGCGCTCGTATCTGGCCGTCGCTTATCGGTATTTCGCAGGGCTGGGATTCGATCAGGAAGAACAGAAAGCCGTCACTTCGATTTGGCAAGCCCGTCTTGATTTGAATTTCGATGACAGCGAAAACCCTGCGGTGAAAGCCTGGCTTGAAGCGCGCAAAAAAGTTCCCGGAGCTGCGCCGATTTCGGAAACCATCACCACCAGAGCCGCCAGCAAAGACAGCTTTCAACATTATTCCAATTGCCCGGATGACGCTTTCAAAACTGCCGCTAACACCCTCAACGAACGCATAGCCAAATTCGGCGCGACCAGTCCGCCGGTCAAAGAGTGGTTGCAGGCGCAGGATCAGGTGTTCAAAAATTGCGACGAAGGCAAAACCATTCCCGCGCCTGCCAGCGCTGCTATGCCGCCGCTGATTCAAGCCGACAGAGCTTATCAAATCGCCGCCGCCAATTTTTATTCGCAGGATTTCGACGAAGCCGAAAAGCGCTTTTCGGAAATCGCCGCCGACCAGACTTCACCGTATCGAATCCTTGCGCCTTACTTGGCCGCTCGCGCACTGGTTCGCAAAGGCACGCTGGTCGCCGAAGAAGGCAAAGTTGACGCAGCAACTTTAGAGCAAGCCGAAGCGCGTTTGAAAAAGATTCTCGGCGATAACCGTTTGAGCGCCCTGCACGCCAGCGCCAGAGGCATTTTGAATTACGTGCGCTTTCGTTTGAATCCCACGGCGCATCTGCACGAATTGGCGCAAGCGGTGTTGCAGAAAAATTCCGGCGCGACGATTCGCCAAGACCTTTGGGATTACACTGCCTTGATGGATAAATTTGTTAAAGATGATTTGGAAGGCAACCGAAAATTCGCCAACCTGCCGAGCGCCGAACGCAGCGATGAGATGACCGATTGGGTGATGGTTTTTCAAGTGACCGACAAAGCGGCGCTCGATTACACCTTGCAGAAATGGACGAAGACGCCTTCGCTTGCGTGGCTGGTTGCGGCGTTGTCGAAAGTGGATGCACAGAATGCGCGAGTCAACGATTTGCTGGCCGCCGCCGCGAAAGTGAAACCCGCTTCCCCGGCGTATGCAACGGTCGCGTTTCATCAAGTGCGGCTGTTGATGGGCGCTAACCAAACCGCCGCAGCGCGCACCCTGCTCGATACCTTGTTGACGCAACACGCGGCGGCGCTTGCGCCTTCGACGCTCAATGAATTTCGTTCGCTGCGTATGCAACTCGCCCAAAGCCTGGACGAGTTTTTGCAGTACGCGCAGCGCAAGCCTGCAGCCTTTTCTTTTAACGAAGATGGCAGAGAAATTCCCACCACGGCGGCGCAGATGAACGACGACGCGACGTTGAAAGAGTTCGCCAAAGGCCGCGTCGCCTTCGATCAAGACGGGCGCGAAATCTTGAATCAAAATTTCCCCTTGAACAGTTTGAAAGAGGCCGCCGCCAATAAAACTTTGCCCGCTTATCTGCGCCGCGAAGTCGCGCAGGCGGCGTGGGCGCGTGCCGCTTTGCTCGATGATGAAGCGACCGGCAACGAGTTGGCCTTGATGTTGCAGAGCCTTGCGCCGAATTTGAAAGCGCCGCTTGATGACTACCTCAACGCCGCCAGCGGCAATGACAAAAAATTTGCGACGATCTATTTCATGTTGAAGTATCCCGGCATTGAACCATACATTGATGCGGGTGTCGGTCGGCGCACCCCGGTGAACGAAATAGACAATTACCGTGACAACTGGTGGTGCGAGGATTTTATCAGCGGCTTGGACAAATTGAATGCTACCGCGGACCCCGACAATCCGCCGGAGAAGAAAGAGAGCCAACTGCGTGTGCCGGATTTTATCGCTTTATCGCAACGCGCAACCGCGATAAAAGAGAACGCGAAGTTGCGCGCTTTAGGCACTGCGCCTAATTATTTGTGCGCCCAGGCGGTGCGTCTGGCAACGCTCAAACCTACAGACCCGCGCTGCGCGGAGATGCTGCACTTGGCGGTGAAGTCCACGCGCTACGGCTGCACCAATAAAGAGACCGGCAAGTTTTCCAAGATGGCTTACGACCTACTGCACAAAAATTATCCCAAGAGTGAGTGGGCAGCGAAGACCAAATTCTGGTTCAAGGGTGATTGAGAAAACGACAGGTGAAAACAATATAGGCAAGCACCAACCGCGTAGGGCTCTCGCACCGAAGGCGCAACGGAGAGTAGCCGGTAGAGAAGCCACTGGAAGGCGAGGGGAAATGAAGAGCGCGCTTTGCTGAAATTGTGGATAAAATAAAGTGCAATCTGGTACGGGCGAGCCTGCGGTGGTCGCCCCTCCTTGAAA
>JACQDB010000104.1 GCA_016201275.1 Acidobacteriota bacterium
GTTTTTTTGCAATCCCCCCAACGGCAGTTGGGGGATGCTTAAAGTCCAGCCTTGAGCCTCGGGCAAGGTTGGACTTTAAGCATCCCCCAACTGCCGTTGGGGGGATTCGTTTCTCGTTGACAGCGTTGTCGTAGGTTGGACTTTAACCATCCCCCGATTGCCATCGGGGGGATTCGTTTATCGTAGGCGGCGTTTCGTAGGTTGGGCTTTAACTATCCCCCGATTGCCATCGGGGGGATTGGCAAGCTCGGTTCGCCTCTGAAAAATGTACAAAGTCGAGCTATGAACGAGTCTTTAATCGGTTCGAGTTTCGCGAGGTCGAGCAGGGCGACGAGGTGCGAAGGCAGAAAAGCCGCGAAGAATTCCGCCGCCGCTTCGGGGTGCGAAAAGACTTCTTTGAAAAAGCGGTCGTGCGGGTTGTGAATTTCGGTCATCACAAAAACCTCTCAAACACGAAATCGTTTCACAGGCTTCGTCCGGCTTGTAGAAAAACAGGGATGGCACGCCAACCGGAGCGACAGATTCAAGCCCTGCGGCCTGCAAAAACAATTTCATAAATAGAGCGTGTCGCATAAATGGATGCTTTGTCCAGATATTGTGTGTGATGGCTTAACCACCTACAACATATGGGCAGTTTCTGGGATTCCGCGACACGCTCTAAATAGCTGGCAGCGGCAAACGCATGGCTAAGGGGTTATCGAGACAGCCGTTTCAGTGAACGCTTCAACACCGCTTGAATGGTGGTGTCGCCGTCTTCGCTGAGTGCCGCATTGACGGCGCGTTCGGCTACCGGTTTGGGATAGCCCAAGGCAATCAACGCCTCTACAGTGTCTTCTTTGATGGCCATATCGCTCAAGGCGGTTTGGACAGATACGGTCATCTCGCCTTCTTCAAAAACCATCTTGCCGAGTTTATCGCGCAATTCCACGACGACGCGCTCGGCAGTTTTTTTGCCGACTCCCGGAATCGCCGTCAAGCGTCCCAAATCGTTTTTGGTGATGGCGGTAATCAATTCTGCCGAGGCCATGCCACTGAGCATGGTGATGGCGACCTTGGGGCCGATGCCGCTGACACTCAATAATTTCAGGAATAACTCTTTATCGCGCAGCGAGGCGAAGCCGAATAATTGCAACGAGTCTTCGCGCACATGAGTATGAATTTTCAGCGACACCTCGGAACCCATTTCGCCCAGCCCATAAAAGGTGGTGATGGGAATGGTGACTTCATAGCCGACGCCATGAACATCCAAGATAATGCTGTTGGGTTGTTTGGCAATGAGTTTACCGGAAAGTTGGGCGATCACATTGACATCTCCGTTTCTATGTTTGCAAGCAGTGTACGCAAGCCCTTGCAGCAGTGTCAACGAGCGAGAAAACTATTGCCAAGCGGCAAGGAAAATTTATAATGTGGGGGAAGTGTTTTACCATCAGGTTGAACTGTCGTTAAATCACTTTGCCCCTTTGTTGCAACCCGCCCCATAGATTTCGAGGACATTATGATTCCGAAAAAGACGCGCCTGACGCTCAAGCGGGTGATGTGGGTCTTCATTCCTGCAGTGCTGGTGCTGGTGGTTGGCGTCGGCTCGCTGAGTTTTTATTTTATCCATCGGTTGACGCATCCGGCGAAAACCCAGCTCTATGGTTCGCCACGCGATTTTCAAATCATCATGCAAAAACCCATCTGGTCGGACGAGAAATGGAAAAACTCGGATGGCACGCAAACCGTCGGATGGTTTTTGACGCAAGGCAAACCCGCGCCCGCCATTATTCTGTCGCACGCCTACGGCTCGAATCGTTCCGATTTATTGACCCTCGGTGTCGAGTTGTACAAGGCCGGTTTTCACATCTTGATGTACGATATGCGCGGTCACGGCGAAAGCCCTGTCAACTGGTCGGGGTTGGGAACCTATGAAAAAGATGATCTGCTCTCGACCATCAAATTTCTGAAGGAGATGAAGACGGCTTCGGGAGAAGAGTTGGTGGATGGCCGCATCGGTTTGTACGGCGTTGACCTGGGCGGTTACATCTCGCTGGTCGCGTCTTCACAAGAGCATATGGTGAAAGCCGTGGCGGTGGATTCGGTGTATCAGGATGTCTCGCATTTTGTCAGTGGGCGATTAAAAAACATCGTCGGCGACAACAGCACTTCGGCTAACACCCTGGTGGATTCCAAATGGACGAAAGAGTTGACCGGCCTGACCATGCAGATGTATCTGCTGCGCCGACAGGGCGACGATTCGGCCATCAATGCAGTGAACGCCGCCAGTCAAAAATTCCTCTTTATCAAAGGCAAAGATGCTTCGTTAGCGGCCAACACCACGCAGGAATTGTACGACCAAGCCAAAGGCAGCAAAGAGTTGATTGAAGTGGACAAGACGCGACAAGAGCGCCTTTATACAACCGATTCCTCGGCTTACGACGCGCGCGTTGCCGCCTTCTTTAAGGAAGCGATTTTCGGCGTTGCCCCCAAACCCGTGGCCGTTGCCAAGGCCAAGTAAAGGGTTGAGCGTCGGTCCATCCTGTTGTCAAGAGTTCCTGTACCGTCAGCACTACAGGAACGGAAGCGAAGTTCATCTTATGAATTACGAAACCAAAATGAAAGCTCGAAAACTGTTCTGGTACGCGCTGGTTTTGCTGATTGCCTCGCAGATGTTTACGGTCTTTGCGCGCTCCGCCGATAATTTTGGCAAAGGCTTGTTGAGCGCCATCACGTCTGCCTTTTTGGTGCTGCCGCTAGGAATTTTTTATCCGATACATCTGTTGATGAATTATTCGACGCCCAATCACTTGTCCGGCGAAACCTATGCCGATATTTTATCCATCGTTTTTGCTTTTCTGTCGGCCTTCTCGTTGATTTACGGATCGCGGATTTACGCTCACGGCAAAGGCTATCACAACCTTGTCGGCTATCTGGGATTGCTGGGATTTTTTGGCATCATCATATTGCTGCTGCTCCAGGACAAAACCAAAACGCTGGCGATCAAACCCAAGTTATATTGAACCATTCGTCGCTCGCCAATCGCTGAAGCGGATTGAGCATCAAAGGCGAACCGCTGTCCGCCACTTTCTGTGGCCTCCGTGTTGCTGCCAAACTGACGCGGCCACTCCGCTCTGCATCGTCGAAGCGGGCATAGCGCGCCGCCTGCTTAGGGAAACGGCAAAAAATAGCCCCTCGTTGAGAAGCGGTCTGTGACCGCTGGACTGGCGGTCACAGACCGCTTCTCAACGAAAATTATGGGGTTATATTTTTTCCCCTTCCCTTACTTTCTCAACTGCACCCGCAAGGCATAAAACTCGCCTTGTTGGGCGATGAACTCCACAGTGAATCGCGGGTCGTTCATCAAGCCTTCCAGCCAGCGTTTTCGGGTGATGAAAATCACACTCGGGTACTGTTCCAACGGCGGCACCAGTTTATTCTGGTCTAACGCATTCAATACATCATCGTGATGACAGACGACGCGGCCTTGAGCATAAAAGACCGGGGCAAATTCTTTTAAGATGTAGAAGCCGATTTTTTCTTCCGGTCGCAACGCCTTTGCCGCCGCCAACGATAGCGTCTTCAAACTGATTTTCTCACTCAAGACGGGAAACAGTGCCGAGGTGCTGCCCAAAAGCAGACTGACGATGACCGCCGCTATGCCGCCCAGCAACTCGCGGCTTTTCCCTTTGACGCTGGCCCAAATCGCGACGCCTGCAAACGCTGTGGGCAACACCCAAAACACAATAGCTGCGCCAGTCATAGCCACGCCAACTTTGTTCAGATACCAGAAAAACCCTGCCACCAGCACCACGCTCACCCCCGCACTCAACCAGCCGCAGACCTTCATCATGCGCGTCTTTTCAGGCTGCAAAAACACTGTCAACTCCGCGCCTACAAGAATCGCCAGCGCCGGAAACACCGGCAGCAGATACCCCGGCAACTTCGATTCCGAAAGCGAAAAGAACACCAACGGAATCGCCAACCACACCCAGGCCAGCGTCAACACCGCGTCGCGTTCACTGGTGCGCGGTCGCAAAGCACGCAGGCGAAGCATTGCCGGAAACAAAAAAATCGCCCACGGCAAAATCCCGACAATGGCGATGAAAGTAAAAAAGTAGAATGGCTGGGGATGACCGTAGGTGTTGGTCAAATAGCGTTTGAAATGTTGCTCAATGAAAAACTCCTGGATGAATTGCCAGCCGTGTTTCACGATCACCGGCAAAAACCAGGTAGCCGAAACCGCCAGCAAAACGCTCAGGTAAAGCGGCGCATATCGCCAACTAATAAAACGCAATCTTCCGGCGATGACCAAATAGGTCAATAAAATCGCTACAACTAAAACTACGCCGACCAAGCCTTTTGCCAACAGCCCCAACCCCATAGCCGCAAAACACAAGGTCATATAACCAAATTCGGCTCGCCCTTTTGCCCGACTGGCTAGATAGCCCGCCAGTATCGCTATCGTCATCGTCGCCGTCAACGCCATGTCGGGCGTCGCGGCTCGCGCATAGACAATAAAAATGGCACTGCTCAACAGCACCAGCGCCGTCAGCCTTGCCAATTGCGCCGAGACTGCACGCGACAACGCGAAGTACAGCGCCAGCACAGTCAGCGTTGCCATAGCCCCGGAGGCAAAACGCGCGGCAAATTCATTGACCCCGAACAGATGATACGAAACCGTGGTCAACCAGTAATACAACACCGGTTTTTCAAACCACAGACAACCACACAACCGCGTCGAAACATAATCGCCGCTGGTAAGCATCTCGCGTGCGACTTCCGCATAGCGCGGTTCGTCCGGCCCCAACAGCGCAATCTTTCCCGCGCCGAAAAAATAGAAAATGGCGGCTAACAAGAGCAGCGCCGCAACATCATAGCGCCAGCGCTTGGCAGAGTCCGCCCCCTCCTCTATGATTGCAAGGTTATTTTTTTGCGGCTGGTTCAATAACCAACGCCAAACTTGAGGAACTTTCATGCACCTTTGCCTTATCTATACGAAGCCTAGCAAAGCTCTCAGTGTAGGGAGATGGCGCAGACCGGTCAAGCGTTTCACCAGCAATAGGCATACGGCAAAGCCGCTGTGGAGCAAGCATTCATGAAAAGAGTTGCCGTCATCGGCACGGGTCAATTCGGGCATCACCACGCCCGCGTCTATGCCGAAATGGATCATCTGCAACTGGTCGCGGTGTGCGACCTCAACGCCGCCAACGGGCAGGCGGTGGCGCAACAGTACCACGTCCCTTACGTTGCCGATTACCGCGAATTAATTGGCAAAGTGGATGCCGTCAGCCTGGCCGTGCCAACCATCGCGCATCATCAAATCGCCTGCGACCTGTTGAGCAAGGGCATCGCCGTGCTGGTTGAAAAACCGCTGGCGCGCACCCTTGCCGAAGCCGACGAGATGATTGCCATCGCTCGACAACAGCAGGTCGTATTGCAAGTCGGGCATCTCGAACGCTTCAATCCGGCAGTAAGCGCCGCCCGTCGCATTATCAACAAGCCGCGATTTTTTGAAGGCCATCGCTTGAGCGTCTTCACGCCGCGCAGCTTGGACATAGACGTAGTGATGGATTTGATGATTCACGATTTGGATGTTGTGCTGTCGTTCACGCAAAGCGAAGTGACGGAAATCCGTGCCGCAGGCGTGCCGATACTGACGCCGAAAATTGACATCGCCAATGCACGCGTCGAATTTGCTAACGGCTGTGTGGCGAATTTAACTGCCAGTCGCGTCTCTGCCGAGCGCGTTCGCAAGCTACGCTTTTTCCAACCCAATCAATACATTTCGATTGATTACGCCACGCAAGAAACCAACGTAGTGACCGTCAATCATACGCCGCAAGGTCGCCCGGACTTTGCTATGCAGATGCTGACTGGCGAGCGCGACGAACCGTTGCGAATCGAAATCGAGTCGTTTCTGGCGGCATTAAACGGCGCGCCGGTTTTGACCAGTGGCGAAGATGGTCGCCGCGCTCTGGCACTGGCATTGGGCATAGTGGCCAAGATCAAAGAACACGCGGAAAAAATCGGCGTGCCGTTTGTTGGCTAACTTCATGCGAAGGTCTTGCGGTGCGCGCCGCTGCAAGTTTCTGGCACTATTCTTTCGAGATAAAATTTCGCCAACCCTCAAATGCCAATGAAGCCTTTGACAATTTGAGATGACCATTTTCCGGCATCGTCAATCGCCCGATGGATGCCGAGACCCGAAGATTAAGGCATCAAGAGAGATTTTGCCGGGGCCTGCAAAAATCATCAGCAAAGCAACCGAGAGATAAGCTGCGGCTAGTTCGTAGGACGGTCCGCCGGAGAGCGCGACAAACGGTTGACCAGCTTTGAGGTGAACGCCGAAGATGGCAACCAACATATTGCAGGCGATTCCGAACGCCGCCAACGGCGTCAGCAAGCCGATGATCAAAGCCAGTCCGCCGCCGAATTCGCTCAACGTGGCCAAGGCTTGCAAGAACCCCGGAATGCCTGCATCCGACGGCATCCAACCAAAAGGTTTTTGCAGCTTTCCCCAGCCATGAAACATCAGGGCAGCACCAACGACGACACGAATTATCAACAAACCAATAGCCGCTCGTCCGCTGATAATATTGCCAAAAATTCTTTTCAAAATCGTACCCTCCTTCACCTATCTACTATCAAATCGCAGCATAAAATATAGCGAATTTCATTTCCCTATGCCCACAACACCTGGTTGAGCGGCGGTCTCCGGCTGCCGCCAGGCGGCAGCCGGAGACCGCCGCTCAACCAATCGCACACCTTCCACAACCCGCTATAAGCGGAGTTGAGAGATGGTTTTTCCGTTATTTGGCCATTCGGTAAAGCAAGAGCAATCGCCCCTCTCGCCAGTCAATCGTTTTCAGGATAGTCGTGATCACGACTATCCTGGCAAAATTTTTATCGCAAATTGTCCCGCGCCATCTCTAACAACCGGATCAGAGTTTTCAATTGGCGCTCGCTCAGATGACCGATCTGCTGTTTATGCAAGCCCAGCATTTTGCGGTCAAGCTGTTTCAAAATCGCCAACCCCGCCGTGGTAATGCGGACGGTAATCACCCGCCGGTCTTGCGATTCCCGTTGCCGCAACACCAGACCGCGTTTTTCCAAACGGTCGAGCAAGCGCGTCACATCGGGATCGAATTTAATCAACCGCTGACTGATTTCGCGGCAGTTCAAGCCATCGGCTCCAGCGCCGCGCAGAATTCGCAAAACATTGAATTGCGCTGGCGTCAATTCCCTAGGCTTCAAATAGTCCGTGGCGCTGCGTCCCAAAGCGTCCGCCGTGCGTAAGATGTTCAAGACCGCTTCGGCTTCAAGACTGGCGAAATCCCGGTGCTGGTGAATTTCCTGTTTCAGTTTTCCGCTCATCGCTTTTTAATATAGTCGTTATAACAATCATCGTCAAGTAAATTGTTTACCAGTTGACATTTTTATTTTTAGCCGACAGCAACTTTTGCAGAGCCGCTTACGAGCAGGGATTGAAACGATCCGGCGATTGCGCTTATATTGACGCCGTGTTGAAATCCGAACCGGAAACGCAAGAATACCGTCCGCGACTTTGGCTTGAAATTTCCATCGTCACCCTGGTCATGCTTCTCTTTTTGAGCATCTCGATTTTGAGTATGCGCCAAAAGAATGCGACCACGGATGAAGTGCCGCATATTTCTGCCGGATATACCTATATCGCGCAGGGAGATTTCCGCCTGAATCCTGAACATCCGCCCCTGGTCAAAGCGCTGGCCGGTCTCTCTTTGCTGCGCCTGCGCCCGGCTGCGGATTTCACCGACACGACGTGGAAGGAACATAAGCAAATCTCTTTCGGGTCCAAATTCCTGTTTGAATGGAACGATGCCGACCGGCTGGTGTTCTGGGCGAGAATCCCAGTGGTGGTGCTGGCGCTAGGCTTTGGCTTGGGGGTTTTCTTTTGCGCCCGCGAGTTCTACGGCTGGCAGGCCGGTTATCTGGGTTTGTTGTTGTATCTGTTCAATCCCGATACTCTCGCGCACAGTCAAGTCGTAACCACCGATCTAGCGGTCGCCGGTTTTCTTTTTCTCTCGGTCTATACCTTCTACAGAGCCTTGTGCCAATTGAGGCTGGCGAGAGTTTTACTCTTTGCAGTCTGCGTGGGTCTGACGCTGGTGAGTAAATTTTCCGGCGTTCTGGTCTTCCTGTTTTTACTTCTGGTGGGCGCAGCATTCGCGCTTTCCCAAACCACCATTGCCACGCTTGAAGAGCGAAAGTCTGACTCGCCGCGTCGGTTCTCGACCTTTCAAGAGAAAGCTTATGTGGTCATCGTGCTACTTGGCTTCAGCTTTGTTGTGTCTTTACTGGTCATCTGGGTGGGTTACGGTTTTCATACCAGCATCAGTTCAGATCCGGCGGTTGTCCGCAGTCTTGATTGGCAACAGCACTGGGAAAAGAGCGGCCTTACTTCTTCCCTGTTGCATATGGCATATAATCTTCGACTCTTCCCGGAAGCTTACACCTATGGCTTTTTGCAGGCGCTGGAATCTACACAGTCGCGTTATGCGTTTCTATTAGGGAATTATTCGGAAACCGGTTGGTGGTATTATTTCCTGGTGACCTTTGTGGTCAAAACTCCTATTCCGTTATTGTTGTTTATCCTTTCCGGTTTTCTCTTCATCAAGCGCTACGGCGCGGGCTTTGCCATTGAAGCATTGTTGTTGTTGCCCGTAGCGCTATATTGGCTTATCGCCATATTCCAACACCTCAACATCGGGCATCGTCATCTGTTGCCGGTGTATCCCTTTCTCATCGTGTTCGCGACCAAAGCCGGACGCGCCTTGCAAAGACCTGCGGCGAAACGACTGGCTGTAGTCGTAGGGTTGCTGTTGACCTGGAACCTTGCGGAAACGATGCTGATTTATCCGCATTTTTTAGCCTACTTCAACGAGATTGCCGGAGGCGCAGATCACGGGCGGCAGTGGTTGACCGATTCCAATATTGACTGGGGGCAAGACCTCAAGGGGTTGGCCTTATACAGACAGCAGCACCCCGACGAGCCATTTTATCTTTCCTACTTTGGCGCGGCATCGCCGGACTATTATGGCATCAAGGCGAACTATCTGCTTGGTTACAACCTACAGGTATTGAAAAAGCTGGATGCCCATGAAGTCGTGCCATTCGAGCAGATTCCTGCCGGTGCCATTGTCGCCATCAGCGCCACCAATTTAAGCGGCGTGCACCTGCGCCATTTTGATTTTCCCGGCACCGAAGACTTCTTGCGAAAACTCAATGCTCTGCAACCGATAGCTAACATCGGTCATTCGATTCTGATCTATCGGATGCCGTAATGACTGGCTACTCCCCCCACGTAGTCAGACCGCTTTATCAGTGGCTTTTTCTTCCAGATACCGGTTAGCAGTACAACATCCCAAGCAACAGAAGTATCGGTTTTGCCAGCACGAAGCGAGTTGTGGAAATTGCCGGAACGGCCTCGCTATTCAA
Source organism: Acidobacteriota bacterium (assembly GCA_016201275.1). Classification (GTDB taxonomy): domain Bacteria; phylum Acidobacteriota; class Blastocatellia; order UBA7656; family UBA7656; genus JACQDB01. The sequence goes on from JACQDB010000104.1 coordinate 9,454, forward strand.
GACCGGCAGAGCGCCCATTTCGCGGTTTGAGAATCACAATGATTAATGGATTTCTGTTCTTGGTCTCGTTTTGAAACGTGGTCGCGGGGCAACAGATGTTCCGCAATGCCTGAAAGAAAAGGGTCAACAAAGGGAGCCCTGAGACTCCCTTTACTTTGGCATTGCTCAAGCGGAACAACCCCAGCGCTACAGCGTTAGCTACGGACACGGACAATTGGCTACGCAATCGGCATACACTTCATCGCAGCCTAATGCACCAATGCTCAGGCACTGTTGATAATCGCTCCAACAGGCTCTTCGACAACTCCTACAGGCATTCGACGCCGAGGTTGCGGATACGGAGCTAAAAGAAGGTGCCAACGTAAGCACCACCATGGCCAACAGCAAAACGATGCGAAGGTACAGTTTCTGATTCATATTGATCTCCTTTTAGTTGCAGATGTGTATCGTTGGGCTTTCCGATTCAACCAGACCTTGGAAGATGAAAAGCCTGTGCTGGGACCCCTGGAATACTGTCCGCTCGTTTGGAAGAGCGGCGCATCTCTGCGCGCCTTATGATATAGCACAGGAAAAACGGAAAGGAAAGTCTGCACGCTGCCAAATTCGCGCTGTTACACGAGGACGAACATTCCGCGTCCCGTCTTTCGACTGCCAGCGTAGGCACGAAACCTCCACTTGCTCTTTCTATCTTTGTACCGACGGCCTTCTCCTCTATGGGCAAATTGTATTGACACTTGCGGCGATATGCCGCACTATCGCTAGGGTGATGAGAGGAAGTTTGCGAAACTCGAAATCATCAAACCCAGCCCCTTCCGCCGCTCCAGTGAGCGCCCTCAACAACCGAAAGATTGCCTTGTTGATAAAGCCCATGATGAATACCGAATCGCGCTCAGAGCGTTGGCGGCGCTTGCAGCAATGGCTCTGGCTGACGCTGGCCGTTGCTCCGGCGTTGTATGCCATGAAAGGTGTCTTCAGCCTGTCGAGCATTTTTTACGTGCGCGATTTAGGCAGTTATTTTTATCCGCATTATTTATGGATGCGTCGTGCCGTTGCCAACGGTCAACTGCCCTGGTGGAATCCCGATAGCGGAGCCGGTTACGCCAACATCAGCGACCCGTCATTTCAATTATGCTTTTTGCCAACTCTGCCTTTGCGGTTTCTGCTACCTGAAACGCTGGGCTTCAATCTGATGGTGGCTTTTCCTATCATCTTTGCGGCCATCGGTTCTTACCTGTTTTTAAAGCGTCGCGTCTCGTTGTCGGCAGCAGCGCTGGGCAGCATTGTCTTTTCGATTTCGGGGCCGCTGTTGTCTTCCGTCAACAGCCTTAACCCGGCAACTACGGCGATGTTATTGCCGTGGTTGTTGTGGCTGACCGATGCGTTACTCGAACAGTATTCGACAGCCAAACTTTCTGGCTTGGCACTGCTCTTCGCCTTGGGGGTCTTCGCCGGTCAACCCGACATATTGTTCTGGGAAGCCCTGTTGGTGACTCTCTACGCAGGATTTTCGACCGCTACAGATGAAGCCGGTTGGCGTTTGAAGCTGCGGCGTATGACGATCATCATCGGCAGCGGGGCTTTGGGATTGTTGCTTTCGGCAATTCAATTTTTGCCGCTGCTGGATGCCACCAAGCGTTCGTACAGAGGTTCAGGTCAGATGTTGGATGGTTGGTCTATTCATCCGTTGAATCTGCTGGAAACCATCATGCCGACGCTCTTCAGCACGCCGTTGGAGCCGACTTCGCATCTGCACCGTTGGCTCTTTCAAATGAACAGTGGGCGCGAACCCTACCTCATGTCGCTCTATATGGGCATTGCTACGCTCATCATAGCGCTGGTCGGCATACGCTACGGCGAGCCGCGTCGGTGGACCAAGTTCTGGGCGTTGGGCTTGATGATTTTTTCAATTCTGGCGCTGGGATATTACACGCCGGTTTACAAAGGATTGCGTGCGCTCTTTCCGTTCATCAGCTTTTTCCGCTACCCGTCGAAGCTGACCATTTTTATGGCCTTCGCGCTGGCCGCCTTAACCGCCGTGGGGTTTGACGCCATCAAACGCTTCGCCCAACAGCCGCAGCGCGCCGCAAAAACCTTTCGCCTGCCGCTGGGGTTTGCGGCTGTCATCATTATTGTCTCGGCCATCACCGCGATTCTGACGTTAGGTTTCCCCGAAACCGCTGGCCACATACTTAGCGCATTTGCCAATAAAATCGGCCTCGACACCGCCACCAGTTCGTTGAGCGATATGGTTTTTGAATTGAAAAAATATTCGTTGCGGTTGTTTGGCTTGACGCTTTGCGCGGCGCTGCTGTTGTGGATTGGCGGCGCGCAAAGAAAAGAAGCGCGACTGGCCAGAGCGACGTTGTTTGTCGCCTTGGTCTGCGATCTGCTGAGTGCCAACGCCGCGCTCAATCCGACGATGGAGTTGGCCGCAATCAGCGAACCGGCGTGGGTAGCCGCTGTCCGTGTGCATCCGACGGATCGCATTTTCGTTGATGAGCAATCGCCGCTCTCTCCGGCTCCCGCCTCGCCGCAATTCAATTTTTATATGCCGCCGGAACTTTCGCTTTCGCAGATTAGCGAGTTGTTTCATGCCACGATGCCTTATAACGCCATAGGCTATGGGCTGCGCGATGCAGTCATCGTGGACGTGACCAAACTGCGCTCCCAGGAATATACCCAGATGATTAAATTGTTTCGCACCAAAAATGTGGCCGAGCGAGCGCGATTTTTGCAGCGCGCCGGGGTGCGTTACTTTTTACAAGTCGAACCACCGGATGGCAACGCCAGAGTGCTTCAACCGATTGCCAGTTGCTTTACGGAAAATTTATCGCTTTACGAAAGCGCAGAGTCCGCGCCCAGAGTTGCGGTGTTGCCGCAAGCCGAAATTGAAGCGAGCCTTGAAACTCAATTTGAAAAACTTTTCTCTGCCGATTTCGATGCGGCAAACATCGTGCTGCTTGATACGCCGCCGCCCGCTGCAAGCGGCAAGCCCAATGCCGCAAGTACGCCTGCGGCCCGCATCACCGCAGCGGGAACCGATACGTTGATGATCCAAGCGAGCGCTCCGCAAGGCGGCGGCTATCTGTTGCTGCGCGATTCGTATGATCCGAACTGGCGCGTTGAAGTGGATGGCGAAGTTGCGCCCTTGCTGCGCGCCAACGGTTTATACAGAGCCGTGCGTTTGAGCGCAGGGGAGCATAGCGTGCGCTTCGCTTATCGTCCGCGTCCGCTGTTTCTGGGAGCAGCGATTTCGTTGCTAACGGCGATCACGCTGTTGGGATTGTCGCTGCGGCGCAAGCGCGTAAACGTGAGCAACGCCATCAGCCTTGAGCCGGTCGAAGCCTTGCGACCTTGCGACAGTCTTGAAATCGCTTGAGCCTAAATGGCGACCAGCGATAAGCATCGTGCCGTTTGCAAAGCAGCGGCTCTCTGCATCTCTGATCTCTGCAACGGAGAATTTTCTGTTTGCTAGAGGCAATTCTATAAGGGTAGAATCGCGGTGGGATTTCAAGGTTTATATTCGTATGATGAAGCGCTTTCTACAAATTATTTTGATCGCTGCGCTCCTGAGTGGAGCGGCGTCTCAGGCATTCGCGTGCGCGGCGATGAGGCCAATGGACGGGCATAGCTGTTGTCGGAATCTGGTTTATAAAAGTAGCTCACAAAAATTTCGTTCTCTACCAACCTCCCCTCAAGAGCCGGCACAAACTCCAGACTGCTGCAAATCCCATCCCCTCGGTTCAGCGCAACCGGCAGCCGAGAATCACCGTTTTACCGTAGCCGTTTCGGGTTTACTTGCCAATGGCAACAATAGCGAAACGGGTCTCCTACAGAAATATCGGCTTTCCCCAATCCCGCTGCAATCGCCGCCGCGATCTTCGCTACCGTACTTTATTCGTAACTGCACAATCCTGATTTAACCTCAACTTCCAAATTACTCCGGTCGCCAAGGCATTCGTGTCCTGGAATCTTGTCTCTATTTGCGGACTTGTTCGGCCTTGGTTTTTATTCAATAGCTTCTGTGCCGGTTGCCAGTTTGGTACGAGAGCAAGAGAAATGAGATTGAGCAAACCCTCATGGCAGTATCAATCATTCCCACTAGCGATGAAGGCGCGAGCTAGTACAGCAATGGGTTTGCGGGTCTGCGTTGTTGCAGTGTGGTTGCCGCCAAGCCGAACAAAGGCTGCGACGATTTCTCTACCAGAGAAACAAACACCGGCGAAGTACGAAACCATAAAAGCGAGGCGCAACGAGGCGCGTATCGCCCAGACCACGAACGACAACAGAATGGCGGGGTTGAATGGTAGTTGTAGAGTTGACGGCTTCAACCTCTCAGCATATTCGAGGGAAAAAATGAACAACGAAGAGGAATTGACGAAACACGATGACAGCGAGAGCAAGACGCGGTTAGAGAACAAGAGAGCGCTATTTCTGGATCGCAAGCAACCGAGAAAGCGGCTCCCGTTTTGGGCGGTGCTTGTGCTTCTGGCTAGCGTGGGGACGGTCGGATATTTCGTCGTGCGAAATGCCCGTAGCGCGCCAACCGCAAGCCCCGTAACGAAAAGCCAAAATCCGGGCGCTCCAGCCATCCGCATTCCCATCGCTGACCTAGCCCTTGGCAAAGCAAAATTCTTTGATTATCGGCTTAGTAACAACACGCCGGTTCGGTTTTTCGCCGTCAAGAGTTCCGATGGAAATTACCGCGCCGCGATGGATGCTTGCGAGGTCTGCTTTCATGCAAAGAAAGGCTATCGTCAAGAAGGCGATGACATGGTGTGCAACAACTGCGGCAAACACTTTCCCCTTACCCGCGTTGGCGAAATCAACAACGGTTGCCATCCCATCGGCTTGCAGCGCACCGTCGAAGGCGAGCAATTGGTGATTCAAGCGAGCGAGTTGGAGAGTCGCGGACATTATTTTCGATAGGGCGAACCGGCGCTACAGCAGGTTGACCGGGGAGGTGACAAAATGCGAATCAGCAGCATCGCCTTTGCAAATTTGAAACGGCGCAAAGGCAAAGCCTTATTCTTAATCGTAGGGATCGCCATAGGCATCGGCACAGCCATCGCGTTGGTGACCCTGAGTGCTTCGATTACCGAAGAGATCGGCACGCAGCTTGATCGCTTCGGAGCCAACATTGTCGTCGTGCCGCAAGCCAACAGCCTGTCTCTTGATTATGGCGGCGTGTCGGTGTCGAGCGTCTCTTTCGATGTGCAACAACTACGCGATGAAGATGCCAAAAACGTGCGTGATATTCCATACAAGGAGCGCCTGAGCATCATTTCGCCGAAACTCTTGGGGGCAGTGAAGATTGCCGACCAAGAAGTGCTGCTTGCCGGAGTTGATTTCAAAAGTGAATTGCTGTTGAAAAGCTGGTGGCAGATCACCGGAGAGGAACCGCAAGGCGAGCGCGATGTACTGGTCGGCTATGAAGCGGCAAGGGCGCTTTCTTTGATTGAGTCCACTGGTGAGATGGCGACGCAGAAACCCATGAATCATGCTCAGATGGATTCAACCAGTCCTAGCCTAGAGGCCGAGCCATTCAAAATTATTCAGCCACGATTGCTGATTGCCGGAAGCGAACATCGCGTTGCCGGAGTGCTGGCACCAACGGGGGCACCCGACGACCGCATGGTCTTTGCGCCTTTAACGCAGGTGCAGGCAATGTTGAAAAAGCCTGGCGAGTTGAGTGTGATTGAGGTGAGCGCGCTGTGCAAGGACTGCCCGGTGGCGGACATCGTTGCACAGATTGCCGAACGCCTGCCTCAGGCCAGAGTGTCAGCCATTCAGCAATCCGTGCGTGCGCGCACCGCAACCGTCGAACGCTTGACCCGCTTTGCGACAGTCGTGGCCGCGCTGGTTTTGGTGATCGCCGCCTTGATGATCTTTACCAGCATGACCGCTTCCATCCTTGAACGCACCAAGGAGATCGGCGTGTTGCGCGCCATAGGCTTTCGCAAAAGCCACATCATCAAAAGTCTGCTGATCGAGGTCGGCGTGATCAGCGTTATTGGCGGACTTCTCGGTTGGGCGGCTGGAATGCTTGCCAGTGTCATCGCCCTGCCCTATTTCGCTGAAACCCAGATCGCCATACCAATCCGCGCCGAACTCCTGGTGGGCGCGCTGGGGGCGGGTTTATTGGTGGGCATCTTGAGCAGTCTCTATCCAATTATCAGTGCGGCGCGGCGCGATCCCGCCGAGTCGGTCAGAGCCATTTGACGAGGTGAAGAGTTATGTCATTTATCGTGATTGAGGCAGTCAGTAAAACCTATCAAGCGGCTGCCGGAGAAGCGGCGGTAACGGTGCTTGAAGAAGTGAGCGCGGAGCTTGAAGCAAGTGAATTCGTCTGCTTGATGGGGCCTTCGGGTTCCGGCAAGAGTACGTTGCTGACGATTGTCGGTGCCATGAATCGTCCGACAACCGGCACCGTCAGCGTGGACGGAATTGATGTCTATGCGCTTGCCGATGAACGGCGCGCCGATTTTCGGCGCGAATACCTCGGCTTTGTGTTTCAGCAGCATCATCTGTTGCCTTATCTAAACGCTCTGGAAAATGCCCTGCTGCCGCTTGCGGTTTCTTCCCGGCCAACCACACAGAAACGCGAACGCGCCTTGTCCGTACTGGAACGAGTCGGACTTGCCGATAAAGCCAAGCGCCTTCCCAACCAGCTATCCGGGGGAGAACAGGGACGCCTGGCCATCGCCAGGGCTTTGGTAAATGAGCCGCCTCTACTGCTCGCCGATGAACCAACGGGAGCGCTAGACAGCAAAACCGGGCGCGAAGTGATGGAAGTCTTTTTGACGCTGAACGCGCAGGGGCAGGCTATCTTTATGGTGACGCACAATGCTGAAAATGCAGCGCTCGCGGATCGCGTCATTCATCTGCAAGACGGGCATATTGTTTACGGAGCCTCGGTGTAGAGGAGGTTGTCAACAGCGGCCACGCCAGCGTTGCCGACGCAAAGCGGTAGCCCTTTGACGAGAACGAGAATAGGCTGGTAAATCGGAAAAGAATTCAAAATGATGAGTGGAAAAATCAGAGAAGGAACACCGCTGGTCAAACCTGCGCTGCTATTTTTTAGCGTCGTACTAATCTCCATCCTGCATTACAAAACCACTGCAGGCGGCGACCTATTATTGCACGAAATCTCACAAAAACTTTATTACCTGCCCATTGTTTATGCGGCCTATGTGTTTGGATTGCGGGGCAGCCTCATCCTGTCTTTGATGAGCGGCGGGGTCTATTTTCTGCACATCTCAGGGCATTGGCATGGCACGCAACCGGAAATCCTCAATCAATATGCGGAAGTCTTTATGTTTCAGGTCGTCGGTCTGGTTACCGGCTTGCTCGCCCGCGCTGAAAAAAAGCAGCGGGTTCGGTTTGAAAAAGCCTCTGCCAAATTGGCGATTGCCTATGAGGAATTGAAGAGTACGGTCAATCTGTTGATTCGTGCGGATCGCTTGAAGTCGGTCGGCGAAATGGCCGCCGCCATCGTGCATGAAATCCGCAACCCTTTAGGGGCGATTAAAGGTGCGGCGGAGATCATCGAAAAAGATATTCCCCTTGAGAGTCCACGGCGGAAATTTCTCGTCGTGATTGAAAAAGAAGTTGATAGATTGAATCGCCTGGTGCTGGAGTTCTTAAATTTCGCCAAACCGCGTCAGCCTCATAAAGCGCCTGCCAATCTAAACAGTTTGATTCAATCCGTGGTCACGCTACTGGCAAAGGAAGCGGCAAAAAAAGAGGTCGAGTTAGCGGTGCAACTTGATGAACAACTGCCTACCCTATGGGTGGACGCAGATCAAATCCGGCAAGTTCTGGTCAACCTCATCCTCAATGCGATCCAAGCGATGCCCAACGGCGGAAAAATAGAGATTAAGAGTTTCCGGTTAGGAGAAGAGGTCGAACTGAGCGTCCGTGATTTTGGCGTGGGCATAGACGCCACAATAAAGGACAAAATCTTTGATCCCTTCTTCACCACCAAATCGGAAGGCTCCGGCTTAGGATTATCTATCGCTTATCAACTCGTCAAACAACATCAAGGCGAGATCAGCATAGCGGAGATAGTCGGCCCCGGTACGCTGTTTCTGGTGCGCTTGCCGATAGCACCGCAGGCCGTAGCCAGTGAATTGATGCGTGTGGAAGAGAGCCTGAGCAAATGAGGCGGGAAGCTTACGTACCATGAGCAAGCAAAAGCAAATTTTATTCGTTGAAGATGAACAATCGTTGCGGCAGATTTTTCAGTATCGCCTGCACGAAGCGGGCTACGCAGTGCTGTTGGCAGAGGACGGGGTACGCGGTTATGAAGTGCTGGCGCAGAGCCAACCCGATCTGGTGATTACCGACCTAGCCATGCCGGAGATGAATGGTTTGGAACTGCTCAGGCGCGTCAAAGCGATCTCGCCCGACACGCCCGTCATCGTCTTGACGGCACACGGAGAAGTGCAAACGGCAGTCGCGGCGATGCGCCTGGGCGCGGCAGATTATTTAACCAAGCCGCTTGAATGGGACGAGCTTTTGATTGTCATTGACCGCGCTTTACGCCTGAAAGATTTGACCCGCGAGAATCGGGAACTGCGCGCCTTTATTGAGGAGAGATTTCAATTAAACAACATTATAGGGACTTCCAAGCGGATGCGGGAATTGTATGATGTGATCGAACGAGTCGCCAGAACCGATATTTCTGTGCTGCTATTGGGAGAGAGTGGAACGGGTAAGGAACTGGTGGCAAAAGGCATCCATCACCACGGAAAACGCAGCAACCGTGCCTTTGTCACCATTGATTGCGGCGCGATCCCCGAACCCTTACTGGAAGCCGAATTGTTTGGCCATCGCAAAGGCGCTTTCACCGGGGCGACTTATGATAAGCGCGGCCTCTTTGAAGAGGCTGCCGGGGGAACGGTCTTTCTTGATGAGATCGGTGAACTCCCGCTCAATCTGCAAGTCAAGCTGCTTCGCGTGCTGCAAAACGGTGATTTTTTAAGACTGGGAGAAACCACCCCGCGCCACGTAGATGTCAGAATCATAGCGGCAACCAACCGTGACCTGGCAAAAATGGTTGAAGATGGCACCTTTCGTGAAGACCTCTATTTTCGGCTCAACATCGTGCCGATAAAATTACCTCCGTTACGGGCGCGCCGAGAAGATATTCCCCTGCTGGTGAGCAGCTTTCTCGACGACGCCGGCAAAAAGTATGAGCGGCCTGGTTTGCAGATTGCCAAGGAAGTCTATTTATACTTTCACCAGTACCCGTGGCCGGGCAACGTCCGCGAGTTAAAAAACCTGATCGAACGCCTGGTGGTTTTGACCAGTACCGAGGTGATCACCGCAGAAGATTTGCCGGAAGAGATCAAGCGCATACGCAACGCAGCGGGCAGCCTCTCCTTTAATTTGCCGGAAGACGGGATTGATCTCGAAGAGGTTGAAAAGGAGATCATCAAGCAGGCGTTAGATAAAAATAATTGGCATCAAACGCGCACCGCTCAATACCTCAACATCACGCGAAATACGCTGATCTATCGAATGCAGAAATACAGTTTGAGCGAGCCTCACAAAAGTTGAGAAGCGATCAGAGAGCAACAAAAGGTACGCTCAGAGAGCGCTGCGCGAACAGGAAGGCAAGGGTCAAAGACCTACGCGGCACGCCGTACAGGATTTTGCCACCCACTATATAGCGAATGGCATTTGCCCACGACTACAACATCTGGTTGAAAGGCGGTTGCCGATTGCCGTGCAACAATCGGCGACCGCCTTTCAACCAATGGCACATCTCTGCCGCTCGCTATGAGTATTCCGGTCAGGCGCAGGTTTCAGAGTCGGCGAGCGCGAAAGCGAAACGCATTGCGTGCCGATACCACTGAAATATGGTGAAACCCCGCCGCTTCCAGGCGCTCCGCAAAAGTTTCCGGCTCAACCATCACCATGGTGTCTTTGAGGTGAATCAGATGAAAAGGGATACTCCAACGGCTGTCGGTTCCGACGAAGAGGCTTCCGGGTTTCAGCACGCGATGAACTTCGGCCAGCAGGCGATCCTGCAAAACGGATGAGGGAACGTGGTGCAGCATGGTGAAAGACACCGCGCCGGAAAATAAGTTATCCGCAAAAGGCATAGCGGTGGCGTCTCCTTCAATGACTTTGACATTGGTTCCCTGTAGTCGCAGGGCGAGCGAATCAGCCAAAGACGGGTCAATTTCAATTGCCGTCAGACGCGGCAATCGCTGGCGCAAAAGGTCTGTCGTCAATCCCGGCCCGGGGCCAACTTCCAACACATTATCGCCTAACTCAAGCCCTTCAAGCGCCCAAGGAATGATTTGTGATTCAAGATGCTTTTTCCACCAGGCCGTGCGACAAAACCAACGATGAAAACGATTCATTTTATACCTCGCATTTTTCTTTACACTCAGTAAAACCCTGTTCGGTTAAGAGCGTATTTGAGCATTAAAAAGTGTAGTGGCCAGCACCCTGCTGACCCTCTTGCCTGCGCCTTGAACGCCAAAGGCGCTCCTTCTCATATCGCCCAATTATTCATACTTCAGGCGGTGCCGCTGTGAGTAACACTGCCTGGCGACCCCGCCACCCAGAAGCTTAGTACAGAACACAGTAAATAGGCCGCTAGTTAGCAACGCCATGATTTTTCAAATGAACCAATAAACATAGGCTTTTTGCAGCAACCCAGTATTTTCTAACGAGCGGTGAAGTTGTCGCGCCCTGTACTAAGAGCGGTTTGTGTTTGAGATTACGGAAACCTCAAACCCGTGGAGCGGCGGGCGAAGACCTTCGTGCGGTCACAGACCGCTGCTCAACGATAGCGCGTTCCGTACCCCCATATGCAAACCGCTCTAGAGAGGCGGCACACCAAGATTCGGTATGACCGCCACGACGAGAGGAACATTCATGCGGTGCGCCAAGTTTCATCTCCCGAATCTTGGTGTGCCGCGCATATAGTAGCAAGCCGATAGGATCACTCAAGATAGGGTATCTATACTTATGGACTTTCTTGCCTACCTCAAAGCCGCGTTCGCCGTCCTGCTCGCAAGCACCCCCTGGCATATGGCAGACCAGTGGACTCGGCTCGGCAATCAGGTAGCGGCAGGACGGCGACAGCGGTTGAGCGTCAAGCTGGCAACGCCGCAGCCAGACCAGACATTTTTTACCTCGTGCTTTGTCAATGATGTAGCGCCAGCGCCTTTTTGACTTGCTGTACCAGGGTGCTGATATTGAAGGGTTTTTCTACTAGCACGATGTCGTTCTCCTCCAAGCCCTGCTCCGCAAACTTATCCCCGCTATAACCGGATATATAAATTACTGGCACATTCGCGATCAGGCGCTTGAGTCGCATCGCTAATTCTGGCCCACTCATTCCCGGCATCATGACATCGGTCACCACCAGATGAATCGGCTCGACCGCACCCTCGCAAAACCTCAAGGCCTCCCAGCCGGTTGCGGCTTCAATCACCCGGTAGCCTTGCATCTCCAGCAGCTTGCGTATCAGACGGCGCACCACTTCTTCATCTTCGACCAACAAAATGACATAACCCTCTTCCATTGCGGTTCCCCATAGGTTGATAGCCCAGACCCGTGATAGAAATGGAGAGTTTGAGATGGCGCGACAAACCGCTCTTGCAGCGTTCCGCTTCCTTCGCACGACCCGTGGCTCAGAGCCGTTGTCGCCATCTATAACTAAAGCGTAGGAGCAAGCCGCGATTCCCGCACGTCTCAACCATAGGCTGATGGTTTGATCAAGTTATCGTCACGATTTGTTGAGCCGCAGTCTCAAATTTCCACATTGCTAGACAGGCTTATATATAAGGAATTGTCGTTCGCAGGGATATGACGAATATCACGTCTGCCTGTGATATATATCAAAAGCGGGATGCAACCACGAGCGATCTTTCTTTCGCCTTTATACGCCGGTCAACGGTCTATGCAAGCGCGACCCGCTTGCATAGACCGTTTCCACCTGATGCAACATCAGTAAGCGTCTCAACTCAACTATGCGGCGACAGTCTTCACTGACCAGTCGAGCAAATTGCAGCCCAATTTCTCTATGCTCACGCATAAGACGCAATACATCATCCCGCCGAATGAATTCCACCTGACAGCGCTCACTAGCTTCGGCGGTGTATTCATTCGGCGTAGCCAAAATTGCGGCACTCAACCCCAGCACCTGACCACCTTCAACCGCTGGCACAAGGATCCGCGTCGTCGTGCTTACACAAGTAATCAGTTCCATTCGTCCTGAGATCAAGATATATATTCCGGTTGGCCTATCGCCTTCCGCAAACAGCGCTGCGCCGCGAGGAATGACCAGCCGATGCTTCAAGGATTGAAGCTCTGGTGCTGTCTCTAAAAACACTTTGAAGGATGGGTCAACCGCCGGACGACAACGAATAAACGGATAAATCTCGGTTGAGGAAGATGGCATAAGCTATAAGCCTGAAAGGGAGACCGCACGCAACTCCAATTCTATATTTGAGTATAGGCGGAGAAAATACTCTTTAGCTTATATAGGCTTTTCCCTTGGGCAAGTCTATGATCTTCATCACGGCGTGCTGTGATAATTATCACGCGCCTGAGAATTGCAGCGGAAACCAGGAGCCACTTGCACTAGGAACCAACTAATTTTTCTAAAGCACCTTTATCACGGACGAATAAGGCCGAGCCACGCAAGAAGATGATTTGCTCTCGCTTCAACTCGGTGAGCAACCGACTGACCGTTTCACGAGTTGTGCCAAGCGTTTGCCCCAGTTCTTCGTGGGAAAGCGGAAGCGTAACCCGAATCCCCTGTTCGGTAGCCCGGCCACGTTCGCCGCACCATTTGAGCAACACCTGAGCAAGATTCTCGCGTGCCGTGTAGAGCGCCAGCGCTCGCGTCTGTTCGTAGGCCGTGTGATAGGTGCGGCTCAAGTGTTGAGCGACCCGCAAGCAGGCTTCGCCATTCTCTGACAGAAAGCGCAGAAAATCATCTTTCCTGACAAAATTCACCTGGCAAGTTTCCATCGCTACAGCCGTTACCTCATAAGGCATGGCGGAAATGGTGGCGCTTAATCCTAACACCTCACCCGGTTCCGCCACTTCAATAATCACCGTCTTACCATCGCCCGATGAGGTGGATAATTTCACCCTTCCTGAACAAAGCACATAGATACCGTGCGCCATTTGTCCTTCCATGAAAATGACGACGCCTGTGGGATAAGGCATCGCCGTTGAGATCGCGTCAAAGACAGGCATCGTCGCGGCAGAGAGGTCACAAAAAAAGCTCTCGGTACGCAACGTACAGTTGAGGCAACTTTCGATGACTCTCAATCTATGCCCGTCTCTCATAACCTTCTCCTTGTCCTCGCGCCTCCGAAACCTTGAACCTTTCGTCCCTTGTTCCCGGAGTCTCTGCTCATCCACTTCACGCGCCCCGCAAATTTTATTGCACGTTCACGACATAGTCGGCAGTTATAATTTTTCCGTGATAGTTGAACTGCCCCCAAATCTTGTAGAGACCGGCCACGGGAAAGGTGGTAGCAAAGGTGATGTCCGGTCCTCCTTTGCCGCTGATCCCGCCCTCCAGATGGGCGGTCTTTTCAGCGTGTCCGGATTTTTCCGGGTGTCCACGGCGCTTGTCATCGGTGGCGTCCATGCTCTTCATCTCGCCTTCCGTCGGATGAGTGTGCAGAAAGCGCTGGGTGTCTTGACTGATGATAACGGTATGGCCGAAGGCCCCTAAATAAGGGTCGAGATCGGTTATCGGCTTGCCGGTCTGTGCATCCCGCAAAGCAAAGGTGAGCAGCACTTCTTTGTCCGCACGCAACGGTTGCAGGTTCGGTTTGAGCGTAATAACAACCCCCTCGAAGGTCTTTGCCCATTGCTCATCAAGGCGCAACGGCGTGGGGGTTGGGGCCTCGCCCACTGTCCGAAATTCATGCGATACGATTTGTTGTGTGCCGCCTTTCGGGGTAACGTCAGCAAAAAGTTTGTAAGCCCCGGCGGTCGGCACCGTGGTGCGGATGGAAAATTCTCCGTCCTGCAATTCGGGGTGAAGGTGATTGAAAAACGCCAGGTCGTTGGATACCACGACCAAATGTGTGATCTTGTCATGCACCTGCTCAAAATCCTTCACCACCTCTCCGTTACCATCTTTTACCACATAACTGATTTGCAGCGGTTCGCCTGCTTTGACTGCGGCTGGCGCAAGGTGCCAATCGAACCGATAACCGCCAGCGGCCATAGGGTTCTCTCCGTGTCCGGCGTGTCCGGCAACCGAGGCAGAAGACTCCGAGTTGCGGTTACCGCCGGGAGTGCCGTTGCACGCCCCTAGGACGAGCGCAAACGGAAGAAGAAATAAAAACCTCGTGGCGAAAAAATTTTTGCGAAAACAATTTCTCAACATAACTTGTCGCTCTCCTTTTGCTTTTTAAAACTCCTTGCTCACTGCGCCTTTTGCGCTGCAAAGTAGCCTCGCCGGACACGCGCACTGTAGCCGGATTTCGCTACTTGAACCTTGATGCTACGATAGCCACCATCCTTCTTCTTATTTGTGGGATAATAGCCCAAGCTATACTGTCGCCGCAGTTCGCCGCCCACTTCCAGAACAACTTTATCAACTTGATCTTCCCCACCGAGGTGATGTTCGCCTTCAATCAAGTAGCTCCTTCCACCGGTTGTATCCGAAAACGCCTGTAGAATATTGATATCAACTTCATCTTTGTCGCGCCCGGATAAGTGACCAAAAGAGCGGCGCTCGCCATGACCAATGCCAAGACCATAAATCAATACTTCGGCTTTCTTCGCCATCTCTACAACCTCTCTGAAGCTGACATCACTGGCGGTGTCGTTGCCATCCGTAATCAGCAAAATCGCTTTTTTCTTGTGCTTTCCCTGTGCTACCTTTTGCAATCCTTCATACACGGCATCATACAAAGCGGTGTTGCCGTTGGCTTCCAGACTCTCAACCGCTTTATAAAGCTTCGGTTTTTGATCGGTGAAATCGCAAACCAGACTCACCTCTCGACTAAAGCGCAGGAGAAAGATCTCATCGGATTTTTTGGTGGTCTCGATGAAATGTTTGACAGCATCCTGAACGCCATCCATTTTATCCACCATGCTGCCGCTCGTATCAAAGACGATACCAATGCTCACTGGAATCTGTTCGTCATTGGTGAAGAACGAAAGTTCCTGACGCACATTGTCTTCGAAAATCGTGAAGTCGTCTTTTTTCAGATTGGCGACAGACCGGCCTTTTTCATCGAAGACGGTGACGGTCAGTGTAACCAGATCAGTAGCAATTTTAATTGCCTCTTCCTGACGCTGCCGATTTCTTTCGGTTGGCGGCCAAAGCAAAGCGACGGTCAGTGCAGAAATGAGCAGCTTACCGATCATGGACCGAGACCTCTTCACGGGTGGCCTTGACGGTGCGGGTTTCCGCTTCTTCCAGCACCGTCAAGGGAGACGGAAGACACTCTACGGCATTGGTAATCTTCTGTGCGTTCGCCTGAATCTCTTGAATAATCTGGATCGAGTCTCTGCCGACCGGCCAGCCTTCGCGGAGGTGCAGCATTTGAGCATACTCGACGATCAACAAAGAGGGATTGCCGATTTGCCGACGCAACGCCGAAAGCAACGACTGAATATGCGTGATCTGATTACGACGCTGGTTGCTGCGCCACAGGCTGCTCCCTAGTCCTATGGAAACGATGACAAACATACTGCGAAAGATCAGTGAGTTGCTGTCGTTTGCCCCGATCTCCTGGCCAAAAGCGCTCCAGGTAAATTCGTTATGTTGCGTCGTGTGCATCAAAGCATCCAGCATCCACATACAGATGCCCATAGCCACACCGAACCAGATTTCTTTATACCATCTAAACATTTTTTCACCTCCTGACTTCGAGGTGTGATTCGTAATGAGCCAATAATTCCTTGACCCCTGCGGTTGAGAAATATTGAAAAACCCTCGAAAAACCGAGCTTTTTACCACGCCATGTCAAGGAACCGTTCGCCGCTTATGGCGTTTCGATTGCGCCCTGCGAAGACAGCGCGCAAACCTTTTCGGCAACTTTGCGCCACGCCTTAATCACCCGGCTGTGGCAGGCGCTCGCCCCACCGGTCAAACGAATCTTCCAGCGCTTCCGTGTCCTCTGGCTCGCCTTTGCGTGCGGCTTTTTCCGCGAGAATCTTCTCGGCTATCGGCTTGCCAAACTTGTAGAACACCGCAGGGGTGACGATTTGATCCAGCGCTGTCGAAGTCAATATGCCGCCAAGAACGACCACCGCCAGGGGCTGTAAAATTTCTTTACCCGGCTGTCCGGCGGCAAGCACCAGGGGGATGAGCGAAAGCCCCGCCGTGAGAGCCGTCATCAGCACCGGCACTAACCTTTCGAGGGAACCGCGAATAATCATGTGTTCGGTGAACTCTTCGCCCTCTTCCTTGATGAGGTGGATATAATGCGACAGCATCATGATGCCGTTGCGCGAGGTGATGCCGACCAGCGAGATGAAGCCCACCAGCGTGGCTACCGAAAAAACGCCGCCGGTTATCAAGAGAGCGAAGATTGCGCCGATCAGCGCCAGCGGGATATTGATCATCACCTGCAAGGCGGCTCGCCAACTGGAAAGGGCTTTCAGTAACAGAAAGAAAATCGCGGCAAGGGAAAAGACCGAGAGCAGAGAGAGCGTTTTGGTGGCTTCCTTCTGCGACTCGAACTGGCCGCCATACTCAATGAAATAGCCTTCCGGTAAGGTGACCTGCGACTTTACGCGAGCTTGAATGTCTTTGACAACCGACCCCAAATCGCGGCCTGAAGTGTTGGCCAAAACGACAATACGGCGTCGGGTGTTCTCCCGCAAAACCTGATTGGGTCCCGGTTGATTGGTTATCGTTGCCACTGCCGATACCGGAATCTGCACCTTGGCAGGAGTGTCAACGGCTGCACCGCGCAGGGCATCCAGATTGCCGCGTGATTGATCGTCATACCGCACCACTACGTCATATCGTCTTTGCCCTTCAACCGCTTCGGAAACCACTTTCCCGTTCAACGCCGTTTCCAAAGTCTCTACGACCTCGCCGGGTTTTAAGCCATAACGGGCGGCCTCTGTGCGATTGACATTAAAAGTTACTTGCGGAACCAGCACCTGTTTTTCTACCTGCACATCGGTCGCGCCCTCCACAGTAGAGACGACGTTGCGAATCTCTTCGGCTTTGCCGCGCAAGGTACTCAGGTCGTCGCCAAACAACTTGATGGCGATTTGCGCCCGAATCCCCGATAGCAGATGGTCTATGCGGTGCGAGATGGGTTGCCCGATGTTGACGACGACGCCGGGGAGTACCGCAAGTTTTTCACGGATGTCAGTTAAAATCTCGTCGCGTGATCTTTTGGATTTCTTGAGGTCAACATCAATCTCTGAGTAATGGACGCCCTCTGCGTGTTCATCAAGTTCAGCGCGTCCGGTGCGCCGCCCTGTGGACAACACCTCCGGCACTGTCAACAACATCTTCTCGGCCACCTGACCTAACTTGTTCGACTCAGCCAGCGAGGTGCCGGGTTGGGCAAGCAAATTAATCGTCAACGTCCCTTCGTTAAACGGCGGTAGAAACTCTGTGCCAACAAAGGGCAAAGTAGAAAGGGCGATCAGAAAGATGAGCGTTGCTCCGATAATCACTTTCCAAGGGTGACGCAAAGTTGAATGCAGAAGCTTTTCATCCCACCGCTTCAGAAATCGCACCAAGAAGCCTTCTTTGCCATGCGCCATAGATTTCATACTGGGCAACAGGTAAGAGGCCAGTACCGGAGTTACCGTGAGCGAGACCACCAAGCTGGCCAACAGGCTCACGATGTAGGCAATGCCGAGCGGAGCCAATAATCTCCCTTCAATACCGGAGAGAGAAAATAACGGGATAAATACCAGAGCGACAATGAAGGTGGCATAGACTATCGAAGAGCGTATCTCCAGCGAGGCTTCATAAATCACCGTCAACGAGGGCTTGGGTTTGGCGAGTTGTTTGTTCTCGCGCAATCGCCGGAAGATATTTTCAATATCCACAATCGAATCGTCCACCAGTTCGCCGATGGCTACCGCCAACCCTCCCAATGTCATGGTGTTGATCGTCACTCCGAACCATTTGAAGATCAAAAAGGTGATGACGAAAGACAGCGGAATCGCCGTCAAGGTTATCGCCGTGGTGCGGAAATTTAGTAGAAAGAGAAACAGAACGATGACCACAAGAATAGCGCCATCGCGCAGAGCCTCTATGACATTCTCTATAGAAGACTCGATAAAATTCGCCTGTCTGAACAGCTCGGAATTGATCTCCACATCGCCAGGCACGGTTGCCTGCAACTCTTTCAAAGCGTCTTCAACCTTCCGGGTTAACTCTATGGTGTCGGCTCCCGGCTGTTTAGAGATCGCCATAATCACGGCTGGCTGCGCGTCTGTGCCGCCATCGCCGCGTTTGATTTTCGGGCCGAATTCCACCGCAGCGACATCGCCCAACTTGATCGGCGTGCCGTTCCGATAATCCACCACGGTATTCTTCAACTCATCGAGCGAATTGAAGCGGGCGAGATTGCGGATCAAATATTCCTGCGACTGGGCATCCACAAAACCGCCGGTGGTGTTCCTGTTCGATTTCTGCAAGGCTTCGGCAACCTGCTCAATCGTGATGCCAAATTGCTTGAGTTTTTCCGGGGCGACCAGCGCTTGATACTGCTTCACACCGCCGCCGATATTGATGACCTGGGCGATGCCCGGAATCGTCAGCAGACGCGGACGCATCGTCCAATCGGCAAGGGTGCGTACATCAAGGGGGTTGGTTTCTCCGGTTTTAGAACGCACAGAGACCAACATGATTTCACCCATAATGGACGAGATCGGCCCCATCACAGGAGTCACGCCTTCGGGCAGTTGCTGGCGCGCCAGATTCAATTTTTCGGCGACGAGTTGCCGGTCAATGTAAATGTCGGTTCCCCATTTGAACTCTATGTAAACGATGGACAGACCTATGCCGGATTGCGAGCGGACGCGCTCGACTCCGGGCGCACCGTTCATCAAGGTTTCGATGGGGAAGGTGACCAGCGTTTCCACTTCTTCGGGAGCCAGTCCTCCGGCTTCAGACATAATGGTTACGGTGGGGCGATTGAGGTCGGGAAATACGTCCACCGGCAGATTGAGGACGACATAGACCCCATAAACCAGAATCAGACTGGTGATGGCAACGACCAGAAGCCGGTTATGTAAGGACCAATAGATAATTCGATTTAACATATTTTTCCAACGCCTTCAAAGATGCCGTTCCGCACCCATCCTCATCTGCGCTTGCCCATGTTTTTTGGCAGCGCCAGCCAAAGCCCAAAAAGGAATGCCGCCCCGGCCAGAATCGTCCACAGGTCGTGAGGTTCTTTGCCGCGCTTTGCGACGTGTAAAATAAAAGTTGTCAGACTGATTAAAACAATGATGATGCCAGCAATCCGGTTGCCCATCGCGGCCTCCTCTCGTTTTCCACTCCGGCGACGCCGAGGGATTATCCAATGCGCCAAAATAAACCCCGTGCGGTAAAGCTCAAGACCGCTAAGGATCGCAGATGAAATCATGTGGGCGCTTTGATGGCTGTCGGAAAAATGAATGAGGCATACCAGAAAAGGTAGCCGCCCTCTTCCTGTTGCCCATATATAGTGTTCGGCTCAGGAGTTTTCCGACCACCAGCAAAGAACCATAAAGTGCAACCTGGTAGGAGCGACCCTGCGGTGGTCGCCCCTACAGCGCCTGGGAGAATCACTCAAGTTTTGCAGGGTATTGCATCTCCCCTCCTAACTGCTTCCGCCGGGAACCGTAGAGCGCAATTGATAGATGCCCTCAACAACCACGCGCTCTCCCGGTTTGAGCCCCGATTGAATTTCAACAGAGGTCTGTCCTTCTGAGCCGATTCGTATGACGCGCTTCTCAAAGCGTTCGCCGCCGTTATAAACATAGACAACTTTTTTTCCCTGCTCGTCCACCACGGCGGTGCGCGGCACGCTTATCACTTCCCCGCCGCCGGTTGTGTCAATGGTGATTTCCGCAAACATCCCGTCACGCAAACTGCCTTTGGGGTTGGCGATTTCGTAAACTACCGGCACGGTGCGCTTCTCCGGGTCAACGCTTGCGCCCACCGTAATCAAACGGTTGGTAGTGTTTTCGCCTATCTGAAACACTTCGTCAGGAAATGCCGTCACCTTAAACGAAGCGCGTTTAGCGGAAGTGACCGTGGCCAAGTCTTTTTCAAAGACCTGCGCTTCGAGATAAACTCTGTCGAGATTCATGATGGTGAACAGTGATTTGCCCGCTTCGACTTGTTGCCCAGAGGTAAACGTAGTTTCCGAAATTACCCCGGAAACCGGGGCAAGCAGCGGAAAGGTTCGCACCGGATTGACGCGCTGTTCGCCAGCCTGAGTGATTTGCGCCTGCTGCTGGGCGGCGGTCAATTCCTGGTCGGCAAGGCGCAATTGCACTTCGGCGTCCTGCACACGTCGCAGTGGCACGGCTCCGGCATCGTAAAGTCTTTTGGCGCGATTCAATTCAACTAGCGCCGCGTTGCGTCGGGTGAGCGCCTGCTGCGCCTGCGCTTGAAGGGCGGCGGTTTTGGTTTTCAAATCAGTCTTGGTGGCCTCAAGACCAGCGGCTTCCGGCGCGGATAAAACCTGCTCGACAATAGCTAGGGTTTGCCCCTGCTTTACGTAAGCGCCGACAGTGAGATTGCCCACGGCGCGGGTTCTGCCGGAAACCGGTGGGACGACTTCAGCTTTGAATTGCGGACGCACTTTGACAACTCCGGTAACCGTCACGCCACTGACAATCGCCGAGCGCGTCACTTCCTGTGTACGTATGCCGAATAACAACTGTGACTCTTTCGCTATGGTGATCGCATTGGGGTCGGCGTTTGGCGTAGTCGCAGGCGCTGCCGCAAGCGCCCGTGGTTCGGTTGACGGCATCAGGTAATGCACCGTTGCGACTGCGCCGATGAGAACGACCAGCGCAACGAAGGCAACGGGAAGGGTTCGCCTGATCGCTACGGCTTGACTGGTGGTCTTGGCAGCAGCGCGATACTTTGAACCCAGCAGGAGAAAGATTCCCGCCAATAGCAACAGGTCGAGTGCATAAGGCAGATAACGAACCGGCGCAGCGACAACCGCAACAGGGAAATCAGTGCTGATTCTGCGATTGTCGCTGGTGGTCACCTCCAGAAAAAGTTTGTAATCGCCCTTATTTTTGAAGGTGAAATGAATGCCGTAAGTGCCGCTTTCGGCCTCTTGATGCGCCGCTATAGAGGCGGATTCCGGGCTGCCGCCAGCGGTCTTGATTTGACCTATGACCTGAGCCTTTTCAACCGGAGCCTGCCCCCCGGCAAACCCGCCTTCGACCAATTCGACAAGGCGTATGTTGAACTGCACTTCTTCACCATATCGCGGGTCAGCCGGACTTTGCGCGAGGAAGAATTTGAACTGACCGTCCGACGTATTGACGCTGCGTTCGGCCTGTCGCATCGCGCCGTTGACGGTGGGCTTTTTCTCGTCCTCGTGAGTTTCGCCTCCGTGCGCGATAGCCGTAGAGAGCGAAAAGCACAGCAACAGCAGCAAGAGAAAGGTTCGTCTCATAATGAATTCCATTCCTGATTCCACAAAAGGTTGCGCGCGCCCTGTGATACGGAGGGCGCGCGGTTCTGCCGTCTAGTGGCCATGAGCTTTGCCGTACAAAGTCTGCATGGCCAAAATATCGCGCTTCAAAGCATGAGCCACAGCTTCGGCAGCCGCCTTATGGCTGCCGCTATATTTTAAGTCTTCGCCAACGTGAAATTTTTCATCGTGGTCTTTGCCGATAAACTGTGCTAAAAACCCTGGCGCAACTACATCGCCGCTGCCTTTGACCGCCGCCACGCTTTTGATGGCGATGTCATTGCTATAAACGACGACCAATTGCACCGGCTCATCCGCGCCCTGTACTTCCACAACCGTTGCCGCGCCCAACTGCGCCCGTTTTCCGTCTTTCGTTCCATAGGCGACGTAGTTGTGAAAATCCGTATCTCCGAGTTTGGCTCCGGACTCTTTTTCGATAGTGGCAATCTGCCCGGCGGTCAGGTCTTTATGTAGTTCGGTGATGGATTGAGCATCAGGGAAAGCCGCTTTAACCGCTGGCGGCGTTTCTTCGCCTGCGGCTGCGCTCTTTTCATCAGAGTGCGTAGCGGGGCTACCAGTGTTGGTGTTCTTCGCCTTGTCGGTCTTCGGAGCCGTGTTGGCGTTCGCCATTTTGTCAGTTCCCTGACTGGAGCAGGCGGCTCCAAAAGCCGCTACCATCAATACTCCAACCAGCACAAATCGTTTCCATTTCATTGCAATTTTCTCCTCTCGGTGTTCAGGTTTACTTGAAGTCAAAGGCTGTACTAAATCTCTATTTGCTAATGCGAGTTCCCAAAGCTCTCTCCAATTCAACCGTGGAGAGGTAATACTCTTTGAGGGCGTCAATATACTGTTGTTTGGTCTCGATCAAGCGACGCTGCTCGGCAATCACATCGAGAATGTCCTTATCGCCAAGATCATAGGCGGTGCGAATCATCTGCAAGTTTTCCTGAGAGCGCGGCACTATATCGGTTTCGTAAAGCTGTATGGCTTCCTTTGCCGTTTGCAAGCGGTTGAACGCGACGGTGACATCGCGTTTAATCACCTGCTCCAAAAATTCCCTGCGATAACGGGTTTGAGCGCGAGTGGCAACGGCTTCGGCAATAGCCCCTTGATTGCGATTGAAAAACGGCAACGGCACAGAGACGCCAAACGCTGCCTTGCGGTCAACATCAACTAAACGACCGCCAGAGGATAGCCCAAAGATGCTCTTGTCCTGCGTGAAGCGACCAAAAATATTGATGTTGGGAACGGCCTCGGCCTCGGCCAGCCTGAGGCGTGCGTCGGCGGCGGTTTCGCCGATGCGCGCCGCTTGCAAGTCGGTACGACTTTGCATAGCTGCTAGCTGTAATCCTTCAAGGGTCAAGCCCTCCATGACCTTGAGCGGATTCAGCGCGCCTTGAAGCCGCACGTTTTCTTCGCTGCCCAGTCCCGCCAGCGTTCGCAGTTGCGAGAGCGCCGTTCTCACGCGATTTTCCGACTGTAATAATTGCGCCCGCAGACGACCGACTTCGACGCGTATGAGATTCACATCCAAGCGTGCTGCGTCACCCTCTGTGAAGCGAAGTTGGATGAATCGCAAGGTCTCTTCATTGAAGGCGATTAACTGCTCGGTGATGCGGAGATTTTCAGTCGCGGCCAGCGCTTCGGCAAACTGCGAGCGAATCTCAGCGGCAAGCTGCTGTTCTTGAAAGGCCAGTTCTTTTTCAGCCTGTTCCAACTCAAGCTGAGAAACCCGCAAGCGTTTGCGACGTTTTCCGGCAAGCTCAAGCGGCTGTATGTAAGCAGCGCTGATGCCATATTCGCCTTGGCCAGACCCGACGATCTTGTCAGTGACATACTCGGTGTCAAGCGTAGGGTTGGGGCGTAAACCGGATTGCACCAGCCGTCCATTGATGATCGCCAGATTCTGTCGGGCGGCAAGCAGATTGCGATTGCGACTGGCGGCCAGATTAAAGAGCGCTTCATAGGTGACGCCATTGGTCTGATCCACATAGCGATCATAAATAGGAGTTTGGGGAGCCGTGGGCAAAGGGAGTATAGGTTTGCTCTGCTGTTGCCGTGTGCTGCGTCCGATGATTCCAGAGCCGCCCCGCTCTTCTTCGCCAACGACTGCTGTGGAACCGTCTGTCGGTTTTTGCAAGTCACCCTTTGATTGTGGCACTCGGATTTTTTCTTGATCCGGCGATTGAGCCAACGCCACCATTTGCCCCCCCATCGTCAGCAAGAGAAATAAAGTAAAATAGGTTTTCCAACTCCGCTTCTTTCCGCCGTATCCGTTCATGCATTATGCTCCGATTCGCCGGCATAGGTTGGCGCAGGTTCGGTCTCTGTTACCGGGGCAATACGCGGTCTCAGAAAGAGAAAATAAGCCAGCGCCGCCAGCAGCGGCAGAGCGATTAAGGCGAGAAGCAGCCAGGGAATCCCGGCAAGAAAACCGCCGGAGCCATTGGCAATCGCCATCGGTGAAACCACGATTCCAGTAACCGTCACCGCCTGCGCGACACTTTTTCCAGAGAGCTGGAAAGCAATGTTGAATTGCCCCGCTTCCGGTAAGACCACAGGGGCTTGATAGATTCCCGGCGTATCCGTGGCTTGAGCTATGGCTTCCAGAGCATTGGTATCGGCATGAACTGTTCCCAACTCGAATGTACGTGCGGCGTCCAGAGTATTGGCAGGCTGCCAAGTCATGGCTATGTGCAAGCCTTCGACCGGCGCATTGGTTTTCAGGTCGGTTAAAAAAATACGAAAGACCGTCTCTTCTGCCGGTTTCGGATTGGGATATTTTACCAGCACTTCATAAGCATCGGTTTTGGCCAGCCTGACATTCATCTGCCCGACGGGTGCTGCGATTGGTTTTTGGTCACCATGATCTTCGCCACCGTGTGCGAAAATTATTGGTGTCTGAATCACAGACAGAAACAACGTCAGCAGCCAAACCAGACCGCTACGCCTCAACTTATTGCCTCCACGATTTTTCATCGCTAAAAAAATTTTCTGCATTTTTATTTCTCGCTTTACCCCTTCACATCGTTCGACGGGTAGTCTGGCATAGTGCAATTGATGTTCCTGAAAAGGTCGTCGCAAGCCGCCAGAAAAACTCAAAAAAGGCGAGGGTTTTCCGACTGATCTTTTGGCAGATGCTGGAAATCCAACAATCGAGTTTGATATGCAACAGATAATTTTATGCAGCCAGGGTTCAGCAACGGCAACCTCTCTCCGGCAAGGATTAGCCAACCCGCAAACCAGTCATTTCCTGGCACGCATATTGTTTTGAATAAATTTTCAACAGGAAGACGCGCCGTTTTCAACAAGCTGTATTCATTCAACTCGGTTGTATATGAGTTGAATACAGCGAGTGAGCAGACCCTGCCAGGAAAGGAGGAAAAGAATGTCCAGTCATCAAGACCCGATTTGCGGTATGCAGGTTGACGAGCAGAATGCCGCAGGAAAATCAGAGTATCAGGGGCAGATTTACTATTTTTGCTCTCCGGCCTGCAAAAATAAATTTGACCAAGACCCTGAACAATTTGCCGGTTAGCGTGGGTGTCGTTGATAGGTTAGACCGAGGCTACCGGCTTTTTTCCACCGAGACAATGGAGAAGGATCATCACGGGTACGCAGGGAAAGGAGAACGAGTTGCCGCGTTGGCGACACCTTCAAATTTCCTGCTTGTACCTAAACCGTTAACCCCTATGAAAGGAGAATCAAGATGTCGAGTCAAGCCATAAATCAGAAGGATACTGAGATGCAGAACTGTATTCAAGCCTGCCTGGAGTGCCATCGCATCTGCGTGGAAACGCTGGTGCATAGTTTACAAACGGGCGGCAGACAGGCAGAGGCCAGACACTTACGCCTACTTTTAGATTGCGCCGAGATTTGCCAGACCAGTGCCAACTTTATGCTGCGTGGCTCTGAATTGCATAGGCGCATTTGTGCGGTGTGCGCGGAAGTGTGCGAGTGGTGCGCGCAAAGCTGCGATCAGTTTGGCGAGGATGACATGATGCGAGCGTGTGCAGAAACCTGTCGTCATTGCGCGCAGTCCTGTCGCACTATGGCAGCACAAGCCGCCTAGCACTCTTGAGGCAAGCGACATTTCAGCAGACGCTTCCCACTTGGTAACGACCCAGCCGTATTTGCCCCGCAGGAGAGTAGTCCGTGCTACAGGCACTGGAAGCAAGCCGGGCAAACGCGGCGCGCCCTGAAAGGGTGCAGGAGATAGATTGCGGCAAGCCTCCGGCGCTCTGCCAGAGCGCGACCATCAAACCGCTTGCGCCTTCCCGTGGCTTTCCCACGGGCTATTCTCCTGTGCGCCTACGGTGCAACAACGAAGCGATTGGCAATTTTCAAACCGGCTGAGTAGTTAGCGCGTGTCGCAGAATTTCAGAAACCGCCCATATGTTGTGGATAGCTAAATCATCACCCACAATATCTGGACAGAGAAACCCATTTATGCGATACGCTCTAGTTACTCCCACTTTGTATTTGACGACTACAGCCGTTTGCACTTGCGGCAGAAGACTGGTTGAACAGCGGTCTTTGACTTCAGCGGTCAAAGACCTGCACTCAACTCCCTAGCGAGTTTGGCAATCGGCTGTAAGCAACAGAAAAGGAGAGAAAGATGAAGATTCAAAGCTATATCATGGCTCTGGTGATGCTCGCGGCGCTCGTAGTGTCGAGCGTCTTGGCGCAACATCCGGCTGGACACTCCGGCATGGAGAAAAAAGAGCAGGAGAAGAAAATGGCCACTGCGCCCTACGACCTACAGTTTATTGACATGATGCTCAAGCATCATCAGATGGGCATTGAGATGGCGCAGATGGCGCAGAACAAAGCCTCTCACGCTGAGTTGAAAGAACTCGCCACAAAGATGGTAGAGAAACAGCAAAAAGGCTCCGATCAACTCAAGCAGTGGCGCGATGAGTGGTACGCAGGACAGCCCAAAGCTGACCACATGAAGATGTCTGAGATGGCGGGGATGGCGGAGATGTCCGAAAAATCCAAGTCCGATCATCCTCCCAAGTCCGAGATGTCAGGCATGAAGATGCAGGAGATGAATAGGAGTAAGCTCGAAGCCGCTACCGGCAAAGAGTTTGACCTGCTGTTCATAGACCTGATTGTTCCGCACCATCAAATGGCAATAGCGATGTCAGAGAAGGCGCTCAAGAAGGCCGAACACGCGCCGCTCAAGACCTTTGCACGCACGACCATAGAGGAGCAGCAGAAGGAGGTCAAGCAACTGAACCAATGGAAAGCCGCCTGGGGCGGCAAGTGACGAGACGCAGAGGTTGAGCGTGCTTCTGGTTGGGCGGAGAAACTTTCGCCGGACTGCGGAAACAGAGGCGGGAAACTCGGCGCACGAACTGCACCAGAGGCGATTACTCAGGTCCTTGATGCGGCGCGTGAGTATGGAGATGAATAAACTTGACAGCAGAGGTGAACCAGCTATGAAGATGGGCATTGATGCGCCTTCCCCATCTCACGAGGCCCCGGCGGGTGAATCCGTAATCGGAGAAAAGACGCGCTGGTGGGCGCTTGCGGGAATCTTGATTGGCAGTTTCATCGGTTGGGTGAGCGGTCTGGCGTTTGGCTTCGGGCGCTTGAACCTTGCCGGCCTTGCGCCGCTGGTCGCAGGCGGCGCGGGAGTGCCGGGCCTCATCTTCGCAAGCTTTTTCGGCGCTCTGTTTGGACTGGCAGGCGGCCTCCTCGGTACGGCAAGCGAAGTTCGCGCCGCCAGTGCCATCAAATCATACCAAGCAGAGCGCACAGCCGCACATCAGGGCAAGTCGTCCATCATCATGCGACTACCTGTTTATGGCGCGATATTGCTGGTGAGCGTGATGGCCTATACGCTCTACACGATTGCCGTGAGAGGGTACGGAGCCGCCACGCCGTCTGACCAAAGTAATCGCCTGACCTGGAACCAGAAGAACGCAGCGCGGGTGGGGGGCGTGAACGACACCGAGACCTCTGCGCTTATTTTACAAACGACTTTTCCGGCAACGCGGCCTGAAAATCGGCCAGGGGCAATCATTACGGTCAGCGCGGACTGGCGCTTGGCGCTTGCGGCCACACCGCTGATGGCGCGACCGGTCAACGCGGCGCTGGTCATCAGTGGCGGGGACGGAGTGGATGCTTATACCGCGCAGGAGATCGAACGCCTGAGCGTTCCAGCCTCGGCCACCGGGCGACTCTTCATTGGCATCCCGGCAAACGCAAGCGGCACCTCGCTCGCAGGTGATGACCCTGCCGCTGTGGCTGCCGCCGTTGATGAACGACGAGCGCGTGCAGAGGGTAAAACAGATGCAAACGTAATCATCATTGGCGCGGATACCGATTTCCGCTGGGCCTTGCCCGCCGGGGCTTACGCCGCACGTACTGGCACCGCAATCCTTTTCGTAACCAAAGACGGAGTGCCGTCCGCTACTGCCGCCGCCCTTGAACGACGCAATGGCCAAGCGCACATCTTCATACTGGGGCCGGTGGAAGCCGTGCCTTCGGGGGTCTTCGATGAACTCAAACGGTTCGGCGAAGTCCGGCGCATAGAAGGGCGCGACTACTTTGAAAACGCAGTACGCTTTGCCGAATTCCGCGATGCGGGAGCGGGTTTCGGCTGGGGACATACCGGACGCGGCGCACGGCAGTGGGCAGTAGTCAACACCATTCTGGTAAGCGCCGAGCGCTGGCAAGATGGCATAATGGCCGCGCATCTGGCGAGCCGAGGGAAATCCGGCGCGCTGCTCTTCACCGAGCGCCAACGTCTTCCGGCGGTCGTGGACAACTACCTGTGGAGGCAGCGCCCGGTCTTTTCCAACACCCCTGCCGAAGGGCCGTTCAATCACGTCTGGGTGGTCGGTAGTTTCGAGCGCATCGCTTATGAAACGCAAGCCTGGGCGGATTACTCTCAGGAGATCGAGCAGTACATGACGTTGGGCGATTCGGCGGTTTCCGGCTTTGAGGCGCTGACCATCAGTTGGCTCCTCTTTTCCATTGCGTCGGCGATCTGGATTCTTTATCACGCCCTCAAGCGACTGCCCGAAGTGCTGCCGATGATGAAGGCGGCGTGGGTGATCTTTGCTTTGCTGCTTGGTCCGCTGGCGCTGTGGTTTTATGTCAAGAGCTATGACCGGCGGGGGAAGATGCAACACGATGGAATGGTGATGTGGCAGCGCCCAATGTGGGCGCAGGTCGTGTCAGCGACGGTGATGATGTTTGCCTTTGATATGATGGTGATGGTGCTTGCGGTCTTCGTTCTCGCTTCCTTCGGCTTCCCTATCATACGCTTCAACGGGGCGCTCTACTGGCTCGGCACTTCGATGTTTCTGATGATGGTCTTGATGTATGGGGCGGCGCTCATTCTGATGCTGCTTGTCTTTCACACACCCATGACCATGCACGAGCGCCAGATTACTTCTTATGGGAAGGCTTTCCTGGTGGGCTTGCCCCTAATGGTCGCCACGATGACGGTAGAATCCCTCGGCATGATGCCGACGATGTGGTGGGCGCAGATGCTCTACCTACCGGCAATGCAAATGCCGACCGGCGATGACCTGACCATGTGGGCGACGCTGTTGATGTCCGTAGCAGTGGCCTTCGCCATTGTGCTGCCATTCAACTACTGGATGGTGCGGCGGGGCACCAAGAGCGGTACGATGTGACCCCCGTCATCAAGGAGGAGAAGATGAGACGCATACTTGTGGCGATGGGGATTGTGACATTGGCGATCTTGCCATTCATCATAGTTGGCCAGGCACAGCCGCCTACTCAGGCCATCGCTCCAGCAGCTACGGCTGCCGATGAAGGCAATAGACTGACCTGGACAACGCCGAACACCATACGACTGTCCGGGCCGAATATTTACGCGGCGGCAACCGCGATCACGCAGGCGACTTATGGCGCAACGCACCACGAAGACCGTCCCCACGCCATTACCCTTGTGCGCGCTGACCGCCAGGCCGATGCCATGCTTGCCGCCTCGCGGATCACGCATTTCCCCGTCAACTCACCGGTGCTTTATGTTGATGCCGAGCGTCTGCCGCCGGAAACCTTCGCCGAAATGAAACGGCTCAGACCAGATGGCAACACCTATGATGCAGGCGTCCAGGTTTATCTGGTTGGTCCCATTGCAGCGAGCGTCGAGCGCGAAGTGCGCGATCAGTTAAACTATAAGACCCGCGCTTTTCGCAATGATAATCCGTTTGCTTTATCCGAAGAGTTAGACACTTGGGCGGCGGCGGTTCACGCCGACCATCCCGATGAGGTGATTATTGTGCAATACGAACAACTGCAAACGGGTTTGCCTGCGGTTGCCTGGAATGCTCACATGGGGCATGGCCTGTTCTTCGTCCAGGGCGACGTTGTGCCAGAGCCGACGAAGCGGGCGCTGTCTCGCCGATTTCGCGGCGAGGCGTTCCTATACCTTTTTGGCGACCCCGCCATTATCTCGGCGCGTGTGGCGCGTGAACTCGCCGCCTACGGCCATGTGCAGCGTGTGCCAGGCCGCGACGCCTATGAGATCAGCGTCAATTTTGCGGGCTTCCGCGACGCCGGTATGAATCAAGGTTATTGGCTTGGCTGGTGGGCGCGTGATTTCGGCTGGGGCATTGCGAAAGCCGGACATAACTTCACCTTCGCCAATCCCGACGATTGGCAACAGGCCGTCACTGGCTCGCTCCTTTCCCACCTGGGCAAACACGGGCCGCTGATTCTGGTGCGCCCTGATGGCGTAAGCGAAAGCGCGGCACGTTATCTGCAACTGGTGAAGCCGACCTGGGGCGCAGCCAATGACCAACTCAATAATCACGGCTGGATACTCGGCGGCACTGACCGCATTAAATGGGAAACGCAGGCCGACATTGACGGGCTGCTGGAAGCTAGAACCGAGAGCGAGTGAAGCTTACCAATAGAGGCGAGCCTTGCTCGCCTCTATCTTGGGTTGATTCAGCGTCGGGCTTTCGCCTCATCAGGCAATAGCAAAATCGTACTGCTCCTGATGCAGGTTGGGGTCTGCTTCAATGGTTACGGGAGTGCCGAAATAGGCTTCGATCTCTTCAAAGACCTGACGCTCCGAGGTGTGCAGCGCTTCGGCAACCATCGGCGAAACCCGCAACATTATATCGCTGCTGCCAGCCACCTGTTCGGAAATCGCTTTGGTCTGCTCCAGAATTTCAAAGCACATGGTCTGCGGCGATTTCACCATGCCGCCGCCCTGACAATAGGGGCAAGGCGTACACAGCGTGCGTTCCAGCGATTGCTTGACGCGCTTGCGGGTGATGGCCAGCAAACCGAAATCATTAATCGAAAGAATCTTTGAAGGCGAGCGGTCGTTCGCCAGTTCTTCCTGCAAGGTCTGCATAACGCGCTGGCGATTCTTGCGCTCTTCCATGTCTATGAAATCCACCACGATGATGCCGCCCAGATCGCGCAGGCGAATCTGTCGAACAATCTCTTTGGCGGCTTCCAGATTGGTCTTGGTGATGGTGTCTTCGAGCTTGTCGGATTTGCCGACAAACTTGCCGGTGTTTACGTCTATGGCGACCAGCGCTTCGGTTTGATTGATGACGATGTAGCCGCCCGAACGCAGCCACACACGCGGCTTCACGGCTTTATCAATCTCTGGCTGCACGTTGTACTTTTCAAAGATCGGCTGATTGCCGGTGTACAACTTGACGCGATTGACCAGGCGCGGCTGCACCCGATTGACGAATTCAACAATGCGCGCATACTCCAATTCATTATCCACGCGTATGACGCTGAACTCTTCGGAAAGCTGGTCGCGCAGAATGCGCTGAATCAAATCCAAATCTCTATGCACCAGCGCAGGCGGTTTGACGCGCTCGCCCTTCTTGCGTATCTCGTTCCAGGTGCGAACCAGATAGCGCAGGTCATCGTGCAATTGCTGGTCGGGAATACCAGCACAAGCGGTGCGCGCAATAAAACCGCCCGGCGCGCCTTCGCGGTCGCGCAACGCCGTCACCAGGCGCTTCAAACGTATGCGCTCCTGATCGCTGGGAATCTTGCGCGACACGCCTATGTGATTGACCGTCGGCATATAGACCATATAACGACCGGGCAAAGCGATATGCGAAGTGATGCGTGCGCCTTTTTTGGCAATCGGTTCTTTGGCAATCTGCACCAAGACTTCCTGGCCTTCGCGCAGCAATTCGGAAATGGTGGGCGCAGCGTTGCCGCGTTCCGGTCGGCGCGAGGGTTCAGAGCGTCTTTGCGGCTCTGGTCGGCGCGAGGGTTCGGGGCGACGTTGGGGTTCGGGTCGGCGACTGGGCGCGCCTTCCTGAGCGGCGACCTCGACGGCCTCTTCGGCTTCGCCTTCCGCGCCAGCTTCCTCGCCAAGCGGTGCAGCACCCGGCGCGCCTGGTTTCCCATCTCGACGTTGCGGCCCACGGCGGCGATTGCGTCCGCCGCGACGCATGGCAAATTCGGCGCGGTTGCCGCTGTCGCGCAGGCTCGCCGCTTTCTCCTCTTCGCCGGTTTCCGCAGCGCTCGATTCGCTGCCATCGCTGTGCTGCATAAACTCCAACAGATTGACCGGCACCGCTTCAGAGATAGGTTGGAAAGCCGGTTCATTGGCCGGCGCTTCAGCGTTTGCCGCCGTTGAGGTTTCGGCTTTGGTGAGATGACTGTTCTCATCCTCTATGCGTTGAAAACCGGCATCGGCTTTTGCCTGTGAACGGAAACTGCCAACCTTCCATTCCGGTTCCGGTTCGGCTTTGAAAGACGAAGTAGTTTTTTCTACAACGGTCTCGGTTTTCTGATTGGCCTTGTCCGCTTTCTTCTCTTTTGCAGATTTGGCGTGACCGGCATCTTCGTCCACGATGCGCTCAAAGGGCGTAGCGCTGCTACCGGCTTCAAGAGTGTCGTCGGGCGCGCCGCGTCTCTTCTTCGCAGGGCGTTTGGCGCTGCCTTTGGTTTTCTTGCCTGCTTCCACAGCGAGGGCTTCGGGTGCAGGCTCGGCGCTGACCGCCTTGCGAGAGCGGCCTTTCGATTTCTCCGGTTCTGCTTCTGCAACTTTCTTGCGCGAGCGTCCGCGTTTGGGTTTCTCTTCGACCTCTTCTTCATCCGCCGATTCCACTTCATCAGTCAAAGGGCTGGCGACCACTGGCGATGGCTCAACTTTTGCGGCAGGCGTATCGCGCACCACATCATCATCGGTGATGCGTTCGGCATAAAATGCCGGAGCCGAATCGCGGTAACTTTTTTCGTGAGCATCTTCGACGCGCACAAAAGAGGGCGATTCGATGACCGTTACCGAAGCTTCTTCGACGCCCGTAGCCGCTATGGTTGCCGCGCCGTTGGCACCTTCGTCCAAGTCCTCCGGCGGCGGCGCAGGAATGACTCGTTCGTGCGCGATCTCGGCCAATTGCTCGACCGCATCTTCAAACGGCAGGGCTTCAACGGCAGGTTCTTTGCTGAGGCCTTCGCGTCCGGCTGGGCGCTCTGGCCTTTGATAAGGCGTGTCGCGGTCGCGTCGGTCGCCGCGTCGAACTTTGTCATCGGCGGGCTTCGGCGCGATTGCGGTTGCGGTGTCGCTGACCTCTTTGAAGTCAACCTCTTCTTCATCGTCCATGAATTCCGCGAAATCGGAAACATAGAGAAAGGCGTCGCGTTCCAGGCCGATGTCCACGAACGCCGATTGCATACCGGGCAGCACCTTCATCACACGGCCTTTGTAGAGATTGCCCACGACACCCTGATTTTCATCTCTGCGCTCTACATAAAATTCGGTGACCACACCGTCTTCGACCAGAGCGACCCGTTTTTCATACACGTTTGCACTAATAATTAGCTCTTTAGCCATGAATTCTCCTGATTAGAAATAGGCGAGCAAATAAGTAAGCGAAGGAAACCGAACAGACAAACGCTGCGGGAGAAATCCAGCGGTTTAGGCTGCGCGACACCCGGAGCATTGCTAGGCGGGACCTGAAGGGTTGCAGCTTTGCGCCTTATCAAGCCGTAATGGCTCGGCTAAGAAAGCTCAACACCGATAAATCCAAACACGCCTGCCGAGGGCAGAGGCTGATACGCTTCCTCATGCGGCAATCGGCAAGGCAGCGTTTCGATGAAAACTTTTTGAAACCCGCCTGGGTTTGTCCGGCTGGCGAAGATCGAAATCTTCAAGCGCCGTTTGCGGACAGCATTCAATCTTACTCAACTGCTCAAATAAAGCGATGAATTCCGTGCAAGCGTTAAAAAGTGACCTTCAAGCGAAGTTGCAACCTGTAGCAGGCACAAACGCGATGGTCGCTTTGCAGCGTGGATGAACGGAAGGCTTCATCGCCGTGTCAAAGTCAAATTTTCAAGCGCAGGAAGTGCCACCACCGCAAGTTTGCGGCAACCGCCCT
The DNA here is from genome assembly GCA_016201275.1 of Acidobacteriota bacterium. Lineage (GTDB taxonomy): Bacteria > Acidobacteriota > Blastocatellia > UBA7656 > UBA7656 > JACQDB01. Next base: position 43,448 of record JACQDB010000104.1, read on the forward strand.
TCGCTGCTCCACCACTAACTAATTCGAGCCTGTCGCAGAATCCCCAAAAACCGCCCATATGTTGTGGATGGTTAAACCTTCACATACAATATCTGGACAGAACATCCATTTATGCGACACCCTCTAATTCACAAATCTGCGGAACCGCACACTGAGCGCCAGCCCGACCCCGGCAAACATAGACATGATGGAGGTGCCTCCGGCGGTCATCAATGGCAGCGGTATTCCCATAATCGGCATAATTCCTACAACCATGCCAAGATTGCATAGAATGTGAAAAGTGATTAAGGCGACAAAACCCATAATCATCGTCGCACCGGCCTTGTCTCTGGCGCTGAGGGCCACCGCAATCAAGCGCCAGAGGAAAATCAGATAGAGCGCCATCATCATCAAAATGCCTATGAATCCGGTCTCTTCTGCGATTACTGCACCAATAAAATCCGAATAGGCATAGGGCAAAAAGCCCAACTGCCCCTGGGTTCCCTTGCCTATGCCCTTGCCGGTGGGGCCGCCCGAACCGACGGCAATCATGGATTGAATCGTTTGATAAGCGAAGCCTTTGGGGTCGGCGGATTCGGGGTGAAGAATGACTTCAATGCGCTCGCGCTGATAGCCCTTCAAATGCGGATACACGGCAATCAAAGCGAGCGGCAGAGCCAGCACTCCGGCAATCACAAATTTTTTCGGGATACCCGCCAGAAAATAGAAGACCGCGAGAATCGCCCCAAATACCAACATCGTGCCGGTGTCGTGTTCGAGAGCAATCAAAATCACCGGCGGAAAGACGTAGGCGGCCATAATCGCGGCATCCCGGAGCGTGAACTTGCCGGGTCGCCGCTTCGTCAAATAACGCGACAGCATCAAGATGGTGGCGACTTTGGCGAACTCGCTCGGTTGAATGCTTGGCATTCCCGGAATATGCAACCACGCTTTGTTGCCGTTGAGCGTTACGCCTAAAGGGGAGATCACCAGCACCAGTAGAAACAACACTGCGCCGTAGATGAACGGGGCAACTTCGTTGATGATTTTGCGGTAATCCGTAAACATCACCACCGCTGCTATGAGCAAGCCGATCAGCAAAGCGATGAGTTGTTTTTTGACGAAGTCAAACGGTTTCGGCGAGGTGCTGTAGATGCCTATGCAGCCGAACACGGTCAAGGCAACCGGAGCCATCAACAGCAGCCAGTCAATGTCGCGGAAAGTTTTACGACTGAGGTCAATCATTGGTAATACAAATTCGTTTGCTCAACATCCTAGGGCAAGCCTTGAGGGTTTGAAGGCGCAAGCATTTTACCACGCTCACGCATCAAGCCAAAGGCGGTTATGGATTGCGCCGCCGGTTGTCCAGCACAGGCAGGTGTGTTGCCTGCGTGGTAGCGCCAGCAGACAGCAGCGGCTTGGCCGCCGGTTGCGCCGCACCAATGCCTGCTGTAGTTTTCGGCAGCGCCGGTTTACGGCTGTTGGTCGCACCACCAGTCGCGCCATTTTGACTGGTCGGAGTCGCGCCTTGAGCGGCGGCATTCGGGTCAACCAGCGCCTGAAATTCGGGAGCCAACGCCCGCCCAAATTTCTTGGAGAAATAGGCCAGATGAATCATTTTCACTTTGGGGCCGGAAGCTTTCGCGCCAAAGCCGCCGTTTTCGGTTATCGCCACGACCGCAATCTCCGGCGTCACCTCTTTACCCAGCGGCGCGAAACTGATAAACCAGGAGTGATCCTGTAATTTTTTGCCGACCGCTTTATCTTTAGAGATGACCTGCGCGGTGCCGGTCTTGCCGCCGACGTTCAACTCTTTCGGAAAGCCTATGCCGCCGCCAGTGCCACCTTCGTTGACCACGCCCCAGGCCGCATAACGTATGGCGGCGGCGGTATCCGGCGACAGGTGCAAATCCGTACTCTTGTCTTCGTAGTTGATGACCGTAGCCAGTTCCGTGGCTTTCGCTTCCTTTAAGAAATGCGGCGTGTGAATCATGCCGCCCATCATGATGCCGGATTCGGCGCGAATCAATTGAATCGGCGGAATCGCTACAGCGCCCTGCCCTACGCCGGACAACGCGCTGTCGAAGTCCGTCCATTCAGGGCTGCTCGGATTGACTCGGGCTTTCCAAGTAGCGCTTGGCACTGACCCCATAGATTCATGCGGCAAGTCTATGCCGGTCTTCTGCCCCATGCCGAATTTGCTCAACCACTCTTTCATCACGTCCAAGCCCATCTTGACGCCCAGACGGTAATAATAGCCGTCGCAGGAACGCACGAGGGCGGTATGCACATCAGGAGCACCGTGATTGCCCATGCAATGAATGAAACGTCCGCCGACCTGCAAGCCGCCACCGCAAACGAGGCGCGAATTATTCAACGGTGTGATGCCTGCTTCGATGGCCGCCGTACTCATCATGATTTTCCAGGTCGAACCCGCCGGATAGAATCCTTGAATGGCTTTGTTGTTGAGCGGGTGTTTGGGGTCCAATAAAATCGCCGTGATCTCTTTGCGATTTTCCGAAGAGATGACATTACGGGCAAACACATTGGGGTCGAAATTCGGGTACGAGGCCATCGCCAGAATTTCGCCGTTGCGCGGGTCAAGGGCAATCGCCGCGCCGGTATCGCCTTTGCTCTCGAATTGTTCTTCGGCGACTTTTTGAATATCTATATCCAGTGTCGTCACCAAGTCCTGGCCTTTGATGGGTTCGATTCTTTTCAGCTCACGAATCAAGCGCCCGTGACTGTCCACCACCACTTGGCGCTTGCCGTTGACGCCGCGCAGCAATTTATCGTAGTAGGCTTCCAAGCCGCCTTGCCCGATGATGTCGCCGGTCTTATAGCCCATCTCTTCATACTTGGGATTTTCCAGTTGTTTGGGGCTGATCTGACCGATGTAGCCCAGCACATGGCAGGCGATTTTGCCATACAGATAAACTCTCTGCGGCTGCGTCTCGAAAGCGATTTCAGGATGCTCTTCCTGATGCGCGGCAATCCAGGCCAAGTCGGCATCCGTGGCTTTCTGCTTGACCAGTATGGGATCGGATTTCGAGCGCAACGGATTATTGATTTCGCGTTCGGCCTCTTCGCGTTCGACCCCCAAAGCATTGACCAGTACGGCAATGGTCTCTTCTTTATTGGGCGGCATATCTTCGGGATAGATGACGATATTGAAAGCCGGGGTGTTATCCACCAACACTTTGCCATTGCGGTCAAGAATCGCGCCACGCGGCGCAATCAAAGGAATATCGCGTATGCGATTATTTTCAGCGCGTATCTTGTACTCTTCGTGGCGCGCCACCTGTAAAAAATAGAAGCGAATGCCCAACATGAGAAAAACCGCAAGCACCAGATATTGAATCAGCGTGACTCGCGCCTCGAAATCCATAGAGCCTTCTTTAGGACTGTTTTTACTCATAAAACCTCCGCCTGATCGCCATGCGTTTGGCCTGCGATTGATCGGGGAACAAACGATTCAAGACCCAGAAAATCGGTATCGAAGCCAGCGTATCGCCGAGCGTTTTCAATCCCAGCGTCGCGCCGAATTCTCCCCACGCCCCGACGTGCTGAATGGATTGCTCCAGCATCAGATACAAGCCAACGACGAAGATCGTGTTGGCGGCTGAGGCCAAGGCAACGATGCCCAGGCGCGCCAAGGGATTATCCAGCGGGAATTTCACACTGACGGTGGCGATGACGTAACCGATCAGGGTTTTGGAAAACCCGCCGACGCCCACTATGCCGCCGCCTATGATGTCGCTGCCCACGCCAGCCAACGCTCCGGTCCACATACCCATCATCGGCGACCGCATCAAACTGAAATAGACCGTCACAATCAGGGGCAGTTCGATGAAGCGAAAAAACCGCAGATGCTTGGGGAGCAGCAACTGTAGCAAGAGGGCGAGAAGGACAGTTAGCGTTATTTTCAGTATCTGCAATCTGCCGACTACCTCGAAATTATTTTATCGTCTCTTCAAGTTTCAACTCTTTGGCGTCAATGAGCAGGACGAGAACATTTTCAACACGATCCACCTGCGCTGCCGGATTGACGACGATGCGTTTCCAAGGCGTGCTGCCATCATTCTCTACGCGCTCGGTGGTGCCGACGATCAAGCCTTTGGGATAGATGCGGTCTAAGCCGTTGGTGACTACGGTTTCGCCTTCCGGCACTTCTTCCGTTGAAGGAATATTTTTGATTTCGCAGCGCGCATTATTCAAGCCTTTTAACACGCCCATCGCCCGTGTGCTTTGCAGCATAACGCCAACCCCGGCGTTGCTGTCGGTGATGACCTGCACCTGCGCGAAATTGGGGCCGACGCTGATCACTCGTCCGACGATGCCTGTAGTTGTCGCCACCGGCATATCGCGCTTGACGCCATCCAGCGTGCCGCGATCAATAGTCAAACGGTTGAACCACAAAGAGGTGTCGCGGGCAATCACGTTGGCCGCCACTTGACGATATTGCAGCAGACTTGGCAAGCCATAGGTGTTGCGTATGACATCGTATTGCGCCGCCTTTTCGCGGCTTTCATTCAAGGCGATGGTCAAGCGCTCGACCTCTTGCCGCAACTCTTCGTTTTCGCTTTTGGCGCGGCGCAATTCCGACAAACCGCTAAAGCCGCCACCGATTTTCGAGATCACCGCATCGCCGACTTTTACAAGCGGCGAAAAGACGCTCATCATCCAGGTGCGAAAAACGGACTGCTCGCTACTTGGGTGACGGGCATTTACCGACATCAAAATTAACTGACCGAGCAGCAGCGCCGCCAGCCACCAATGGGTTTTCCGTTGAACGGGACTTGCACTCATAACAATTTATCAGCGTCTTGAAGTCTGGCGTCCGAAATCTGGAGTAACCTGAACCATTCCTCAGGCTTTGAAGGCAAGAGACTCGACGCAAATCAGGCAGCAAACTTTTGGACGCCGGACACCGGGCGATAGACTTCAGACTGCATTATGATCCATGCAAAACCATAGTATTTTCCCAACTGACGCGGCTCAACAAATCGAAATCGGCAAGCATCTTGCCCGTGCCGAGCGCCACCGACGACAAAGGATTTTCGGCCAGCGACACCGGCACGCCGGTCTCGTGCATCAAGCGTTTGTCTATACCTTTGAGCAACGCGCCGCCGCCGGTCAACACGATGCCGCGTTCAGCAATGTCGGCGGATAATTCAGGCGGCGTTCTTTCCAAGGCCACGCGCACCGCATTGACCACCGTAGCAATCGGGTCGGAGAGAGCTTCGCGCACTTCTTCATCGGTGATGGTGATGGTTCGCGGCACGCCTTCAATCAGATTGCGCCCTTTGATTTCCATAGTGATGGGTTCTTCCATAGGCCAAGCCGAGCCGAGTTCAATCTTGATCGCTTCGGCGGTGCGTTCGCCAATCAATAAATTATATTTGCGTTTGATGTATTGAATGATGCCTTCGTCCAATTCATTCCCGGCGACGCGCACGGCGCGGGAATAGACGATGCCGGAAAGCGAGATGACGGCGATGTCTGTGGTGCCGCCGCCGATGTCCACAATCATATTGCCGTAGGGTTCAGTGATCGGCAGACCCGCGCCGATGGCTGCCGCCATAGCTTCGGCGACCAGATAAACTTTTGAAGCTTTGGCGCGATAGGCGGCGTCTTCGACGGCGCGGCGTTCCACTTGGGTGATTTCGCCGGGAACGCCGATAACGACTCTGGGCGACACCCACGAGCGCCCGTTGTGGGCTTTGCGTATGAAGTGCTGCAACATTTTTTCGGTCACTTCAAAATCGGCAATGACGCCATCTTTCATGGGACGTATGGCAACGATGTTGCCGGGAGTGCGCCCGAGCATCTCTTTGGCTTCTTTGCCGACGGCTTCGACTTTGTTGGTGATTTTGTTAATCGCGACAATCGAGGGTTCGCTCACCACGATTCCCCGACCTTTGGCATATACCAAAGTATTGGCGGTGCCTAAGTCTATGGCAAGGTCACTCGAAAAAGGGTTAAATAAATTTCTCATCCTCGTTTACGTATTCCAACTTTCTCCTAACATTTTTCAGGCGCGATGCACACCGATGCAGCATCAACGCAAGTTCGCCTGTCGGTTGACAGGGTTCGACACACAAGAATTTCGCGGCAAGGTATTACTGGCATGAGGCTGCGGCATACAATATGCCGACCCACTTGATTTGCTGATGTCAGAGCAAGAGAGTTTCGCAATTGGGAGGAAGCCAAAGCTTGAGGGTTTGTACAGCAATGGAGAATTTCGGCACCACACACTTGTTCAGCATCGCGATGCCGTACACTCACATTCGGACATCTGCATTCAACCGTTTGCGCCAATAGCAACTCAGCCGCCTTGAGCTTGGTCAATCAGCCCAAAAATCTAAGAAATTCCTAGAACCTGAAATCTATCATTGCTGCCCTAGTACAGGCAAGAACTTTCATCCTTATCTACTAATTGTTTAGAAAAAAGTTGGGTTGAGCGAAAAAGTAAGAGGCGACCGAATACCACAAGTTTCGTAGGCGCGACCTGTTTCCAGCACGAACCGCTGACTGGATTTTCTAGCGCTGTAGGCGCGACCCGTGATGGCTAAGTAATCACAGGTCGCGCCAACGGAGCTAAGTGAGTGGCCAAAAGTTATGTCAATCAAGATTTTATTTTAGCCTGTATTGATTAACCTTATTGACAATTATTTTGTCACTACCCAGCGTGGTTGAAAATTGCTGGTCGCTTCGTTTTTGCGCCGTAGATGCACAGGAGAATAGCCCGTGGTAGTGCCACAGGAATTAATTTTTGCGCCAGAGGCGCAGCGGAAATTAGCCCATGGTGAAGCCACAGGAATTAGTTTTTGCGCCAGCGGCGCAGCGGAAATTAGCCCGTGGTGAAGCCACGGGAAGGCGCAGATGGCTTGCCGGTCGCGCTCTGAAGGAGCGCCGGAGGCTTGCGGCATCGCCTCTCCTGCACCCTTTCAGGGCGCGCCGCGTTTGCTCAACTTGGTTCCAGCGCCTGTCAGCACTGGCTAATCTCCTACCCCCTTGCGGGACAAAGAGGGCTGGGTCGTTAGAGGGTGTCGCAGAATTCCAGCAATCGCCCATAGGTGGTAGATGGCCAAACCATCACCCACAATATCTGGACAGAACATCCATTGCTGCGACACGCTCTGGTTACGGCAAAACAAAATAAGCTTCGCACAGTCTTGATGATCTCGATTTAGTCCGCTTCAGGAGTAGAAGCGCTCTGCATACGGGTGTGCAAAAGTTCCAGCGCGTAGCGCGCCGACTTTGCCACTTCGGGGTCGGCATCAGCTACATAGCGGCGAATGATTGGCTCATCCGTGAGGTTGCCGAGGTCGCCTAAAATGGTCAAGGTCTGCGCCGTATGCTGGCCTTTGCGGACAGCTTCGCGGATAAGCGGCAGGGCTTGCTTCCCGGCCCGGCTTAAAAAGGTTCCGGCAATCATGCGGACGTTTTCATCAGGCGACCCCAGCCCTTCGATCAACGAACGTCCGGCAGCGCGCGCTCCCGTAGTCCGCCACGCGGCATTGACCAGAAATAATTTTGACGCCTTTGCCAGTTCCATTCCCTCTATCCTAGCAAAGCCTAGAGGTTCAGCATAGTTTTGATGTTGTACTTCTGCCACACCGCCGGATCGTGGGTCGCCGAATGATTGAACCACACCGGCAAAACGTGTTCTTCAATGTTCGGATGATTGAATTTTTGCCCGCCACGGTCGGCCAACACCACCAAATCCAAGCGCACATGAATCGAGACAGTCCGCGTCACACGGGTAAAATCGGCGATGTATTTCGGTATATGCACAGGGCAACTCATCAACACCAACGTGCCTACGGTCAAGCCCATCTGCGTCGCCAGCATAGAGATGTTGGCTCCGTGACTGTGACCGAAAAGGTCTAAGCCGCTCAACCCATGCGCCTGCACCCAATCGCGCAATTGCGTCGCGCCCAGTGAACGCGCCGCATCGCTATAGGCTCCAGACCATTCAAAACGGTCGCTGGCGCTGTACAAATCGGGGCGCACATTGGCCAGCACATAGTTATGAAAATCGCCGCCCGGTTGCCACCAACTGCTGGTGCGTGCAAAGGTTCCATGCACCAACAGACTGGTATGCGAAGGCGGCTTGGTGGTCTTGGTCGGACTGCGTTTCGAGAGCGCACGCAGACGCGGATTATCGGGAGCGACACGCGCCAGTGCCGTCGCCGCTACGTCGCGCACCAAAGTGTCTTCGCTGCTAGTTCCATCTTCGAGAATCTTGATCAAGCGTTGCGGCTGCGTCGTCAATTCAAAATAGGCCGAAGCCGCCGCCACTCTGGTCAACTCACTCGGATGACGCAACGCCGCCTCCATTAATTTCGCGGCGTTTTCCGTAGTCGGCTCGGCATACAATTGATCGGCCATTTCTGATAACGGCTTGACCATTTGCCTGGCACTGCCTGCGCCGATGGCCGCGTCGGTGAGGGCGCGATAGCGTATAGATAAATCGGCAGTGAGGCTACGCATACCGTGGCGCTCGCCGGTTGGTTTCAGATGCGGAACCGGAAATTCCTTCATCTCTTCATCCGACGATGCCGCCACAGCGCCTCTCACTCGCGGCGTTGCAGCGCGGGCGCGAGCCGTCAATACTTCATCGTCGCCGCGCAATTGTCGTCCCAGCATCAACAGCAAAGCGGCTTGCGATTGCACCGCTTCATCGCTGGTCTTCTTGAACGCTTCGTGTCCCGGTATCGGTGTTTCCACTCGTTTTCTAGGCATAGGCTTTCTCCTTTTTGTAAATCATGTTTTTGAAAACCAGAAGAGCCAGCGAATCCATCACGCGAGGTTTTGGCGCTCCAGTTTGCTCGACCGAAAACGCTGAGAAACGCCAAGCTCAGGCGTCCGCATTCCCTACTGTTCCGGCTACTCAGTTCTCGTTGGTTATGATTGAAACAACCTTTTCATTACCGACGTAGTTTTACCGTCGGGCGAAATGCTGGTGAAAAGATTGAAAAACGAAGCGCAAGATTTATATGCCGAAAGCGACCAAAGAGCAAGAAGCGGAATTTGGTTCCCCCGGCAATTGATATTGAAAACTTTACAAGCGCAGTTTATGCTTCTTGAAAAAATTGAGGTGAGAAAATGTATTGCCCAAGTTGCGGAACGGAAAATCAAGACGGCGTAAAATTCTGTCGCCTGTGTGGCGTGAATCTTTCATTAGTGCCACAAGCCTTAACCGGTCAATTGCCGCAAGAGCCGTCCACACGGCGCAGCCGACGGGATCGTCATCATCAACCCAGCATGGAATCCGCTATCCGAAATTTATTTATGGGGATCGGTTTCATCTTCGTCTCGCTTGCCATCATGCGTTTTGTGCCAGCCGGTAGAATTTGGTGGTTCTGGATGCTGATTCCAGCCTTCGGTATGTTGGGCAAGGGCTTCTCTGAATATTTTGCCGTCAAGAATAATCAAGAGAAATTTCCGCAACCCGTTAATCGTCCAGTAATCGCGCCGCCGCCGCCATCAGTTGATAGCCGACCGCGCAACACCGGCGAGATGCTGCAACCGCCAGCCAGCGTCACTGAAAGCACCACCAAACTCTTTGACCCGCCTGCCGAAAAATAAGCGCTTTAACTTTCAGTAGCACATCAGAAAAGACCCTTGCCACAAAGACTCAAAGAACACCAAGCTTCGCCAAGAATTCTTTGTGCATCTTGGTGTCCTTCGTGCCTTTGTGACAGAAAAAACTTTCGCACCTGAACCGCCGCTAGCGATCTGTCATCCCTAACGCTCTCGCGTGATACCTTCGCCTTTTGCCTTTTGGCTTTCTTCTTGAGTATAGTTCACGCGCTTCACCGAATTCATTTCGAGAGGACACCTCCATGCGATTGAGAAAAATCATGATTCTGTGGTTGCTGCTAGGGCTGCTGCAAACCTCTACGGCGGCGCAACAATCCGCAGCGAAGTCCGCCCACCAAACCAATCGGGAAACCCTGATTACCATTTTGCAACTCAACGATGTATATCAAATTTCGCCAGTTGATAAAGGCAAAAACGGCGGCCTGGCTCGCGTCGCCACCTTGCAAAAAAGTATCCGCGAACAATCGCCCAACACGCTTTTTCTGCTTGCCGGTGATTTCATTTCGCCTTCCGTCGCCTCGCGTCTGTTCAAAGGCCGACAGATGATTGACACGCTCAATGTCGCTGGCTTGGACATCGCCACCCTGGGCAATCACGAATTCGATTTCGGCCCCGAAGTGTTGCGTGAACGCATGAAAGAGTCGCGGTTTGCCTACACCATCGCCAACGTCTTCGACCGGCAAACCGGCAAACCATTCGGCGGCGCAAAGCCTTTCATCGCACGCCAGTTTCACGGCGTGCGCGTCGCCATCTTTGGTTTATTGCTGGCCGAAACCGCTACGCTTTCCAGCCCCGGCAAAGCGGTTCGCTTCGTTGACCCTGTGGCTACAGGCAAACAATTATCGCGTCGGCTTCGTCAACAAGGCTTCGACCTGATCATTGCCTTGACGCATCTGCCTATGGAAGAAGACAAACGACTGGCTGCCGAAAGCGATGTGGATGTCATCATCGGCGGCCACGAACACGAGTTGCTGGAATCTATGGCTGGCCACGCGCCGATTATGAAGATGGGTTCGGATGCCCGCAATCTGGGACGCATAGATGTACATTTGACGCGCCGCCACACTGCGCGTCAACGATTTCATATAGCCTCCATTGATTGGCAAGCGATACCGGTCACCGATGCAGTGAAAGACGACTCGCAAACCGCCGCCGTCATCGCCGAATTCGACAAACAATTGAATGCCAGTTTAGGCGAAGTGTTGGGAAAGACCGCTGTGCTGTTGGACGCTCGCGCCATAACGGTACGACGCACAGAGAGCGCGCTTGGCAACTTCATCGCCGATGCTTATCGTCAGGCGTTGCAAGCCGATTTCGCTTTGGTCAACAGCGGCAGCATTCGTTCCGATGCCACCATCAACCCCGGCGACCTTACGAAAAAAGATGTACTGACGCTGTTGCCTTTTGAAAACGGCATCGTCAAAGTCAAACTCACCGGCGAACATTTGAAACGCCTGCTGGAAAACGGCGTCAGCAAAGCCGGACAAAGCGACGGACGCTTTCCGCAGATTTCCGGTTTCTCGTTCATCTACGACGCCTCGAAACCTGTAGGCTCCCGCGTCACTGGCATCTACATTGGCAACGCGCCTCTTGATGCGACCAAAAGCTACACGCTGGCGTTGAGCGCTTATACTTTCAAAGGCGGCGATGGTTACGATTTGAAGGGCGCGGAAATTCTCATCAAATCCGAAGAAGGCCCGGTCGAACCGGTCGTCGTGATGGAAGCCATACGCCGAGCCGGAACCATTGCGCCGCAAATCGAAGGCCGCATCAAAGCCAATTGAGTAAGCCGCCTAAGTTGTCGCGTCAAGCGCCAACGCATAGGCTGCACACGATGCACCGGCGAGGCGATAGAGGTTCAGAAAAATATTTTTCTGAACCTCTATCGCCTCCTTATTGAAGGCTCACAGGCGCGCAGGTCACGCGGTCGCCCTTCAATAACACATCGTCAATGTACCAGCCCGGCGCTTTCACGCTGGGGTCGGTGGCGATGCGAAAACGAATCACAATGGTCTTTCCGGCATAGCTCGATAAATCAACGATGACTGGTTGAAAAGCGCCTAATCGTCCTTCTACCCAGGCGTCTCTGCCGCTCAAGGTATTGACTTCGGAGGTAAAAATTTTGCCAGTGTAGCCGCCCTGCAAAATCTTCGCTCCGGCATCTTCGAAATCGCCGCCCGATGAAATTTCCAACACCCCGCCATCAAAACCACCGGCCTCGAATTCAAACGCATGATAAAAAACCAACTGCAGGTTCTTGATGCCTGCCGGTATAGTGATCGGCAAGGTGTCCAGGTGCGCGTCACTCATCTTGTCGCTATCGGGCGCAAACCATGCGTTGCCGCCTGAATGAAACCGCTTGGTAGTAATCACCCACGGATCAATCGGCACTTTCTTCTTCTTCTTTTTGAACGCGCTGGCGTGCGTCCATAGCGCTTCCCCGGCTTCTATATTGTCAGAGAAAAATTCCAGCGATTGCAAATTGCCTACCGTGATAGCAAACGGCAATTTGGCGAAGGAGCCTTGCGCTTCCAGCGTCAAGGTGAACGGAATCACCGTTCCGCAAGTCACGCTGCGATCAATCGTGAACACAAACGGCGTGGTATTTTCGCCCGTCGCTCCCGCCGCGAGATTGGCAAAGTCTGCCGTGGCCGTCGTAATGTTGATGCCCGGCAAACTCGTCGTCAACGTGCCGCGTGCGCCCGTCAAAGCCAGCGGCGCTACATCTTTCAAACTCAAGCGCAGAGAAACCGTTTCGCCCGGATCGGCGGTGGCGTCCGCGCCTGCGCTCAAACTTGCGCCGGCGATGGTCACCACGCCCACATCTTTCTTTTCGCCGTTGTACACCACCAAAGCGAAATCCTGATCGGTTAGATCATTGTTATTCGGCACGCCATCGCCGGCTATATTTGTAGCGCGCACGCGCACCGCGAAGGTGCCTGTAGTTCCGACGGGCAACCACACGCTCTCCACATTGTCTTTGCTGTTGGCATCGCCGCCAGGTTTCGATTGACTGCCTAGAAAATTATTGCCGCGATAAGTTTGTCCGTTGATGACTACTTCCAAATCAAGATTATTCGTCCACGGTGCAAACACCGAAAAGCCCGGCGCATCCGTCCACGCCAGAGTTACGCGAAAGGGTTGCGTGGCATCTTTCACTTCGCCGGTAAAGACATACTCTTGTCCGCTGTCGGTAAAGGTCTGCGTCTGATTGATGAAAATTTTTGGCGTGCTATCGAACAAGCGACCGAGATTTAACAAACCCCAACCTTGTCGCGGATGCGGCAGATTGCCGCCTGCTCTTTCACCAGTCATGTAGGTCGTGGTATTCAAGAGCAGAGCTTTGATCAAGGCAGCATTGGGAGCTTCGCTGCGATTGAGCAGGTATTGCCGCACCAACGCCGCCGCACCAGCGACGATAGGCGTCGAATGGCTTGTCCCCGAAGACCAGGTATAAAGCGTCTGGCCTTTCGGAAAGAAAAAAGTACGATCATCAGGGCCACATACACCTGTGCCATTGAAATCGGGGCTTTGCGATGCCGCGCCAATGACGTGCGTTCCGGGAGCGCAAAGATCAGGTTTCAAGCGGCCATCACCCAGCGGCCCGCCCGACGAGAACGAGGCAATGTCTAAAGCATTGTCCGACGAATCATCTTTGACGCCGCAACCATCGGGGCCGCCTTTCCTGACGTTTTCGCTGGCCCCTACCGATATGACATTTTTGGCCGAGCTGGGCGAACCGATGGAGCGGACGCCGGAATTACCCGCCGCAAAACAGATGACCATCTCCTGATTGCCTGCCTGCGTGGGCAGCGCGTCGCGCACCCGCGTATCGTATTCCTGAGCGTCTAGGGTGTATTCGTTGCGCGTCTCGCCCCAACTGTTTGACGAGATGCGCGCTCCATCCACATACGCCGCCGCAATCAAATTGCTGTACGGTTCGTTCAAATCGAAGCGGCCATTTGACAGAAATATTTTTGAGGCCCCCAGCGCGACAAACGGCGCAATCCCCAGACCGTTGTTATAGCCTGTGGCATCGCGTGTATCAGCCGTGACGTTGTAGCCTCCGGCAATCGAAAGATTGATCGTGCCATGTCCTTCCACGTCCGACGGATCAAATTCGGAAGTGTAATCTCGCGCATAAAGCAAACGGCTTTGTCCCGCTGCATCTTTGAAATCGGGATGCAGGTTGGCCGCCAACAGCGACCCTCTGTCCACCCCCGTATCGCTTACATCAATGGCAAAATCGAAACGCGAGGAAAAGCCTTTGGATTGCAACCAACTCATATAGCCCGCGCCTTTCGGTTCCTTGCCGTCGCTGGTCAATTCCCCTGCGACGATTTGCGAAGCGCGTTCATCGAACAGGCGCGGCGCTGACCAACCTTCGATGTTGACGACATTGGCAAGCGCCGCCAACTCCGCGATGCGCTTGGCCGACACTTTGATTTTCACATTGGTGAAGTTCAACACCGGATAAGCATCCAGAAGAATAGACGAAGCGATTTTCTGCACGGCGCGTACATCCAGAGCGGCGCTGCGGTCGCGGCTGTTGGCGATTTGCACAGCGACAGTTACCTCGCCCTCTTGCGCGATGGACGATAACAGTTGGGGATGAATCTTGTATTCCGCTTTGAACTCGCCTTCCCATTGAATGAAGGCTGTGCCGCGACTCTGCCCCTGTTGTATCGCCGCGCTCAATTGCTCGGCAGCAGCGGCATTTTCGCGCACCAGGTAAGCGTTATTCGGAACATAGGCGATAAGTTCCAGACCAGCGGCGCGCAGTTCATCCAGCCAGGCGTCTTTGACCGGTCCGACGAATTGCACCAGACGCAAACGCGAGCCTTTGAAATCAGGCTTCGCGGTGGGCGTTGAAGACGGATTTTGATTAGTGGTAAACGCTGAGGCCGCTTTGCCGAGAGCGAAAAAATTATTTTCTTCGGTAGTATCTATGACGCCGGAACGCAGCAACAGCACATTGAAATCATCGTGAATTTGCGCCGCCGCGAAAAAATCATCAGCAGGCAATTGTCCTTCACCCTCGCTTGATAAAGCGAACGCACCGTCCTGATGGCCGTTGTCGCGGCGATCTTCCAGCTCTGTCAACGAGGCTTGATTCAAGGCGAACAATTGATAAGAGCCATAGTCGGCGATTGCGATTGCGCCTGCCGCTTTGGCGCGTTCCAGCGCTGCTACGGCATCCGTCGGGATGATGATTTTGTGCAACCCGCTAGTGCTGCGGTACGTGCGCGCCTCGACCTTTCCGGCAGCGTGAACCAACCATTCTTGCTTTTGAGCCGGACGCAAAGCAGTTTCATCGGCGCTAGTGTTGGCGTGCAGCCCGACCACTGAGACCGCCAACAGTAGAGCGAACACTGGAAACCAGAAATATCTTTTCATAATTTTACCGACCTTCATGTTTTCACTATTGAATTTGGCTCTCCCGTATCTTCCGTGCAGGGCATCAACATATTGCGTTGTACATCGCCATGACACACAACATTTAGGGAACTTGCACGTCAAATACCAGAGCGTCTTGAATTTTGCTTCATGATGCCTGATGGATTCAGGCGCGCTTGCATGAAAGCGCCAGCACGGGAATTGTACGAAACTCAAAGCGCGCTATCGAGCGCAGAAAATCAGGTCAAGAAAATGGTAATTTTCAAACAGGCTGTGTAGGTACAAAAAATGACAGGAAGCATCCAGTCTCGGCTGCCATTTTTTCCTGTGAAGAAAGCGGCTAGACGGCATCCGCTTGATCATTTCGATACTCCGTACAAGCAGCAATAGCGTTATCATTGATTATTTCTTTGTCGAATTTCAAACCCGTCCAATTTCCATTCACCGCTATAATCAATAAACTTGAGAATCATGGTCATGCGCTTCTGGTTGAAGGCCACCATATAAGTAGGCGTAGCGGTGCGCTTGCCGTCTTCGACGCCGAACAACATGGTCGAACGCAACGGCGTATCCGCTTGCCCCAAGTCTTTCATCGCTTTCAAATTTTCGATGACCTCCGCTTTGGGATTTTTTTCTTGAAATAATTTGGCCGAATCCGTATAGATCAAATCAAATTGTCCGGCTGTGATGCGATTCAAAAACAGGATGGCGGCTTTATCCACATCTTCCGTAGGCGCTTCTCTGGTCATCAAAGAGCAGGCGGTCGAACATAAAATTACGCTCACAACAATTATCTTACGGAACATGAACCCTCAACCTCAAACAAGACTTTTTTCAGCTAAAGACAATAGCAGACAACCGCCGAAGGGGAAAAGCGAGAGTGGTGAAAACTACATTGAGGTTCGGTTTTTCATTGCTACAGCGCCTGGCAAAGGAGTCCTTTCCCGGCTTTTGGCTTCGATGAATCTTTGTGAACTTCGCCCGTAGCACTTCAACGACACTGTTGCTTCAGTACGATCTTGCCAAGCATCTTATTGGTCAGAGTCAATCCGGCAGCCGTAATCCTTCCGGTAAATTTTCCATAGCCCGCATAATTCCGCGTCTCCGGAAGTGTAAATTCAAGTAGCGGAAAATTTTCTTTGACAGGAATCATAACCGGGTCATAAGCAATCCCCGAAGCCATTACCACTGTCGCCCAAGTGCCGCCATAAACCGGAATCAAGATGACCTCCATGCCACCAACATCGCCGGATTCAGGCAACAAGTACAAGTTGCTATAGACCGCTGGCACGCCCCAAGCCATCGCCTTGCGCCGTTTTTTCTGCGCCACGCCTGGCACTACAAAGGCCAGACAGAGAAAGCAACAAATCACCAAGCGCCCGATTTTTCGCATTAATGCAGATTTCCTTTACGTAGATTTTTGCAATCGTCAGATGATGTGACTTATCATCCTGTGTCTATTTCAAAAGCCATCATCCAATTACTCGTCGAGCCTCCAGCAATATCCGGCCATACCAGAACTCGACTTTGTACATTTTTCAAAGGCAAACCAACCTCAACCAATTCCCCCGATGGCAGTCGGGGGATACTTAAAGTCCAACCTACAAAACGCTGCCAACGATAAACGAACCCCCCCGATGGAAATCGGGGATGGTTAAAATTCAGCCTACGAAATACTGCTAACGATAAACGAATCCCACCGATTTCCATCGGGGGATACTTAAAGTCCAACCTTGCCCGATGCTCAAGGCTGGACTTTAATCATCCCCCAACTACCGTTGGGGGGATTGAAAAAACTTTGCTCGCCGGCTCTGTAGGTTGGACTTTAAGCATCCCCCAACTACCGTTGGGGGGATTCAGACGAATGGCCTAACCGCCTCGACTCTCCGTTGGGGGATTTTCAGCGGTGCAGCAGCCTGATTTCATCGGCTTTTTCAACATCTGGATTTATTGAACCTCAGCTTGTTGAGGTATGGTTCAATCATTCCATACCCGACCCGCAACCTAGAGCGGTTTTGGTTTGAGATTACGGAACGAATAGGTGATGCGTTCGCTCAGCAAGCCGCCTTCCACGTAGCGACGCACGCGCAGTTCGCGAATCAATGTGGCCTTGATAAAACTCGGCAGATTATCGCTGAAAAATTTTATCTCCGCTTCGCCTTCTTCCAAATCGCTCTTCGGCTTGTTGGCGACTTTGCCATCCAGCTTGGCCATTAATTTGTCGTACACCGGCTTGGCTTCGGTGAGACGCGCCAAGGCAAAAAATTCCGAAGGGTTATCCAGTTTCGCGGTTGCAGGCGCAGTCGCCGGAGCCGCCAGAATATCGCGCACCAATTCTTTGCTCGAAGCCAGCACCAGATATTTTCCGGTCACCGCATAAGCCGCGCCTTGCTCTAACAACGCTTGCGACAAAAACCTTACCGCGCCTTCATCCTGCCACAGCAATTGCGGGTCTATGCCGGCGACGACAAAGCGTTCACGCATTTCATCGGCGATGATTTTTTCCAGCAACGCTTTATCTATTGTGGTTTTCATTTCGACAATCACGGCGCGCTCGAAATGCACAAAAGGCTTGCCGACTTCTTCTTTCGAGCGCACCACCTCGGCGAAACTGCTGGCCGTCTGCAACACCGCATCAAGCTTTGTCAACACCGCATTGCCTGCCGGTTTTGCACTTTGAGATTTTCCGCTCGCGCTCTGCGAAGCAGAACTTGAGGCAGACGATTTATGAATCGCTTTGGTCTGCGCGTCGTCCACATCTTTATCGAAGCGCGCATCCAGGCGGCGATAGCGTTCGATTCTGCCGCCAGCGGTTTCGCTGTGATCGGTTTCAGAACTCGTTGACTCGTTCTGCGCGACCTCGCTCACCGCTTTCGATTCATCAAAATCTTTACCAAACAGCGCCAGCGACACCGCTGCGTTCATCGGCGCGCCGACCTGCGCGTGAAGCTCTACGAGTTGCGCGTCACGCGGTGCAAAGCGCAAATACGCCGTTGCCTGTTCGCCCGTCAGCATCGTTGACGACAGCGCTCCATCACCGACTTTGAACCAACGCTGCTCGTTCAAACCTTCGGGTAAAAACCGCAAATCCACCAAGCCGCTTTCAATTTTCGCCAATGAATCGCGGCTCTTTGCGCCGATGTTTCCATAAATCCAATAGCTCTTGAAAAGGCGACTCTGGTTCAGTTTCGCCTGCTCCAGCCACATCGTCAGATCGCGTGTGGCAAAGCCTTTGGCTTGACTGGCGATCTCTAAAACCTGGGCGAGCATGGCATCGTCACCCGTGGCTTTAAGATTTGCCAGAGCGCGAATCATCAAGCCTTCGGTGGTCGTCACGATTAATTTGCCGTCAACGTGGGCGAAGCAGAATTGTTGATTGAGCCTGCCGCCATCAGTAGCGATTTCACGAACGTAGTAAGGCGTGCCGTTGGCCGAACGCTCTTGAAACTGCGGCAGGTTTTGAAACAGCGCCGTGGTGATGGCTTTGTCGCGCCCGACTTCGCTGACCAAAACGATCTCCATTTTTCCTATGTCATAAAGCGCCACGGCGGATAAGCCTCCGGCGACTTCTGCCAGCCGTGCTTCATCAACGCCAAAGCCCAGCGCGGTCTCGAAATCTTTTTTGCGATCCTGAAATTTCAAATAGACATTCGACTTCTCGAAGTTCTTAAAACTCGCGCTGCTGTAAAAGGCTTCGTGCGTGGGCGACGCCTGCCAAGTCTTCAGCAAAGCGCCGAGGTCGCGCACCTGCACATAGACCAGCGCGCCTTTGGGCATGACACCCGCGAGTTTCAATTGTTCGGCCAGAGGCCGCGCCTGTTGCCCATCGGATTGATGCGCCAAAGCCAGCACCGCCAGCGCCATCAAGAACATCACTTTGATTGCTTTCATAATCTCTTCCTTTTCACCGCGCCACAGGAGCGCAGAAAAACATTGCCAAGCGCGCTTGATTTACTAATCCGCTTAAAGTGCCCCGCTGCTTGTGGCGGGGCACTTTACTGACCACGATGCTTGCAACTGCCCCGGAGGGGCGCAGGAGATTAGCCAGTGGTGAAGCCACTGGAAATTGTCAGCCCTCCCCGCCGCACCCTGAAGGGGCGCAGGAGGATGCGCTTCACCACAAATATTTCTCGTCAAACTCAACGCCGCTCTCTTCTAAAAATCGTCGGTATTCTTCCTGAAATGTTTTTACCCGATGATACTCTCCCTGATTTTCTATATATTGCTTGACCGCAGCAATTCGTGAGGCGCTCACTGTAAATGCGCCATACCCCGCTTGCCAAGCAAACTTACTTACGCCGAATTCATCGTGAATCCATTTTGATGATCCCGATTTGATACTCTCCAAAACATCACACAAACGATGCGTGGCACGCAGGCCAAGTAACAGATGCACATGGTCATTGGTGCCGCCAATGGTTTGCGCCACGCCATCAAGCTTTCGCACTTCGCCTCCCAAGAAGGCGTGCAGGCGATTTCGCCATTCCTTACTTAATGAATGGAAAGCGCTCTTTCGTGCTGAAGATCAAATGATAATGAAGACTCAAATGTGTTGACGGCATCTTCACCTCCTGCGCCCTTTCAGGGCGCGGATATTTGATGATCACCAATCCCAGTGGCTTCACCACTGGCTAATCTCCCGCGCCCCTTCGGGGCAATCATTCTCCCAGTGGCTTCACCACTGGCTAATCTCCCGCGCCCCTTCGGGGCAATCATTCTCCCGTTGGCTTTGCCACTGGCTAATTCCCCAGCACTCGCGCCGAATAAATCGCGCCCGAAGCAAACGATTTATTGATGTGCAAAGCCACGGCAGCGGCTTTATCACGCGCCTGTTTCACCGCGACAAATGCTTCAATGCGTTTTTCGATAGCCGTTTTCTCGTCGGGGCGTTTCGCTTCGCTGGCGCGCAAACGCTCTAAAGCGATGGCGCGATCCAGCCGTCCCAAACGCGCCGACGCATCCGCCAGCGCCAAAATTAAATCGTTTTGCGCCGTCGCCGCTGCCGCTTCATTCAACTCCGCCAGCATTCGCAAGCCGGTGATTTTTGCTTTGGTAATTTCCAGCGATGGCTCGAAAATGGCTGTGGTAGCCGTTTCTGCGGTTTCGCCTCCGGTCAATGCCTGCCGCGCCGCTGCGCTCAATAACGATTTACCATCGGCTTCCCCTTCGGTCAAACGGATCGCCGCTTGGTCGCGCTGCAACTTGCTGTAGAGCGCAATCAATTGTCCGCGTGAACTTCCGGCGCGGAACGCAATCGCCGAAGTCAATATGGCATCGGGGTCAAGATACAGCGCCCGCTCGAAATTCTTTGCCGCTTCCGCATCTTGGTTGCCACGGCGATTCAGCAATCCAAGTTTGACCTGCGCCACGGCTTCCAGCGGCCCCTTGACTCTGGCAAGCGTAGTTTGCGCCCGTTCCATATTGCCCGTGCTTTCATCAAAGGCCGCCCCTGCCAGCAACGCTCCGCCCTCCTGCTGCACACCTGCGGTCTGGAACAAGCGTTGAATTTTTTCCGCAGAACTTTTATCCGCTTTGGCAATCTCGCCGACTACTTCAGCAAGCTGCGCCTTGACGCTGTTCGGCGTCGCACGCTCCTGCAACATAGTCAAAACTCTATCCATCGCTTCGCCATTTTTTCCAGCGGCAGCCATAGCGCGAACCAACTCCAATTTATTGACTGCATCATCGGGGTTCGTCGTCGCTATCTGTTCGCGGAAGCCAACGGCATCGCCGTAGCGATTGATTCGTGCAGCGGTTTCGGCAGCCAATTGCAGCGCACCTAAATTATCGGTCGAGCGATCCACCAACAGCTTCAACAACCGCGAGGCTTCGTCATTGCGTCCGCGTCGCGCTTCGATTTCGGCAAGCCCCGCCAGGCTCGCGTCACTTGCATAACGCCACTGCGAATCTTTTTTATAGACCTCGTAAAGCAAGGCTTCGGCCTCTTGCTCTTTGTGTTCGGCAAGCAACAAGGCATAAGCCTTCAAACAATGTTCGTGCATACCGCCCTGGCTATCACTCTCGTCTTCGCTGCTCGCATCCGAGCGGACAGACTTCTCTTGCTCGTTACTTTCCAAGCCGCAATACTGGCGCAATTCCGCCACCGCTGTCGCCGTGTTGCCGCCGGTTCGCAATTCAATCAAGGCAGAGGCCAGCGGCAACCACTCATAATGATCGGTCGCTGTGCGGTTGCTTTCGTCATCGCTCGATGGCTCTTCATAGGTCAAGGCAATCTCCTCTTGCTCTCTTTTGATTTCGCTCACCAACGCTTTGGCTTCCGCCCAGGAATTCGAGCGCATCAGATAATCGAGGAAACGATGGCGGAAGTCGCTCAAATCACGCGCCGGATTCACCACCTCGTCGCCTACGTAATATTCGCCATCGTATTCGGGCGTGCCAAAGGTCGCCCGCGCAATCTCTACATAACGCCCGTGCATAGCGCGATAGATGCCGGTCAGCAAATGTTCAGGCAGCAGATGACCGTCAACGATGTCGCGGCCTATGCCGAGATTATCGGGCAGACGATTCAAAATATTTTCAAACGTCGAAGCGACCGCCGGTTGCAGTTTGGTATCAGCGCGCTCGGCCATCTGTCCGAGCAGCGTCGTCAACAAGCCGCTGCGATCCGTATTATCGTTGTGGCGACGTGGCCGATTAATAAAGGCGACGATGAAATTTTCCAATGACGGCAGGGCTTCGCGCAAAAAGCCGTTATCGGCCATGACTTTCAAATACGCCTCGGCCTGATCTATGGTCACGCGCCCACTCATCATCGCGTTCCACGCCGCCAACGCGCCTTGCTTGTCACCCTGCGCCAACAACACTGCGCCGCGCATCACCGCCACTTGGTGATCGCCCGGCGCTAACTCGGCGGCAAGCGCCAGATGATTCATTGCCCCTTTGCTATCTTTGCGCTGTAGATCGTAAGCCGCCTGTTCGAGTTGCGCGGCAGCGCTTTTCGGCTCGCCTTCGATTTCCGCCGCTGTCAATTTTCGACCGGCATCTTCGCGTCCGGCCAGGCTTAACCAGTAACCATAATTTCTGGCGGAGATGAACCAATCATCGCCAACCAATGTTTGATTGCGATCAACTTTTCTGCCGAGCATCTGCCCAATCGGGCGTATGTCCAAAGCGCTCTTGAAAAAGTTTTCCGTCGTCGCTGAACGGTCTTTCAAAAACAAGCCTACTTCGGCATTGCGCGAAGCGACCCACGCCGCTGATTGATTGGCATGGGCAATCGCCGTGCGCGCCATCTCGGCTTCGTTATGAGCAATCAAAAAATTAATCACCTGTAGTTGATAGGAATTGTATGCTGAAGCCACGCGCTGCAATTCATCGCGGTGATTGCCTTCGAGCAGCAAGGTCAAATAGCGCTCGACCCAATCGCTGTTGCTTTCTGATAATGGCCCGGTGAACGCCGCAAACGAAGCGCGCAACGACGCGAGTTCGCGGTCGCGGTCGCCTGCCAAGCGATACTGCTCGGCGATTTGAGTTTGATAATCGAAGCGATTTTTGAACGGGTCGCGGGCAAACTCTGCGGTCAGAATTTCCGCCGCACGAGCATAGGCGGCGCGACGATTATAAAACGCCAACAGGCCGCGCAAATTGTCGTAATAAAAATTCTCTTCGGCTTTGATGCGCGCTTTGAACGACAGGTTTTTGATGCGCGTCAACAACTGTTCTTCCACTTCGACCAACCCCGCGCCGTGCGCTATGCCGACATAATGCAGCAGCGTTTCTTTATCGCCATAGGTTTGATATTTGGCGGCCTCTGCGACCAGCGTCGCCGCTACGTCCGAGGCTTCTTTTGGCGAAGCGTATTCCAACACACCCGCCCCGAAATCGGCTCTCAGAGTCGTATCCAGGCTATTGACGAGGCTCTTGGCTCTGCCGCCATCGGCGTCTTTCGAGTTCGCGCCGATGGCTTCGTACTGCGCTCGCAAGCGCAGCAACTTTTGCAAAGCCGTGGGCGCGGGTTCGGTCTTCATCAACGAGCGCGTGTAGTTCTGGAACGCTTCGCCGCTGACATATTCATCTTTTAAGACCTTTGGTATTTTGGCAAACGTCGCCTCATATTGGCGCACGGCTTCGCTGTGCAAGCCCCAAGACGCCAGCTTTGCGGCCATCGCCAATTCGTCTTCGATTTTCGGATTCTTCTTTGACGCCAGTGCTTGTCGCAAGGTCTGCACCGCATCGTTGCGTTTGCCTTGCGAGAGCTGCAAACGCGCCACCTCGATCAACCATGACGAATCGCGCCCCGACAGCGTCCAGCCTTCGCGCAGCACCGCTATAGCTTCATCAAAGCGTTTCTGGCGCGCCAGAGTTGACGCCAACGCGAAACGCAAATCCGTGCGTTGCGGTTCATTGGTCACGGCCAAGCGATATTGTTCGGACGCCCCCGCTACGTTGCCGAAGCGTTCGTACATACGCCCAAGCACCAGTTGCCAGCGATAATTTTTGAACGCCTCTTGGGTCAGTTTTTCATAATAGGCGGTCAGACGCTCAACCAGATTGTGCTTCTCTGCATAATCAATCGCCGCCGCCAGACGGGTTTCATCTTCGGGAAAGGTGTTGATGATTTCAATATGCTGGTCAACCGCGTCTTGATATTTGCCCAGCAGCGTGAGCGTTTTAATCATCCCCAAACGCAGTTCGGCGACTTGATCTTTGGCCTTGTCGCCACCCGCATCGCGTATCTCTTTCAGTCCGGTTTGGTAAAGCTCTGCAAGGTCGTTCAATTTATTCGCCGCGCCCAGAGTCTTCGCCAGTTCGCTGAAAACTTCGGTGTCGGTGCGGTTATCGTGGTAAAAAGTTCGCAAAGTTTTTTCGGCATCGTCCAGCCGATTGGCGTCAAATTGTCGCCGCGCCAATTGCAACGTGATGGCACGAATATTCGCGCCCTGGGCTTTCGCCAATGTGCGTTTGTATAAATCGAGCGAACGCTCAACCAGCCCTGCGCGCCAATAAAACTTGGCCGACTCTTCGACCACGCCGACGTTAGTAGGATAATCGGCAACCAGTTTATCAATGACGCCGAGCGCCGCATCCACTTGATTTTTGCGCTCAAGAAAAGCTGCCAGTTGCAAGCGATACATCATCGCTTCGCGTTCATCACGCGCCACTGCGGCAAGCCTTGCCAAAACCTGTTGCTCATCTTCGGGGCGCAGAATCTGATGGAACAGGTCACGAATGGATTCAAGAAAACTGACATCCGACGAGCGCGCAACTTCGGTGCGAAGCAGGGCGAGAGCATCGGCGATTTGTTCGCGTTCGGCTAAATAAGTAGCGTAGCCAATCACCATCTGCCAATCGTTTTGATGCGCCGCAATCACGCGGTTGTATTGCGCGGCGATTTTTTCGGCAAGCCCTTTGCGCCGCGCCAACTGCGCCAGTCGTTTGGCCACGGTGTCGCGCCCGTCGCCGGGTTCATTCAACACCTTGACGTATTCCGCTATGGCCGCATCCAGGTCGCCTTTGCCTTCATAAACCGCGCCCATACGATAAGCGTATAAATTTCCGTCGCCCGTCGTCTGGCGCAAATCGCGGAAGACGCGCAAGGCTTGATCGAATTGATAATAGTCCCAATAAACCGTAGCGACTTCTAGGTAGGTTTCGCGTTCGCCGGGTTCCTGTCTGGTGAGTTTATCCCATTGCTCACCGGCGCGTTTGAAGTCGCCTAGCTGGGCATAAACTTCACCGGCCTTGATGCGATATTCATGTTTTGCTGGATAGACCTCGGCCATTTTCTCCAAGGTTTGCGCCGATTCTTCATACAATTTGTCGGCGGTCTGCCCGAACGAGCGCGTCAAATCCGCCAGGCGATCTGCATACTGCGTTTCGCCGGGGTAAAGCGTCGCCAGTTGCCGATAGGCAGTCAACGCTTCGTCGTGATGCGACAACCACAAAGCGGCATCCGCATGGAAAGTTTGATAGGCGAACTTGGCATCAATTTTATTGGCAGGCGCGACATTGGTAGCTGTCTTAGATTGCGCTTCAGCCTGTCGGTATTTGTCGCGCAGTTGATTTTTGCTCGACAACCAGGCGAGGTACGGTTCACGTATTGAGCGGTCAGCGAAATAATATTGTGCAGATAATTTTTCCCACTGCGCGTAGTCTTTGACGTTGTTGAGATAAGTCAGCATTCCGCGCACGAAAAACAGATTGCGCGGAAAACGCTTGTGCGAATAGTCGTATAAATCGTAAGCGAGTTTCTGATCCCAATCGAGATTATCGCCCGCCGCGCTCGCGCCATATCCGGCGAAGCGATAGAGGTATTCGGAAATCTCTTCTTCATCGAAAACGTCTATCAACTGACGAGAGTAGCGCGCCAGTTCTTTGCCGCGTTTTTCACGCACGTACCAACGCGCCAGCCGATGATACCAGGTGTTGGAATCGAATTGGCGAATCGCTGTGTCATACGCCTTCAACTGTTCGTTGACGATTTGCGCCTGTCCCAACCAGCGCAGAAATCGCTCGTACAAACCTTCTTCTCGCGGATGCTTGCGAATCTCGCTCCAGAAAAACGCGATGGTCTCTTTCTGTTTTTCATCCGCCGCCAGCGATGCCACATAACGCTCTAGCACGGTGCTGTAATTGATCGGGCGCTTGTCTTCTCTGGCTTCACCGGAATCGAATTCCTCTTCATCGCTTGTGTCGTTTTGTTCGGAAGCCGATTTGTCATCTGTAGGCTCGTAAGTGTCGCTGTAAGCTTCGAGGTTGTATTTGATTTTATCGAACATCGCATCAAAGCCCGGCGAGATCGTATAAGCCCAGCGCTTGGTCGAAGCCGGAATCAGTTGCGTGCCTTTCGGGCGCGTCTTGGCCAAACGGTCAAGCAGCGGCAAAAGCAGTGCGCGTTCATTCGTGCGGTCTGCCAAAGCGACATAGGAATCGGCCATCCTCAGCGTCACCGCAACATAGCTTGGCGAATCGGGAAACAGCGTTTGAAATTCGCGTCCGGCGGCAATCGCTAGTTTGTGTTCGCCCATCGTCGCAAAGACCTGGACGACGCCCAGATACATTTCACCTAAATATTTCGATTGCGGAAACTCTGCTTTGAAAGCGTTGAAGATGCGATAGGCAAAAGCGCGATTGAAAAATCCGGCGGCGGCTTTTTCTTCGCTGGCGAATTCGGTCTTGGGGTCTGTGCCGGACAAAATCAATGACAACACACCGTTCATAAAACCGGGGTGTTGATCCAGCTCGGCGATGTCTTTGTAGAGCGACAAATCGCCTGTGCCAACTCGCGTTGGCGTGCCTGCGGCGTCAATCATGGTTTGAAACAAATGATAGAGAGCCGCTTCACGCGATGGACTCGACGCCTGCAATTTACCCAGTAAATACAGGGTGTATAGATAGCGTGACGCTTGATCGAAATTGCCTATCGAAGCGTACATCGCCGACACGGTTTCGATTTCGCTGGCTGGCCAACTCGCTGCGCGCACCGGTTGCGGCGTCGTTGGATTGGTGTTGTTTGCGGGATTCGGGTTGCGACCGGCGCGACGTTCTTCCAACTGCCGCAGC
The DNA here is from genome assembly GCA_016201275.1 of Acidobacteriota bacterium. Lineage (GTDB taxonomy): Bacteria > Acidobacteriota > Blastocatellia > UBA7656 > UBA7656 > JACQDB01. The sequence goes on from JACQDB010000104.1 coordinate 69,959, forward strand.
ACCATTGAGGCTTGCTCGTAGTTGCCTTCATAAGCGAAGAAACTGAACAGGCGACCGGCGGTTTGCAGATCGCTCGCGCCTGCTTTGAAGCGGTCTTGCAAGGTGCGGCGAGCAACGCGATAGCGCCCGAAGCGGCGCAGCAGATCGTAATAGTCGCTGGCGATTTTGCGCGGCCAGTTGGGATTGAAGGCGGCGGAATAAACCTCTTCGGCGGCGCGGCGGTCGTTGGATTTTTCCAGTATCTCGGCGCGGGTCTTCAAGAAGTAATTCAGTTCATTTGGAAATTTCGTTTGCAGCGAAGTCAAAACCGCGAGCGCCTCTTTGTCCTGTTTAGCGAGGCGCAATTCTTCCACATAATCTTTGACGGGTTGAACATTCGCGGCGTCTTCGGCGACCAGTTCAGCGAAGAAATCGGCGGGCTTGAATTCTTTGAGCGCGTAAGCACGCACCAGACCGGCGGCGGTTTTATAAATCGGCGCACGTTCGGTGACCGGCAGCGCCTTGGCCAGTTCGCGCAGAGTTTTCACTTCGTCGGCATAGCGAGCGCGGTTGTGATAAAAGACCGACAAGCGACGCAGAGCATCGGGCGAACGGCGTTTCAACTCGGCGTACTGATTCATTTCGGTGATGGCTTGATCGAATTGGCCTAAGCGTTCGGCGAGTCTGGCGGAATGCAAACGCAAGCGCGCATCTTTCGGGAATTGCGTTTCGAGGGCGCTGATTTTTTCAAGCGCCACGGCATAAGGCCGCGCCACCGATGCGCTAGTGCCAAAGAACTCTTCATTGGTATAGAGCGCGTCATCAAGTTGAGCTTGCGGAGCGCGATTCGGATCAGCCGGTCGAATCGGCGCATTAGCCGCGCCTTTGGTCTGCGCCGCGCCTTTGGCTGTATTGGTCGCCGCGCCTTTTTGCCTTGCCGCAGGGGTTGCAGATTTCTGAGTCGTTGATTTCGTTTTCTGCACGACGACAAACGTCGCCACCGCTACCGAAGCAAACGAAATCAAAATTACTGCCGCAAAATATATTCGTCTTCGCATATTCTTTCTCAATTTCTTTTTTAGCTTTTTGCTGGAAAAGCTTGCTCTAAAACTAAAGCTCTGTAATCTAAATCCGTTGTCGCTTGATAGACCAATGGCTCGTGGTATTGGCGATGTGGAGATCCCTTTCGACGTCGCCATTCATCATGCGATGCTTGCAACCATTTTCTTTTTTCTGTTTGATTAAGTGCCTTGCTGGGCATTTTTTCAAACCAGGCAGTAAATGGAACTTCTTCCTCATTTTCGCCGGTTTGAGGCGTAAAAATACCCCAATTGTCTCCAATTTTATTATAGAATTTATCATCCCCCAGCTCTTCTGCTCTAAAAATAAAATGAACTCTCCCATTAGCATTCGCAGAAAGCACAAGCCGCAAATTAAAATTCACCATGATTTTGCTGGAATTCTTACGCAGGGTCATTGCCAGTCTTTTATCACTTTCATCAATACCTAGAGGTTCTATACCATTAGGTTCTATGAGTTCTTTAATCAGGTTGAAATACTCATTGACCCATTCTTTGCTTGGGAAGAGACTAACCCTTTCAACTAATCGCTGATGAGCATTCTTGTCTTTTATTGAGACTACTTTTGATTTCTTGTGATCTGATAGAGACCAACTCGCTTTAATTTTCTTCATCTTTGAAGACAAAGACAGGCTCGGCTTTACAACAGGTTTCGGCAATGCCGATTCAATATATTGTGACAGGACTCCGACATCTATTGACACAGATTGTTGCCATAAATCATTGAACCATTCCTGCAATTCATCCACTTGATCTTCTTTTTCAAATAACACACACATCTCAGCGCGCTCCGTCATTCCTCTCTTAGTGAAATTTGCTGAACCCACCAGCGCGCTATCTTTGGCTATGAAAATTTTGGCATGAAGGTCAGGATAGTGCCGAATACGACTGAGATTCTCTGCAATAAAATCTCGGATGTCTTTTCTCATATCTTGATTGTGAGATGAAATCCATTCCCCAACATCTGTAAGAATACGCCATGATTTGCATCGTGCTATCAATGATTGAATATATTGCAAATTCAAATATGGACACGCAATCGAAATATCATTGCCACGCGCTAGGCGAGCAATAGCAGTATCAAATGGCGATTGTTCGCCCTCTGCGCTTTCTTTTGTATGACATATCAATTTTATAGACATCGCATATGCCTTATTTTTCGCACCAGAGGTGCGTTGGAGATTAGCCAGTGGTGAAGCCACTGGAATACGTCAGCCCTACACCTGCCGCGCCCTGAAAGGGTGCAGGAGGCATGGCTTCACCACAAATATTTCTCGTCAAATTCGACTTCACTCTCTTCCAAAAACCATCTGTATTCTTCTTGAAAAGTTTTCACTCGGTGATGATCTTCTTGGTTATCAATATAATTTTTGACCGCACCAATTTTTGAAGCGCTTACCGTAAATGCGCCATAGCCAACTTGCCACGCAAACTTGATTACACCGAATTCCTCGCGAACCCATTTTGAGGAACCCGATTTAATATCTTCTAACACATCGCACAAACGATGCGTTGCGCGAAGACCAAGCAATAAGTGGACGTGGTCGTTCGTACCGCCGATGAGTTCTGGTACGCCACCAATCTTTCGCACTTCACCTCCTAAGAATGCGTGCAGACGATTTCGCCACTCCTTGGCAATGAACGGAAAGCGATCCTTGGTGCTAAAAATCAAATGGTAGTGAAGACTCAAATGTGTTGAGGGCATCGCAACCTCCTGCGCCCTTTCAGGGCGCGAATGATTTTCTATCATCCCTTTCCAGTGGCTTCACCACTGGCTAATTTCCTGTGCGCCTCCGGCGCGATGGAATTTATTGCTTAACTCCCGCCCAGCACTTCAATCGTTAATTCCATCACGCTCGAATTGTGCGCGAAGTCTTCGGCGGTAATCTGAATCGTATAAGTTCCCGATGGCAAGCCTGCGGGGATTCTCAGATGCCCGATACTGGCTTTTGCTTTCGCGTCCCAAACCACAGCCACCGGCAAGGCTCCGTAAATACGCGCTGCAATCTTGCGCGTGTCGCTGTCGGCGTTTGCTGTAATCAACAAATCTTCCCCGGCGTGGACCATAGGCTTATCCACCGTTGCTTTGATCGTCGGTGGGCGACTGTCTATGACGAAACTTTTTTCTTCTTGATAAGCGCGGCCTTGTTTATCCACCAAAATCAAGCGGCAGTTGTACGCGCCGTCCAGCATCTCTTTCGGCGCTAGAAAGCGCGTCTCCCACACGTCATCGCTCTTCAGATAAACCATTCGCTTGGTCAAGCCGAAGGGGAAAACCGCCGTGACCTCTTTAATAGATTCATCAGCGCGCACCCGCAACACCGGGTCGCCTGGGCGTATCACTCGCGGACGCAACAAGGAACGCGGCGCGGCTAAAAATGAAGTGTAAGGCGTGACGAATTTATACTTTTTCGACAGCGCGATGATTTCGTCTATCGCCTCTCTGGTTTCGCCGTTGAGGGCGATTTGCCTGAGCAACGCATCCACACGCGCACGCGCCCACAGGCGCGGAACGTGGGCGTGCGTGTCGTCTTTTTCGGGCAGGTCAACCGCTTGCGTCAAACGCACAGGCTTGCCCGATGAATTACCCGTCACCGTCAAGGTCGTTGCGCCGGGCTTTTTATAACGGCCTACGAAAGAGAGTCGCGTGCCGTCATAAGCCGTCGCTTCATAATCGGGATAGACGTTGTAGAAATTCGCGGCTTCGGCGTTTTGCAGTTTCAACGAATCAATCGGCGAGCGCCCGACTTTGCTAGTAAACGATTTTAATTTGAAGGCCAGATCATCGGTCTCTCGCGTCCAGTCGAAATAGCCTTTCGAGGCGCGTGCGAGTTCTTCCAATAAGCGTGTGTTGGTGTCCGAGCCGATGCCGAAAATGTACATACGCGCTTTCGTGGCCGCGTCGTTGGCGCGTTTGAATTGTTCAACAATCGCCCCGGTCTTTGTCGTCGTCGCCGTAGAATTGCCATCGGTAATCATGACAATCGCGCTTTCGGTTTTCTTCGGCATCGCCTTCATCAACTGCGTAGCGCGATTGATAGCGGCAGGAAAATCGGTGCCGCCCGACAAATAACCGGCTTTGATGAATTGCAAAGCGCGCTCGATCTCTTCGGGCTTTCCGTCAATCGGTTTGTCACTAAATGACTGCACCTCATCATTGAAGAGAATCAGGTTGAACGAATCCTGCGGCAACAGTGAACGCAGCATTCCTTCGACCGCTTCATAGGCGCGGTCTAGTTTTTCCCAATTCATCGAAAGCGAAGTGTCGAGCATAATCAACACGGAGCGCGGCGGCGGCGGTTGAGCATCGCCCGCCGCGCGACCTGCTTCGTTGAACAGGGCGGCAGCTTCAAAATAACCGTCGGGTTCTTTTTCGGCCAGATTCGGATCGCGCAATTCGTCTGCGGTGATGCGTTCGGGAGCGCGATATGCGAGAAACTCGAAGGCCGTGCGCGGCACATTCAAGCCGTAGCTGAAACCGAAGTCTTCGGTGAGCGCGACGTTGGCGGCTTCAAAAGTTCCGGCTTTGGCATTGGCGTTATTGGTGGTGAAATTCAAGGTGTAGGTTTTGCTCTTGAAGTTCAAATCGGTCATCGCAAATTTGCTGGCCAGCAACAGCGATATGGATAAACGCCCGACCGTTTGCGTACCGTATGCGTTGGGCTTGAAGGGAAACGAGTAATACGATTCGAGATTTTCGACGCGCAGCAATTCGGTGTATTCAAGTTCCAGTCGCTTAGTGCCGTAGGCCGGAATCGGCGTGACTTTGACGGTGAAGGCGGTGCTGCCTTCGTCTTCGTCAGCCTGTTTGACGAGACCCGGATCAATCTCTTGTAGAGCGAGGTCTTGATAAATTTCATCAGCGCGACGGGCTTCGAGAATCACGCCCGGTATTCGCACATCGCCGTCCCACACCGCGAAATCGGAAATCGCAGCAGTCGTCGGGATCAGAAAAACATATTTGCCTTCCTGCACGCGGTTGGTTTTGTTGCCAAAGATTTGCACCACTTTGACGCGGGCGAATTGATTATCAATGGTGACGTTGACGGCCATTTCGTCGAGCGTGAGAATCGCCGAATCCGGTTTGTCGCTGCTTGCCGGAATCAACACCCCCGACTGCGCGTTCGCTGTTATCGAGGCACACAACAGCAAGAAAAAAACCGCGCTCTTGCCAATGACGGAGCAAATCTTTGTGCGTTCTTGTTTCATAATTCACTCTTCAAATCGTCTAATTCGAGCGTGTCGCAGAAGCCCAAGAGCCGCCTATATATTGTGGATAATTAAGCCTTCACACACAATATCTGGACAAAAAATCCATTTATGCGACACCCTCTAATTCAGTGTAAAAGAACTCAACCTTCTTAAAATTCTTTCTTGCCCGTTGAAACGGGCAGGTTGGCTGCCAGTCTCGTTATATTCTCAGGCAATGTTATTCTTTATCAATCCCCAAAATTCGGCGGCCTCTTCATAGCTTGTACAGGTCTGTGGTATCGCCTCAATTTTCTACTTGTTCATCATTGAGTCTCGCTAATTGATCACTCGTTTTTCAATGCGGGTTAAGCCGTTTAAGGTGCCGACGTAGATGAAGCGGTCGTCGGAAGTGATTGCCGTTATATTCATAGAGGCGAGGCCAGCACTGATGCGCGTCCACAGGTGTTCGCGCGTATTATAAACTAAAATCCCTTTCTCGCTAGTGCCGACATACAATTTCTCGCCATCAAAATGCATGGCGTTTTGATTCACCTCAACCTTGCCCACCTCGTCGGCGAAGTTCACCCACTCACCGGTCGGCATCAGCGCATCCACGCCACCACCATTCGTGCCGATAAACAACGTCCCGTCGGCAACCGCAAGCGCTGTCACCCAATCGTGCGACAATTTCGAGTTCGAGGTTTTATAACTTCGCACCACACGCAAGCCTTCCAATTCCACCAACCCCGCAAGACTGCCCACGAACAAGCGCGAGCCGATGCTCGCCGAGGTGTATAAATGATTGCTCGCCAATCCATGAAAAGCTGTCAACGAACGCGCACGATTGTTGGCAATGTCGGTCAAGCCTCCGGCGGTCGCCAACACTACACGATTGCCGCTTCTGGCACTTCCTGTTGCATCATTGGCAAAGGCAATATGCGCGACGGCGTTATCAATCAAGTTGCCCTGCTCTCGCGTCATCACCGTTTGATTCAAACGACGGTCCAACTGCACCAAACCTCTGGAAGTGGCAATCAAGGTGCGGTTGTTCGTTTGGTCAACGGCGATGAAGTTGACTTCGCGCACGCGGTCGTCTTCGAGGTGCGACAATCGTTCGCGGCTTTGCGGCGCGATGATGTCCAAGCCTCTGTCGAAATAGCCGATCCACAAATTCGCTGCATCATCCAAAGCCAGAGTGGTGATGTGTCCGGCGGTCAACGTATGGTCGCCAGTGATGGCGCTGGCGATGGCATCAAAGGCCGGGCGAGTGGAATCATCACTGCGTTCAAACGCGCCTTGTTGAGTCAACGCGTACAACCTGCCACTGGCCGCATAAACATTGACCGGATTGTTTTGCGAAAGTCCGTTGTCCGTAGTCCTGTGTCCAGCGTCGGCTACCGGTTGAACCGATGACACCGCGCCGCTTTTGATTTCCACCAGCCCGCCGCTGAACAGCCCCGCCCACAAACGCCCACCGCTTACCGCAAGCGAAGTAATGTTCGGTTGTTTCGATACCTCGGTAATTTCGTTTTTATCGTTGAGCATGACGACGCCGAAATCCGTAGCTACAGCGATACCATTTTCCGCAGGCATCAAGGCAAGCCCAGTCACACGCTGCGAGGGCAAGCCTTCGGTTGCGCCGAAGTGTTCAATGTGCGCTTCGCGCCACAGGTACAGCCCTTGGTCCTGCGTGCCTATATAGATGCGCGATTGATGTGCGAGCAAAGCGGTGATGCGGCTGAAATCGGCTCCTGTAGCCCCATTCAGGCGACGCACGAATTTTTGCCCGTCGTATTCAAACAAGCCGCCATCAAGCGTGCCGATCAACAAAGCGCTTTCGGTTGCCAACATGACATTGACTCTTGCGGCCTTCGGTTTGATAAAGCGATAGCCGGTAAACGCATTGCCGTCGAAGCCGATCATTCCCGATGCGGCGGTGCCGATGAAGAGGCGGTTGTGAAAGACCGCCAGCGTCGTCAAATCATTTTCCGGCAAGCCCTCCAAAGTCGTGTAGCGATGTTTGAGGTTGCCATTTTCATCTATGGCGAGAAGTCCGCCGGAGGTTGCCAGAAATCGTTGCTTGCCAAATTCGGCGATGGCGCGCACCTCCGACGCATACAGATAATTGGTCAAGCCGTCGGTCGCAGGAGCGCGCAGTTGGGTCTCCTGCACTTCGACGCGCCCGGCGGCCTCCAACTGGGCGCGCTCTTCATCTATGCGGCGGTTGAATTTGAAAACGAAAAAAATAATCAGGGTGATCAGAAGAATCCCCGCTGCGGCGGCGGCCAAAAAAACGCCGCGCTTGTTGGCCTTGAGACTTTGCACCAGCTTCGTCATTTGTGTATCTGAACCTGTTTGATAAAGTTGAAGTGTCGCATCAGCAATCTATCACTTGTGGCCGACTTCGCCAATTTGACAGCGGCATTAGATGCGGAAAAAAGGAAAACGATTCCCGCCTTTTATGCCGCCGACCAGCGGTCGAAAAGCTACACCCCTTGACAATACTTGAGGGCAAAAATATAGTCTCTCCTGTACGAAAGAATTTTTGCTGTGCCTGTGTTTCCAGCGCTCACAATCACCGCTGACCGTGCCCAAATCAAATGATGTAGGGAATCGAAGTTTGAATCTGCCAAACTCACTCACACTGCTACGCATCTTCATCGTGCCGCTGCTCGTGGTGGTACTGTTGACCAATATCGCCAGCCACTGGATCGGCTTGTCACAAGTGTCGCTCGGCCTGGCGCTGTTCATAGGCGCTTCGATTACCGATTGGCTGGACGGTTTTCTGGCGCGCAAACGCGGCCAGGTAACGACGCTAGGCACTTTGCTTGATCCTATCGCCGATAAATTATTAATTTCGGCAGCCCTGGTGTCGCTGGTCGAAAATCGTTTAGCGCCAGCCTGGGCTATCGTCATCATCATAGGCCGCGAATTCGCCGTTTCTGGTTTGCGTTCGATAGCCGCTTCCGAAGGCTTTGCCATAGCCGCTTCCAAAAAAGGCAAATTCAAAATGCTGACCCAGGTCATCGCCATCACCTTGTTGATTTTGGGCGCGACCTCGGGCGGCCCTTACGGCTTGCAACCGCCGCCCAACGTGCGCCCCGAAGTCGCCTTCTCGTCGTTCAAAGAAGCCGGTCAGACGCTCGCCGCGTTTTTGAGCGAAGGGACGATTAGCTTCGACGGCTTGCGGGTACTGTGTTACGGCGCGGGTCGCGCCATGCTGTGGATCGTGGTCTTTTTCGCCTTATGGTCTATGTATGATTACTTCGTCAAATTCTATGGCAAAATACGCGATAGAATCGAAGTTCGAGAACGCCGCAAACTTCGTCTGCTGCGCCGCCGTCAACGCAAAGCCGCAGGGAGTTGGCGACAGCGCGTCAGAATGAAAAACGATGATGGCAGTATGAAGGCAGAAGGTTGATTGACCAAGCGTTTTCCCTATTTCTTGAAGCATCCACTTTCGAACCTTCTGCCTGCCGCGCTAATCTTCCTCCCGCACTTCCATACTGACAATGTGGCTACTACGGTTCTTCTGCAAGGGCTTGCCACTCTACCGAAAGTCTTGCGTCTAGCCGTCCGACGTCCGGCGTCCGCTTTCGATAGCCTGAGATAACTTTTGAGTCCTCCGCTTTCGATAGCCTGAGATAACTTTTGAGTCCTCCGCTTTCGATAGCCTGAGATAGCTTTTGAGTCGTGCGATTTTGAAGGTGGTTGCCCTTCGGTTTGCAGGACGCCGGACGCCGGACGGCTAGACGCAAGACTATTCCAACCAATCGCTCAGACGTTTGAAAATTCCTATTGCCGAGCGCGTCTGGGTAAAGACGCCGGCCTCGTTGAAGTTGGTGAAGCTGGTCGAAAGCGGCAACTTTGCCAGAGCTTTTTTCATGGCTTCCTGCTCCAGCAACTCTTTCGAGCCATCGCTGACCCGCGTTAATTTGGAAATCGCCAGCATCAATTCACCGGCTTTTTTTTGGTCGGCTTCAAAAGCGATAAGCGCAGCATTGGGCGGGCGCGTAGCAAGGCTACGAGTCACTCGCACATCGTTGGCAAACGTGTTGCGGCTGTCTCTGGTGTCCAGTATGCGCTTCAATTGACTGGCCGTGCCAAGCGCCAGATAGCCTTCGATGAACATCGCGGCGCGACCGTCTTCGTGCAAAGAGAGGTGCAGTTCTACGCCGTTGTATGAGGCGCTGGAAATTTTTACCTTGCCCTCTGACAGATAATGATTCACCGCTGGCATCAATTGCTCGGCCTCCTGTACTTGAATCAACATCAGCACCGGTTCGTCGGGCGTCAGCTTGACCAGAGCGATTTCAGGGCCGACGAGGTTGCCAAGATTTTCGCTCGCCTCGATGCCCAGATTCTTGCGAAACTGAATGACGAATTCTCTGAGCGCCAGACCGGCGACCAAATCCAATTGGGGCGAAAGCTGCTGCAAGATTTTTTCCGGCAACGCGCCGACCGTTTCCATATTCAGTATGGTGCATTCTTCGGCTTCTTTCGGAATCCACTGCAATGACTTGAAACTGGCTCCTGTAGCCGGTTTCGTGGCTTCCTGCAAACCTCTGGCGACCGGTGGCCGCAACGCGGTCAAGGTTTTTTCCAGCACCTCGCCATCGGCAAACGCCAGGCTGTAGAACCAGCCATCGGCGGTCTGTTTCGAGATACGCCCAAAAAGATTGGCCACCGCACTCAGGGCGTCAGGGTTGTTGGTAAAGCGCGAAGCGAAAATCGCTGGACCGAATTGCGCCAGTTTTTCTATGCCGTTGGTCGTCACGTAAGCGAAGATCGCGCTGCCCTGATCCACTTCGCTGCGCCGCCGATTCAAGGTTTCGTCTTCGGCAAGCGACGCGGTTTGCCCGTTCATCGTATCCAGACATGATTTGATCGCCGACTCATGATTGGCGATCAAGACCTTGCTGCCAAAGGCTGCGGCGACAAGTTGGCGTTCGGCCTGCGCGCCGTGAAAAGTTATCAAACGCACGCCCTGATAATTCGTTGACTCTTCTCTGGTGCCTTCGCCGAAGATGCGATTAGCAAGAATAGCGGCGCGTTCATTGGCGAGTTTCGTAGCTTTTTCATTGCTGGCATGAGTTTCCACAAGCAACGCGAAGCGTGGTTTGACGTGCAGATAAACGCCTTCGTCATTGGCTCCGGTTCCGGCTTCTATGGCGGTGACGATAATCGCATATTGCGCCCGTCCGGCAATCACCACTTCATCCGGGCCTAAGCCGGTGCGGCTCATCCAACCGATGCCCGAACCCAATTGTTTCAACTGCCCGGACAAACCCAAGACCGGCGCGATTTCGTCCCACGCTTTGGTTTCGGTCAAACCGTCAAGCACTTCGGTCAGGCTGTTGATTTCGATATAGGCGAGGGCATTGGCCGGAACGAATTTGGCCATCGCCAAGCGCGGCGGTTTGCGGGAAACCAAATAGCCAACCGATAAAGTAAGCAACGCGAAGACGACAACCAGTATGACCATGTTTTTCGTCGTTAAAAGTCTGCGAAATTCCATGCACGGCAATCCTATCACAAAGCAGCGAAAAGTCTGAGAGCCTGAGAGTCTGAGAGTTTGGAGTCCGGTGTCCGGTGTCCGCATAATAATCAATAATCTTAGCTCGACTTTGTACATTTTTCAGAGGCGAAGCAGCCTTGCTAATCCCCCCGATGGCAGTCGGGGGAGGGTTAAAACCCAACCTACGAAACGCCGTGCAACCTCAACCAATCCCCCCAACGGCAGTTGGGGGATGGTTAAAGTCCAGCCTTGAGCCTCGGGCAAGGTTGGACTTTAACCATCCCCCGATTTCCATCGGGGGGATTCGTTTCTCGTTGGCAGCGTTTTGTAGGTTGGGCTTTAACTATCCCCCAACTGCCGTTGGGGGGATTGGTTGAGGTTGCACGGCGTTTCGTAGGTTGGGTTTTAACCCTCCCCCGACTGCCATCGGGGGGATTAGCAAGGCTGCTTCGCCTCTGAAAAATGTACAAAGTCGAGCTAA
>JACQDB010000110.1 GCA_016201275.1 Acidobacteriota bacterium
GGGAATTAGTTTTTGCGCCAGAGGCGCACAGGAGAATAGCTCGTGGTGAAGCCACGGGAAGGCGCAGGCAGCTTGACGGTCGCGCCCTGAAAGGGTGCAGGAGGTTTGCGGCATCGCCTCTCCTGCACCCTTTCAGGGCGCGCCGCAGTTGCCCAACTTGGTTCCAGTGCCTACAGCACTGGCTAACCTCCTACGCCTCGGCGAGGCAAAGGGCGTCGCGCAAATCGGCGTCGCGCAAATCGGCTACTCTCCTACGCCCCTGCGGGGCAAAGACAGGCAAGAGCGAAAAGCCAACCGTCCTATGCTAATCTCCTACGCTCTTGCGGGGCAAAGCAGGCCTGGAAGTTGAGGGTGTCGCAGAAATGGATGTTCTGTCCAGATATTGTAGGTGATGGTCTGACTATCCACAACATATGGGCTGTTGCTGGAATTCTGCGACACGCTCTAATTACCTGCCACCCCTGTAGGAGACTACCGCGCAGAAGGTCGCTGGCGGGTTTAGAGCGGTTTTCCTATGGGTGTACGGAACGTGCGATTGTTGAGCAGCGGTCTGTGACCGTGCGAAGGTCTTCGACCGCCGCTCAACGGGTTTGAGGTTTCCGTAACTTCAAACCAAAACCGCTCTATATGCGCGGCACACCAAGATTCGGCGCGAGCAGTGCAACGGGCTGAATAATCCTGCGGCTCGTTGAGTTTCTTTTTCAGAATCTTGGTGTGCCGCGCATATAGAGCGGTCTTGAGGCTATCAAAACAGCTTTGAGCGCAGGTTGCTTTTTACGAAGAGAGCGGTGCAACACTCATCAAATCGGCTTCGTCGTCTGGCCTTCTTTGGGTTGATCGAGCAACTCTCTGACGCTTTCACCGAGGGTCGCATAGCTGTACGGCTTGGTGAGAACCTTTTCAATCGCGGTGGACTCTTGAACCTCTGTGGCGGGGATATGAAATCCCGATACCAGCAGGATAGGCAGGCGGCGGATTTGCGCCAAGCGGCTCGCCAGTTGCAGGCCGCTCATATTCGGCATGGCATAATCGGTAATCACCAGATCATAGCTGGCGCTATGTTGCTCGAATTCTGCCAACGCCTCTTCGCAACGGATGAACATGGTCACACGGTAGCCGAGTCGTTCCAGCAGCCGCTTTCCTAAAGAAGCGATCACCGGCTCATCATCAATCAATAAAATATGTTCGCCGTTGCCCTGCATCATCACCGCAGTTGTTGGCGAGGGTTTTTCTGTCGCACTGCCGATGCTGGGAAAATAGAGATGAAAGAGCGTGCCTTTGCCCAACTCGCTGTCCACCCGAATCACGCCTTGATGTTTTTTCACGATGCCGTGGACGACGGCCAGCCCCATGCCGGTTCCTTCGCCGACGCCTTTGGTCGTAAAGAACGGCTCGAAAATTCGTTCGAGCAAGTGCGGCGCAATGCCTTGGCCGGTATCGCTGATGCTCAGGCAGAGGTAGGGGCCGGGCTGTAAATCGGCGTATTTTCGGGCGAAGGCTTCATCAATTTCAAGCGCCCGTAACGCGATGCTCAAGGTGCCGCCCTGAGCGCGCATGGCGTGCAGCGCGTTTGATCCCAAGTTCATGACCACTTGATGAATTTGCGTCAGGTCGGCAAGCATGGCGGGCGCATCGGCTTGTATATCCATTTGGATGTCTATCATCGCCGGTAGCGAAGCGCGTAATAATTTCGTCGCCTCTTTTACCGCCAGTTGAATACAGACCGGGCGCAGATGACTCTCTTGACGATGGCTGAAGGTGAGGATTTGCTGCACCAATTCTTTGGCGCGTCGGCCCGCCTGTAGGATATAAGTTAGATACGTCTGGCTGCGCTGATCGGCAGGCATATCGTGGGTCGCCAATTCGGCAAAGCCCAAGATGGCGGTCAATATATTATTGAAGTCATGGGCGATGCCGCCGGCCAAAGTGCCTATGGCTTCCATCTTCTGCGACTGGCGAAGTTGTTCTTCGATGCGCTTCATCTCAGAAATATTGAGATGCGAGACCACCGCACCTTGTTCGGGCAAAGGCGTAACCTGCATGACGAACCAGCGAAATTCGCTGTCGGAATGACAAGGGTATTCCAGCGAGAAGGGCAGTGCCTGCCCCTGCAAAACTGCCTCTATGCCTTGCAACGCGACTGCCGCATCGTCAGCCTGATCGCCCTCGACCCGGCGACAGACTTCCAGATAATTCGTGCCGACGCCGGTTGCCACCAACCCTGCATCGCCATTGCGAGCGGCGAATTCTTCCCAAGGTTTGTTGACGGCGATGATGGTGCCATCGTGGTCTAGCACGGCGATGTGCGCGACAATCGAATCCAGCACGGCGCGGGTAAACGCGGCGCTGCGCTGCAAAGCTTCTTCGGCCTGCTTGCGTTCGGTGATGTCATTGAAGATGCACAGCAGACACAATTCATCATTGACCAGTATCAATTCCGCCGAGCTGAGGCAGACTCTCGGAGTACCGGTCTTCGAGAGCATTTCAATCTCGACATTGCGAATCTCCGCGCCGCTTTCCAGAGCGCTCTTGCATTGCAAACAGACTTGGTGATGGCGAAAAATATTCAACTCGACTGCTGTATGGCCGATGACTTCGTGGCGCGCAAAGCCGGTGGTTTGCAGAAAACTCTGATTGACATCCAGATAACGATCATCGTTGAAGGCGCTGATGCTCATGGGCAGCGGGCTGGAATGAAAGGCTTTGGAAAAGCGCTCTTCCGAACGCCGCAAGGCGTTGTTGACCTCTTCGAGTTCGCCTGTACGCTGTTGCACTTTGGCTTCCAATTCGAGATTGAAGCGGGCGATTTCATCTTGGGCGCTCTTCAAGTTGGTAATGTCATAGATGAAGACCAGCACCTCGCTGACCGCGCCGCTGTCGTCGAGCATAGGAACCTGATCAATCCTCGCCCAATGCAACTCGTCGTGGAGGCGATACGATTCCATGACGCCGAGGATCGGCGTGCCGGAATCAATTGCCTGCATCAGGTCCTGTTGGGTTTTGGTAGGCTCTTGCCAGTGGATCGGCAAGGCAAAAAAAGCGGCATTGCTGACTTGTTGCCGCGTCAATCCGGTGAGGGTTTCGGCATAGGTGTTGTGCCAGATGACGTGGGCTTCCCGATTCAACAACCAGACCTGGGCATTGACGGTATTGAGAATGTTTTGAAATTCGTGGCGCTGGGTTTCGATCTCCTGCTCCATCTGTTTGCGTTCGGTTATGTCCATAAACGTGCCAAACATATGGCTGGGGCGGTCGTTGGTTTGATCCACCGTGGCGACGCCGCGAATCAAAATCGTTTTATAAAAACCCTGCCGATGGGCGATGCGCGTTTCGGCTTCAAAATTGGTGCGCTCACGGTCGAGAAAATAGCGGTTCAAATTTTTTAAGAGCGCAGCTTGTTCCTCCGTGGGCATACGGGTATAGACGGCTTCCATAGAGTTGTCCAACTCATCATCCGCGAACCCAAGCAGCGCTTTCAATCTGGGCGAATAATAGACCTCGCCGGTGTTGATGTGCCAATCCCAAATCCCTTCATTCGCGCCTTGCAAAGCCAGTTCGAGGCGCTGTTTGCTGACGCGCAATTCAGTTTCAATTTGCATCCGCTCAGTTATATCGCGCAGCACCACGGTGTACAGTTTTTGCCCGTTCACCTGGGCATGAGAGATGGAACCTTCAGCAAAAAATTCCTGACCATCGGCGCGCAATGCCTGTATAGAACCCAACGCGCCCATCTTGCGACTGGTCTCTCCGGTTTGTCCGTAGTGCGTCATGAAGGTGTGATGCTGGGCGCGAAACGATGTCGGGATGAAGCGCTCCAAGGTCTTGCCCAGCGCCTCCGCTTTGTTGCAGCCGAACATAGCCTCAGCCGCCGCATTGAACATGACGATGTGCTGTTGGTCATCAACCGTGATAATGGCATCCATTGCCGAGTCAATGACTTTTTCAAAGTGGTTTTGCGTGCCGCCTAAAAGGTGTTCCGTATGTTGACGGATGGCGCGTTCGTGTAGCGACAGTACCAGTAAATTTCGGCGTCCGCGCAGCGCCAACAGTGTGCCGGTCGTCGAAACCAGCAAGCCGCACAGCAAGGTGATGAGGATTGCGGACAGATCGGAGAGGGTGGGAAACAGCGCGAGTTTGACGATCTCGATGACCATCACCACTACGGCGGTGACGGCGATGGTGAGGCCGAGCAAAAACCGTATGCCGCTGGGCAGAAAAATCGTGTCTGGAGGTTGCGGCGCGGTGTTGTCAAAAAAGTCCAGGGGTTTTTTCATACGCTCCAGTTGGATTGCCTGAGCAGCGCAATTCGTGACTACCTGAAATACAGACACCAACAGTCAGAAATACTTGCGGAGTTCGGCCATCGGGACACACTAATTCTGTGCCACTCTATTTTCTGTTTCCTCAAATGCCACACAAACTGATTTCGCAACAAGTAATCAACTGCGCCCAGTATAGATGATGAAGCAGGGTTTTTGAAGGTGTTTTTTCCCCTGCCCACAATTGCAGTAAGCCGGTGATTGGCCTATCATAACGGGCAACAATTCAGGCAGTGAAAAAGGAAAGAACGATGAGTGTCAATCGCAGAAAATTTCTCCAGTCAGGCGGCGTCTCGGCGCTGCTCGCAGCGACCACCGTCAACGCCCTCGCGCAAACCGCCAAGCCCGTTGCGCCAGCGGCCAATGAAAACACGGCGTCGGCAAAGGCCGCAAAAGCAGCGGCCACGGCTCAGGCCAGTAAGACGAAATCGGCAAGCGCGAAAAAGTCCAAACGCAAAGTCTTGACCGACCGTGCGCCGAAACCAGTCGGCCCTTACAGTCAGGCGGTGATTGCCGGGAACACGATTTATGTTGCCGGTCAGGGGCCGATGAATCCCAAGAACGGCAAGATCGAAGGGACGACGTTTGAAGAGCAGGCGACGCAGACCTTTGAAAATATCAAAGCGATTGTCGAAGCCGCCGGAGCGACGCTCGACAAGGTGGTGAGCGTGCGGGTTTATCTCGCCAATCTGGAAGATTTTTCCAAGATGAACGCCATCTATCGGCAATTCTTTGCGGAAGATTTTCCGGCGCGCACCACCATCGGCGCGGCGCTGCTGTTGGGAATGCTGATTGAAGTGGATTGCATAGCGGTCTTGTAGTTTGGGATTATCCAGTAGTGAGGAATCGAAGTCTTTTACTTTTTTTGAGCGTGGTGATTTTGCTTATCGCAAACCCACTGGCGCAGAGCCATTCTGCGTCTTCGCAAGCAACCACGAAAAGCGCCCAGGTGAAAACGCCTAGACCACAAGGCGCGCCACGCAAAGCCACAACTCCGGAGGGAAAGTCGCTTCCCAAATCCAAAGAATTAACGGAAGCCATCAAAAGATTGAAAGCCGATTTGGAGAAAGAGATTGCTCTGCGTCAATATAATATTCAAAAGTTAGCCGACGATGTGGACAACAAGAAAGCGCTGTTTGCCGCAGGCATTGTGGCGAAAGGCGAGGTAGAGAAAAGCGAAGTGCAGCTTGCCGCTGCTCATAAAGAATTGACCACAAGAGCACAAATCGTGAATCAGGAGATTGCTCAAGCCGATGAGCTATTGACCGAAATCAACGGCCTTGAACAATTGGCGAAACGCACGTCATCGCGTCTGGGTGCGTATTCGGCAACTGCCGCTTTGATTCGTTATAACGGCGCTTCGGCGTGGACGTTGACCAACATCGCCAATGTGGAGCGCTTCTTCGTCGCACAGTTCGGCCATTCGCTGCCGATCAGCGCCTTCGGGCAAACCGCTACGCATGACCGTTTGGGATTCGACCATCGCAACTCGGTTGACGTAGCCGTGCATCCCGACAGTCCGGAAGGGCAAGCGATTTTGCAGTTTCTACGAAGCGCAGGCCTTCCCTTTCTGGCCTTTCGTCAAGCCGTACCGGGCGCGGCAACCGGCGCGCATATACACATAGGCTACCCGTCGCATCGAATTTTGGGGAAATAAAATCGCGGCTTTGGGGATTCATAAGGGAGAGACGAAAAAGACTTTGAAAGGATGTTTCCACATGAATAGAATTCGTATTGCAAGCCTGATTTTATTGACCGTTTTCGCGCTGGTCGGCAATTCGGCAAGTTCCACCTGGCGCGCCAGCAATGAAAAAAAACCCTCGTCGAAAGAGGATGTAGCAAAGAAAGGAAAAAAGATGAAGGTAGTCAAGACCGATGCCGAATGGCAACAGATTTTAACTCCTGAAGAGTACGAAGTGACGCGCAAACATGGAACCGAACGCGCCTTCACGGGCAAGTATTGGGACAATCATGAAACCGGCATTTACGTGTGCGTCGCCTGCGGCCAGGAGTTGTTTTCGTCCACTACGAAATTCGATTCGGGAACCGGCTGGCCGAGTTTCTATCAACCGCTTGATAAAGAAGCGGTCGAAGAACACCGCGACACCACCTACGGCATGGTGCGAACCGAAGTCTTATGCAGCCGTTGCGAAGCGCACCTCGGCCACGTCTTCGAGGACGGCCCGAAGCCTACAGGCTTGCGCTATTGCATGAACTCTGCGGCCTTGAAGTTTGAAAAGAAACCGTAGGCAAAAATAGAAAGTAACCGATAGCGAATTGCCTTTACTCACGACCACAACACTTGATTGAGAGGCGGTCACAGACTATCTCTCAACCAATCGCATACATCTGCAACCCGCTATAAGTCATAGTCCTGGGTTCGGGCAATGCTGAATGACAAGACAACTCAATCTATTACATAAGCCTCCCGTGAAAGTGTTAGTCGCATACCTTCTATAGAAGAATATGCTGGACAAATCACTCAAAAAAGTCGTGCATTAGGTTGTAAAGAATTCTCCTGATTTTTCTTCCTAGACGTTTGCCCTGCACCCTTTCTAAAAAGTTACAACACGGATATAAAAAAACTTGACAACTAACCTGAAAAAAAAATAGGCTTGCTGGCGACTCGAAAGCTTGTTGAATGAAAACGCTTTTGAGTAAATGGCAGCACAGCATTTCCACTGACAACAACAACCAGTTTAAAAGCCAATCTTCAGTTCTGTGTATTTAGTTTATTAGCAACCAAACTTGAGAAGGCGGCGGCGTTCAGTTTTTACGACTCGAAGCTTATAGTAGAATTATCGGCAAACGGATTCAGGTCTTGCAAAAGGAGGTCGAAAATTATGCATATCAACAAAGCTTTCTTGATGGCCTTACTCGTAATCAGCAGCGTTGGCTTGTGCGGTCTCTGCCCCCCGATTTCAAACGCGAGTGTGGAAAGAGGGAACGCCACACTTCATCAAGAGGCGAGTGCTGCGCCGCGCATCACCAAAGCGGTGCTGGAGAAAAAGAGGCTGACGATTGAAGGTGAAAACTTCGCTGATGGCGCGAAGTTGTTAGTCAACGGCGAGCGCGTCAAGAGCTTCAAAGATGAACTCGCGCCGACAACCAAGCTGATCGTGAACAAGGCGAACAAGCGTTTGCCGATAGACGAGGCAGTACGTTTGCAAGTGCAAAATGCCGATGGGCAGATATCCGAGCCGCTTGGCTTGTTCACCGGCACCACCTTTACATCGCAGAACACCCGCGATGGTTTTCCGGTGTTTATTCAGGTAAGTCGAAAATTTTTAATCCATTTCAGTGCCCCGTTGATTAGTTGGACTCTTAATTTTCCTCCAAGCCGATATCGTCCAGTTGTGGAATTTGTGTCTTATGTGAATGACATCATTCCTGGCTCACAAGGAGTATTTATTGCCCCACAAGCTGGCAAAGCACCTTTCGAGATGCGTGGTGAAATAATCGGCGAGCGACCTTTTTTGTATGTGGTTGGCCTCAGTGTAGTGGAGTGAAGCGAAAGCTTCAACTGATAGCAGATGCGTATCAGGACGAGATTCGATTTTGCCGTTGCTGCATGGAATCCAAATGTCTCTATTTTTTATTGAACGCCTTTCGATAGTAGGTTGAACCCGTGTTAAGTCAATCGGCAGTGTGAAGTTTTTGCGGATGCCGGATGACCTAATTTTGATTCAACTGGCGAACCAGTGTAATCTGTTTTTGATTCACCCCAGGGTCTATGTAAATCACCTCATTGTGCGTCAGATAGCCAAGCTTGCTGACCTTCAAGGTATGCTCGCCTAACGGCAGATAGACGATAGCGGACGCGCCATCTTTCCCAATTGTCGCCAGCGGTTTGCCATCCAGCAGAAGTGCAGCGTCGGGTTCACTCTGCACGATCAAGCCGCCTGCGGTCAGACTGCAAGTTAAGTTGGTGTAGGTCAGTGGCGCTTTGATGTCTATCTCGCGTTTACATTCGGCAAGCGTCGGGTGTGTGAACTGAAACAGATGAAGGCCGTAAGGAATCTCGGTGATTTCGATGCGGGTCGAGGACTTCGATGCGGCGGTTACGGCAACTCCGTCCAGCCGGATTTGCATTTCAGCGTCCGGGAAATCACTCAAAATCAGGGCCGCAATATCTATGGAGATAGCGCCTTTTTCAAGCACTGGCGGTGGGGCGGGCGGTGTCGCAACCGTTTCGGTAGCGGCTGGCGCAGCGGTTTTCGCGTTGGTGTTGGGGCGACTTACTGGCGGCTTTTCTGCATCCGCAACTTTCGCGTTGGACGACGCGGGGCTGGCTTTGCTGGCCTGTGAACTCAAGGAGGCGGCTTTGGGTTTTGCCGACACCTTGGCGGCGGCGGGTTTTCGCGGCGGTTTCTTGATCTTGGGCAAGTGTTCTTTGTCCGGGTCGCGTTGCGAATAAGCCACGGTCGCAGGCAAGGCAAGGCAAAGCATAAGCAGAAGGCCGAGGCGCAAGGCGCGGGGGGCGGCAAGAGTCGAGACCAACCATTTATAAAGCGCTTTCATGGCGGTTCACCTCCGTGTGAAAAAGCCTGTCAATTTTCCTGATTCAGCGCGGCGTTCGCACCAGGCGAAAGCCGACCTTATCAAACTTTTCATAAGGCAGGGCATACCAACGGGTAGCCGAACGGCAACGGTCAGGCGGCGCGCCATACCCGCCGCCGCGTATCGTATGGCGATTGCCTTCCGGCGGACCTGAGGGGTTCTCGCGATTGGATTGCGCGTAGTAGGAATAGTAGTTTTCCAGATACCAATCCATACACATCTCCCAGACATTGCCGTGCATATCATACAAGCCCCAGGCATTGGGAAGTTTCTGGCCGACCGCGTGTGGGCTGTTGCCGGAGTTTCTTTCATACCAGGCGAGGTCATCGAGTTTGGCGGCAAAATCGCCCTGACTACCGGCGCGACAGGCGTACTCCCACTCAGCTTCGGTTGGCAGCCGGTAGGCATAACGGGAATCTTTTTTATTCAACCTGTCAATAAATTTTACGACCTCGCTATAGCTGACCTGTTCGACAGGGAAATTGTCATTACCCCGGAATTTACTGGGGTTTTCGCCCATCAAGGCTTCCCATTGCCCTTGCGTCACTTCGTATTTGCCGATCTCGAAATCTTTGGTAAAGGTGACAACGTGGGTGGGTTTTTCATCGCGTTCGCCATTGCCGCCCATCATAAAGTTGCCGGGTTTGAGGGCGACATAGTTACTGGGGCTTAACAAAGACGCCAGTGCCGCAGAGGTGTTGGCGTCTTCGGGTGACGAAGTGGGCGAGGGCGTATAAGAAAGGCGCACGATCAGGACGATGAGCAGTATGACACCCGCCGCTCCGGCAAGCAGCCATTTCCATTTCGCCGAAGGTTGCTCTTCGGCATACTGACCGAAGACGCCCTCGGCAGAAAGGTGCAAGTTAGCGCTAGCCTTTTCGTGGGCGCTGCTGCCCAGTGGTTTGCCCACCCACGAGGACAGTTTGCGGGTAAGAAATTCGGGAGCGCGAAGCGCCAGCGAACGGGTGATTCGACCAAGCGAGTTTTTTAATCCTCCTTCATGGAAGCCTTCGCCAAAAGCTTCGGTTGGGCGCTCGGCCTGCTTTCCGAGTGATTGCGCGGATTCGGTAAAGGCAGAATTCAGCGGATAAATTTGGAGATCAGGAGCAGCAGACGACGGCTCCAACCGGGCTTGCCAGTGAGTCTCTTCTGGTTCCGAGGCGCGGTTGTGCGCTTGGTGTTCGTCCCCTCTGGCGGCCTGTGCGAGGCGCGCTTCGGATTGAGGGAAGCGCTGTGCTTCCGCTGTGGCCAGGCGAGCGGCGGCTTCGAGTTGACGTTTCAAGTGTTCGGCTTCCGCCATTGCCTGTTGCGCCTGCGCTTCCAAAAGGCGTTGCGGTTCGCCATCCTGGTGATTGCGATCCGCCAATTCATCCAGCGTTCTACGCAATTCCTCGGCTTCGGTGGTGAGGCGCTGCAAGCGCTCTTCCAGGCGTTTTCTGTCGCGGCTCTGGCGTGCCTCTTCTTCTTGAAGAGAGCGAGGGTCTGAGTCTGCATAATGGTAGAGCGGCTGCGTTTCGCGTTGTGGGCTGAAAGCTTCAGGAGCGGATGACAAAGCCAGCCCTTGATGCGGCGGCATCCCTGCATATTGCGCGCGCTGGCGCAGTTCTTCCTCCTGCGCTTTGCTGCGTTCTTCTTCCAGACGTTTTTGTTGCTCCCATTCCTGTCTGGCCTGCCGCGACTGTTCGGCAAGCAGGCGAATTTTTTCTTCCTCCTGACGGGCTTGTTCTGCCAATTGCTGCTGGCGTTGTTCGGCTTCTTCTCTGGCCTGACGCGCCTGCTCCTGCCGCAATTGTAAAGCTTCGACTTCGGCCAAAGCGCGGCGCGTCTCTTCTTCCAGTTGCCGTTGTTGTTCGGCTTCTTGTTGAGCGCGCCGCAAATCTTCCTGCAATTGTTGCTTGCGGATTTCGGCTTCTTCCTGCGCTTGGCGAACCACTTCTTCAAGCTGTTGCTGGCGGGCTTCTTTCTCGCGCCGCGCTTCCCAATCTATCACCGTGGTTTGATAGGATTTGACCGGCTGTGGCGCGGCGGATTGGGCAACCGCAGGGCGCGGCAGGGCGCGCAACATACTGAGCATCTCGGCAGCCGATGACGGGCGGCGGTTGCGATGTTGCTCCAAAGCTTTCATCAACAGAGCGCTGAACTCTGGCCAAAGGTCCGGGTTCAATTGCATAGGCGGACGCAGCGGGTCGGGTTCGCCGCCTAAAAAAGCTTCGGCGCGAATGACCGCGCTGAGAGGCGATATGCCGGTCACCAGATGGTACAGCGTTGCTCCCAGCGAATAGAGGTCGGAGCGCGGTTCGGTGCCGCCGCCCTGTATCTGTTCAATCGGCGCGTAGCTGGGCGTATAGCCCAGCAGACTGCCCGAAGTGGTTCGCAGCATGGTGGTCGAAGAATTGCCTTTGGCTAATCCAAAATCCAGCAGCATGATTTGATTGCGCTGCGTCAATTTCAAGTTCTGCGGTTTGATGTCGCGGTGAATGATGGGATATTGCTGGTTGTGCAGATAATCCAGGGCGTCGAGCAATTGTTCAGCCCAGAGCATGACCTCCTCCACCTCAAACGGTTTCGGCACGCCGACGGGGGGAATTCGCATCTTGCGTTTTTCGAGAACCTCGGTGAGGTTGTCTCCGGCGATGTGTTCCATGACCAGAAACTGCCCATCGTTTTCGGAAAAATGATCGAACACCCGTATCAAGGCGGGGTGGCGCAAACCGGCCAGCAACCGCGCTTCATGCTCGAAGGCTTTGATCATGCGTTCATCCGTGAAAAAGTTTTCTTTCAAGGCGACGGTGTTGCCCAGGCGCAGGTCTTTGGCCAGGTACACCGTACCCATGCCGCCTTGCCCAATCTCGCGAATGATTTTGTAGCGTTCCTGCAATAAGGTGTCGTCGGCAATCATAATGGAGCCCCCCGATGGAAGAGGATACTTGCTTGGTGATGGCGTGCTCTCCTGAACAGCTTCCGCTTGGATGGATGAGAGGTAGGAGAATCACCTGAGAGTCTGGGAGTTGGTCTGCACTGCTATCACCAATACGGAAAGTGTATAAGACTGCGGGAATCCGGTTTGTTGATCCCTTTGCCAATAGCTCAATAAAATTGCGCCCGAAGCGGACAATGAAAAACCGGCAACAGTATACTCGAATTTCAAATTGACATCCAAATGGAATTCCAGTCGTAGCCAATTTTTTTCGTGATGCGGAACTTTATTTCGGCTCGATAATTTCCAGGCGCTCGATGATGTCGCCGCGAGCGATGCGATTGACGACTTCCATTCCTTCCACTACCTGACCGAAGACCGTGTAGCCGCCGTCCAGATGCGGTTGCGGCGCGTGGGTGATGAAGAATTGACTGCCGCCGGTGTCTTTGCCCGATAACGCCATGCCCAAAGTCCCGGTCGTGTAAGGCCGCAAATTAATCTCGTCGCGGATTTGATAACCGGGGCCACCGTTTTGATCGCCACGCGGGTCGCCACCTTGAATCACGAAATTCGGCACGACACGAATAAAGGCCAGCCCGTTGAAGTAACCGCTCTGGGCCAACTGGCAGAAATTATCCACCGTCAGCGGCGCATCAGCGGCAAACAACTCCACGCGAATGACGCCTTTTTTCGTGTGAAAGACGGCTAAGGGATTTTTACCGGCAGTGGCAAATTGCGCCATGCGTCGCCAAAAATCTTTGCTGTGATTGGTCTTCACTGCGCCGATATTCAACTTCGCGCCTTTGGCATCCTGCGGCGCTTCGCGTTGCAACTCCGCCGCCAGACGCCGCACCACGTAATCTTCATCCTTGCTCTCTTCGGCCAGCACCTGCACGTTCAAGGGGTGCTTCAACTTTGCCGCCGCTTCGACAATCGCTATGCGCGCATCATTCAGCTTGTCGCTTTTGGCAACTTTATAGGCGTCGTTGAGCGCGTTGATGACGGCATCGGATTGATCCCCGGCTTCGCCTAAAAGCGTCGCCACCGTAGCGCGCACGATCACATCTTCCGCTTTGATTTCCGCCAGCAAAATTTTCTGCAAGCCTTCCAGTTTGGTTGCCGCCATCGCATTCAAAATATCCGAGATAGCACGGGCGTCGGGTTTCATGGCGAACAGATCAATCAAACTGGCTTGGGCTTTTTCCGTGTTCAATTGTCCAAGCCCTTGAGCGAAATTGGCGATGGTTTTCCAATCCTCTTTCACCGGTTTGGCGCTGTCGGGAAAATCGAAGAACGCCGCTTCACCGAATTTCGCCAACGCGATTTCGACTTCAGGGCTTGCGCCTACGCGATTGTCAACCAGGCGAAAGGCTTTCAAAAACGGCAGAGCATGGGCGTCTTTGAGATTGCCGCAGGCCGTGGCGACGAGCAGCAATAAATTCTGTTGCGACGGCACGCCAAGTTTAGTGCGGTCGAAAGCGCGATAGCCTGCCAATAATTTGTTGCCGGTATCAAGCAAGGGCGGCACGGCTTTGGCATCGCCTATGGTGCCAAGCGCATTGATGACCGAAGCGACGACGCGCTCATCTTGATCGTTCAATAATTTCACCAGCGGCGCAATTGCCTGAGCGTCTTTGGCAACGCCTAAAGCGCGTGCTGCATTGGCGCGTACCAACGGCTCTTTATTGTCCAACAGCGGCAACAACGCCGGAACCGCTGCGCCTGAATTTTCGCGTATGCGAGCCAGCGCGTTCGCCGCTTGCCAGCGGATGTCGGCATTGGGCGAGTGCAATTGATTGGCGATGGCCGGAACCGTCGAAGGTTGTCGCAGCCGCAGCAGCGCGGTGAGCGTAAGCGAAGTGACGAGTTGATTCTCCTCGGTTACAGGCTTGGTCACGTCGGGTAAAAGTTTCGCCAGAGTTTCAGCAATGCCGGTCAAACCGTATCGGCCCAAAGCCTCCGCCGACACTTTGTTGGAGGCAATCTTGCCCAGCGCTTCGACGGCGCGGGCGCGCACCAATAACGATTTTTCGGTTTCGCTGTCGAGTCTTTCCATCAACGCCGCGACCGCATAATGGCTTTCGATTTCGCCTATGGAAAAGGCCGCCAGCGCACGCAATTCCGGGTTGCGGTCGGTCTTCAAAACGTCCAGCAAAGCGGTGATGCCGAGGGGGTAGCCGATGCGTCCGAGGGCGAGGATGGCGCGTTTGCGAACCACACCGCCATAGCCACTGAGCGGCGACACCATGTCCAGCAGTTCAGGGTTGGGGGTGCGCTCGTCTTCGTATTGAATAATTTTCGGCAGCAACACCGACAAAGTGCGGTCACGTTTCAAAGTAGGCTTGCGTGATGGCACAGTAGTCGGCGGCAAGCCTTGGGCGTTGATGGCAATCGTTAAGAAAGAGAAGAGCAGAGCCGGGAAGAAAACTTTTTTCATAAACCTTCTTATCATCATGAATCAGATTAGGATTATGGATTAAATAAAGTGCGGCCTTGTACAGGCGACCACCGCAGGGTCGCCTGTACAGGGCATGGGAAAATCATTCGCGTTTTACAGGTTATTTCATCCTCAACCCTTATGTGTGACCGTCATCATCGTCGCCTGCAAAGTAGCGACGAGTTTTTCTTTGCCATGCTGCACCGCAAAGGCGTCACCGGCGCAGACCGTCAAAGTCTTTCCGGCTTTGGTGACGCGGCCTCGCGCCATCACTTTGTCGCCGATTGCCGGAGCGATGAAGTTGATCTTGAATTCTACGGTGACGACTTCGACATCGGGCGGCATCAACGTAAACGCAGCGTAGCCGCAAGCCGTGTCAACTATGGCGGCGATGATTGCGCCGTGAACGAAGCCCTGTTGTTGAGTAAGGTCTTCGCGCCAGGCGACTTCGATTTCAACTTCGCCGGGTAAGATCGAAGTAAGACACGCGCCGATGTTGGTCATCAATCCTTGACGGGCGAAACTGGCTCGTACTTGCGCTGCGAAATTCGGCTCTGGCGTTTCAATATTTGGCATTCATCTTTTCTCAACTGCCGGAGGTTTTGTTTTTATCTAGCCAAGCCGTCAAATCTTTGACAGTGGTGAAGTCCAGCAAGGCGTCACTCAAGTTTTCCAGTTGGGCGACGGGTAATTTCTTTATGCGCCCTTGCAGACGAACCGATATAACGCCCAAGCGACGATTGAGCAAACGCAAAACTATTTTTAACGCCTCTTGCTTAACGCCTTGTGTAACGCCTTGTTTAACACCTATATCAATGCCTTCACGCATCCAACTTGTGGTTAATTCCATAACTTTTCTTCTCCTTCGCGGCTCAATTTTAGCAGCCTCTCGTTTGAAAATCTCTGTCTCTGTTGCGTTCAATTCCAAGTATGAATCAACGAAGCCTGAAATCAAACGCATCTTTGCTTGATTCAATTTCAAGCTTGCCATCAAGCGCAAGCATTCCAATTTCACAAAGGGGCGCTCTGCGGACGCGATCTGCATACGCGCCATCAAGGCGCTGGCTACAGGGTTCTTGTGCTTGACAAAATCGCGCCAGTTCAAGCGATTCAACTGGATTACGCGATAATGAAAGTCTAAAACTCTATGGTCGGGAAACTCTACCCGATACTTGTCCGGCTGCTGTTTCTTGGGGCGCTTGCCGTAGAAGACAACTATCGGATAGACCGGCAGACGAAACTGCTGATGGAAGTAGGCGAAGTAAAAAAAGACGCGCTGTTGAAACACCGCTTCGGGTTCGCCTTGATTCTCTACGTTGATGATGAAGAAAGAGTCGCGACCTAAAAACTTCGCCTTCACCACGATGTCTGCGGCGCGTTTTTCGCCAGTCACCAAATCCGTGAAGAACTCTTTATCGAGAAAGACCAGCGAATCTTCATCAAGGTAAGCTCGCACTTCTGGAAAGAACAACTCAAGGAACTCGACGAAAAACGTCGTCAGCAATTCCTTGAATAGTTGGTCGTGGTCAAGCATAAAGCGATTGCCATCAAGCTTCGATTGATGAAATCAAAGCTTTTCGATTTGCACCAGATTATCGTAAAACGTCGCGCCCGCGCCGATGTCTGTGAGGGCTTGCGAAGAGGTTTGATTGACGTTGCGACGACCCGGACTCAACTTGTTCCACCAGATTGATAAGGCTACGGCAACCCCCGATTTCACGCGGTCAGAAAGACGCGCGGTGATTTGAAACTCGCCTCTGTCGTTAAAGACGCGCACTAACTCGCCGTCTTCGATGCCGCGCACTTTGGCATCCGCTTCGTTAATATCAAGGAAAGGTTTCTTCTCATCCTTCAAAAACGATGGCAGGTTGGCAAACGACGAATTCAAAAACGAGCGCGCCGGTGGACTCAACAACTGTATGGGGAAACGCGCCGCAAGCTCCGGCGCAGACTCTTTCGATTCACGCGGCGCGACATATTGCGGCAGCGGGTCTTGCCCCAGATTTGCCAGCGCCTCGGAATAGAATTCGCACTTGCCGGAAGGCGTTGTGAAACCTCCTTCGGCAAACGGCGCGAACTCTTCAGCAATATTCAAACGCACCCAACCTTCTTCTTTCAAACGCTCAAGCGTGATGCCTGCAAGCGGCGCGTAGTCTGTAGAAATCGCTTGGCGAATAATATCTTCGTCGGTGTCTTTGAAACATTCGTCGTCAAAGCCCATGCGTTCGGCGAGTAGTTGAAAGACTTGCCAATTCGGTTTTGCTTCACCGATTGGCGCAATCGCCGGTTCGTTGTACATCAAATAATAATGCCCGTAAGGCTTCACCAAGTCGCGGTGTTCAAGCTGCGTAGTCGCTGGCAACAAGATGTCCGCGTAATCGGCGGTGTCGGTTTGAAAATGCTCGTGAACCACTGTGAATAAATCTTCGCGCAAAAATCCTTCAATGACTTTCGATTGGTCTGGCGCAACGGCTGCGGGGTTGGTGTTGTAAACGTAAATCGCTCGCACCGGCGGCACAGCTTGGGTAAGCGCGTCGCCTAGACAAGACATATTGATGGTGCGCGGAGTGCCGCGAATTAAATCTGGGCGTTCGACGGCTGCCAAATTCAAGTTAAACATTCCGCTAGTTGACAACAACACGCCGCCGCCTACATCTCGCCAAGAGCCAATCAACGCAGGCAAACAAGCGATGGCGCGTACAGCGTTGCCGCCACCGGCGTGACGTTGCAAACCGTAGTTGACGCGAATGGCTGCCGGTTTGGTGGTCGCGTATTCACGGGCGAAGTCAACGATTTCGTTTTCCGTGATGCCGCAAATTTCGGCAACCCGCGAGGGCGAAAATTCGGCTATGCGATTGCGTAATTGATTAAACCCCAAGGTGTATTTTTCAAGGTAGTCTTGATCTTCCAAGCCTGCGCTCAAGATAACATTCATCACCCCGAAGGCGAACGCCGCGTCGGTGCCTGGGCGCAGTTGAATCAATTGATGAACGCGGTCTAAGGTTTCGTTTCGATAAGGGTCTATGCCTATGACTTTCGCGCCGTGGTCAATTGCCTCTTTAATTTCGGGCCACAGATGAATGTTTGAGGTGAGGGTGTTGGTTCCCCACAAGACGATCAATTTAGCGCGATGAAAATTTTGCGAGTCGGTTCCAATCGTTGCGCCTACGGTATGACGCATGGCGTCGCCGCCTGCCGACGAACAGATGGTTCGCGCCAAGAGACTTGCGCCCAGACGATGAAAGAAACGTCTATCCATGCTTGCGCCATTGACGATGCCCATAGTCCCTGCGTAGCTGTAGGGCAGAATGGATTGGGGGTTGTCCGAGGCAATTTCGGTGAAGCGTTCAGCGATGGTCTGCAAGGCTTCATCCCAACTGATGCGGGTGAATTTGCCTTCGCCCTTTTTGCCCACGCGCTTCATAGGGTAGAGCAAGCGGTCAGGGCTGTAGGTGCGTTCGAGATAGCGATTGACTTTGGTGCAAAGAAAGCCTCGCGTTGGCGGATGATTGGGGTCGCCGGAAACTTTCGTAGCGCGTCCGTCTTCGACTTCTATCAACATAGCGCAGGTATCCGGGCAATCGTGTGGACAAGCTGCGTGAATGATTTGTGTCATAGCTTTTTCCTTTCAAGAGAACTTTGAGGATAGCGAATTTTTCGTGTGAAATAAACTGTTGGTGGAGTAGTATTTTGAGTCGTGTGAAGGGATGGGCGTGGAGAAATCTAAGGCGTACTACATTTTTCATGCAATGAAGGAAGATAGTGGTTTAACGATGAAGGGAATTAGCCATATTTGGAAGGACAGATAGAACGCGGATTGGGCGGATTAAGCGGATTAGGCGGATTTTTCTTTAAAGGAGAATGGCTATGCCGATGGAGTTAAAAGGTAGAGAGTTGACAGAGCAAATCATCAAGGCTTTTTACACGGTTTATAACAAACTCGGTCATGGTTTTCTTGAGAGAGTCTATGAAAAATCTTTGATTATAGAGCTTCATAAAATGGGCTTGCAGGCTTTGCGTCAACAGCGAATCGAAGTCTATTACGACAGTGAAATGGTGGGTTACTATTTTGCCGACATCATCGTGAACAATCAGGTCATCGTTGAAATAAAAGCGGCGGCGGCGCTGCATCCGGCTCACGAAGCCCAGCTACAAAATTATTTGAGAGGCACGGGCATTGAAATCGGTATGCTGTTTAACTTTGGCGAGAAGCCTCAATTCAGTCGCAAGTATTTTTCCAATCAGAAGAAAAATCCGCCTAATCCGCCCAATCCGCGTTCTATCTGAAATTCAACTGTGAAATAATCCTTTCAGCGCACATAATCGAAAACCAGCTTATGAATTATTTAGCTCATCTCTACCTGGCAGAAGATAGCCCGCATTCGGTTATCGGCAATCTTCTAGGCGATTTCGTCAAAGGCTCTATCAGTGATAGCTACCCCAGCGAAATTCGCCAAGGCATAGAGCTGCACAGAAAGGTTGATCGCTTCACCGATGCTCACGTCGTGGTGCGCTCAAGCTTGAAACTCATCAGCCCTGCGCGACGCAGATTTGCCGGAGTTATCGTTGATATGTTTTACGACCATCTGTTGGCGAAAAATTGGGAGAGCTATTCGACAACGCCGCTGCGACTATTTTCGCAGAAGGTCTATGGCGTATTGACGGAACATCACAACTTGTTGCCGCAGCGTTTGCAGCAGATGCTGCCCTACATTATCAAAGAAGACTGGCTGACTTCTTACAGAGAAATCAACACCATTGACCAAGCTCTAAATCGCATATCAAATCGCCTAGCCAAAAGATTCCAACGGGAGAATGCTTTGTTGAATGCCGCTAAAGAATTGGAAGCCAATTATCAACAACTCGAAAGCCATTTTCATAGCTTCTTCCCTGACTTGATTGACTACGTGAAAAGGCAAGGCGAGATAGTTGGCACAGACTAAAACAGAACGGAGAAATGAAAACCCATGAAACTTTGGGGCGGTAGATTTACAGGTGAAGCGGATGCCGAATTCGCTAGATTCAACGCATCGTTTGCCTTCGACAGACGCTTGCTTGCGGCAGACATCGAAGGCAGTATCGCACAAGCCGAAGCCTTAATAAATGTCGGCATTTTAAGCGCCGACGAAGCCCATAAAATTATCGCAGCCTTGCAAGAAATTCTGCGCCGCGCTCGTGAAGACCAAGCTTATTTAGACAGCCGCGAGTCGGAAGATGTTCACAGTTTTGTCGAAGCCGAGTTGGTCGCTTTGACTGGCGACGTGGGCTACAAACTGCACACAGGGCGCAGTCGCAACGATCAAGTGGCTACCGATTTACGCCTATTTTTACGCGCTGAAATTGATCGCACACTGCCCTTGATAATCGCTATGCAAGGCGCTCTGGTGGCACTCGCTGAGGCCAATTTTGATTGCATACTGCCCGGCTATACTCATCTGCAACGAGCGCAGCCGATTTTATTGGCGCATTATCTGTTGGCCTATTTTGAAATGATGAAACGCGATGCGATGCGGCTCGCGGAAATTCGTCGGCGGGTCAATCAACTGCCGCTCGGCGCGGGGGCGTTGGCGGGAACCGGCTTTGCCATTGACCGCCAGTTGATCGCCGAACGCTTGGGCTTTGCAGGTCTTGCGGAAAACAGCCTCGATGCCGTCAGCGACCGCGATTTTGTGATCGAATTCATTGGCGCAGCGGCCATCATTATGGTGCATTTGAGTCGTCTGGCTGAAGACCTGATTTTGTATGCGACGACGGAATTTGCCTTCATCGAATTGTCCGACGCGGTTTCTACTGGGTCGTCGTTGATGCCGCAGAAAAAAAATCCTGATTCGCTGGAATTGATTCGCGGCAAAGCCGGTCGCGTCTTCGGACATCACGCGGCCATGCTTGCGACGATGAAAGGTTTGCCGCTCGCCTACAACAAAGATATGCAGGAAGACAAAGAAGCGCTCTTTGATACGCTGGATACCTTGCGCGGTTGTTTGCAGGTGATGACGACGGTGCTGGGCAACCTGCGAGTCAATGGCGAGCGCACCCGCGCTGCGGCCTCCGTAGGTTATTTGAACGCCACGGATTTAGCCGATTATCTGGTTCGCAAAGGCTTGGAATTTCGCCGCGCTCACGAAGTGGTCGGGCGTGTGGTACGTCAGGCGATTCAGCAAGGCAGGGCGCTTGAAGAGTTGCCGCTTGAAGATTATCAGCAATTTTCGCCTTTGTTTTCGGGCGATTTATTTGCAGCGTTGCAACTTGAAACATCGCTTGCCAACAAACCGGCGCTCGGCAGCACCGCGCCCGCCAGAGTGCGCGAGGCGTTAGCGAAAGCGAAAAGCGAATTGACGATGCCAACCAATCTGCCGGAAGAAGCCTGAGCGAATGAGGGTCGAGCGCGGGAACCATTCCTAGAGCGGTTTGGGTTTGAGATTACGGAAACCTCAAACCCGTTGAGCGGCGGTCGAAGACCTTCGCACGGTCGAAGACCGCTGCTCAACGATAGCGCGTTCCGTACACACATATGCAAACCGCTCTAGCAGAATCTGTTTCTTGAAAGAGCAGAAGCGAGGTTTGGAGTGCCGCCTTCCGGCGGCAGGTTTCGCAGTCGCAAACTTTTGCCGGAAGGCAGCACTCCAACTTCTTGAGGCGAAGATTAATTCGTCAGGATATTGAGATTGGAAAAGACGCCGTTGATGCGTACACGTATGCGGTTGGCTCCGCTGCGTAAACCGAAGTCCGATGCCGTGCCGCCGACTTTGGCTTTGGCTTCGCTCTTGACCTTGACGCGCAGCGGCGGCGTGACGATCACGCCGTTTACTTCCAGGTCAGCCGGTGCGCTCAAGCCTGTGGTCTTCAAAATCATCACGCCGCCCGGATCGAAAGTGGCGCTGCGTAAATTGATGCCGCCACTATCGGCCATGCTGAAATCAGCATTGACGGCAGCGCTTTGATGCCCCAACGCATCAATCAACATCACGGCGGCTCGGGTTCCCGCCAAGGTCGAGGCATCTCGCAAGCCGTTTACCGTAAATTGGAAATTGACGCTGGCGGTCGTGCCTACGGTGATAGAGAACTGCGCGGTTTGCGCCAGCGTCGCGCCGTTGGCGTCTAAAATTTTCACCATCGCCTGGGTGATGTCGCCTTCGCCATCGCTGGCCGACCCTCTGAGCGTCAAGGTGTCGCCATCGAGTCTGGCCGTGACGGAGTTGACGACCGGCGTGCTCTCCGCAGGGGTGCCGCCGGTTACCGTAGCGGTGATCGTGAAATTCGAGGCACCGGGGCCACAATTGCCTATGGCTATGAAATAGGTTCCGGCTTGCAAAGGTTTGGTGCTGGCCGTAGTGATGGTGATGGATTCGATTCCGGTGTCGCCTTCAGAAGAGAAATCGGAAGCGACAACGCCGCCGCTGAGCGAGACGCGCTGGCTGGAACGCACGAACAAATCCACATCTTGAGAACCGTTCAAATCAATCTTCAATTGTGTGGCTCCGGCAGGGACGGCAATCGAGTATTGCAAGCTGCCCAATACGCAACTGCTCGGGTTGGGAGCGCTGAGGCTGCCGGTTTGCGCGGTGCCGGAAGTCAGCGCTGTGGTATCGCCGGTCGAAGGCGGCGCGGCGGTCAAGGCGTGGCCAAACAATTCCAGCGCATCGCGGTCATTTTGGGTGATGGTGAGACGTTGGCCGTCACGCGCCGAAGGGTCCATCAAGCCGATATAATTTCCGGTCGTGGCGTCATCTTTCCAGTGACTGGCTTGGTCGCCATCGCCGCCCGTGCCATCGGGTCTGCCGGTGGCGAGGGGAATTTCCGTAGTGCCATTGAAAAAGATTTGATTGCCGCCCGAAGAGATCACTCTTTGCATTGTGCCAAAGGTGTTGGTGGTGACGCCGGGGCGGAAGCGGAACAAATCCCAAGTGGTAACGCCTACCGTCGCCGAGGGCAGCAGTTCCTTGACCCCAACCGCCGAAGAGAAGCCCAGCACATGACCGATTTCATGAAGGGCGACGCCTTCAAAGTCAACCTTGGCGGCATCAATGCCATCGCTGGGGTCAAAGTCATAATCGAAAGCCGAATTGAAGCCGATGGATGGCGGGTCACCGAGGTCGGTTTCGTTGGCTGGATCGGCATTGGCGCTGAGTAAACCGAGAGCGCGAAATACTGATGCCGGACCATCTACTTCCGTGGTGTTGCCTATCGTCGTCGGGACGCTGCCTTGTGGCAGGGCGTTGTAGAGCGCCGTTTCATTCGCGGTTCCGGCACTGCTCAACAAGCGCGAGCGCACCGACGGATAAACCGTTGGGCCTTCCACCTCTTGAGAATCGGTGGCTCCCAAAACATCCTTGTCATAAGCCTTGCCAAATCGTGTAGTGCCGAAATCCACATCAATAATAAGAGTGATGGGGCTTTTGATAATGGCTTGCCAAGTGGCGGCAGCGCGTGTGAATGCCGCTTTCGCTGGTTGATTGGCTTCCAACTGCGCGGTGCCGCGCAAGGTGATGGTCAATCCATCCGCGCCCTGGGTTTGAATCTGCGCTGTGGGATTGATGACGTGCAGCGGCAAATTGGCATCGCGTTGTTTGAATGCCAAGGTTTCGTCAAGCGTCGCATCGTGGCAAACGGTCTGGCCGGCCTCTTTGCGTAAGACGAAGAAGCCGCCTTGATGCACGGCTTGCAAGTGATGCGCGTTGCTGTCCTCTGCATAGATTTTATGCGCGCCTTGCGCGGCGTGCGCGACGACGGGTTGAGGGCTTAACGGCGCGTACAATAAACTGACTGCCATAACCAGTATCAAAAATGCGAATCAAGAGTTGAAATCAGATATGAAGAATCAACAATTTACAGGCGGCGCAAAAGCAAAAGCATCAAAATCGTTTTTGTAAGCCTCTTGTTTTCAACACAGGCAATTTTCAACTCTTGATTCGCATCAAAAATGTTTTGCCAGTAAATGATGTTTTCATACAGGTGTCTCCAAAAAATTTTTGCGGAAACTTTTTCATCAACGAACGAGCAAGCTTCCTGCGGATTGTTCTATGGGCAGACGGTTGTGACCAAATCCCCGAAGCGTCGGGCGGTGCGGCGTCAACCGTTGCCTGTATCACGATGTGAGAACGATGTTTTTCCGACCCGGGATAAAACATCGGCAAGAGAATGATGCGGTTTCTCTTGCGCTTTGTATGCGCTACCTCTTTCGCACTGTACGGGAGAGCGAACCGTTCAACATAGGTGAAACGAGGGAATCAACGCTAGCCGATTCCTTCCTGAACTTCCTTACGCTCAGGCATTAAATGCGAGGGCATGGTAGCAAAATTAGAAATCCCTGCAAAGAGAGTATGGAAAAACCAAACCTGGCGTCGCGGCAGGCGCTCGTTAAGCCGACGGTAAGGCTAAACGAGTAAGGCTCGACCGGCGGTCAACTGCGCCCGTTCGCTCTGTAGCAGCGACCTGTCTATAGAAGGTAGCGAATCCCGAATTTTCTAGCTCCGTAGGAGCGACCCCGGCTAGTGATGCAATCAGGTGTCGCTCCTACAGAGCTAGAAAACTTCGCGTATTCCAGGTCTAGAGCGTGTCGCAGAATTCCAGCAATCTCCCATATCTTGTAGTTGGCTACACCATCACATACAATATCTGGACAAAACATCCATTTCTGCGACACGCTCTCGTTACACCGGCGATCAAATTGTGCGTGGCTGCGAGCCTGGGGTGAGAAAAACAAGTAGCGCTGAAAAAAAAGTAAAGTGAAAGGCGTAGCGCTTGAACCTTGGCTTAAGGCCAGAGGCGCGACCTGTGATGGTGCGGTCATCGAGGAGCGCTCTACGGCGTTAAGTTCGACTTTGTCCAATTTCAGATTGGATAAGAGCATTCCAGGACTGCCGTTGCGGTTCGCGCTTGGAATGATTGAATCTCAGCTTTTTGAGGTGAGGTTCAATCATTCGAGGGGTTGAAAAAGCCAATGAAATCAGGCTGCTTTGCCGCTGAAAGATCTAGCAACAGAGAGCCGAGGCGGTTAGGGAATTCGTCTGAATCCCCCCAACGGCAGTTGGGGGATGGTTAAAGCCCAACCTACCAGAGCAGACAAGTAAAGCTTTTTGCAATCCCCCCAACGGTAGTTGAGGGATGGTTAAAGTTCAGCCTTGAGCATCGGGCAAGGTTGGACTTTAACCATCCCCCCGATTGCCATCGGGGGGATTCGTTTCTCGTTGGCAGCGTTGCGTAGGTTGGACTTTAAGTATCCCCCGATTGCCATCGGGGGGATTGGTTGAAGTTGCGTTGTGTTGCGTAGGTTGGATTTTAAGCATCCCCGACTGCTGTCGGGGGGATTAACAAGACTGGTTCGCCTCTGAAAATGTACCAAGTCGGGCTAAGTACAGGGCGCGACAACTTCACCGCTCGTTAGAAAATACTGGTTTGCTGCAAAAAGCCTATGTTTATTGGCTCATTTGAGAAATCATGGCGTTGCTAACTAGCGGCCTATCTACTGTGACTTGTACTAAGATGGCGAGAACCTTTGGCGATGCCACGTTCGTGATAGCGGCATCGGGTGCAGCCATAGGCAAGTTTCGCATAGGCAGTTCACCATTCAGCCAATGACCGCCTCTTTTTTACTGAGCGCTCGTCGGACGGTGCGTAAGAGGTCTGCGGTAGAAAACGGTTTAGCCATGATGTAGTCGGCTCCGAGCGATTTGGCGATACGCAGATAAATGCCCGGTTGCAGCGTAGGCGCGCCCGAAATCGCAATAATGGGGATGGCGGGTTGATTGGTGCGAACCTCTTCGATCAACATATTGCCGGGTTTTTCTGGCATGGAAAGATCGGTGATGAGCAGGTCGGGGACGCCTAGCTCTAAGAGGCTGGTCGCCTCTTTGCCATTGCGCGCTACGCGCACCTCATACCCGGCGTATTCCAATATCCCTTTGATCAGGTTGCGGACGACTTCTTCATCGTCCACCACAAGAATGTCTTGCATGGTTGCCCTCCGCACGGCCTAAAACTGACGCTGGATAATCCTGACGAAGGCCTCTTCGCAGTAAAATTTTCTGGAGTGATCCTGATCCTGCCCCACATCATAGCACGGTCAAAGAACCTGGCAAGATAAAAAAAATCGCAACCGATAATCGGCGGCGCGTGTTACCAGACCCTTGAAGGCGCTCGTTAAAGCTTTTCTGATGGCCCCTGAAACCGACAGCGGCAGGGCAGGGAATGGCGCAGCGGCCAAGCACATCAATCAACCTGCCAACGCCTTCTTACTCTGCGGCGGCAATAGAGCCTGGCGCGATTCGACCTCAACTTTGGCGCGTTGAAACCGGCAAGGCGCTGCCCCTTTGTCGAAGCTTTTGCGTGTTGACTCTTTAGCCTCTACAATTCTGGAACAGCAGTGGAACGCAGCCGAACGTCCAGCGCCTAGGGAGGGCAATTTGGAACAGCTCATCAGTTTTCTGTTCAAGTACAGAGCCGCCGTCTTTTCAAAAAGTCACTTCGCCTTCGGGGCGCGTTTGAATATCGTTCTGCTCATGGCGCTCTTCATCGGCCTGGCCGCGCTGCTCTATTTCATCTATGTGCGCTTTTCGGTGCAACTGCCTAAACACTGGCGCATCGCGTTGATTTGCCTACGCACGGCGCTCATGGCTTTGCTTGTCTTTATCATCATGCGCCCGATCATCGTCGTTCCCGCAGTGCTGCCGCAATCGAGCTACGTGGTGGTGTTGATGGATGATTCGGCGAGCATGAAATTGCCGGAAGCCGGTGCCATCTCGCGGCTTGAGGCCTTGAAAAATCTGCTGGCTGCCGAAAGCCCTTTCTATCAATCGCTCACTGATAAATTCAAAGTCCGCGCTTATAAATTTTCGGCGACCGCCGAACGCAGCGACGCCAAGGCGCTTACCGGCGAAGGCGAACAGACCAATCTTTCTGCGGCAATCGAACAGGCGATGCGCGATGCCGCCGGATTGCCGCTCTCTGCCATCGTGGTGTTGAGCGATGGCGCAAGCAATGCCGAATCCGATTCCGCCGCCAATCTCGCCAATACCATCAACCACCTGCGTGCGCGCAATCTGCCCATCTTTACTTTGGGATTGGGGCCGACGCGAATCGAAGGCGATGTTGAAGTGGTGCGCGCTTCCGCGCCGCGCCGGGTGATTGTCGGAGCCAGCGTCACCGCCGAGGTTGCTGTGAAATCAAGCGGCTCGTCCACGCAAAATGTTGAGATGGAAGTGAGCGAAGACGGGCATCCGTTACGCACGCAAATCATCACTCTGCAAAGCGGCGCAACCGCCGTGGCGCGCCTCACCTTCAAGCCCTTGACCGCCGGCACGCACCGCTATGCGTTTACCGCGAAACCCCTCGAAGGCGAGCCGATTTTGGAGAACAACACGCAAGAACTGTTGATCGAAGTCGAGGACGCGCATCCGAAAATTCTCTACATCGAAGGCGAGCCGCGTTGGGAATACGGCAAGCTTCGTTCGGCTTTTGCCGAAGAAAAAAATCTGACGCTGGTTTCGGTGCTGCGCTCTGCCGATGGCAAATTTTACCGGCAGGGTGTGCAAGGCAGCGAAGAATTGCAGAGCGGGTTTCCGAAAACTTTTGAAGAGTTGTGCCAATACGATGCGATGGTGATTGGCAGCATCGAAGCGACCTTTTTCACTTATGACCAGTTGCGCTGGATGGCAGAGTTCGTAGCGCGGCGCGGCGGCACGTTGCTGGTTTTGGGCGGCGCGAAATCGTTGAGCGCGGGCGGTTATGTCAACACCCCGCTTGCCGATTTGTTGCCGGTCTATTTGAGCGGCGAGATGAGCGGCGACACGCAAACTTTTTACGCGCAGCTTTCCGGTCGCGGGCGCGAACACCCTGCGGCCAGACTGGCCGACACGCCCGAAGCCAACCTCAAAGCGTGGGAGCAGTTGCCCGCCATCACCGTGCCGGAAATTGTCAAAGAGATCAAACCAGGCGCAACCGTCATCTTGGAAGCGCGCAGCAAGATAGATAAAAATCGCGTCGTGCCGCTGCTCGTCGAAGAGCGTTACGGGCGCGGACGAACGCTGGCGTTTTTAGGCTCTGACACCTGGCGCTGGCGCATGGAAGTGGAATCAAAGAACACTTCGTTCGAGAGTTTCTGGTTGAACCTGTCGCGTTATCTGGTCGAAGCCGTGCGCCACAAAATTGAAGCCGCGCCGGAGCGCGTGTTTTATGGCAAGCGCGAAGAAGCGAAAATCAAAGTCGAAGTGAGCGACGAAAAATATCAGCACATCGCCGGAGCGCAGGTCTTGGCAACCGTGACGACGCCGACCGGCGCGACTCTTGAAGTGCCTTTGAAAGCTGCCAACGAAGAGGGCTTTGAAGGTTATGCCGGAAGCTTGCTGCCGGAAGAAGACGGTTTGTATAAAGTCGAAGTAAGCGCTCGCCAAGGCGACAAAGCGGGCGCGATTCTGGGAACCGCGCAAACTCGTTTCATCGTCGGCGCGCTCAACCGCGAAGCTCACGATGCCGCACAGAATCGCGACTTGCTCAAACGTCTGGCGACAGACACCGGCGGCAATTATTACACCCTGTCGCAGCAGAAAAATCTGGTCGAGGATTTGACCCACCTCGACAACCCCAACTCGGTGAAGGTCTCGTATGACTTGTGGGATATGCCGTTCAATTTTTTGCTGGCGGTGGGACTGGCGGCGACCGAGTGGTTCATACGCAAACGTAAAGGGCTTGCTTGATTGCGGATTGCGGAAGGCGGATTGCGGATTTTTCCGAGCCAAGTGATGGAGGCAATTTCACTCGAACCAATTCTCGAAATCCAATGCAGGGCGCGTGATTTCTACCGCTCTCTCCGCATAGCCTTGGGGCAAAACGCGAAATTCTGCGGCCCCCTTCCAAGTGCAATTGCTGCCGTCAAACCAGGCAAAAGCATAGTCGCCCGTAGCCGTGAATTTGACTTCGCATAAACGGTGCGCCGAGGTCGCGCCCAGCCACGGGCAAGCCCACAGATTTTCTTCTGCATCGTTGGTGTGCTGATTGGCGTGCCGACATTCGCTGCAACTGCCGCGCACTGTGATTTTCATGCGACCTCCTGAAGTTTATCGTCTAATGGTTTTGATGATGACTGCCAGCAGCAGAACACCTCAGCCGTTTAAGCAAGCGCTTGCTTAAACGGCTGAGGTGTTCAGGGCGAATGAAATGGTCTTCGCCGTTTTTATGCCGTGAGGCGAATGGCGCGCCATTGGTCGGTAATTGCTACGCGCTGATAACCAACCATCTGCGCTGTGATAATCATAAACCCGTCAATGCTGGTCGCGGTCGCCGTTGCCATCGTTAGCAAGACTTGCCCGGAGTAAGTTTCCGTCCAGTAGTGAGTGTCGAGCGGCGCTCCCTGATAGTAGCTGTATTCGATGAACCACATGGCAATCGAACCGTCCGAGTTGGTTTTGAACGGCACAGCGGTTCGCAGTTTGGTCGTGCCATTCATCCACACTCGCGCCCAGAAACCAAAGGCATTCGAGGCCGTGCTGAAAATTTCCACCGTCGCATATTGATAGCCGCTCTGCGGATCAATCATGCGAAGCGTTGCCGCAGGCGTTTGCGGATAGGCAGGCATCGCCAACACGGTTACCAGCATCACGATGGCGGCGACCATGGCGACGCCACGGCGCAAACTCTTGAAGGGGTGGCTAATCGTTCGGGTTGAATGGTTCGTTGATAAATTTGTGTTAAACATTTTGCTCTCCTTAATTCTGAATCCAATAATTTTCAAACGCTGTCGGGTTGCGAGAGCCTGGGTTGTTGGTCTGCAACCTGCGCTCTCTACTCTCTAGTGCCGCGCTGCAAAAAACATTTCAGGGGAAATTTTCAGGCGCGGGAAACTCGCTAAAAAGTGGCGATTTATTGGGGTTTTTACGCCCTTCGAGAAGGATGCCGCAAAGCGTTTGGCGCAGCGGACAACGACAGAGCATAGAGATGTCTTCGTCGTTTGACTTCCCTGCGGATTCGCCGGATGTTGCCAGATGATGATGGCTGATGACGGATGAGGCGCGCCGCGCCGTTGGACGAAGCGTTTCAGCAACCCAGGGAAGCGGCAAGAAATAGCATACGATTGAGAAGCGGTCGGCAACCGCCAGTCCAGCGCTCACCGACCGCTTCTCAACAGCAATGAAGGGCTGATATTTTCTTCCCCTTCCCTCACTTTTTCACGACGCTGAAATAATAACTGTCTATCTCTTCGACGCTGCCCGTCGTGTTGATGCCGCTCAACGTCAAGCGGTAATCGCCGACCTGGAGTTGGCGCGATGAAAAATTGACGACCACGGCTTTGCCGGATTTGCGCGCCGCTGTCTGAACAAGCGCCACGCCGTCAATTGTCTTCAAGGCAGCGCGATAGCTTGGATAGTCAACAGTTCTGCGGAGCTTGAGTTGCAAGCGCACTTGTTGCGCGCTTGCGGGAATAACCAAGCGCTTTGCGCCTTGCGCGTCGCGCACCAATCCCGCCGACAACAGAAACGCAGCCAGCACGCCGAAGCCGCCCGATGCAGAAGCGGCTTTCTCGTGCCGCGCTTTTTCCTGCGCCAGTTCCTGCTCAAGCTGTTCGCGCTCCAGGCGTTCGCGCTCCAAATCATTTGCCAGTTGCTGATTCTGCGAACGCTGCGCGGCGATCTGCGCGGCGGCTTCGTTCGCTTTTTGCAGGCGCGCCGCTTCCGCTTGCCCCAAC
Source organism: Acidobacteriota bacterium (assembly GCA_016201275.1). Lineage (GTDB taxonomy): Bacteria > Acidobacteriota > Blastocatellia > UBA7656 > UBA7656 > JACQDB01. The sequence continues at coordinate 29,910 of JACQDB010000110.1, forward strand.
TGATTTCGCAAACGCACGCTTTCAAAAATTAACCACGAACAACCGAGCAGCAACACCACAGTTGCCGCCGCCATCGCCAATGGCAACAGCGAATTTTGCGCGCCGAACATTCCCCGCAACCTCTGCCACCAGGATTTACTTTCGGGTTCGACGTGGGCTTTCACGGCTTACTTTTACCCATAAGTCAGAACTTCATCAACTGCGATAGTTTTTTAGCCCGCGAAGTGGGCGATAGCATATAGCCCAGTGCGTCAGCGCTGGGTAAATGCGAAACCATCTCTCGCTAGCCCGCGAAGCGGGTGATAGATGCTATCGCCCGCTTCGCGGACTAACGGATCAATTGTTAATCACAAGCGCACAAGATATGGGTAAAAGTAAGGCTTTCACGGTCGGTGTCGCGCTTGCCTGTTCAGCCGTTTGCCATAAAGCTTGAGCGAATTCAACGCGGTTGCGGCGTTCGGCGGAATTCAAAAAGTGGGTTGCGAATAATTGGCGCTCGCGCTGCGACAATGCGCCTTGCACGTAGTCGTCTATCAATTCATCTTCCATCGCCAGCATCGAATCGAAGAATTCATCGTCGTTAAAAAATAGCTCTTCGACTTGCGCCTTTTGCTCGTCGGCCACCTCGCCAAGCAGAAAGCGGTTGATCAATTTGTCCTCTGTGATTTTATTTTTCATGATGAGACTCCTCTACTGACAGGTGACCGAAAATTCAATCCATTTCACGGCGCTAGCAATTTTTTAAGCGCTTCTCGACACAGGCTTCCAATCCGGCGCGAATGCGGTGAGCGCGAATCCGCAAGGCATTGAGCGGAATCTTCAAGCGCTCGGACAGGGCTTTGCGATTTTTGATCTTCTCGCTCTTTTCGCCCTGATGATATTGCAACATCAATTCGCGGCTTTCGGGCGGCAAGCTTTCCAGACAATGGCTCATGCACTCCAGGCGTTTTGCCAAGCGTTCCTGTTGGTCGGCATCCTCCTGAATTTCCATTGGATTTTCGGCAGGCTCGCGTGCTGGCGTCAGGGTTGCCAAGGCTTCCACTTCTTTGTTGGGTTCGCGCCAATGCTCCATCAAGATGAACCGCGCCACGCCGTGAAAATAAGGGTAAGGGTCGTTGGCGCGAATCTCTTCGCCTTTATCAATTTTTCGCGTCACGCGATCCATAGCCCGGTCGGCATATTCTTCAGCCGGGAGGCAGCCGCGCCATTCAAAAAATTTCCTGAGCTTGAGGCGTATGCGTTCATACCTCTCACCGGCGCGCTCACGATTGGCGTCCAGTTGCTTGAGCAACTTGTCGAACGCCTGTGGTGTCAAAACCCAATCTTTTTTGTGAGAAGCTCGTTCTTCCATGTTTCGTTCTCTTGCTGTTGTTTTACTTCCATTCGCCTTGCAGCATAAAAGCCGCCCAATAATACGGCTCGGCAAAGCGCGGTTGTTTCCACATCTCGACCTGCGCGGCACGCAAGGCAGCGGCTGGGCGCAAGCCTTCGACGACGATGCCTTGGTAAAAACGCTTCATCAATTCCGCGGTTGCTTCATCGTCAACTTTCCATAAACTTGCCACCACGCGAGGCGCTCCGGCGTACATAAACCCGCGTGTCAAACCAATCAAACCTTCACCGCGAATCTGTTTGCCGAGGCCGGTTTGACAAGCGCTCAAGACCACCAGTGCTACCGGCAAACGCAAATTATAGATTTCGTGCAAACGTAAAAAGCCGTCCTGCGCTTGCCCTTGTTCATCAACCAGCGACAAGACGATGCCGGATAATTCGGGGTGAACGCTGTTGAGTATGCCGTGCGTAGCGAAGTGAATCATCGCATAGCGACCGAGTTCGGCGCTCGTTGCGGTGGCGCGATTGGCGGCAAAATCGAGAGCCTGTTTGCGCTGCGCTTCGGGAACCAGTTCGAGTATGCCAGCGGCTTCCACGCGCGTGCCAATCAAGCGCGGGATTCGCAAACTGAAATTGGTGACGCCCGATTCCAACGCCGATTTTTCCAACTGCCGTTCAACGCCGCGAGTTCTGGCGGACCTTCGTGGCGCGGCTTTGCCATCTGCTTTCGGCGCATGGCGTTTGATGCGCGCATCGTCAAGGGAAAAAACCGGGTCGGCCAAAACGGCAAGAGTTTTCAAAGGCGTATTGCGCCCAATGGTTTCGCGCCGCAACACCGCCAGCGTCGAAGCCGATGGCAGGTTGACGATTTCATGATCAACGATCAAAGGGCGTCCGTAGTCCGTAGTCTGTGGTTCGTTGCTCGGTTTTTTCTTACGGCTTACGGCTTCCTTACTGTCAACTGCTGACGGCTGACGGCTGACTACTGATTGCCGACTGCCGACGGGTTCCGGGAGCGCGGCAAACGGTATGTATTGCAACGCACCGTCGGCAACAATCAACAAGCGTTTTGCGCCGAGCTTTGCCGCTACAGGCGCAAGCAACATCCGACTCAAAGCAGCGGCGGCTTCGCTTGCCGAAATCTTTGCCGTCGTTCACGGCGCGAAAAATCGGCAACGCCTGTTCGTAATAATCCAATGCCTTCTGGCGCTCGTCGAGCAGGTTATAAACATAGCCGATGCCGAAAAGCATGGTTGCTTCTAAACTGCGGTCGCCAACGGCGCGGGCAATGGGCAACGCCTGTTGCAGATAAGCGATAGCTTTTTCACGTTCGGCAAGCGATAAATCGGCGTCGGCAATTTCGGTCAGCGTGATGGCCTCTTCGCTGCGATTGCCGAGTCGGCGATAGCGCAACAACGCTTGATGATAATGCTCAAGCGCCGGTTGCAGGTCGTTGAGGTCTTGATACGTCTTGCCTATGCCGGTCAGCAAAATCGCTTCCAGCCGGTAATTATGCAGAGCGCGAACCAGCGGCAAGGCGTGCGCCAGATAATCCAGCGCCGCTGGTTTGCCGCCCATAATCATGTAGAGCGGCGCAAGATTATCAAACAGTCGCCCCCAACCTTGATTGCCGAAACTTTGAAAGATGGCAAGCGATTGTTGATAGCTGTCGAGGGCTTTGGTTTGGTCGCCCAAGCGGTCGTAAGTTTGTCCGCGTCCATGCAGCGCGAAGGCTTCGGCAAGCCGGTCATTCAAGCTGCGGTTGCCAGCCCTGGAATGATGAATACACACAACAGCACGGCAATGCAGCAAGCAGCAAGGCGGTTGCGGAAGAGGGATGGAAATCGCTGCCGCGCTGGTTGAAACATTGCTCTACCTCCGCAGGAGATCAAAACCGTGACGCCAAGGAACCTCGCCTTGCTTCTTGATGGCGCGCTCAAGTGTACCATTCGATAAAGCGGTTGCAAAATTGGCGAGTCTCACAGCATGGGGGGCAGCGTTCCCCCTTGCGGCGGTGAAGTGAACCTGTAAAACTGGAAACGATCTACAGATGAAATGCTGCAACGCGAGAAGAGAGCTTTTTCGGTTTTTCGCTACGGATTATTGATTGAAAAAAGGGAACGGCGAAAACGGTTTGGCGTTCGCTGTGGCGACGAGGCATTATATAGTCATCCAGCCACTGTTGTGCTACCCATTGCTTGTCCGCTTGTGCCGATCCGTGGAAACTGGCGCGCAGCGGCTTGCCCCGCAACGACAGCGGTGAAGTGGTGGTGAAGTGCAGATGATGCTTGATGCTGGTTGGTCCCGAATGCCTGGTCTAGTCTCCACAAAAAAGATGACAACAGCGCAAGGATTGCTGCCTTCAGCGCGTGGTTATGATTGTTGATCGAACAGCGCCATCGGATGAACAAGGAGTACCGATGAAGAGATGTGCCAGCCTGAGTTTGATTTGCTGGGCGATGCTGTGGGCGTGGATTTTCATTGCGCCCGACAGCCTCGCGCACCAAGCCGATAAAGCGGCGTCGGAAAAACCGGCGGCCAAACGCGCCACCCTCGACCCGAAAAAATTCGCTATTCTTATTTCCGGCGTCGGCGGCGAAGAACTCTACTCCAAAAAATTCGCCGCGCAGTCGCAACAACTCTACGACGCTTTGACCAACAAACTCGGCTTTGATGAAAAGCACGTTTACCTGCTCACCGAAAATGTCATCAGCAATGCCGAATCCATGACGCCAGGCAATTTCGCCCGCGCCACCGCCGAAGAAACCCGCAAAGCTTTTGCCGCTGTCAAAGCCGCCGCCACTGCCGACAGCCTGGTGTTTATCGCCTTAATCGGCCACGGCTCTTTCGATAATCAGGAAGCCAAGTTCAACTTGGTGGGGCCAGACCTTGCGGCAAAAGACTACGCTGCCTTGATTGCCGCTTTGCCAACCCGCAAAGTCGTGTTCGTAGATTGCTCCAGTTCATCGGGCGAATTCATCAAGCCGCTGTCGAGCGCCGACCGCTTAATCATCACCGCAACCCGCAGCGGCAGCGAACAGAACGTCACCATCTTCGCCGATTTCTTTATCCGAGGTTTGATCGAAGCCGCTGCCGACACCGATAAAAACGGGCGCACTTCGGTGCTCGAAGCCTTCAATTACGCCACCAAGTTGACCGCCGATTGGTACAAGCAGAAAGGGCGACTGGCAACCGAACACGCTCTCCTGGATGACAATGGCGACGGCCTCGGCCACGAGCAGGCCGAGGGCGGCGATGGCGCGATAGCCAAAACGACCTATCTGGATTCCAAGAGCTTGGCAGAAGCCAACGCCGATGCCGAAGTGTTCAAATGGCTCGAAGACAAACAGCAACTGGAAGTGGATATTGAAAAACTCAAAGCTCGCAAAAGCACGATGAAGATTGAAGACTACGAAGCCGAGCTTGAACGCCTGCTGGTGGAGTTGGCGAAACTCAATCGCCGCATCCGGACGCGGCGCAGGTAAGCTTGCGATAGCCACTAGAACCGAAAGAAGTTTTTATGAAGTATTTAGCCAGCATCATCTCCATTCTGATTTTATCCTTCACGGTCGCCGCGCAAGATGCAGCGCTCGAACGCGGACAGGTTCTGCTCACCCACGGCGCGTACCAAGAGGCCATCGCGCATTTCAATGCGATGCTGGAAAAGCAGAGCGAGTCGGTGGAGACGCAGGTTTTGCTGCTGCGTGCGCTCGTCGAAACCGGCGAGTATGCGGCGGCGGAAAAACGCGCCAGAGAGTTTTTGATCAAGCAACCCAATGAAGCGCGCTTGCAAAACGCGCTCGGCGAAGTGCTGTTGGAAACCGGGCGTTATGCGGAAGCCGCTGCTGCATTCGCGCACGCCGCCAAAACCGCAAAAGGCACTCCGCTCTATCGCGCCTTGCTCAATCAGGCTCGCGCTCGGCTCGCTCAAGGCAACGAGGATGACGCCAGAATTATCCTTGTTGAGTTGGCGCAAAAGTACCAGGCCGATGAGGAAGTGAACGCCGAAGCCCTGACGATTTTCGCCAAAGCCTTCGCCTGTCTGGAAAAATATCAGGACGCCAACGACCTCTACATTGATGCGCGTGACGAAGACGAGCAATTCATCGAAGCCTTCATCGCACAAGGCGAGTTGTTGAATGAAAAGTACAACTATGCGGAAGCGCAAAGCCTTTTTGAAGACGCTTTGAAAATCAATGCAAATTCTCCGGCAGCCTTGATTGGGCTGGCCGAAAGCAAGCGCTTGAGTTTCAGCCCCGATGCCGGAGGCGCGATTGAACTGGCGCTGCGCGTCAATCCTAATGCGGTGCGGGCGCTGACCTTGAAAGCCTGGTTTCAGCTTGAAGAAGAACGCACCGACGCGGCGATGACCACCATCGAACGCGCCCTGGCCGTCAATCCCAATGCCCTTGAAGCGCACGCTTTGCGGGCGGCGATTTTTTACGCCAGCGACCGCAACGCCGAACTCGAAGCCGAAACCAAACGCGCTCTTGCTATCAATGCGAAAGCCGGAATCTTCTTTGACACACTGGCGCATTTTGCGGTCATCAAACGTCGCTATGCCGATGGCGTAAGGTTCGGGCGGCGTGCGGTTGAACTGTCGCCGAAACTTTGGCGCGCGCGCACCGACCTCGGCATTCAACTGCTTCGCATTGGCAAGACCGCCGAAGGTCGCGCCGAACTCGAAAAAGCTTTCGCTGGCGACCCGTTCAATCTGTGGGCTAAAAATACCCTCGATTTATTGGATTCCATCAAAGATTATGTGGACACCACACGCGGCGCGTTCCTCATCAAGACCTCGCCGAAAGAGGCGGAAGTGGTGGCACCTTACGCCGCCGAGTTGATTGAAGAAGCTTATAAAAAATTGACCGCGAAATATAAATTCACACCGACTGCGCCCATCGCTGTCGAGTTGTTCGAGAATCACGAAGACTTCGCCGTGAAAGCGCTGGGCTTGCCGGGGTTGGGCGCTCTGGGCGTTTGCTTCGGCCAGACCATAGCGATGGACAGCCCTTCGGCGCGTGCCGCCGGACAGTTCAATTGGGGCGGCACTTTGTGGCATGAATTCACCCACGTCATCACCTTGCAAATGACCGACTACAAAATTCCGCGCTGGTTTTCCGAAGGGCTTTCGGTCTTTGAAGAACGCCGCGCCCGACCGGGTTGGGGCGATGATTGGTCGGTCGAAGTGGTCAAGGCTTACAGCGACGGGCGCTTCGTGAAAATCGCCAATCTCGACGCTGCCTTCACGCGCCCGAAGACCCCCGATGGCGTGCCGCTGGCCTATTTTCAAGCTTCGCAGGTTTGCGAATTCGTCGAAGAAAAATATGGCTTCGACACCATTTTGAAAATGCTGGCACTGTATAAAGAGGGCGCAAAAGACCTAGAGGTTTTGCAGCAGGCGCTGCACTTGACGCCGGAACAATTCGATCAGTCGTTCAACGAATTTTTGCAGGCGAAGATCAAAGATAAGATTGCCGCGCTAGGCACTGGCCCCATGCGGGTGAATGATGATGCGAAACAAGCCGAGATCATTTTAGAAGCGGTGTTGAAAACTCGACCCAACGATTATTTCGCGCTGCTGAAATTGGGGACGATTTACAAACAGGAAGGCGATAAGGAAAAGGCCATAGCGCTGCTGAAACGCGCTGCCGAAGTTTTCCCGTACTATGCCAGAGAAGGCAATCCTTATGTGCAGCTTGCCGATTTGTACGAAGCGCAGGGCCAGAAGGCGGAAGCGCAAGCGGCGCTTGAAGCCTTGATCAAACATAACGAGACGGATGCCTCGGCCTATAAGCGATTGGCGAAACTCAAAATGGAGTTACAGGATCGGGCGGGAGCGCTGGCGACGATTTACACCAGTTTTTATGTGACGCCATTTGATGCCGACTTGCACAAGCTGGCGGGCGATGCGTATCTTGAACAGGGTAGTGTTGCCGAGGCGGTGCGGGAATTTCGCGTCGTGGTGTCGCTGCAACCGGCGAACCCTGCCGACGCGCATTATGATTTAGCGCGCGCTTTGGCAGCGAGCGGCAACAAGGTGGAAGCCAAACGCGAAGTGCTGCGCGCTCTGGAAATCGCTCCGAGTTTCGAGAAAGCGCAGGAGTTGCTGTTGAAACTTCGCGGGGAAGGATGAATGGCAGTCCTTGGTCCTTAGTCCTTAGTCCTTAGCTGGCTTGTGCGAACTCCTTGAAACTGGCTCCTGTAGCCGGTTTCAAGACAGACAAGAAAAGCTAAGGACTAAGGACTAAGGACCAAGGACTTCCCGCAAGGACATGAAAGCAGTATTGGTTATCGCATTATTGGGGTTTGTGATTGCGCCGACGCTATTTGTCGCGGCGAAGGGAAACCCGACCGACCGGGCAACGGAAAAGGCTGGCGGCACGTTTCGTTATGCCGACGAACGGATGGGCGAAAAGCAGGATTTGTCGGACAAATTCATGTTTGCGCGCATTCATTTCGGGCCGGTGGTGCCGGGCGCGTATTGGGGAGACGGCACGCGTGGCAGCGATTCCTGGTCGCACGATTACCCGGAAGCCGGATTGCATCTGCGAAAGATTTTATCCGAATTGTCGAAGATGCCGGTTTACACAGACATCAACGAATATGTTTTTACCTTCAACGATCCGAATCTCTGCAAGTATCCGTTGGCGTATCTTTGTGAAGTCGGCTATATGGATTTGTCAGAAGACGAGATTAAAGGGATGCGCGAATACCTGTTGCGCGGCGGCTTTTTAATCGTAGATGATTTTCGCAGCAATGGTCAGTATCAGAATTTTTATGAATATGTGAAGCGCGCCTTCCCGGAAGATGACTATAAAATCAAGCCGCTTGATTTATCGCACCCGATTTTCAATTGTTTCTTTTCCATCCCAACCCTCGATGTTCACTCGAAGTATGATCGAGGCAAGCCGCAGTTTTTAGGTTTGGAAGATAAGCACGGGCGCTTGATGATGATGATTAATTTCAACACTGATGTAAGCGATTTCTGGCAATGGTCTAACGATCCCAGCCAACCGCTTGAAGATTCCAATACCGCTTACAAATTCGGTGTCAACTATGTGTTTTACGCGATGACGCACTAATAAAATAGTGCGGAATGATGAAGGCGGAGTGCGGAGTTGAATCTGCAAAAACTCCGCACTCCGCCTTCATCATTCCGCGCTCATGAGGAGAGAATGGCATTAGATACGGCAGACATAGTTCGAGAAGACGAGTTGTTGGGCAAGCTGATTTCGGCGCGGGAACAGATTCGCCACGAAGTGCAAAAGGTCATCGTGGCGCAGGATGAAATCGTGGATCAGGTGTTGATTTCGCTCTTTGTCGGCGGCCATTCGCTGGTTAGCGGCGTGCCGGGACTGGCAAAAACCTTGTTGATTAAAACGGTGTCAAGCATACTGGATTTGTCGTTCAAGCGTATTCAATTCACGCCCGATTTGATGCCTTCCGATATAACCGGAACCGACATCATCGAAGAAGACCGCTCCACTGGGCATCGCAAATTGGAATTCATCAAAGGGCCATTGTTTGCCAATATTATTTTGGCCGATGAAATCAATCGCACACCGCCCAAGACACAGGCCGCATTGCTGGAAGCCATGCAGGAAGGCAGCGTCACGGTGCAGGGGACGACTTATCAATTGCCGCAACCGTTTTATGTATTGGCGACGCAAAACCCCATAGAGATGGAAGGCACGTATCCGTTGCCCGAAGCCCAGCTTGATCGCTTTATGTTCAACGTGCGAATCGGTTATTTAAGCGAAGACGACGAAGTGGAAGTGGTCAGCCGCACCACTACGGTGCAGGATTTTTCCTTTGAGCGCAACGTGACGGGCGCAGACATATTGGAGTTTCAACGCTTGGTGCGGCGCGTACCGGTTGCCGAATCGGTGACGCGCTACGCCGTGCAGTTGGTCAGCGCCAGCCGCCCTGTGACAGAGAACGCACCCGATTTCATTAAGAAGTGGGTGAACTGGGGCGCGTCCTTGAGGGCTTCGCAGTTTTTAATTTTAGGTGGCAAAGCGCGCGCCGTGATGAGCGGGCGTTACAACGTGAGCGTCGAAGATGTGCGAGCCTTGGCCTATCCGATTTTGCGCCATCGAATTTTGTTGAACTTCCACGCCGAATCCGAGCGCGTCAATTCCGACGAGGTGATTCGCCGTTTGATTGAAGCGGTTCCCGCGCCGAAATCGGGATTGTAAACGGTATGTCGCAAGTCATCCCGCAACAACCAGGCACGCGATTTTTAGCGCCCGAAGTTTTGGCGCGCATCACCTCGCTTGAACTCATCGCGCGGTCGGTGGTCGAAGGCTTTATCTCCGGCCTGCATCGTTCGCCGCATCTGGGATTTTCTACCGACTTCGCCGAGCATAGGCAATATATGCCCGGCGATGATGTGCGCCATCTGGATTGGAAACTGCTTGCCAGAACCGACCGCCTCTACATCAAAAAATATCAGGCCGATACCAACACCCAGATTACTATTCTGCTCGATGCCAGCGCCTCGATGAATTACGCCAGCGGCGCAGTCACCAAGATGCAGTACGCGCAGTTTCTCGCGTCTTCATTGGCTTTTTTAGGCGTGCGGCAACACGACTCCGTTGGACTTGATGCGTTCAACGAAGAGATTATCGAACACGTCCCGCCGCTATCGAAGACCGGCCATCTGCGAACTTTGCTGGGCGTCATCGAACGCCTACAGGCGAACCAAACGACGAAGCTTGCCGAACAGTTGCACCGCGTTGCCGAACGCTTGACGCGGCGTGGCGTCATCGTCTTGATTTCTGATTTGTATGACGACCCGGCGAGTATTATTCAGGGTTTGGAGCATCTGCGCTTTCGCGGCAACGAAGTCATCGTCTTTCAGGTGATGGACAAACAGGAGTTGGATTTCGTCTTTGATGATGCGGTGATTTTGGAAGATAGCGAGACCGAAGAACAATTGCACGTCATCCCGGACGCGCTGCGCGATGAATACTTGCAAGCCGTGCAAGCGCACCTTGACGCGATACGCGAAGGCGCAACCCGCAACCGCATAGACTACGAATTATTGCGAACCTCGGAGCCGCTCGATTTGGCGCTCTCGTCTTATCTGCACCGCCGCTCTATGCTTTGAACGTTGGAGGTGATTATGGCGAAACCCTTGTTTGAAGACACCGATGAACAGACCGAGCGCCGCTTGATTGAACTGACGCGGGCGATGCCGGAGGAGAAAAAATTGCGCCTGCTGTTTTCGATGATTGAAACCGGCAGACAACTGGGAATGGCAGGTTTGCAGAGTCGCTATCCACAGGCTTCGCCGGATGAGTTGAAAAAGCGCTATGCGGCTTTGGTGTTGGATCGAGAAACCGTGATGAAAGTTTACGGATGGGATCCGGAAGAGGAAGGCTATTAGTGGATGAGCAGGCGTTGACAGTTTTATTGCGAGTCACTGAAGTCTTCGACAAATTCGCCATTCCCTATGTGATCGGCGGTTCCTTCGCAAGTTCCTTTCATGGGTTGTTACGCATGACGAACGATGTAGATATTGTGGCGGTGATTCGAGAGGAACAAACAGCAGGATTAGCCACAGAATTTGCGAACGATTTTTATGTTGATGCAGAAATGATTAGCCGCGCAGTACGGCAAAAAAGCTCTTTCAATATGCTGCACTTCGATACTACTTTCAAAGCCGATGTGTTTATTGCCAAGCCGGGTTTTCAAGAGCAGGAGATTGCGCGCCGACAATTGAAAAAACTGGGAACCGATACGGATTATGCCTTCTATTTTTCAACGCCCGAAGACATCATCCTGGCGAAACTGGATTGGTATCGCAAAGGCAATTACGTTGCCAATCAACAGTGGCGCGACATTGCCAGCGTCATCAGAGTTCAAGGCGCGAAACTCGATATTGAGTATATGCGACGGTGGGCAGGCGCTTTGGGGTTGAGTGATTTGCTTGAGCAGGCGTTGGAAGAATCCTTAAATGAATAAGCAATCTGATCGAGAAGTGAAATGGCATTTTTAAATCCACTCTTTTTAATTGGCGCAATAGCGGCGGCGCTGCCGGTGCTGGTGCATCTGGTGAGGCGCACGCGAGCGCCGAAACGGCCCTTTCCGTCGCTGATGTTTTTGCGCCGCATTGAACAGAAAGTCGTCCGCAAACGCAAACTCCGCAATCTGCTGTTGCTGGCCTTGCGCTGCCTCGCCTTGCTGCTTCTGGCGCTGGCTTTTGCGCGGCCTTACTTTACCAATAATCTGGTCACGGCCTCGACTACAAGCAGCGCCAGCACTGTCATTTTGTTGGACACCTCGGCGAGTATGCGCTATGCAGATGTTTTTGAACGCGCCAAAACGGCAGCTCGCAACATCGTCAGCAACGCCGCTTCCGACGAGCACATCGCGCTGGTCAGTTTCGCGCAAAGCTATGACATCGTGCGCCCCTTGAAAAATAACCATGCCGAAATCAACGCCCTGCTCAACGATGTAAAGCCGGGGCTTGCCGCCGCCGATTATCTGCAAGCCGTGCAGGCCGCCGATGCCTTGTTGAAAGAGGTGAAGAGCGGCGCGAAAAAAATTTTTCTGATCTCCGATTTTCAGGCGTCGAACTGGAATCGCGCTTCGGCACAGGTGAAGCTTGCGCCCGATATGAAACTCACGCCGGTTGAGGTAGCGGACGCCAGAGCCGCGAACTTTGCCGTCACCCATATTCAAGCCGACCCCGTGGTGTACACGCAGAAATACACCGGCAAATTGACCGCGCAAATCAACAACTTCAGCACGGAGATTGCCGAGCATCTCGCCGTAGATTTCAAGCTCAACGATCTGGTCGTCGAACGCCGCGAGATTTCGCTCGACGGTCTGGCGTCTGAGTCCATCGAGTTCACCGGCTTCAATGTGCCGGAAGGCAACAATCGCGCCAGCATCGAAATCGCTAACGATGCGTTTGCCTTCGATAATCGCAATTACTTTGTCATACGCCGCGAAAATCAAACCAAAGTGCTGGCCATCGAAACCGCCTCCCGTGGCCGCAGCGAAAGCCTATACTTGCAACAAGCTTTGCTTGCCGGTGAAAATAATCGCTACGCCTTGACCGTCAAGAGCGCCGGAACGGTCAGCCCCAACGAGTTGAACGAATACCGCGTCATCATCATCAACGATGCGAATATCAGCGCAGCGCTGGCTGCCTCTGTCAAAAGTTTTGTCGAGCGCGGCGGCGGTTTAATCATCGCTGCAGGCAAACACACAGACGCGGCGGAGTTCAATCGCACCTTGGGCAACTTGTCACCGGCTGAACTGGATGACGCGGCGCAGCAGCGCAACGGCTATGCGTTGATGAGCCAGATGAAGACCGACCATCCGATCTTTAGTCCGTTTGCGCGCAGTGGGCGATTGACTTCCACGCGAGTCTATAACTATCACAGGAGTTCGCCGAAAACGACCGCCGAAGTATTGGCGGCGCTCGATGACGGCAGCCCTATGTTGATAGAAGGTTTGGCAGGGCGCGGCAAAGTTTTGTTGTTGACCACAACGCTTGATACCGCGTGGAACGATTTGCCTTTGACGGCGATGTTTTTGCCGCTCATCAGACAAATGCTTGAACATTTGAGTGGCGAGCAGGCAGCGCTTTCTTACACCGTAGGGCAAATTTTCACAGCGCCGCCCGGTGAAGACGGCACGCTTCCGGCGATAGAAAATCCGACGGGCGGGCGCGTCGAAAATGCGCTACGAACCGCCAACAACGAACTGGCGGTCAACGCCAGCGAAGTCGGTTTTTATCGTTTGCGTTATCGTGACCATATGGAGAACGTAGCGGTGAATGTGGACGCCAGGGAATCCGATTTTACCAAATTGAATCTCGATGATTTTCTTGCCAGCCTCGCGCCCACAGCCGATGCCGCCAACACGCCGCCGCTGCCGACTCGCCAGAGCGCCGCAGAGATCGAAGCGCGACAACGCTTGTGGCTGCCGTTGATTCTTTTGGCGCTGCTGTTGTTTGTGGCGGAATCACTGCTGGCGCGCCGCCTACGCATAGCAAAATTAGTTGGCTAGTTGGGCTTCGTTTTCCGTTCCCATGACGATAAAATTTTTCCCGAGGTCAATCGTTCTTATGCGCCTTTTTATAGCCCTGTTCTGCATCAGCTTTTTCTTCAACACCACATCGGCACAGATGCGCCGTGCGCCTGCCGGTAATCAACCGCAGAGCGCCGCCGCAGCATTTGAAGAGGGACAGAGCGCGCAGGAAAAAGGCGACCTCAAAAACGCTATACGCTTTTATACTGCTGCCATCAACGCTGAACCGAAGTTGTTTCAAGCCTGGTATCAACGCGCTACGGCGTACTTGGGGTTGGGACGCGACCGCGAAGCCGAACAGGATTTGCAAAAGGTGATGGAGTTGAAGCCCGATTTCGCACGCGCGCATCGCGCTGTGGGGCAGATTTATTTGGACGCAGGGAAAACGGCTGAAGCGTTGCAGGCGTTTGCGCGGGCGCTGGAATTGGAACCGCAATTGACCGGCGTGCGCGTTTATTACGCCAGCGCTTTGATAAAAAATAACGCACCTGAAAAAGCTCTACTGCAATTGCGCGCCGCGTTGGAAAACGGGGAAAAATCGGCGCTGACTTTTGCGTTGCTCGGCCTTGCCGAAGAACGCACCAACAAATCGGACGAAGCGCTGGCCGATTACACGCAGGCCATAGCGATGGAGGCGACCAGCGCGACGGCGCTCGAAGGCCGCGCCCGTCTGTATGAAAAACGCGGCGCGTTTGATAAAGCCATCGCCGATTATTCGACTTCTTATAAAACTCAACCGTCGCGTGAGGTGGCCATGAAACTGGCGGCGCTGTACCTTCGCGTCAGCCAACCGCAAGCCGCCATAGGCATCTATCGCACGCTGTTGATTGAAAAGCCCGATGATGTGGAGGCGCGCCTGGAGATGGCGCAGGCGTTGAAGGACAACGGGCAGGTTGACGAAGCGGCGAAAGAGATTGAAAAGTTATTGACTTTGCAAACCGCGAACGTGAAGTTGTTGATTGCGGCAGGCGATATTTATTTCCAAGAGGCACCGGAAAAAGCCGCGCAATATTATCAACGCGCTGTGCAGGCAGAGCCTGCCAATAACCGTGCGCGGGTGCAGTTGGGCGCGGCGCTGGTGCGCGCCATGCAGTTTGAAACGGCGATTCCGTGGTTGAGCGAAGCGCTCAACCGTGAGCCGGAGAATTATGTCGCGCACGCCAATCTCGGCACTGCCTATTTCAAACTCAAGCAATATCTGGGAGCGGCGCAGGAATTTATATGGATCGTCAAGGTCCGACCGGAAACCGCTGTGAGTTACTTTTTTCTGGCGATTTCTTTAGACCACTTGGGCGATTGTCCGCAAGCGATGCGCGCTTATCAAGAGTTTGCGCGACGCGGCGATGTTGCGACTTACAAAATGGAGTTGGAAGAGACTAGAATACGTTTGAGCCTGTTGCAAAATCTGGTGAAGGCAGGCAAGTGCAAAGCGCCCGTCAAAGCGAAACAGCAATGACGTATTGAGATGGCGCACAGCGATTTGCCAAAGCTGGTTGCCGGACGTGGCCCAACAGGCGCGCTGGCAAACTCGCAATTCGGGTTCGGAGAATCAAGGATGAAGCAGCAAGAAAACAATCATCGTCGGTTTGGCAAGTTCATGGTGTCGCTGTTGGCGGGCTGGTTTTTATTTTTGGCAATCCATCTGGCGGCACAGGAAAAACCGGAAATGCCGCCGCTGCCGATTGACCCGACGCCGTTGGCGCAATTGTTGAGCGCCACGGAACGCGCCGCGCTGACCAAAGAAACGCAGCCGAAAAAACAGGTCGAAACTTATTTGCGATTGTCTGACACGCATCTGCAAGCGGCGCTCGCGGCGATTAACAACGACGATCACCAAACCGCCGAACGCGAACTGGATATTTACAACAAGGCGTTGAGCGCAGCCGCCAAGCTGGGTTTTGCCAGTGCTACGGAGCGCCGCAAACTCGCCAAGAAAATCGAGCAGACGATTTATAAACAACTCCGCGTGCTGGAGACCATTGACCGACACTTTCCCGCCGAGCGCGAAGGCTTCCCGGAGTACGCTATTAAAAACGCCAAACTGATTCGCAGCAAAGCGTTGAATTATTCGTTCGATTCCGGCGAGGTGATCAGCGATCCCGACCAAGCGCCTGCCAACAAGCCGCCGCAAGAAAACCAGCAAGCGAACCGCGACCATGACTTTTCAGCGGTGCGCCGGGCGTCGTTTATCAGCGCCGGTTATGTACGCAAAGCTGTGCAATCTTCCACTGATTACATGACCGAAGAGGAAGACGATTTTATACGTCAGGCGCAGGAGCCGGATTTACGCATCAAGGTGTTCATGAAGATCATTGACCGTCGCTTGAAAGCCCTCATCAACGCGACGCCAGCGAGCGAAGACAAAAAAGCGCAGCAGAACAAAGAGGACGACGACCGCAAGTGGGGCGCGTTGCCGAAACTAGACCGCGCCGGATTGTTGAAGCATTATTCGCTGGCCATTGAGGAAGCGATGGCGAAACTTGATGACGCTTACGAGCGCAACCCGAAAGCCTTGGCGTTTGTCAAAGCCTTGAAGAATCTACTGGAATCAACCGCCGAGCAGCTGAAAATTCTTCACCGCCTGGAAAATTCCATGACCACCGAACAGGAAAAAGCCAACCTCGCCGAAGCCATCGAAAAGGCCAACCGCGCCCACCAAGGGGCTGCCGATGGCTTGAAAGCGAAGTGATCTTCTCACCCTCATCGCTAGTCTTCCCCTAACCGCTTGCCGCTGGCGAAGCGCCTGCCGGTTAGGTAGGGAAGTATGAAAAAAGCCCGATTTTATTGGCTATTTCTCGTTGATGGATATTGGCATCAATCAAGCGTATTCCCCTTCATCACTCCTTATCCAACACCTCGCGCACTTTTTTGGCAAAGGCCAGCGGCGAAAAAGGTTTTTGCAGAAAGGCTTGATGGGCGGCGAGAATATCCTCGCGGATCAGCGTATCGTCTATGTAGCCGCTCATAAACAGCACCTTCAAATCGGGCTGGCGGCCTTGCAGAATAATCGCCAGTTGCGAGCCGCTCATCTCTGGCATCACCATATCGGTAATCAGCAGATGCAGGGTGGACGAAAAGCTTTCGGCAATGGTGAGGGCTTCGCGCCCGTGACTGGCGACCAGCACTTGATAGCCCAGCGTTTCGAGAATTAATTTGGCGACGCTGCGAACCGCCTCTTCATCTTCGACCAGCAATATGGTCTCAGTGCCCAGTTGCGGCACCTCGTCGCTATCGCCAAGGGGAGGAAACGGAACCGAGGTTTCGAGAATCGGAAAATAAATCTTGAAGGTGGAGCCGATGCCTATGGCGCTGTACACCTCCAAATAACCGCCGCTTTGTTTGACGATGCCGAAGACCGTAGCCAAGCCCAAGCCCGTGCCTTTGCCCACCTCTTTGGTGGTAAAGAACGGCTCGAAGAGGTGAGCTTTGACTTCGGGCGTCATGCCGATGCCGGTGTCGCTGATGGCGATCATTGCATAGCGTCCGGGTTGGATGTCGGGGTGCAATTGGCTATAGGCTTCATCCAGCATGAGGTCTTGGGTTTCGATAAGCAGGCGTCCGCCTTCGGGCATGGCATCGCGGGCGTTGACGGCAAGATTGATGATGACCTGTTCGAGTTGATTGGGATCAAGTTTGACCGTGCCGATCTGCGGCGCATAAGAGGTCGAAAGCACGATGTTTTCACCGATCAGCCGGTGCAGCATTTTCTCCGTAGTGCCAACCACTTCGTTGATGTCCAGCACTTTCGGATTGAGGATTTGTTTGCGACTGAAGGCGAGAAGCTGGCGCGTCAAGGTGGTGGCGCGCTCTCCGGCTTGCTGGATATTTTGCAGATGATGGCGACGCGGGTCTTCCGTGCTGAGATCGTTTAACAGCAATTCGCTGTATCCCATAATGACGGTCAACAGGTTATTAAAATCATGGGCGATGCCGCCCGCCAATTTGCCTATGGCTTCCATCTTCTGTGAGTGGCGCAACTTTTCTTCCAGTTGCACGCGTTCCGTAATGTCAGACCACGAGCCGACAATTTCAATCGCCTTGCCCTGCGCGTCGCGCAGCAGACGCTTTTCATCGCGCACCCAGAAGTAGCTGCCATCTTTGCGTTGAAAGCGAAACTCCAGAATCTGATGCGCGATTTCATAGGGAAACGGATGCGCCGCCAAAACGCGCTGGCGATCTTCGGGGTGAAGATGCGCCGCCCACCAGTCAAGCCCTTTTGCTTCTTCAACGCGATAGCCGCTCAAGGCCAACATATTTTCACTGGTCCAAGTATGTCGAAATCCCGCTTCCGTGAGGTTGATGGCGTAAATCACCGCAGGGCTACAAGCAACAAAACGCTGTACAGCTTCCTGAGCGCGCTTGCGGTCGGTGATGTCAAACAGGAGCGCCAGCAGGCACTCCTCCTGATCCAGTTCAATCTGTTCCAGCGACAGCAGCATGGCGTGTGGTTCGCCATCCCGGGCATAGATGGTGGTCTCCACTTCGCGCAGTTGCCCGCCTTCTTTTTGCAATCGCTGGATGATCTGATTGCGTTCCTGGGGATTCAAGATTTGCAGGTCTAAGGTAGAATTTCCTAACAACTCATCGCGGCGATAGCCGGTCAGGGCGAGGTACTTGTCATTGACATCAAGGATGCGCCCATCTTCGAGGCGGGTAATCAAAAAGGCTGCGGGGCTGGAACGAAAGGCACGCGAGAAGCGCTCTTCGGAAAGCCGCAACTGCATTTCGGCGCGTTTGCGTTCGGAAATATCTACACAAGCGCCGGTCATCCGCAAAGGCTTTCCTGTGGCATCGGTGATCACGCTGCCGCGTGTCGAAATCCACAGCGTCTGGCCATCCAGACGCAGAATCCGATACTCATCATAAAACATCCCGCCATCGCGCAGCGCGGCCTGGCGAACCTGTTCGACCCGCGCTCGATCTTCCAGGTGTACCCGTGCGATAAAGGTTTCCAGTCGCCCGTCGGCGACCTCTTCACGCGTCAGCCCGAAGAGTTTGAGCGTCGAATCATCCCACCATAAATTTTCGTTGGCGAAGTCATAGACCCAGAGTCCCAAACCACCGCTCTCCAGGGCGATGTGCAGTTGGGACTGCGATTCGCGCAAGGCCTCTTCGGCGACTCTTCGGCCTGCCAACTCGGACTGCACATCGGCGTAGAGGCGCGCATTATGGATCGCCAGGGCGGCGCGTTCGGCCAAATCCTGAGCCAGGTGCAGAGCATTTTCGTCAAAGGCCGCTTGCCCACTTTGATGCCGCGCCAGATAGAATAAGCCTATGACCTGACCGCGCAACAACAGCGGCACGATAATGAGGCTGCTGACCTGCAACTGCTCCAGCGCCAGCCAACTTCTCGCACTGATCAACTTCTTGAGATTCTGTAGATCAACGGTCGGCATGAGTATGGGTTGCCCGGAGCTGAAGAGTTGCCGCTTCATCTCCGAATCATCAACACGATGGGGAATCGCGCCCCAATGCTGCCAGATAAAATCGCGCAATTCGGCATCGCTGTCATACATGGTATTGAGGTGAAACCATTGGTCATCTGCGGCGCGCAGCGCGATGGCGCAAAAGGCATCGAAGGCATCGGCAGTGATGCGTACCACCCGTTCCAGCAAGCTTTGTAAATCGGTGCCGACTTCGGCAAAGGCTTGCGAAGCGTCGGCCAAAAGTTGCATACGCGCCGCCTGTTGATGCAAGGTATCGCGCATTGCTCGCTGCTCTTGAATATCGGTGCAGGAGCCGAACCATTTCACCAACTGACCGGCTTCATCAAGCAAAGGCAGCGCACGAGTGCTGAACCAGTGATAGACGCCATCGGCGCGGCGTATGCGAAACTCGCTGTCAAAAATATTGCGGGTTTCGATGGCGTGCTTCCAGTCCGTAAGCGCGCGGTCACGGTCATCGGGATGCAGTTGCGCGATCCAGCCATAGCCGAGTTGTGCGGCGGCGGGAATGCCGGTGTAGGTAAGCCATTGCGGACTGAGATAATCGCATTCGCCGCCGGTGTTGCTGGTCCAAGCCAGTTGCGGCAGCGCTTCGACCAACTGGCGGAAACGGTTTTCGCTCGCACGCAAGGCTTCTTCGACGCGGCGGCTGGCGCTGCGATCACGGACGATGACGGCAAAGCCGTTCAAGGCTTCGGTGGCCTCGCGCACCACGACCAAAGTGATCTCCGCCCAAAAGCGGGAACCGTCCTGGCGTTGCCGCCAACCTTGCAGGGCGGTGCGGCCCTCGGCAAGCACGGTTTGCAATAGCGCTTGTAGCGGCGGCGCAGCGTGGTCTTCGGCGGGGTACAATTCGGAGAAGGGATGCCCTATGATCGCTGCCGCCGGATAACCGAACAGGCGTTCGGCTCCGGCATTCCAATGCCGTATGTTGCCCTCTGGGTCGAGTAAAAAAAAAGCGCCATCCTTGACCGCCTCTAGCAGGCACTCAACGATGACTTCGGCGCGCAATGGCGGCGGCACACGCGAAGGCGAATCGTCCCCTGATAATTTCATATCCCTGTTTGCCCTTCGGCATTGGCGGTCTGTGTCTCGATGAACTCTGCTTCATAATCAGAAACAGAGAAATTTTCCCAGTGCGGGATGGCTTGTGTGAGACAGACCCCAACCCCTCTTGTTCGATATTATTGATACTGTAACGATGTCCCCACTTGGGAGGTGCCGGGGGAATGAGCTAGTGCATTGTTGTTCGAGCCTGCCAGGCTACGGCAATCCTGCTCGATTTCTGTCGTTACCGGTTCACCTTGTCCAGCAGCGAAACCATTTTTTGAAACTATCCTTTGATCAGGTGCCAGGCTTTTGTCGAGCCTCATTATAGGCGGTGATGAACGAGGAGACAAGAGTTGTCTGCACCGAATTAGGGCGATTGCAAAGTCGTAAAAATCCCTGTACGGACGACCACCGCAGGGTCGCCCGTCGTTGCAAGGGAAGCGATTACTGCAATGATTCGCCGATTCACCAAGGGCGCACACAGAGCCACGCCTGTACCGGTCTGCTGAATTTTTCGCTCTTACCTAACTTTGCAATCGCCCTATTTTCACTTCAGCATCACTTGTTTAGCCCTGGCGAATTTTTTTGCATCACCCCCATCGAGGGCGGCGCGGCTCAAACTTTGGCATTGAGAAAATCGGTCAGGTCGCCTTTGACGATGGCATAACATTCACAGGCGGCCTGCTCCAATCCGTGGCGATTGGTGATGATGATTTTGCCTCGGTGAGAACGCAACCAGCCTTCGCTCTGTAGTTTGTTGACGACGATGCTGACCGCCGGTCGTCGCGCTCCGATCATGGCGGCAAGAATCTCTTTGGTGAGCGGCAGAATATCGGATTGGCTGCGGTCGCGTGCCGTCAATAACCAGCGGCTCAAGCGTTGCTCGACGGTGTGAAAGCGATTGCAGACCGCGGATTGAATGAATTGCGACAGCATTAAATAGGTGTATTGATTCAAACGCTTTTGCAGACTCTTCAAGCCCTCGCACAAGACTTTGAATGGCTCCGCCTTCATGCGTAACACCGTGCCGGAAAGTTGTACCCGCACTTGAAAGAGCGACGTGCGGTTCTCTAAAAAGATGGCGATGCCGGCCATAGACTCGCCGTCCGAGATGCCGACTTCAATCATATCGCCAGCCTCGGTCAACACCAGCCAGGAAAAAACGGCGGTCGTCGGAAAATAGACATACTCGATATCCTGACGGAATTCGTAAATCAGATCGCCTTGACGAACTTCTATACGATCCATTCGCGAAAGGATTAATTCGTAATCCTTTGGCGGCAGGGTTTTCAGCAGACGGTTTTCCGGGATGGTCGAGTCAAGCGTATTATTTCTCATTCGTATCCTTTTCAAGAAGCACGTTTTTGTAACAGATTATTTGTTTTTTTTCTGTTCTTTGGCGAACAGACTTTCAATAAACATGAAGGTAAACTTACGCGCTTTCCTTGCATAATCGCGTTTCGAGGAAAAAGAAAATGTATCCATTGCACACGAAACGTATTTTATATGTGGATGATGATGTGGACAGTGCGGATTTGTTACGGTTCTATTTTCCCACGCTGGAAATGGTTCACGCGGCAACCGTAGCCGAAGGTTTACGTTTGGCCAAAACCGAAAACTTTGCCGTGTACCTCTTCGATGTACAGTTATATGATGGCACTGGCATTGAATTATGTAAACAGGTGCGCGCTTTTGACCCGCAAACTCCTATCCTCTTTTTGTCTGCCGATGCGCGCCATGAAATCCGCGACCGGGCCTTGCAGTCCGGCGCACAAAGCTTTATTACCAAGCCTTTCAATTTGGAAGAACTGAAAAATTTGCTTACGACATTGCTTGCTAGCGATTCATCGGCAAGCGAATAAGCGCCAGCCTGTTGCCGCCATTGCCCCGCGCACCTCGCCGCAACGCTCCGGCACTCCTTGACCTGCGCTTTGTGCTTGAATCCCTGCCGCCGACCTTTTATGCTGCTCAAGCCCATAACCCCGTAGAGGCGCGATGAGCGTGGCGCGACCTTCGGGCTTCCCCTACGCCTGAAAAACGAACGGAAGAACTATTGAATTACATCGGCTCAAAACACTCTTTGCGCGCCTTCATCGGTAAACATTTTGCGCGTCTGGCTAATGATGGTGTGCAAACCTGTTGCGACCTGTTTGCCGGAACCGGCGCAGTCGGGCGCTATTTCAAAAGTCGCGGCCTGCGCGTGATGGCCAACGATCTGCAATACTATGCCTATGTGTTGAACAAAGCCTATCTGGAAATCAACACCCCGCCGCGATTTGTCAAACTGCGTCAGGCCCTGCAAAAAACCCATCGCCAAACCGCCAGAGGCCGACTTGCACCCGTGCCGATGGCGCTGGCTTTGATTAATGAGTTGCCTGGTACGCGGGGGTTTCTCGCCGAGCATTACAGTCCGCTGGCCAAACGCTTTTATTACACGCAGGCGAACGCCGAAAAAGCCGACGCCATACGTTCGGCGATCAACGCTTGGCGTGCCGCCGGTATTATCAGCGACCGCGAATACTTTTATCTTTTATGTTCGCTGCTCGAAGCCATTGATCAGGTAGCCAATACCGCCAGCGTTTACGGCGCGTATTTGAAAACCTTTAAGCGCAGCGCGCAAAGACCACTGCAATTGAAACCGCTTGAATTGACCAATCAGGTCAAGGGCTGCAAAGTTTTTCACGAAGATGCCAATCAATTAATCGAGCGTATTCATTGCGATGTGTTGTACCTGGACCCGCCCTATAATCACCGCCAATACGGCGCGAATTATCATGTATTGGAAACCATAGCGCGCTACGATGAGCCGCAACTGCGCGGCTTGACCGGGATGCGCGATTATCCACGTAGTCAATATTGTCAGCCGAAGATGGCGGCGGCGGCGCTCGAACATCTGATTGCCAGAGCGCAGGCGAAACATATTTTCATCAGCTACAACGATGAAGGCATTATGAGCCTGAAGCAGGTGCGCGATATTTTATCTTTGCGCGGCAGTCCCAAGACTTTTCGTCAAACCTATGCGCGCTTCAAAGCCGATAACCAGCGCCAGTATAAACGCGAAGCCACTGTTGAATATCTGCATTATGTCCGCGTCACCAAAACCTAGGATGACGCATGAAATCGAGCGAATTTTATTGGCTCACGACCACCGCACCTCGTTGAGAAGCGGTCTGTGATCGCTGTGCAGCGCAACCAATCGCGCACATCTACCAGTCGCTATCAAAGCGCAGCGGTGACGGGTACGGCGCGGCGGCAAGTTCGCGGTGTGGAGATCAAGTGGTTGAGGCGAACAATTTGACTGCGGGTTCTTCTGCGGTCAAGCGCAGCAAGCGTTCAAAGCGCAGGCCGATTTTTTGCAGCACCTTTATCGAACTCTGATTATCGGGCGTGGTGATGCCGAGAATGCGCCGCAGTCCGAGAACCGTTCGCGCATAATCCAGCACCGCTTGTGCCGATTCCACCGCATAGCCTTGCGCCCAGTAAGCGGGCAGAAAAGCAAAGCCGATGTCGGCAGCGGGCAACGCCGGTCTTTGCACCAGTCCGCAAATGCCTATCGCCAACGCTGTCGCCTTCAACTCAACCAGGTAGAGACCAAAGCCGTGACGCTCGTAGCTATCCATCGGCACGTTCAAAATATAGTCGCGGGCATCGGCGAGATTTCGCACGCCTTTATCACCGATGTAGCGCCGGAAGGACGGCTCATTCAACAGCCCCAGAATAAATTCCGCGTCATCGGGAGTCAGCTTGCGAAGCCTTAGCCTTGCGGTTTCGAGAATCATTGACTCTGCTCCTGTTATTTTCAGAACGCTTGAAAGCAAACCAGCCAACTACGAGAAGTTGCTTGGTGAGCGATTCAGACGCTGATTTTGTCGCCTTCGTGATGTTGTAAATTACCGGCTCAGTTATTGAATGTAGTTGAAAAACGCCTCGACTATACGCTGGCGCAATGGCGCAAGCAAGCGGATGAAAGCTTTTTCAATCAACCGGTGGATTCATCAACCGGCAGGCGCAGCAGAGATTGGTTTATGGAAATTGATGCAATCATTTTTTGCCACAAAGATACTAGGCACACAAAGGTACACGAAGAATTCTGTGTGTCCCTTTTTTGTTCCCGAAGCCGCCTGAAAAAATCACCTAGCAAGCAGCAATCCTAAGCCGTGTGCGGCGTTGGAACTTACCTTGACGCTGCCGTAAAGCGTCTGGTACATTCCGACGTTTAACGCAAACGTAAAATCTTGCTCTGGGGCGCGCTGGCACAGAGCCTTATTATCAGGAGGCAGTAATTCGTGGGGACTACCAATAAACATTTATTCACTTCGGAATCGGTCACGGAAGGCCATCCCGACAAGATCGCCGATCAGGTGTCGGATGCGGTGCTGGATGCCGTGTTGACCGAAGACCCGACCGGGCGCGTCGCTTGCGAGACCTTGTTGACCACAGGACTGATCATCGTGGCCGGTGAAATCACCACCAACGCCCGACTCGATTACACCCAGATTGCCCGCGAGACGGTGCGCGAAATCGGCTACACGCGCGCCAAGTTCGGCTTCGATTGCGACACTTGCGGCGTCATCGTCGCTATGGATAGACAATCGCCGCACATCGCTATGGGGGTGGACACCGGCGGCGCTGGCGACCAGGGCATGATGTTCGGTTACGCCTGCAACGAAACCAAAGAGTTGATGCCGATGCCGATTATGCTGGCGCATCAATTGACCCGCAAACTCGCCGAAGTTCGCAAAGAAGGCTTGCTCGATTACCTCAGACCGGATGGCAAATCACAGGTCACGGTCGAATATGAAAATGGCAAACCCGTCCGCGTAGATACCGTCGTCATCTCTTCCCAACACTCCGAAGACGTAAGCAACGAAAAACTCCGCGATGAAATTTTGGAGCACGTCATACGCACAGTGGTTCCCGGCGAAATGATGGACGGCAACACGAAGTTTCATATCAACCCGACCGGGCGCTTCGTCATCGGCGGCCCACAGGGCGACACCGGCCTTACCGGTCGCAAAATCATCGTGGATACTTACGGCGGCATGGGCGCGCACGGCGGCGGCGCGTTCTCTGGCAAAGACCCCACGAAAGTTGATCGCTCGGCCTGCTACATGGCGCGCTACATCGCCAAAAACGTTGTCGCTTCGGGACTCGCAGAGCGTTGCGAAGTTCAACTCGCTTATGCCATAGGCGTTGCCGAGCCGGTCTCCGTGTTGGTGGATACGCACGGCACCGGCAAAGTTGACGAAGACAAATTGTCCGATCTGGTGCGCGGACATTTCAAACTCACTCCGGCAGGCATTATCGAAAGCCTGGATTTGCGCCGTCCGATCTTCAAGAAGACCGCTGCCTACGGGCACTTCGGGCGCAGCGAACCGGAATTCACCTGGGAACGCACCGATAAAGCCGAAGCGCTTCGCAGCGCCGCAGGAATTTAATCAAATAGTCCTTAGTTCCTAGTCCTTGGTCCTTAGCATAGAGTCGAGAGATGTCGAACCTTCAATGCTC
Organism: Acidobacteriota bacterium; assembly: GCA_016201275.1. Taxonomy (GTDB): domain Bacteria; phylum Acidobacteriota; class Blastocatellia; order UBA7656; family UBA7656; genus JACQDB01. Next base: position 55,295 of record JACQDB010000110.1, read on the forward strand.
AGGACTAAGGACTAAGGACTAGGGACTAAGGACTTTTGAAGGAGAAATATATGTCAAGCAGTCCAGCCGTACCGAATTATGATGTGAAGGATTTGAGCCTCGCGCCGCTCGGCAAAAAGCGCATCGAATGGGCGGAACGCGAAATGCCCGTGCTGCGTTTGATCCGCGAGCGCTTCGCCCAAGAGCGTCCGCTTGAAGGCAAGAAGATGGTGGCCTGTTGCCACATCACTACCGAGACCGCCAACCTTGCACGCGCTTTGAAGGCGGGGGGCGTTGACGCCGTGTTGATCGCCTCCAATCCGTTGTCAACGCAAGACGACGTAGCCGCTGCCTTGGTGGTCGAATACGGCATTCCGGTCTTTGCCATCAAAGGCGAAACCCCGGAAACCTATAATCGTCACGTCCGCATGGCGCTCGACCACGAGCCGGATTTAATCATTGATGACGGCTCCGATGTAGTCGCCACAATGGTTAAAGAACGCCCGGAATTATTGAATAAAATCATCGGCACTACCGAAGAGACGACGACTGGCCTGGTGCGTTTGCGCGCTCTGGAAAAGAGCGGACGCATGACTTGGCCGGCGATTGCCGTCAACGACGCGCAGACCAAACACTTCTTCGATAACCGCTATGGTACGGGGCAATCCACGCTTGACGGAGTGATTCGTGCCACCAACATTCTGCTTGCCGGTCGTACCTTGGTGGTGATCGGCTACGGCTGGTGCGGCAAAGGCGTAGCGATGCGCGGACGCGGTATGGGCGCTAACATAGTCGTCTGTGAAATTGATCCGATTCGCGCCATTGAAGCGGTGATGGACGGTTTCCGCGTGATGCCTATGATAGAGGCCGCGCCGATTGGCGATATTTTTATCACCGTCACCGGCAATCATCACGTTGTGGACGCGCATCATTTCGAGAAGATGCACGATGGCGCGCTGGTCGCCAACTCCGGCCACTTCGATGTCGAATTGAATCTGGTAGCGTTGGCCGAGATGAGCGAAGAAAAAACGGAAGTCCGCCCGTTTGTTGACGAGTACAAATTGAAAGCCAACGGCAATCGCGTCATGGTGTTGGGCGAAGGGCGTTTGATTAATTTGGCGGCAGCCGAAGGCCACCCGGCATCGGTAATGGATATGAGTTTTGCCAATCAGGCATTGTCGGCGGAGTATCTGGTCAAGAAACACGGCGAGTTAAAACCCGGCCTGCACCTGTTGCCCAAAGAAGTAGATGCCGAGATCGCTTCGTTGAAACTGGCAGCGATGGGCATCAAGATTGATTCCCTGACGGCTGAAATGATCGAGTACATGAACAGTTGGGAGATGGGAACCTAAGAAAAAATTTGTTCAGCGAAATTGACAATAGAGTTTTTCAGCGGCGACGATCATAGTCGCCGCTTTTTTTTCACTGCTATCGGTACAGGCCGTAACCGCATATTGTTTAACTTTCGATTGACTTGCCGCGCATCTCTTGCTATTGCTTAAAGCGTTTTCTGAAATGAAAACCGACCATTCGGTAAAAATAAAAACAGTAGTATCCTGTCACCGCAAATTTTGATGAAGTGCTTTCGCTGGTTTTTGTCGAGCACCTCTAATGCACTCGACACCGGAAACAACCCTGGCTTTGTAGTCTCACGCTCTGACCTTATCAATCTGCAAAGCTGTCTAAACTAAGGAGTCGAATCATGAGAAGACGTAGTTTTCGCCCCGTATTCACTATCTTTGTCGCGTTTTTAATATTGAATATGCTTGCGCCGGTCACGCTTGCCGGCATACAGGACAAAAGCAAAGATAAAAAACGTGAAGAGAAAGAGAAAGAGAAACAAGCCAAGCAGGAACGCGAGTATCAGAAAATCAAGAATTACAGTCTGGAAAAATATCAGAAAGACCCTGGATTTCATGACGCGGTTGAACAGACCTTCAGCCAGAAACAACGGGAGCATAGCGAGTATGCTTTTTATATCAACACGCGGGATGCTCAGGACACGCAGATCACGCGCACCGGCGATAAGCTCAAGATTGAAGATTTGCTCTATGACAACCCGATGTTTCAAGATTATATCAACCGCGTAGGGCATTCGGTGGCACCGAAAGAGTCCAAAAAATATTATGCCTTTAAGGTGACGCTCAATCCGATACCGGAAGCGCGGTCGCTGTCAACCGGCACGATTTTTATTTCAACGGGCTTGCTTTCTTCGGTGGATAACGAAGCACAGTTGGCTTATATACTCGGCCACGAAATCGCCCATATTGAAAAAGAGCATTGGCGCGAAGATGTATTGGTGCAACTGGGAATGGACGACTACAACGAAAAGCAACAACGCAAGCGCAATCTGTTGGGCGGTCTGGCACAGACCGCCGCCGGTATGCTGACCGGTGGCCTGGCACGCTCATCAGGTGCAGGCTTGTTTGCCGCCTATCTGGCCAATGCCGAATTGCCAACGATTCTGAAAGTTGTGATTCCTAATTCGGTGTTTTCCTGGGATAAACAACAGGAAGATGAAGCCGACCAACTGGCGCTTGATTATATGTTCAATCGCAACTATGACCCCCGTGAAGTTCCCAAGTTCTATGCTAATCTGCAACACAAGTCACAACGCGACCGCCGCGTCGAAGGCGGTTTTATGGCCAATGCGGAGCGTATCTATGAGCGTTATCAAAAGGTGGATGAAGCGGTCGGCGGTCTGGCTCCCCTGATCGCTACCCGGTCGCTCAGTTATGGCGCGTATAACTTTCAGGCGCACCGTGCGGCGGCTCAACAGACGGCGGAAATCCAACAACAAATCAACGCTGCACAGGCGGATTTACAACGGAAAATCAGTGAAAAACCTGCCGACCCAGGCAAACAACTCGACCCGACGCGCAATGCCACGCAACGCGCCCAAACAGCGGAACAAACGATTGGCGGAAGATTCGCCACGGAACTGAAAGCCAAACTTGATCTGGGTGAAATCGTCGGCACCACCGAAGACTTCTCCGAGATGATGGCAGAGTTACGGCGCGACAATGGCATACGCGCTTACTATTACGATATGTTTCAGATGGCGCAGGATAATCTACAGGAGTCTTTGCTGATAAATTCCAACGACCCGCAAGCCCACCTCTATTACGGCAAGTTGTTAAAGTTGGTGGCGCGCACGCCGGCGGAGAAGTCGCAGGCGTTGGCCGAATTCGTTAAAGCTATCGAACTCGATAAACGCCGCGTCATTCCCGAATCGCATCTGCATAAAGCGCTCGCCATGATGGAGAATAAAGATGCTTCGCAGGCGCGTGAGATTGCCGACAGCCTGAAACAGTATGTGATCATTTATCAACAGGAAAATCGCGGCGCGCTGCCCCAGAACATCGAAATCATCTATGACTATCTCGACAGCATAGGCGATAAGAATTGGGTGTCCAGACCGGCGATGAACGTCGCCACCAAGGGGCTTGAGCCGCTGACGACTACGCCGAGTGGGCGACAGGTAGAAGCGTCTGTGTCAACGCCCGTGACCTCTCCGGGGCAAGGCACGACAGCACCCGGAGGCCGGTCGCCGCGCAAGCCGTAGCCGCAGGGTTGAACGGCTTGGCGTTCTCGCTGGCGGTTTCTATGGGCTGCGAGAACGCCAGGCAAAGGGCAAACTTGATTAACTCAAGGGGCGCACGGCTGACCGATTTCAGACCGCTGTCAAACGCCTGTGTGTTGCGCCGGAGAGAGGCGCAAGCCGAAACTGAGAATTTGCAATTGCTATGCGACAATCCACCATCGTTCTATTTATCTTGCTGCTGCTTCTGCTCCCCAGCCTCATTCCCGCAAGCCCTGCGGCGTTGCGCGTCGCGGCGGCGCTGGCTCCGGAAACCGGAATATTGAAGGCCGCAAGCGACGAGGTATCGCGCCAACCCTTCGCGCTGGATTTGCCCGAACTCGGTGTCAATGGCATCACGGCCACCGAAACCGTCATTCAGCGTTTTGATATTCAAACACTGCGCTTGCGAGTGCTGAACCCGTATGCCAATTTGATTGACTACGGCAAGACTTACATTTTGATTAATGGCGAGGCTGCCAAAATTGCCAGCACCACCACGGCTTCAACCGAAGGACAGGTGATTACCTGCAACCTGGCGAGTCGTCCTTATCTGCGGTTGCACGCGGGCAAGAATGTTGTGGAGATTATTGCCACCGACCGCAATCGAAAGCCTTACTATGCCTCTTTCGTTTTGCGTACCGGCAAAATCGGCGCGAAAGATTCGGCGGCGCAAAATGCTGTAATGGAAACCGTGTCGGTCGCCAGCGGCAATGACAAAGAGCCGCCGGTGATTTATCTAGAGGAACCCAAAGGGGTGATTCAGGCGGGCAAGGTGCGCGTTGTAGGCGTCGTTATGGATAATTCGGGAGTCGTGGAATCGCTGACAATAAATGGCGCGCCGGTTATGCTGTCGGCGGCGACCCAAGGGCGCGGCATGGAGATGGCGTCTGGCGGCAGCACTACCGAAAAGAGCTTTGTGTTTGAGCGCGCCATCAATGTCGCGCCCACCTCTAGCGTCCTCATCATCGAGGCCAAAGACCGCGCCGGGAATGTGACACGCGTGGCGCTGCCCGTGCGGAAGCGCGAAGCGGCGGTGTCGGCGCAATTCAGCGGACGCAAACTAGCCGTCATCATCGGCATTTCCGATTACCGCTTCAACGATGGCGGCTTGACCGATTTAAGCTATTGCGACGCCGATGCCCGTGCCTTCCGGGATTTTTTGCAGGCCAGGAACGGCGGCGGGTTTGCCGCCAACGATATTCTGTTGCTGGAAAATCAGAGTGCTACCCTGGATGCCGTGCGCTCGGCGTTGCGGAGTTTTTTATCGAAAGCTGGTGCCAACGACCTGGTGCTGCTGTTTCTGGCTGGACACGGTTCGCCCGATCCTTACGCGCCGCAGAATCTCTATTTTTTAATGCACGACACCAAAGTGGCCAATATGGAAACGACGGCGCTGCCGATGACCGAACTGCAAAACATTCTCAATGAACGAGTGAAAGCGGAACGGGTGGTGGTGTTTGTTGACACCTGTCACAGCGCCGGACTCAGCGGCAGGCAGATGACCAGCGCCAGAGGGCTGGAAAACAACCTCATCAATCTCTATGCGGCCAGGCTTTTCAAAGAGACCGGACGCGCTATCCTGACTTCTTCGGATGTCAGCGAAGCCTCACAGGAGAGCAAGCGTTGGGGTGACGGTCACGGCATCTTCACGTTTGCGCTGCTGGAAGGTTTGAAAGGCGAAGCCGATTTCAATCACGACCGCTTCATCACCGCCGGTGAACTGTTCTCGTATGTGCGAAATCGCGTCAGCGTTGAAACCGGCTTCAAGCAGAATCCGACGGCGCTGCCGGGGCTGGCTAAAGATTTGACGCTCGCCTATTCAGCCGGTAAATAGAGGGTGTCGCAGAAATGGATTTTCTGTCTAGATATTGTGTGCGATAGTTTAACCATACACAATATCTGGACTGTTTCTGGGATTTTGCGCCACGCTCTAAATAGAATCGGCAAGGGGCTGGTATCGAGTCGGCGGCGGATGTCAAACCAGCATCGCGGAAGGGCTGCCTGGACTTGCTGTCCGGCGGCATTCCGCCATCACTTTTGCTATTCGAGGGAAGCCATGAACCTATCGGGCGCGTCGCCGTATCAAGCGCTGTTGAGCGCACAGATCATGCGTGATTACCACGTCCTGCAACTGCTGGGGACGGGCGGCATGGGCAAGGTCTTTTTAGCTGAACAACGCGGCGTCGGCAACCGGCGTGTGGCCTTGAAAATTCTCAATCGCCAGTGTTCGGAAAACCCGGATGCGGCGCGGCGCTTTCAAAACGAAGCGGCTGCCGCAGGCCGCATCAAGCATCGCAACATCATCACCATTTATGAAAGCCGTATGACCGACGACGGGCAACTCTACGTCGCAATGGAGTATGTCGAGGGGCAGACTCTGGCCACGCTACTGGCAACCAAAGGCGCGTTGCCGCTGGCCGAAGTGGTGGCCATCACGCGCCAGATTTGCGCTGGACTGAGCGCCGCGCACCGTCAAGGCATCGTTCATCGTGACATCAAACCGGACAACCTCATGCTGACCGAAGAGGACGGCCAAACGGTTGTCAAGATTCTTGATTTCGGCATCGCCCGGCTTGCTGAAGACCAGAACATGATGCACCCCACGCAAGCCGGAGCAATCATCGGAACCCCTGCCTATATGTCGCCGGAACAGGTCAGAGGGATGACCGGAGATCAGATAGACAGGCGTTCCGACACCTACTCGCTGGGCATGGTGGTCTATGAGATGTTGACCGGCAAAGCCGCCTTCGAGGCGCAAAGCGCTTGGGAAGTAATGCAGCAACAAGTTACCGCGCCGCCCATTCCTTTGCGCCAGCGCCGCCCCGATTTGCAGCTATCCGAGACCGTCGAACAGATTCTGTTCAAGACGCTGGAAAAAGACCCGGCGCGGCGGTATCAAACGGCCAACGAGTTCGCTGATGAATTGGCGGTTGCCGCTGACGAGGAATGCCAGCGCCTCTCTCAACAGGACATCTCGACAATCTATGACGCAGACGTGAAGGAAGGCGAGGGTGCGGCTTTTCTTCGCTCTACTGAGCGCGAGAAATATTGGCGGCATACGGATTCGTCCGCCACCTTGCAACGCGACCCCCGACCTTCTGAAGCCCCGATCAACACCACCGTGGTCGCAAGCCGTAAGCGCAACTGGCTCATGGCCTCTGCGCTGCTGCTCTTGGTGTCGGTTGGTCTGGTCTATTTTGTCAATCGAGGGCTAGGCAAAAAGCCTGATACGATTTTGCCAGTGACCGGACAAATTGTGATGCCGGAGAAAATGACCTTGATGGAGTATCGTATCAAGCGGGAAACCCCAACTGCCGAACTGGAAACCCTAGGCGAAGACAATGTCTTGCCATCGGGAGAAGGTTTCGGTTTTGAAATCAAGTTGCTGGCGGCAGGCTCGCTTTATCTGTTCAGCGAACAAAGCGCTCGCAAGGATGGAACCTGGCGCTGGTTAAATGCGCCGCAGACGACCGGCGCGCCAATCTATGAAGCGGGTGAGTGGTTCACCGTGCCGGAAAAATACTGGATTGGTCTGGATCGAAACGCCGGAGTGGAGCGCTACCTGATGGTCTATGTGCCACCAGGCGTGGACGGGTTGCCGATTACCACAAATGGCGGCAAGCGGTCGGAGGCCAGAGCGCGGGAAGTGCGGGGCGAGGACACCGTAAATATCATGGCTTATCTCAAAAAAGAGGCCGTAGAGTTGACCGCCGTCGCTGAACGGCTTGAAAAAACTATCAGTTTTCGTTTATCGGCGCACGACTTGATGGGGCGCGTCGCGTATTCTGAAATTTCGGTGCAGCACATTCACTGAAACCTCAGGGATAGAGCTTGAACGCTTCGTCGGTTCTCGTCAGGCACGAAGAAAAAACGAGGAGCCGGGCGGCGGTTCGCTGGATTTTTTTGCGATCAATATTTTCAGGAGAAAAGATGATGAAGTCTGTATGGCTGATGGGCTTGATGATGGCATTGATGGGGGCGCAGGGCTTGGCTCAGGAAGAGATGCGTGCGCGCGGCGATTTTTTAAAGAGTCGAGAGTCAAGCGGCTCTCGCCCGTCAACGACTCCCGGTTCATCGGTGTCCAAACCGAAAACCAAACCTCCCGTAAAACCCGCAGGCAAGGGCAACGCCAATCAACTGGCGCTGTCACCTGTCGGTCTGGGTTACACGGTTTTTTTGAAAGACAAAAACGACCAATGGGTGCGGGTATCGCCCCAACAGAGGTTCGTTTCCGGCAACCAGATTCGCCTGCTTCTGGAGACCAACATTAACGGCTACCTCTATATTTTTCATCAGGAGAATCAAGGCAGGACGGAACTGTTATTTCCCCATTCGCAGATTCAAAACGGCAACAATCAGATCAAGGCCAACCAACCGCTTCTGGTGCCTGCAGGCACGGCCTGGAGATTTAACGAGCAACCGGCAATTGAGAATTTGACCTTTATCGTCAGCCGTCAACCGTTACCAGGTATTCCGACGGGCGCGGCCTTGAATCGGCTCGCCAAATTTGCGCCTCCGGCAGAAGTGCTTGAGCAGATTGCTAGGGCAACTGCACCGCTGGAAGATCGTATTGCTGATGAAGGAACGGTGATGACGACAGAGGAGAACCGTCGCGGCATCGAGTTGGTAGCGAGCGACCCGGCACCAACTTCCATCTTTTTGAATCGCACGGCGCGGGAAGATCGCGTCGTGGTTAAACTCAAGCTCGTTCACCAATAAAGCGAAAGGCAAAAAGTAAAGTAACTAGAGGGTGGCGCAGAAATGGATTTTCTGTCTAGATATTGTGAGTGATAGTTTAACTATCCGCAAGATATAGGCTATTTCTGGAATTCTGCGACACGCTCTAACTCCCCAGCCGGTTTGAAAATTGTCGGTCGCTTCGTTGTTGCGCCGTCGGCGCACAGGAGAGTGACCTGTGGTCGCGCCACGGGAAGGCGGAGGTGGCTTGACGGTCGCGCTCTGACAGAGCGGCTTGCCGCATCGCCTCTCCTGCACTCTTTTCAGAGCGCGCAGCGTTTGCTCAACTTGGTTCCAGTGGCTACAGCATTGGCTAATCTCTTACGCCCCTGCGGGGCAAAGGTGATGCTGGCGTTCGCAGTTCGATTTACTCTTCTACGCCCCTGCGGGGCAAAGAGGGATGCGTCGTTACGCTTTTTTACTTATGCTTTCTATTTCAGGATTCTTTGCGGTCGGCTTTGCGGCGACCGTCTTGGCGGCGTTCGGTGGTGCGCGTCGTCAGGACGCCCTTCTCTTTTTCGCGTGCGGTGTCGCGGCGTTCGCTCTGGCGGCGGTCACTGCCGGAACGCTTTTCGACGCTCTCCTCTACAGGCTTCTTATCATCGGTCATATGGGCTTCTGGCTCCAGTATTTGATGAATGGCAAAACGCCGCGACGGCAAATCGTGCGCGCCTCTGGCGGGGTGGGGCAACCCTGTCAATAAGCCAAATGCGCTGCGCTAGACCTTTCGTCCGCAGCCATCATCGAGCATCATCGGGCTTTATTAACAAGCGTACAGTTTATGCAGGTCGAGCGGTGGTTTCGCCATCGCCGCTTGCTGTCTCGGTGGTATCGCTCGCCGCTTCGGTTGCCTCACGCGCAGGCGCAACGGCGCTTACTGGCGCGACGCCTACAGCGCTCGGCGCAGCATTTTCACTGGCGGACGCGACAGCCTTGACGGTTTGCGGCTCTTCGCCATCGGTGAAAAATTCTTTGAGTTCCTTGCCGGGTTTGAAATAGGGGACGCGCTTGGCCGGTACATCCACAGGCGCGCCGGTCTTCGGATTGCGTCCGCGTCTGGGGCCGCGTTCACGGGTGCGGAAACTGCCAAAGCCGCGCAACTCGACCTTCTCGCCTCGGTGCAAGGCATTGATAATCGAACCAAAAACGGTTTCGACAATTACTTCGGCATCGCGCTTATTCAATTCCGAAGCGCGTGCCACTTCTTCCACCAACTCTGCTTTCGTCATTGTTTTCATACCTTCCTACTTGCGTTGTTCATCGAACACACAACCGCGTATTGATAAACTCGATCTCCTGTCCCGAATGGTTTTTCGTTCGTGAATTCTGTAAACGGCTCAAGTATCTACAGCAAAAGCCCGAAAAGCAAGCGGATATGAACATTTCAAAACCAGAAACCAGCGCCGCGTTTGACACTTGGTCTTGCCGCCTTCTACAATTTTTCTGCGATTATGAATTCTTGCAAAAACGCAAAAGAGAGTTTGATTCAGCACACGAAGTTATGTTGACCACATCACCACCGACTACCGATTCGCAATCGTTTCTGACACGCGGCGTGCAGAAACGCCAACTGGCTAACGGCCTGACCGTCATCACCAAAGAGCGCCACGATAAACCCGTCGTCGCCTCGATCATCTGGTATCGCGTTGGCTCGCGCAACGAAGAACTGGGACAGACCGGCAAATCGCACTTCCTCGAACATATGCTCTTCAAAGGCACTGACCGTTTTCAGAAAGGCGAGATTGATTTGTTGACGCTGCAAAATGGCGGCGCTAATAACGCTTTCACCTGGCTCGATTTCACCGCTTACTACTTCACTTTCGCTGCCGACCGCTGGCAGGTGGCGCTCGACATCGAAGCCAATCGTATGCGCCACACCTCGTTTGCACCGGAAGAATTCAACTCTGAAAAACAGGTCGTCGAAGAAGAGTTACGCATCGGTTTAGACGGCCCTTGGGAAGCCTTGGAAAACGAAGTCTGGGCGACAGCCTTTCGTCAACACCCTTATCACTGGCCTACGGTGGGCTGGCTCGATGACCTGGAAGCGGCTACTGCAGCCGATATGAAGGCGTATTACGACAAATGGTATCACCCGCAAAACGCCACCCTCGTCTTAGTCGGCGATTTCAACACCGACGAGGTGATGCCCAAAGTCGAAGCCTTGTTCGGAACGATTCCAACCGGTCTTGAAGCCCGACCGCTGCATATTATCGAGCCGGTGCAGAAAGGCGAAAAGCGCGTCGTCGTGAAAAAAGAGACTCCCGTCGAACGCCTCATCATCGGCTATCACGCGCCCGCCATCGGCGAAGATGATGCGTATGGGATGCACTTATTGGAAACGATTTTATCCACCGGCAAAACCTCGCGCCTGTATCAACGACTGGTCGAGCAGGATCAATCGGTCACTTCTGCGGCGGCGCATTACCACGACCATATAGACGCTTCGCTCTTTTATTTTCAGGCCGAATTAAAACCGGGCTTTGCGCTGGCCGCTGTCGAGCAGGCGATTTACGAAGAGTTGGAGCGCTTGCAAAACGAGCCGCCCAGCGAAGCCGAAATGAACAAAGCCAAACGCCAGATCGAAGCCGATTTGGTGTTGAGCAACGAAGAGCCGTTGCAACAGGCCATACTGCTTGGCCAATACGAAACCATAGCTGTTGCCCAACGTCTCCCCGAAGCCTCGCGGGGCTATCATTATCTGGACACCTTGCTCGAACGTATAGGCGCGGTCAAGGCCGTAGATGTAGCGCGCCTCGTCCGCCAATATTTCACCTCGGATAATCGCACCGTCGGTTATCTGGTTAAGGAAAACGCCAACCCCGCCAGCGAAGCAACCAGCACAGGAGGTGCCGCCGATGAGCAGCGATAAACCGAACGCTATGCCCACAACGGCGCACATCCATTTCGATGTCGAGCGCCTCGAACTGCCCAACGGTTTGGTGCTGTTGCTGTCGGAAAATCATCACACACCAGCGGTCTCGATCAACGCCATCACCTTGACCGGCTCGCGTTTTGAAAATGATGAACAGGCGGGGCTGGCTTCACTGGTCGGCGAATTGATGGATGAAGGCACGACGACGCGCACCTGGAAACAACTGGCCGGAGCCGTCGAAGCGGTCGGCGCACGCTTTCGCACCTTTGGCGATTATCAAGTCAGCGGCGCACAAGGGGCTTTCCTGGCGCACGATTTGAGCTTGGGATTGGACATCACCGCCGATGTTTTGATGAACGCGACCTTTCCCGAAGATCAGATTCAACTGCACAAAGGACGCCGCGCCGCGCAAATCAAAAGCCGTCTGGATGTGCCGCGCATACAAGCCTCTGATGCCTTCAACGAACTGATTTTTGCTGGCCATCCGCAACATCGTCCGGCCATCGGTTATGAAGCGACGCTGGCCAATTTGCAACGCCAGGACTTCGCGGATTTTTATCGGCGCTATTTTGTGCCGAACAACACGCTGTTGGCGATTGTCGGTGATTTCGCTACCGCCGAAGTGAAACGATGGGTCGAAGAAATTTTCGGCAGATGGGAACGTCAAGACAATTTTCAACCCCCACTGATTCCGCCGGTCAAGCGGCAAACCGAAGCGCTCGAAAAATTCATCAACGCGCCGAAAGAACAGGTCAATATATTCATCGGCCATTTGGGCATTGAGCGCAAAAATCCCGATTATTATGCGCTCCTGGTGATGGACACGATTTTGGGGTCGAGTCCCGGTTTCACCTCGCGCATCCCGCGCATACTGCGCGACGAGCAGGGGCTGGCTTACTCGACCTACAGCAACATCACGGCGAGCGCCGGACTTGATGCCGGACGCTTCATCGCCTACATAGGCACGTCGCCCGATAATCTTGAACAGGCGTTGAGCGGCTTACGCAGAGAGATCGCACGCATGGCGCAAGAGCCGGTGACGGCTCACGAAGTGGAATCGGCACAAGCTTATTTGACCGGCAATTTTGTTTTCGATTTTCAAACCAACGCGCAGATTGCCGAGTTTTTAATTGAAGCCGAAGTTTATGAACTGGGCTTCGATTATTTGCAGACCTACCCGGAACGGATTCGCGCCGTGACTATCGCAGAGGTCGCCAGAGTGGCGGCGCATTATCTTGCGCCCGATGCCTTGACGACCGTAGTCGTAGGTCCGGTTGACGAACTTGGGAATGTCATTTCGCAAACTTGACCCAGCCGAAAAAAACGCATTCGCGGCAAAGCTGCTTGACCTGAAGCGGCGAAGCTTACGCTACAGCAACTCTCTGAGCCGCTATGGCGCGAATTTTTTTACCATCACGAGGCCGCCGTTATTGATGATGTTCTCCACGCCATCAAAAGACTGACAAGGATTTTCATGAAACGATTTTTCCATGTGCCGAAACAGCTTGCGATACTCGCGGCTTTGACCCTTTTTGCAGCGGCGCAAGCCGTCACGCTGCCGCTGCCTTCCAGTAACGCAACCAGCAGCATCACGGTCACAGACCTGAAAAGACATTTGAGTTTTCTGGCTTCCGATGAACTTGGCGGACGCTACACCTTCAGTCAAGGCAATCGCATAGCGGCGCGTTATCTGGCCACGCAACTGGAAGCTTACGGGTATCACGGCGCGGCGCGTGACGGTTCGTTCTTGCAAAAAGTGCCGCTGGCCTATCGCGGCGTTGATGTGACCAAGAGCGGCTTGACCTTGCACACCACGCCAGTCAAAAAAGAGTTCAAGTACAACGACGATTTCATCACCGAGCAATTGGCGGATGCCGAGGTCAAAGGCGAACTGGTGTTTGTCGGCTATGGCAAGGTTTCGTCAGCGCCACAGCGCGATGATTATGAAGGCTTGAATGTGAAAGGCAAAATCGTCGTAGCGCTCAATGGCAATCCTGATTTCATGAATGCGGCGGGAGATGCCGCCGCCGCGACTCTCGAACAAACCGCCGCAGAGCGCGGCGCAGTCGGCCTGATTTTAATTTCCGCGCCCGATGTCTGGTTTTATTCCCGCGCTTCGAGCGCAAGCGAGCAATTAAGTTTGCCGCCACGCGCCAATGCCAACGGCAAAATCTTGCCGACCCTTCAAGCCGGGCCGAATCTAATCAAAGCGATAGCGGCGGCTTTGAACCGACCCGCTGCAGCGTTGACGCATCTGGATGGCAAGCCTGTGAAGGCCGCGACCTTGAACCTGATCGCCGAATGGAAGTTGAGCGTCAAGGTGAAAGACGCGCCTCTGGCGCAAAATGTCGTAGGCGTGTTGGCAGGCACGGACGCCAAACTCAAAGATGAATACGTCGTCATCAGCGCTCATTATGACCATCTGGAAACTACCGGTGATGGGCAGGTCTATAACGGCGCGGATGATGATGGTTCCGGCACGGTGTCGGTGTTGGAAATCGCGCAGGCGTTTGCGCTGGAAAGGCCGAAGCGTTCGGTGTTGGTAATCTTTCACACCGGCGAAGAGTTGGGCTTGTACGGCTCGGAGTACAACGCCGATTATCAACCCGTGGTGCCGTTGGCGAAACTCGTAGCCGATTTGAATATTGATATGGTGGGGCGCAGCCGTCCCGAAGGCGACACCGACGCCCGCGATAAAGAATTGACCGACAAGAATTCGTTGTACATCATCGGCTCGGATAAACTCTCGACGGAATTTCACCGCTTGAACGAGCAGACCAACGCCGAGACGCAGAAGCTGCATTTCGATTATCTCTACAACGATGAAAATCATCCGCAGCGGTTTTACTATCGCTCCGATCATTATAACTACGCCAAGCACGGCATCCCCATCATCTTTTATTTCACCGGCGTGCACCGCGATTATCATCAACCGACTGACGATGTAGAGAAGATAGACTTCGAAAAGATGGAGCGCATAGACCGCATGATTTTTGCCGTCGGCTGGCGCATCGCCAATCTCGATCATCGTCTGGTCGTAGATAAGAAACCCGCCGCCAACAGCAGGATGCAGTAAAAGTGTCAGCCAGATATTTCCCCATAAGCCTGAAGGTATTCCAATCAACAGGCGGGTGATTGCTGCCGTAGTTGATTCCGTGCTTCCCCTCATCGTGGTGTTCAAGGAGTTCGGTTGTAGCGGCGGGTTTACCGTCAATCTATGTGGTCTTGAAACTGTCTTGATAACTTTTCCTGCACAACTCTTGTTTGGAAAAATGATGCAAGAGCAGGCAGGTGAAATCAATTTTTCTCACCAGTATCCAATGACAGAAGACTTGGTTTTGCTATGCCTTTATGTAGGGACTTGTGCAGCCTTGAGGATTGAAAATAAAACAATTTCACCAACTGGTTGCAGGCAAGTTAGATTCACCCGATAAATACGGCTGTGGGCGTCAGAACTTGGTAGAGGTATTTAATTTTCAATCCTGAGGTACCCAACAGGCGCTGGACTTGAATACCTTGTGAAAAGAATTTTTTTCAATCGCGAACCACTTTCCTGAGTTCGTATTTGTACATTTTTCAGAGGCGAACCGAGCTTGCCAATCCCCCCAACGGCAGTTGGGGGATAGTTAAAGTCCAACCTACGAAACGCTGCCGACGAGAAACGAATCCCCCCAACGACAGTTGGGGGATTGCAAAAAAACTTTGCTTGCTGGGTGTGTAGGCTGGACTTTAAGCATCCCCCAACTGCCGTTGGGGGGATTCAGACGAATGGCCAAACCGCTTCGACTTTCCGTTGGGGGAATTCAGATGAATGGCCTCACCGCCTCGGCTCTCCGTTGCTAGATTTTTCAGAGGCGAAGCAGCCCGATTTCATTGGCTTTTTCAGCACTTATAGCGGTTTTCCTATGTGAGTACAGAACCCCCTATCGTTGAGCAGTGGTCTTCGACCGTGCGAAGGTCTTCGACCGCCGCTCCACGGGTTTGAGGTTTCCGTAATCTCAAACAAAAACCGCTCTAGAATGATTGAACCTCACCTCAACAAGCTGAGGTTCAATCATTCCAGGCGCGAACCGCAACCTCAGCGCTTGATTGGTGTGGTTCAATCTGAAATTGTACAAAGTCGAGCTGAGTTCGTGTTTTGCAATTGCTGTTAATCCCGTCTTCCGCGATTCTTCCGCCAGGTGATGGCGAAAACAATACCAAGC
Organism: Acidobacteriota bacterium; assembly: GCA_016201275.1. Taxonomy (GTDB): domain Bacteria; phylum Acidobacteriota; class Blastocatellia; order UBA7656; family UBA7656; genus JACQDB01. The sequence goes on from JACQDB010000110.1 coordinate 70,671, forward strand.
TGCACAAATAATTTTGCGTGAATTTTTACCGATGAATTTCGGCGATGGCTTGCTTCATACGCTCGACCGCCTTTTGAATATTCTCCAGCGAATTGGCGTAAGACAAACGAAGGTAACCCGGAGCGCCGAAAGCTGCGCCATCGGTGACCACGACGTGCGCTTGATTCAACAAGTGGCGCGCAAACTCCGCAGAGGTTTTACAGCTTTCGTTCAACACTCCTTTGATATTCGGGAACGCATAAAACGCGCCTTCCGGCAGGTCACATTCGACGCCTTCGATTTCATTCAAAGCGGGAATCAACCAATCGCGGCGGCGCTTGTATTCCGCCAGCATCATCTGCAAAGACTGTTGTTCGCCGGTCGCTGCTTCGCGCGCTGCTTGCTGAGAAATCGAACTGGTGTTGGAAGTCGAATGACTTTGAACCTTCAACATCGCCTGTATCCACGCTGCCTCGCCCAACGCATAGCCGACGCGCCAACCTGTCATCGCATGAGATTTGGAGAACGAGCCGCTGATCATCACCCGCGAGCGCAACTCTGCGGGCAGGCTGCCGCAAGTAAATGGCGCGGCTGGCGAATAAGCGAAATACAAATAGCATTCGTCGCTGATTACCCAAACGTCATGTTCAGCGGCGACTTCTATAATTTTGCGAAACTCTGCGGGAGGAATGATGCGCCCGCTTGGATTGTTCGGCGAATTGAGAATCAGGAGTTTGGTTTTCGGCGTGATCGCTTGGCGCACCAGGTCGGCGGTCAAAACAAACTGCGTCGCTTCGGTGTCAATGAAGACCGGAGTGGCGCGCAGGAAGCGGGTGATTTCAGGAAAGGTCACCCAGTAAGGCGCGGCAATTAACACCTCGTCGCCAGCGTTGACGAGCGCCGCCATCGCATTGAATATCCCTTGTTTGCCGCCTACCGTGATGATGCACTCGTAGGGTTGATACTCGACCGCGAAATCGCGCTTCATCATTTCGATGACCGCCCGTTTCAGCGGCGCGCTGCCACTGGTCGAAGTGTAGCGCGTGAAGTTTTCTGCGATGGCGCGTTGCCCCGCCTCTTTGATATTGGATGGCGTCGGGAAGTCTGGTTCACCGGCTCCCAAATCCACCAGGTCAGCGCCCTCGGCGCGCAATCGTTCGGCCTCCATCAATACGGCAAGGGTCGAAGAAACCGCCATATTCGCCGTATATTCAGACTCTTTGAAATTCGCTTTGGTCATCGGTTGGTCATTCCTGCTTGGGTTGTGCGTGTGGTATGCGCCGATTCGTAAAATCGTGAGCGGCAAACGACAGAGAAAATCGGCAACCGCGAGCAACGCTATCGGCAGGCGCGGCGGCGCATATGGCCTCGCGCTGGTTAAAACGATTTGCCGCCGGACTTCTCTTTCATGCGTTGTTCGACCAGTTCCGGCACCAGCCCGGTAATCGTACCGTTGAGGTGAAAGACCTCTTTAATCAAACGGGAACTGAGGTATGAATACTCTTCCGATGCCATCAGAAAAACCGTTTCGATGGTCGGCTCCAGACGGCGATTCATCAACGCCATCTGCAACTCATATTCGTAATCGGAAATGGCGCGAATGCCGCGCACCATCACCTGCGCCTGTTGCTCCAGCGCATAATGCACCAGCAAGCCGTCAAAGGTATCAACGCGGACATTGTGATACGGGACGACCGCCTGAATCATTTCTATGCGCTCTTGCACCGAAAACATTGGCTGCTTCTGGAAGTTCAACAGAATCGCCACCACCACTTCATCAAAGAGTTTTGCCGAGCGCTCGATAATATCGAGATGACCGTTGGTCAAAGGATCGAACGAACCCGGATAGATTGCTCTGCGCGTCACCGTTTTTTCACCTCGTAGATTTTCTGCACCGCCGTTGAGTCACGCGATAGTAGCATAGTTGTTCGTCCGTTGTCAGTTGCCCGCTGTTTGAGTTTGGTAGCGCTAAAAAAGTAATGCTGAAGTGGAAACAATTGAATGTATATGGCGAATTATAGTTGCGTGCGACCCTGGCTGGCGCGGCAAGCAGGGGGCGCTCCTACAGAACTAGAGCCTGTGGCAAAATTCCAGCAACTGCCCATATGTTGTAGATAGTCAAACCATCGTACACAATATCTGGACAAAACATCCCTTTCTGCGACACGCTCGAACTAGGGAATTAGTTCTTCGCTACCTCACTATAGGCAGGTCGTTCCTACGCAGCTAAATCATAGGTCGCGCCTACGCAGCGAAACCGGCGCAGTTGGTTGCCGGTCGCGCCTTATTTTTTTCGCGCTGCCCAAAGTTTTATCAGCGTGTTTCAACTCGAATAAAACGCCAAGGCCGAGTCGCCTTGTTTGACTTCGCGGTAGCGTTGCAGATGGCCGTATTGCGCTTGGAGTTGCAGGCTCGTTCGATGTTCCACCACTACGATAGAATCGGCGTGCAGCAGTTGGCTCTTGCCCAGTTGCGGCAACAGGCGCTCGTAGAGGTCGGAAGCATACGGGGGATCGAAATAAATCAGATCGAACTGGCGCGGCGTGGCGTCGCTGGCCTCCTGTTCAACGAAAGCGTTTTCGCTCGTCGTGGCTTCCAGATATTTGAGGGCGGCAAGGGCGTCGCGTTGCAGTATGAGGGCAGCGTCGGCGTTGCCGAGCAGCGTCAGATTTTCTTTGATGAGCTGACACGAACGGTGCGAATGGTCTATGAATACGACTTCGTTTGCGCCGCGACTGAAGGCTTCGATGCCGATTGCGCCAGACCCCGCGCACAGGTCTAGAAAGCGGCTCTGGCGTACTTGCGGCGCGAGAATGTTGAACAATGTTTCGCGCAAGCGATCCGAAGTAGGCCGCACCTCCAGGCCGCTGAGGGCTTTTAATTTTCTGCCTTTGAATCTGCCGCTGATGATTCGCATAACCGGCAACGATGATAAAGAATCACAGACACGGTTGCCAGTGGCGTGCGATGGCGTTTTTATGTAGTTGACTTTTATTTGTTGGGCATCGGAAAATGAACGTCTTCCAGCAGACGGACAATTCAGCAAGATTCAAGAGGCGATGCGATTCATGAAGAAGATCATTTTTTTACCGGCTTTCATTTTGTGGTGTGCGCTGGTTGCCACCGCGCAGCATAAAACCGGCACGCTTACAGGCCACATTGAAGACGAAAAAGGCAAGCCGCTTGCCGCTGTAGAAGTGCGCGCTATGAGCAGTCGCACACGCAATGTTAAAGAGACGACCACCGACAAAGAGGGCAATTATGCGTTGGCGCTTGAACCGGATGATTACACCATCAGCTTTGACGCCGAAGGGTTCGGCGGCGGCACTATGACGCAGATGCAACAGGTCGAAGAAGGCAAAGAGACCAAAGTAAAAAATATTAAATTGTACAAAGCGCGAAAGACTTCTCTGGTGCGCGGCGCAGTCTTTGACGAACGCGGTTTCTCCTTGCCCGGCGTGCAGGTGAAACTGCTGCGCGTGGCGACTGAAGAGGAAGCCAGAGAGAAGAAGAAACTCGAATCGGTAAAACTGAATTTTGTCTCCAACAGTCGCGGCGAATTTGCGTTTCGCGTCCCTTCGCTGCGGGCGCGCTATCAAGTCACGGCTATGCTCAGAGGCTATAAACCGCAGGTCAAGACGGTTGACGTAAACCCCGACGAAGCAGTGCCGTTGGCCTTCACCCTGGAAGCCGTCAAGGAATAAGATTGGCGGACGGCATCGCCGGGAGCGGAAATTTCTCTGGAGGGAAGTTCGTTATGAAGTTGCCAATGAGTCTACGGTTATTCTGTTGGTTCACCGTTCTCGGCGGGCTTGTCACCTTTCCGGCATCGTCAGTGAATGCGCGATCAAGGCTCTCTCAACAAGACAAAGAACCGCCAACGCAAGAAGTGACGGCGGATTTGTTGCAACAGGGCAAAGATTTTTTGCGCGCCAGACAATATGAAAAAGCTGCCCAAGCCTTCAAAGAGGTAATCGCTAGGCAACCGAACTCGGCTGCCGCTTATGCCAATCTGGGCGCGACTCTTCTCCGGCAAGACAAACCGGCAGAGGCGTTGCCGCTGGTGCAAAAAGCCCTTGAGTTGGATAACCGCTTCGCCTTCGCTTACGCCGCCCTCGGCGATGTCAACCGGGCGATGAATCGTTTTGCCGAAGCCATAGAAGCTTATCAACAGGCGATACGCCTTTCTCCAGCCTATGCCGATGCGTATGGCGCGATGGGGGCGACCTACGCGCTGATGCGGCGCTACGAAGAATCATTGGACGCCTTCACCAAGGCTGAAAGTTTGAACCCGAATAACCCGGAAGTGCAAAATGGCCTGGGCATCGCCTATTATCGGCTTGGCAAGCATGAAGAAGGCATCGCGGCGGTGAAGAAAGCCATCGGCTTGGCACCCAATGCGGTGAATGCCTATATTAATCTGGGCAACTGGTATGATGAACTGGCGCGTTATGAAGAAGCTATTGATGCCTACTCGCAAGTCATCCGACTGGCTCCGCGATTTCCCAGCGGCTATTACCATCGCAGTCTGTTCAATCTCTATTTGGGGCGTGGCGAGATGGCTGCCGATGATGCGCGAAAATTTTTGAATGTCGCGGACTGGTATCGAGAGCGCTCGCCGTATATGGTGATTGTTGCGGTGCTGGGGTATCAGCAATCAAACCGCGAAGTGGAAGCGGCAAAGACCTTGGATATAGCCGTGAAGCGTTGCAATGCAGCGGAGTGGCCGTATCCGGTGATTCGCTATTTGCATCAGGAGATCAGCGCGCCGGAGTTGCTGAAACTGGCGACCGACAACGACAAGATGACCGAAGCTCAGACCTATATAGGCCTGAAGATTTTGTTTGCCGGGCAGCGTGATGAAGCACTGCAGTATTTTCAATGGGTGAAAGAAAACGGCAACAAAACTTTTATCGAATACAAAATCGTGATGACCGAACTTGCTCGTTCAGGGAAGAAAAAATAAACTGAGCCTGCATCAATATCCAGAATGACAGCCGACCAGCAAAAGTTGAACGCTCAGGAAAACCGCGAAAAAGCGGACGATTTTGAGATTTTCGAGCCGCCCAAGAAGGTAGAATATCTGACCGCCAAACAACTGGCGCAGGTCTTGCAGATCAGCGAATCCACGATTCACAAACTCCGTCGCGCCGGAAAGATTCCCGCCGTGATGCTGACCGCACGCTTGATTCGCTTCAACCTCAAAGAGGTGAAACACGCTTTGCGGCCTACGCACGCCAGCAATCATCAGTCGCATGACCCCGCGCCTGCCGCAGAACCCAGCCCACAACTCTCTTTATTCGATGATGAAAACGGCAACGTGTGGTCGGTCGCCGATAACCAATGAAAATTTGTAACGAGAGCGTGTCGCATAAATAGAGGCTCTGTCCAGATATTGTGTGTGATGGTTTGGCTATCTACAACATATGGGCGATTGCTGGAATTCTGCAACACGCTCTAACGACCCAGCCGATTTGAAAATTGCCGGTCGCTTCGTTGTTGCGCTGTCGGTGCACAGCCAAGCCAGCGGTCAGAGACCGCTGCTCAACGGGAATGATGGGATTATATGTTCTTCCCCTTCTCTTAGTTTTTGCGCCATCGGCGCACAGAAGAGTAGCCCGTGGTAGAGCCACGGGAATTCGTTTTTGCGCCATCGGCGCACAGGAGAGTAGCCCGTGGGAAAGCCACGGGAATTAGTTTTTGCGCCAGAGGCGTAGAGGAAATTAGCCCGTGGTGAAGCCACGGGAAGGCGCAGTTGAGCAAACGCTGCGCGCCCTGAAAGGGTGCAGGAGGTTTGCAGCAATCTATCTCTTGCACCCCTTCAGGGCGCGCAGCGTTTGCTCAACTTTCTCCAGTGCCTACAGCACGGGCTAATCTCCTGCACCCCTGCGGGGCAAAGAGGGCAGGGTAGTTAGGATGGTGGATGAAACGAAGTGCAAGACTTGAGTGATTTTCCAATGCCCTGTACGGGCGACCCTGCGGTGGTCGCCCTTCCTTGAAAGCTAATGGATTTCAAGGAAGGGCG
>JACQDB010000106.1 GCA_016201275.1 Acidobacteriota bacterium
AGTTTTTTTTGCAATCCCCCCAACGGCAGTTGGGGGATGGTTAAAGTTCAGCCTTGAGCATCGGGCAAGGTTGGACTTTAAGTATCCACCGATTGCCATCGGGGGGATTGGTTTCTCGTTGGCAGCGTTTCGTAGGCTGAACTTTAACTATCCCCCGACTGCCGTCGGGGGGATTGGTTGAGGCTGCGCGGCGTTTCGTAGGTTGGGCTTTAACTATCCCCCGACGGCAGTCGGGGGGATTGGCAAGCTCGGTTCGCCTCTGAAAAATGTACAAAGTCGAGCTTACTGACCGTTGCATAAATAACTTTACTTTTGAAACCGTGATAAAGGCTGTGGGAGCCTGATTGGGCTTGTAAGAGTAAAGCTATTTATGCAATGACCTGTAGATTCCAATGTAATAAACCTGAAAGGTTTTGCCGCTTCGCTCACTACGATAGTGAAGCGTGATTTTCAAAGCCGTTGTCAATCAATTCAGGCGGCAGCGGCAATTCACGAACTGATTATATTCACCGACTGAAAGGAGATGATTATGAGAGAAAAAATGAAACGCCACTGGCTGATAATGATAGTGATGTTTTGTGCGGTCGCCGTTATCTTTGCCACCATCGTCATCCGCACCGGCACGGCGGACAATCGCAAATACTGTAATCTGTACATGGGCTGTAGCTGTAAATGCAAACCCGGCGATGACACTCGACGTGGACACGACGATCACTACGATGTGAAATGCCCTATGTGTAACAACTTTGCCAGAAACAAACAGAAGAAAAATATTCGCTCCGGGTACTTCTGCCCGGAAAGTAACGATTGGGTTGATTGAGAGAAAAAATGTGGGCGCGTCTGAACCATAGATTCAAGCGCGCCCTTCTTGATTAGCCAACCCTTTCGCATTGCCCTCGACTTATCGTTTACGGCAAGCCTCCTAGCATTCCGAATAGCCGCAGGCATAGCAAGTGTGACAGCCTTCGATACGGACAAAGGCCGAATCACCACAGCTAGGGCAAAGGTCTGCGGACATTTCGGCTACCGTCTTGGTAGCAAATTTCGCTTTGGTTTCCGGCGTCAAGGCGCTGCCCAACTCCAACTCCGCAATGCCCATCTCCGCGCCTTGCCCGGCGTCTTGCGTGCCGGTCGCCACGCCCAGATAATTTTCCGCCAGCGCTTGACCAACGGCGTCCGGTAAAGAAAGCACACGACGTTTGCCGTAACCGTAAGAGCGTGCGCCGCCGATGCCGGTAATCTGTTTGACGATTTCGCGCACTCGCTCGACCGGCGAAATGGGCGACTCGATACGCAGCACCAGCGACATCAAACGCCCCATCGCTTCAGCCATCGCCTTGATGTCAGAACCGGCCTTGCCGATTTCCAGAAAGACCTCGAAGGGCTGCTGCTCTTCGTCCTCGTTCATGGTGATGTGCGCGGTTCCCGATGGCGTGTTTTTGCTTACGGTAACGCCGCGACGTTTGTACGGACGCGGGCGAATCTTGGGCTTGGCGCTGGTTTCCATCGGAACGATTTTTTCAGTCAGCGAGCTACCTTCTGCAGATGCTGCACCCTTCGCGCTGACTACAGGCGGCGCGACCGCCGGAAGAGTTGGCGCTGCGGTCTTCACGCCGGTCTGGTTGTCAGCTTCGGCTTTATCGTCAGTCGAATTTTTCGCTGCTGCCGGGTTGCCGGTTTTCTTATCTTCTTCCTTGAGGTTCAACACCTGCACGTCACGCGACCCATCACGATAAATGGTGCCGCCTTTGCAGCCTGAACTGTAGAGCAGTTCGTAAACTTCTCGCGTCTGGTCAACCGTGTAAGAGTTCGGCAGATTGCAGGTCTTGGATATCGAAGAGTCAACCCAGCGTTGGATAGCGGCCTGTACCTTGACGTGTTCTTCGGGAGCCAGATCCATCGCCGTGACAAAATAATCCGGCATCACTTCGCCCTGATTGGCCTGCTGCCATTCTTCTAAAACCTTGACGCGCTCTTCGTGTTTGCCGAGCCGCGACTTGCGATAGTAGCTCCAGAAATAAAACGGCTCGATACCTGTCGAAGTGCCTACCATAGTACCTATTGTTCCGTTTGGAGCCTGCGTCAACAGCGTCACATTTCGCATCCCTTTTTCGCGCACCGTCTGGCGCACAGCTTCCGGCATACGCTGCATAAAGCCTGACTGCAAAAACTTGTCGGCTTCAAACATTGGGAACGCGCCTTTTTCCGCTGCGATGTCGGCAGACGCTTCATAGGAATTAGAAGTAATGAAGCGATAAAGCTTGTCTATGAACTTGACCGATTCATCCGAGCCGTAGCGTATGCCTAAACGGATAAGCATTTCGGCAAGCCCCATAGTGTTCAACCCGACGCGACGTTCGGACTTCTGCTGCTCGTAGTTTTCTTCAAAGAAATATGGCGTCGCATCTATGACGTTATCGAGGAAGCGCACCGCATAGCGCACTGCTTTGCCCAGGTCGTCCCACTCGACTTCGCCATCGCGCACAAACTTCGACAGATTAATCGCGCCAAGATTACACACACCGAATCCTGGAAGAGGTTGCTCGCCGCAGGGATTGGTGCAGCCCAGATAACCGGCGTCGTAGTACCACGAATTGGAATCTTTGTTGGCGCGTTCAATGAAGAAGACGCCGGGTTCAGCCGACGACCAGGCCGATTCGATTATCGCATTCCAGATGTCACGGGCTTTGACAGTTTGATAAGTGATGGTCGGTTTCCCGGCGGCCAGCCACTTGTCTAGATTGCCGTCCCACATCGTTTCAAAGTCTGGGTCCGCAGGGTCGGCAAACAGCAAATCCCAATCGGCATCAGCGTGCACGGCTTCCATGAATTTATCGGTCACGCCGACCGAGACATTGGCGTTGTTAATCTTGCCCATATCGCGCTTGGCGTTGATGAACTCCAAGATGTCCGGATGCCAGCAATTCAAAATCAACATCAGCGCCCCACGACGACTGTTGTGCGTCACCAGTCCGTTGGCTAGGTAAGTATGGTTGTCGTCAACTTCTATATCCAGAGTCTGCGCCTGTCCGGCTTTTTGTACGCTGTCAACATAGACAAACCAGATGTCGTTTACCGGCGGGGCGTTTTCTGCGAATGCCGAAGGCGTCTGACTGAGATTCGCATAAGCCGAAAGCGATAGGTTGCGCTCGCCACGAGTGTAGCGTTGCAGTTTGCGACGCAATATCTGGTCGGTGGCTTTCAAACGCTCGCCTCTGGCGCGATGGTCTATCTGCGGCAACATGGTCGCCGCCAAAACCGGCTCCAGCCAGTAATTGGCATTGGGCAGTTTGTAGCTAATTTCTCTCGTGGTGTCCGGCTCAAAATTTGCACACGCGGCAAAGCGCGAGCGCGTATCGCAGCCGATTTTCTGCTTCCAACTCGCCAGACCTTTGAACGAATGGACGCGCAAACGCCAGATCGGCTGGTGACCATAATGCCCCTGCACCGCAGTCTGCGGGTCAATCTTCACAGGACATCCTAGCCCGATCAACAAGGCGGCCACTTCGTCAATCAAGCGTTTTGAGCTACTGAGCAATGAAGGATAGCCATGCGAGACGCTGCCATTCGCTTCAAACAATCCGCGCAAGAATGCCGCGACGATGTGCGGCGGACTTTGGCGAATCAGACGCGGCACCACGACTTCGGCGCTTCGGGCTTTCGCAAAGCCGTTGAGTTGCAAAAATTCTTTCACGACGCGGTTATTGATTGAATAGATAAGCGAAGCGTCATTGTCTTTCTGCTGGGTTCTGACATTGACGCCGGTAAACAAGCGCTGCATCAACGCCGGCATTTCAGGAATTAAATAGCTGTCGTGCGCCACGGCAACGCCCAAACGCCAATCGCCTTCGCGGCTGGTCATAAACCCGTCACCCGCCAAATATCCTAAAAAGAACCCCAGTTCTTCATCCAGCGTGTCGGGCAAAGCAACCGCATCCTGGTTGTGATGTTTCCGTTCGGGCTTCTGCAACGATTGGCGCTGGCCTTGATGTTGACCGAGTTTGACCATAATCGCATCGCCGCGTTGCAGGGCATCCAGCCTGCGCCACTGCGCGCCGCTTTCGGTCATCACTTTGACTTTATGATTCGGCGTCCCGGTGAGGCTCAATCCCGCATCGGTCTTCACGTTCAGCACCTCAGCGATGCCATTGTTGAAGACCTGCCGCGACCGCTTCTCGCCTTCATCGGTCATCACCGTAAGATGCTGTTCACGCCAGCCCTTTTCCGGGTGAGTAACGATTTCATCCAGACGCAGCAAGCCCTCTTCGGTACACACCAGAGTGTCCGGCGTCAAACATCCGCCCTGTTCGATCAGTCCGGTAACGAAAGAATAGAGCGCTCCCCAGGATACCGAACCCGACGACCGCCCGTTGACGCCTTTCACATAGGAATGGCGCGGACGCAGGCTGCTGACGTTGATGCCGACGCCGCCGCCACGCGACATGATCTCCATCATCTGCGACAAGGTATCCACGATGCCTTTGCGGGAATCTTTCGGGGACGGTATGACATAGCAATTGCTTACCACCATTCCGGCAGAAACAAAGGAGTGGTCGTCTTCAACTTCTATATCCAGCACGCGCCCGACATAATGAGTCGTCGAAATATCTTCAATGGCTTTCCACCAAAGTTCATCATAATCCGCATACCCGGAAATCGTGATGGCAGATTCGGGTTTCGGCTTGCCATCATAAGGCAGAGCAATAAAATCACCGGGCAGCAATTCCTTCGCCGCTATCCATTGGGGCTCCTGCTGCAATTTCAAATCATCGCGGCTTTTATGAGTGTTCACCCAGGCGGAGCGTATCGCCAGCACCTTATGCTCACCGGTTAGGCGCAAATCATCGTCGCCAAGTTTTTTCGCCTTGATGATGTAAATCGGCTCTTCGGTTTCGCGTTCAAATTTGTGCAGTACAGGGCGCAGGCGATTGCGATGCGTGACCACCAAATCGCCTATCTTCACTTCGGCAATCGGCTTGTAGCCCTCAGCCGTCAAAATCTCCTGTTCCGGCGGCATACAATTATAAAATGTTAGTTGCTGGTCGGTGCCAGCGGCGGTGAGGATGCGACCGGCGGGGACGAATTTCCAGCCGTTCAATAACCAGCGGAAACGGGCGTACCAGTCATCGGCATTCTCGCCTTCGACTGCGGCAATGCCGCGCGCCACGCGCTCCATCATCTGTTCGGGCGACGTTTCTATAGGCTTCGAAATATGTTCGGTCAAGCGATTGACCACCGTGCCATCTTTCAATTCGACTTTGACACGACCGACAGCACCCGGCGCGGTGTCTTCCAGTTCGGTAACCGTGCCGATTTCGCGTTGGCCGGTTTTATCATCCACGCAGACGATGACCAGATCGCCCACCGCCAGCGTGCGCTTCTTCATATCCTTCATGGCATAGCGGTCGAGGAAAATCTTCTGACCCAATTCGTTCAAGTCGTTTTTGTTTACGGTCTCGCCCACGTTGTGCGCTTCGGGGTTGGACACGCGCAGAGAATCGTCCAAAGAAGCTTTGCCGTTGGTCTTTTGAATATCGCCAATTGTTCTGGTTGCCATCGCTTTTGGTCTCCTCACCATAGTCTTTCCGCCTTGCAGACAGGGGGAAGCGAAACCACATTATAGCCGGAAAGGGACGCCTGTCCCATGCCAGCCTGTAGGTCGGGGCTTGCGGCACTGCCTGCTCAGGTATGTTGTAGTTGAGTTCGCACGCGCTCCTGCTTAGATAGCGGCGAACCGGTTAGGCGTGATGGCTGGCGCGATACGAAATCGCGGCCCAGCCGTGTGCTGTTCTGTTCCAGCAGAACCTGAATGACTGACTCACAAACTCAGGTGTTAATGCGTATTTGAACCCCTTGATTTCGCTACTGGAAAACTTATGTTTTCGCCTTTTTATTCCCCACAGCGGATTCGGATATTACTCTATAGCTAGTCCTCTGTCAATCACAAAATACAACATATTGTGGTCGCTGCTCTTTGCGACCCAAGCCAAATTGGTGAACGAAAAGAGCTTTCCCGCGTGATTTTTTTTTTCGCCGCCGCTAACGCGCCGCCGCCGCGAAACCGACGACGCCGTGACTCGCTAGGCTGCAATTTCGATACACGAATGTGGCGTCAAGCCGTACCGGGTAAACTAAATTCAGGCGGCAAACCTGTTAGCCTTTTTTGCCGGTTTCGTAGGCGTTTGCGCGATTCACAATCAGCGTGTGCAGTTCTTCGGGCGTATAGATGCCAGGTTTTTCGCCTCTGGCAAACATCCGGTTGACGATTTCCAGCAAGGTCGAATTGTAGGGCGTCGCTATGCCCAACTGCCGGCCCAACGCCACGATGTCGCCATTCAGGTAATCGGCTTCATGCGAAGCGCGCCCAAGCAGAAGGTCTTGATACATAGACGCGTGGGTTCGCAACTCTTCAGGCATCGCCAGAGCTTTCGGCAACGCTTCCGGGGAAGCTTTTTGCTCGCGCAGCTTGTTGGTCAAGTCAACGATTTGAATTGGCGATGGCTCGCCCGCCGGTGGCGCTACGGCAATACCAGCCGCCGCCAACACGCGCAAGCCTTCCTCGCGCACCGCTACGATCAGCCGCCGCATGGACGGATCGGCGATGCCGCGCTCCAACCAGTAGCCGGTAATCGTATGCGTAGCGTTGTTGAGATTGGCGATGAGCTTTCCCCATTTCATAGCCATCGTATAAGGCGAGGCCAGCGCTTCAAATCCGGCTCGCCTCAAATCCGCGCACATACGCTCTGACAATTCGTCCACCTGATTCGGATAGCGCCCGATGACTATCGAACGGCCTCGCGGCATGGTGATGCGTTGCGGGTCGAGTTGCACGGCGCTTAAAAAGACCAGTGCCGCATAAACCTGCGCGAAACGCTCGGCGGCAAACGCTTCATTGCGGACGCCGTTTTGCAGACAGACGACCGGCAGCGTTGTACCGGCGACGGCGGCAAGTTCGGCGACCGCCGCTTGCATCACCTGCGACTTCATAGCAAAGATGACGACATCCTGCGCGCCGTACTCTAGTTGATTGACGGCGGTCACGGCCTGAGCCTGAAAAAAAGTCTCTCTGCCATCCTGCAAAATGGTGATGCCCTGTTTGATCGCCTCTGCGTACAGCGGACGGGCGATGAATGCCACACGCGCTCCGGCCTTGAGCAACAAACCGCCGACGGCTGCGCCAATAGCGCCCACGCCGTAGATGATGTAACGAGGTTGGCTTTCTATGTCCATAGAATTTCGATACTATCGCATTGCAGCCGGGCAAACACAAACGCGCCGGACAAATTTGCTGCGAGAAAAGGTGAACCAAAAACCGCAATGATCATCGAAAGATCTACCCCCCAAGTCATCCATATGCACTACGATTTATACGTGCCGGAAGCCGCAGAGCAGAAACCGCTGCCGCTGTTGATTGCCTTGCACGGTTACGAAGGCAACAAAGAATCCATGATGGCGCTGGCGCAAAAAATCAATCGCCGCGATTTTCTCATCGCCTCGGTGCAGGGGCCACATTCGTTTTTCATGCGAAGCGAAGAAGAACCGCGCAAACCCCGCGTCGGGTTCGGCTGGATGATGTTGTATAAAGCCGATGAAACCATAGACCTGCATCATCGCACAATTTTATCGGTGATCGAAAACACGGCGGCAGCATATCCGGTCAAGCGCGAGGAAATTTTTCTGCTGGCGTTTTCGCAGTCGGTTGCTTTGAATTATCGCTTCACCTTCACGCATCCGAATTTGATTCGCGGCGTCGTCGCTGTCTGCGGCGGCATTCCCGGCGACTGGGCTGAAGACAAATATCAACCAAGCGCCACCGATGTTTTACTCATCGCCGGTGACAGCGACGAGATTTATCCTATCGAACGAGCGCGCACCTTCAAAGAAGCGCTAGAGATGCGCGCCCACGAGGTGAAATTTCAAAGCTACCCGCAAGGCCATGTCTTCATGCGCGAATCGCTGCCAGTGATTGACGAATGGTTGCAGCAACGCCTGGAAGCGAAGTAAGGAGACAAGGTGCATCGCAACTTGCGGCTTCTTTTCGTGCAGAAGTTGGCGGCTTTTTTTCGTGCAAAAGAAAATTTGTAAAGCGACGCGGAGGCTCAAAATCTGCGGCTTGGTTGACCATCAAAGGAAGTAGAGCGTGTCGCATCAATGGATTGTTTATCCAGATATAGTAGGTGGTGGAATTACCAGCTACAAGATATGGGAGATTTCTGGGATTTTGCGATACGCTCTAGTTATGAATGAATCCAGAAGGGAAGGCGTTAGGAGATTCAGAAAAAAGTTTGGCGTACCGCCTATGGGCAACAAGCTTCGCAACTCAAGCCTGCCGCTTGTAGGCGAAACTTCAAACTTCTATCAACGCCTTGATCTTCATCGTCGCGCCTTGCCTGACAGCTAAAACCGCTGTCGCTCACTTCCTCTTTTCGCCATTTCGATTTGACTTGGCCGCCCGTGTACCGCTATCTTGTCCACCCAGAGAGTCGCACCAATACCTAAAGCTTCAAAATTCAAAATCAAAAACAAGATTCCCCTGAGACGAGACGTGTATATGTTCAACTATGTTTTTCGCTACTGCTGCAAAGCCCTTGTCGGCTTGATGATTGCGACTCTACTGCCGTGCGCCGCCTTCGCTCAACTCACCGAGTCCACGCTCAAAGGCGTCGTTAAAGACACTGCCGGTAACGTCATCGCTGCTTCGCCCGTGGTCGCCAAAAACGCCAGCACCGGACAGGTGCGCTCGACGGCAACCGATGATAACGGCGCGTTTTTTATGGCCGCACTGCCGCCCGGCAACTACACGATTTATGTGCGCGTGCCGGGTTTCAAAACATTCGAGCAGGCCGACTTGAAACTCAACGTCGGGCAGGTCACCGAACTCAATATCAAACTTGAAGTTGGCGAGGTCAGCGAAAAAGTTGAAATCACTTCGAGCGAATCCAAGATTCCGGTTGCCACCGAAGGCCGTTTGTCGGACACCTTCGTGCAAAATCAAATTTCGAATTTGCCGCTGCCGCAACGCGATGTTTTTCTATTGCCAAAGTTGAGCGCCGGAGCCACCGCTATACCCGGCGCGGCCTCGTCCACCAAACTCAGCAACTCGCCCATCATCACCGTCAACGGCAATCGCTATCGCGGCAACAACTATGTGCTGGACGGTGCGATGAACACCAACGTCAACAACAGCGGCGAACCGGCGATTGTGCCTAGCCTGGAGTCTTTAGAAGAAGCCCAGGTGCAGACCGGCAATTTTTCCAGCGAGTTCGGGCGCGGCAACGGCGCAGTCATCAACCTGCGAACCAAGTCCGGCACCAATCAATTTCACAGCAAGCTTTGGGAATATCATCGCAATGCCGCGCTCAATGCGCGCAACTTTTTTTCGACCCAGCGCGCACCGCTGACCTTCAATCAATTCGGCGCGAATTTCGGCGGCCCGATCATCAAGAATCAAACTTTTTTCTTCGCCTCGTATGAAGGCACGCGCAACGTCACAGGGCAGGCCTTGACCTTTCAGGTCGAGACTCCCGAATTCCGCGATTATGTCTTTCGCACCGCGCCCAATGGCATCGCCGCCAAGCTTTTGAAACAGTTTCCCGCGCCCACGCCGATTCCCGGTTCAGGGGCGCAAAAATATGCCGACCAGACCAATTTGACAACCCCGCAAGGCGTTATCCCCGCGCTGGGTCGCGCCGCCGTGACGCTCAAAGATTATGTGCGCTTCGATCAATATCTGACCCGCCTTGACCACACCTTCAACGCAGGCAAAGACAAATTGACGGCGCGCTGGATTGCCGAATATCAACGCGACGAAGGTGGCACCAGTTCGTCCAAAGCAACTCAAGGCAAAGCCATACGCGGCAGTCGCGGTGCCTTCGATGGGTACTTCGGCAATTTCAATCTTGGTCATCTGCACATCTTCAATCGCTTCGTCAACGATGCGCGCTTGTCGTTTCAAACCATTGACGCGACTCGCGGCAACCTCAAAGCCATCGTTCCCGACATCACCATCACCGGTTTGAACGCGCCCTTCGGCGACATCTTCCCCAATGAATCTTTGCTGCGAACCTATGAAGTGCGCGACACCGCGATATTTGATCACGGCGCATTTTCCATGCGTGTCGGTTTCGAGTATCGGCGCATCTTCAAAGGGCTTTCGATAGGGACGCCGAGCGCCGGCAGCTTTGCCTTCACCAGCATCGCCGATTTCGCTGCCGATAAGCCGTTTCGCCAGACCTTGACGGTTGACCCTAAGACCGGCCAGCCCGTCGCCTTCCCGCGTTACTTTTCGCAATACGAAACCGGCTTCTTCTGGCAAAACGATTGGAAGGTGAGCGCCAGATTGAATTTGAGTTTGGGATTGCGGCACGATTATTTCGGCACGGTGTCGGAACGCGACGGCCTTTTGTCATCGGTAGTTTTTGGCGCTGGCAAGGATTTCCGCGAACGTCTGGCCAACGCTGCGATTGCCCGAGTCGATCAGCTTTACACGCCGCAGAAGAAAAATTTTTCGCCGCGTCTGGGAATCTCTTATGATCCGTTCGGCGATGGCAAGACGGCGATTCGCGCCGGTTTCAGTCTGGCCTATCAACCGCATCACGGGCAATCCATTTCCGGTGCGCGAGCCTTGCCGCCCGATGCGATTCAAGGCGTCATTCAACCGTCGGCGCGCATCGGCACACGGATTCTTTACAACATACCGGTGCCCTTCAATCCCGAATTCGGGCGCGGCTTGAATGATAAAGGCGGCGTGCAGAGTCGTCCGGGCGAACCACCTATACGCATCACCGGCTTTGTCGTCAATCCCAAAATCAAAACGCAATACAGCGAAAGCTGGTTTCTCAACGTGCAACGCGAAGTCGCCAAAAACTGGATTGCTGAAATTGGTTACGTAGGCACCAACGGCATCAACCTCGAACGCATAGACGATGTCAATCGCTTCGCCGGAGATTTGCTCGACGGTGTAGAAAATCGCATCAACCCGAATTTCGGCGTCTTGTTGTTTGTCACCAACGGCGTCACGTCCAGCTATCACGCGCTGACCGCCGAACTGCGTCACAACTTCGCCAAAGGCTTTTCCGTGCAGAGCAATTATCGCTGGTCGAAATGGCTCGACACCTCGTCGGACACCTCGACGGGACAATTCGCCGACAACTCAGAACCCGGCAAAGGAGCGCAAGATATTAATTGCCTGCGCTGCGAACGCTCGCGCTCGTTGTTCGATATTCCGCACCGCTTTTCTACCGCGCTCATCTGGACGCCGACCTTTTTCAAGGGCGACAGTTTGGTTGAACAACTGGCGCACAACTGGCAATTCTCGACTATACTGACGGCGCAATCGGGACGGCCTTTTTCCGTATGGAACGGCGCGTCGTTTCGTTCCGGCGGCGACTATAATGCCGATGGCGGCGGCGGCGCAGTGGGCGGCGGATTTTATGACCGACCCGACGCGCCCGCGCCCGGCACGGTGAAAACATCATTCAGCAAAAACGATTTTTTGAACGGCTTGTTTGCGCCGAGCCTCTTTCCCAAACCCGCGCCGGGACGTGACGGCACGCTTGGTCGCAATACGTTTCGTGGGCCGCGTTATGCAACGGTGGATTTGGCGTTGGCGCGCAGTTTCACGGTGCGCGGCGAAAAACAATTGCAACTTCGCTTTGAAGCTTTCAACGCCTTCAACAACGTGAATCTATATTTGCCGAACGCGGATTTGTCGTTGGCCTTACAAGCTGACGGCACGTTCTCGAAGACTTCGCCATTCGGCAAATCCACGCAGGCCTTCGAGGCAAGAGTGTTGCAGGCAAGTTTGCGATTCAGCTTCTAAATTAAGGAGAAAGTTTGCCGGTTCATCGTTCCGCCGAGGGGTTTCGGCGAGCCTGCAAGCCTGACGAATTATGAAAAAATTTTGCATCGCAGGGTGGTTGATTTTTGCGCTGGCAATGTCTGTCGCCGCCTTTGATTCGCCTTGGCGACAGGCCAGCGAAAAAGAGTTGGAGGCAGTAATTCCAGCGCGTGCGCCAGTCGAAAACGAACGCATCGAAACCGAATTGCGAACCGCGTCGGGCGTCACTGACGGGCATGGCAAATTCATCGCCGGAGTGGTGATGATTACCGCAGGCTATGCGGCGGATGGCAAGTATTCGCACTTCTTTTTCAATCAGGTCGCTATCAAAGTCGGCGAGACGAAATTAAAAATCGGGGAATACGTTTTCGGCTCGAAGCGCATTGATGACGATGCGCTTGAAGTCAAATTTTACGAAGCGGCAACCGGCAAATACGTCGGCTCCGTCAAAGCCGTCAAAGAGAGCAAACGCGGCGCTGTGCGTTCGCTGTTGATTGCGCCGCCGGAAAACGGCAAAGGCGTGATGCAGATCGGGCGCTTCTTTTTCGGCTATGAATTGCAGTAGCGCACGAGCGCGCAACTTGCGCCCTTGCTTACAGGAGAAATTTTATGCGGGTTAGCAAATTGATTACGGCTCTGATGCTTTTCATACTGGCGGGTTCTATGCTTGCGCCTTGGGCGCTTTCGGCAGATAAACCGGCAAAAGAGAAAGCTGCAAATGCGGTTGCTCCGATTGAATTATCAAAGCTTGATGCCCTCGCCAAAAAACGCCTGACGGCAACCGCACGGGTCGCGTTGGTGGCGGAAACTTCCGAACTGTTCACAGGCATTGAAAATTTAGAACCGCCGGAAACGCATCGCGTGCCGAATTATCTGCGCGCCATTGCTGCTTTACCGAACGCAACGAAACCGCTTGCCCATTTGCTCAAAACCGTAATTTATGGCGGCACGCTTGCGCCGGAAACCAAGTTGAGCATGGGATTAAGAATTTCGCAACTCACTGCCAGCCCGTATGTGGCCGCGCACTTGCAACGACTGCTTGGTGGCAGCGCACGCGGACAGCAGATGCTCACCGGCATCAAGGCGAACGAGGCGGAAGCGATGAGCGCGGCTGACCGTCTGGCGTTGCGTTACGCCGAAGCCTTGACCCAAGAAGTTCACGGGGTCAGCGATGAAGATTTCCAAAAGACCCGCGCTTATTTCAACGACTCGCAGATTGTCGAATTGACCATGACGGTTTGCTTCTTCAATTACTTCACGCGCTTTTGCGAAGCCTTGAACTTGCCTGTTGAAGAGTGGGCGCTCAACACAGCGGCGGCAACATCGCTGGCGCAAAACTACGCGCCGCCGGTTGCCCGTGTGGCGCTGATTTCCGATGCCCAGATGCAGGCGGCAAGCGACGTATTGGCGGCCTCGAAGAACACCCAAGCAGCGGCATCGGGTCTGGGCTTGGGCATCGCCAATTCGCAAAGGGCGATGCTCAGAGTGCCGGATATTTCGGCAGCCTGGCGCGCTTTCGGCACGGCGGCGCGGGACTACGCCGAGGTGAGCCGCGAAATTAAATTGCACGTTTCGTTTGCGGTTTCGATGGCCAATGGCTGTCGTTACTGCACCCTGCATCAGGTGTTGGGACTGCGACGCTTAAAGGTTGATCCGGCGAAGTTGATGGCGATGAAGAAAGACGACGCCGCCTTGTCTGCGCGAGAACTTGCGGCGGTCACTTTTGCGCGCCAATTGACACGCGCACCGGCGACGATTTCCGATGGCGATTATGAAAAGTTGAAGGCCGAGTTTAAGGAACAAGGAGCGCTCGAAGTGTTATTGCAAACCTGCAATTTCGCCTTTATGAATCGCTTTACCGACGGCTTGCGTCTGCCTTCCGAAGACGAAGCCATACGAGTCTATAAAGAGGTTTACGGCGCGGAGTGGAAATAAAACCATCTGGCGAAACGACCGGAGACGCGAGGCGTTTTGCCGCCCTCTATAACCGTCAATTCCGACAGGCATAGAGGGCGGCGAAACGCAGCGCTTTGATTTTGCCTTTTCAAGTGCGCCTTCCCTTACGACAATTTCGCTTTCACCAAGTCGCTGAGAGTTTTGCCGTCAATGGTCTTGCCTACGAGTTTGGCGCGTGCGGCTTTCATCACCGCGCCCATATCTTTTGCCGTCGTCGCTGCGGTTTCTTCGATAGCGGTGGCGACGGCCTCGGTCAACTCTTCCAGGCTTGCGGCGGCAGGCAGGTATTCCTGAATGATGCGCGCTTCGTTCTCTTCTTTCAGCGCCATCTCTTCGCGTCCGCCATTGCGAAAGGCTTCAGCGGCATCGCGGCGTTGTTTCAGCAACGTGCCTAAAACTTTGGCGGCTTCGGCATCATCCACGCTGCCCGGCAATTCCGTTTCGCGCAATTTCAAAGCGGTCTTCACCATGCGAAGGGCGCTCAAACGCTCGGCCTCTCTGGCCTTCATCGCCGTCACAAGGTCCTGATTGATTTGTTCTACGATTGTCATAATTCCTCATATCTTGAACAGAAATTCGGCTGCTCACTTTTGCGCCGCGTCGCCGTTTTTGCCTTTGGCTTTGCCGTTTTCGCCTTCCTGTTCGAGTTTGTAAAAATCTAGCATCACGTCGGACTGGCCGCGCAAATCGCGTTCGAGGCGATTCAACGCGACGCGCACCACATCGCGGTGATGAACGCGGCGGCGGCTCGGTATATTGCTCACCTGTAGCCACAGTTTATGAATCAAGGCGACATCGTCTTCCTTGAGATTCGGCGCGTGCGCTCCCATATAGACCACCTGTTCAGCGCCCACCAGGTCAACCACCTTGAAGCAAACTTCGCGGCGCGGACGGCTGCCCAGCGCTTCCCACGACCGCCCCAAGGCACGCGCCTGTTCCTGCGGCGTCATCTTGTGGGAAAGCCCGGCGACAATCTCCGCCGAATCCAGTTGCAAGGCGGTCTGCGCCACGGCATCGAAAACACTGGTTGCTGGCACAATAACCAGATCAACCGGCTTGCCATGTTTTTCCGCCAACGCGACGACCCGGGTAAATAACTTTTGCTCGTAGCTGGTGAAGAGGTTTTCATCATAGACTTCGCGCTCCGCGCCATCCGGCCCGGCTACCAATCGCGTCGTCATCACTACGATGTCGCGCTCTTCGGTATTGGTCTTTTCCAAGGTCTTTTCCAGATGGCTCAGAGTATTGAAGTCGCGCACCGCGACCAACACATTGCCCGGTCTTACGCCAACAACTTTCTGGTTGATCTCTTCGCTGTGCTGCAATTGAAACTGATCCAAAGAGGCGATAGTGCGATCTAACTTCTGTTTGTTTTTATATTCCGAAATCGTAAAGATGACAAAGAAAATCGCGGTGAAGGCAATTCCGGAAACGGTGGCCACCTGTTTGGTCAACAAATTAATAATCGCTATGGAAGCCAGAAACAGGGCAATCAAAATCAACCCGAAGGGGATTTCGGTTCGCCCTATACGAAGGTTGCCCGGCACTCGCCATTCGCGGCCTTCGGGATGTTTGAAGCGCAAGACCACAGAGGCCACGGCGTTAAAAGTAAAACTCCAGATGACGCCGAAGGCATAGGCTTCGCCAAGATAAAAGATATTGCCGCGTGAAGCGATAATCGTCACGATTTGCAGAATCGCCACGAGGTTGATAAGGCGATAGGTCGTGCCATATTTTTGGTGTGGAGCGCGATACCAATCGGTCAACACGCCATCTTCCGAGATGCGATTCAAAACGCCGTTTGAGCCAATGATGGCGGTATTGACCGCGCCGGAAAGCATGATAAATCCGACCAGCACTACGAAAGCCTGAAACAACAACTTTAAGGATTGCGGCCCTACGAAATGTAGCGCTAACCCCGAAATCAAATTGCCGCCATACTCTTTCACCCGCACATCATCGGGAATTAGGGCAACGGCAAAGAACGATACGAGCGAAGTGAAAACCAACGAATAAACAAAGATCACCCATCCGGCTTTCTGTAGATTTTTTAGTTTGGGATATTCCAATTCGCGGTTGACTTGTGCCAACGTCTCTTCGCCGCTTAAGGCGAGTATCGAATGGCCGAAGGCCATCATCACGCCAATCAAGCCGACCACACCAGAAAGTTTGCCGACGAAACTGAAACGTCCGCCCTCTTCGGTAAACCAACCCGTGTGACGGAGCCAGCCCAGCGCCTTTTCATCAAAGTTCAAATTTGCAGGCGTAGGCGCAGGCGGTAACTGCCCACCGTGTTGTGCCAGCGTCAACAGCGCCCACAAAATCATGATGACAATCATCACCGTCGCAATCTTCATGATTCGCAGCGCGTCTTCCGATGATTCGTGTATGCCTTTGATGTTGCGCCACCAAAAATAAATCGTCACCAAAATGGCAAGACCGGCAGCCAGATGATTGATGGTATCGTCAGAGGGATTCCAAGTATAACCAAAGTACGTCATGGTGGAGGAAACCAGTCCAACGATGTATTGCCCCGCAGAGACGCCGGAAATCGGCCCCGTCAAAATGAAATCGAAGATCAGCGCCGAAACGCTGAGTTTGGCCATCGTGCCACCCATCGCTTCTTTGACGACGCGATAGACGCCGCCGCGTGTGAACATCGAAGACGATTCGATGTACAAAGCGCGCACCGCATAGCTGAACAGCATGACGCCGAGAATAAACCACGGCGCGGCTTTGCCGACGAACTGTTCGGAGATGCCGCCGACATAAAAAGCCGACGAACCTAAATCGTTCAGCACGATGGCAGCGGCGCGCCAGAACGAAATGAACGACAACATTACCGAGGTCGCAACCACGACGCGGACTCGGTTATTGGATTTCGGAGTTTCCATTATTGATTTCAGAACCTCTGTGCAAGCGGGACTGTGGCAACCAAACCAGTAGCTGCAAAAGTAAAGGGATAGCATACGCTCAGAGAGGTTCTTGTCAAGGCGTTCGGATTGATTGCGGCTTACGGCAGCAGGGCCGCCTGGAAGTGCCGTGATAGAGCCAATCAAGTTCAGCCCACATACCCAAAACCGGCGGCAAAGAGTAAACTGCCATTATGCAACTGACGCGCATTGAGGCTTACGGGTTTCGCAACCTCGAAGGCTTCGTGGAAACTTCTGCCGGCCTGAATATTTTTTACGGCGACAATGCACAGGGCAAAACCAACTGGCTGGAAGCGATATATGTTCTCGGCAGCAGCAAATCATTCCGCACCAATCAGGTGCGCGATTGCCTCAACTTCAACACTCACGAAGCCAGGATTCGCGGCGAGGTGTTGCGCGGCACGCTGCGAAAGCAACTGCAACTGTTCCTCAACGACACCACCAAACAACTCTTCATCAACGGCAAACGCGAAGCCGTGACGCGCTATCTGGGCAACCTTGATGTCTTCGTCTTTTCGCTCGAAGAGATGGATGTGATTCGCGGCGACCCCACCAGTCGTCGCCGCTTTCTGGATCGCGGCGTAGCTACTCTGATGCCGTCGTTCATCGGCACGCTGGCGAAATACAATCACCTGCTCAAACAGAAGAATCGCCTGCTTGCAGAAGCCAGCCAGAGCAAGGCTCCGGAAACTTTTTATCCGCAGGTCGAAGTCTGGAACGATCAGTTGGTCGAAGCCGGAACGGTAATTCACAAAGCCCGTGTCCGCTACATCGAACGCTTGAATCAGACGCTTGATGAAAACGATCATGGGCGAGCGATCTTCGGCGCTGAACGCATCAACCTGCGCTACAAATCGCACCTCGAAGGCAAAGGCGATCTGGACCAGTACCGGCAACTTTTCCGCGAGCGTTTAGAGGTTCGTTTGGCTGCCGAAGTGGCTTCCGGTCACGCCCTTTTGGGGCCGCATCGTGACGATTTGGAGATTCTTGCAGACGGGCGCGAAGTAGCGCGTTTCGGCAGCGCCGGACAACAGCGAAGTGCCTTAATTTTGCTTGATTTAGCGCAGGTTTCCATCTACAATTTTACTTACGAAGAAAGCCCGGTTTTACTCATAGATGACATTGATGCGGAGCTTGACCGAGGGCGCATCGAAGCCCTACTTGTCGTGCTTGAGGGCAACGCGCAAACCTTCATCAGCACCTCGCGCCGCAGCATCGCCAATCGCTATCGCGACCGCGCCGCCGTTTATTGGGTAGAGCAAGGGCAGGCCGTGAATGAACCATCTAGCGTCTCTCGTTTGGCAAGTCAAGACCCGGAAAACTCTGCCGATGAATTGGCGCGAGCCGTGCGCGAAAGGGTGGACCAAGAGGAGTCGGAAGACCTGGGGATGCAGGCAGAATGAAGTGCTTGAGTGCGAACTGGAAAGCCCCTCGCACGGCATCCGGCAGCGCGTATTTCATCTCATGATTTCGAGTAACCTTGCATGAACAAAACACTAGAAGAAGCTTTAGAGAAGGAGAATCAAGTGGCAGCAAACAGCAAAGAATATGGTGCGGAGTCTATCACCGTTTTAGAAGGTCTGGAAGCGGTTCGCCTGCGTCCCGCTATGTACATCGGTTCAACCAGCGAACTGGGACTTCATCATCTGGTCTATGAGATCGTTGATAATTCGGTTGACGAAGCTCTTGCCGGTTATTGCGACCGTGTGGATGTCATCATTCACATAGACAATTCCATCACGGTGATTGACAACGGGCGCGGCATCCCTGTGGACATACACAAACAACAGAAAGTCTCTGCGGCGCAGGTCGTCTTGACCATCCTGCACGCCGGTGGCAAGTTCGATTCAAACTCGTATAAAGTATCCGGCGGCCTGCACGGCGTGGGCGTCTCTGTGGTGAATTTTTTATCGGAAACTCTGCGCTTGGAAATCTGGCGCGACGGCAACACCTATGAACAGGAGTACGTGCGCGGCCTGCCGCAGTACCCGCTCAAGCAAACCGGCAAGACCAAAAAGCGCGGCACCAAAATCACCTTCAAACCCGACCATGAAATTTTTGAAGTGACCGAGTTCAATTTCGATACGTTGTCGCAACGCCTGCGCGAAAAGGCGTTTTTGAATTCCGGCATACGCATCACCATCACTGACGAACGCAACGAAAAGGCGCACGAGTTTTTTTACAAGGGCGGCATTGCGGAATTTGTCAAACATTTGAACCGCAATAAAACGGTGCTGCACAGCCAGCCTATCGCTTTCAGCAAAGACGATGATGCGCTTTCGATTGACATCGCCATTCAATACAACGACGCCTACAACGAAATCGTCCATTCGTTTGCTAACAACATCAACACGGTTGACGGCGGCACCCACTTGACCGGCTTTCGCGCTGCTTTGACCAGCACCATCAACAACTATGCGAAGACCGCCGGACTGTTCAAAAAGGATGACGAAAAGCTTGCGCCCGAAGATGTGCGCGAAGGCTTGGTCGCCGTGGTCAGCGTCAAATTGCCGCAGCCGCAATTTGAGGGACAGACCAAAGGCAAACTCAACTCTGACGTAAAAGGTCAAGTCCAGTCCTTTGTCAACGAAAACCTCGGACGCTACTTTGAAGAGAACCCGGCGGTCGCAAAAAAGATTATCGCCAAAGCGATTGACGCGGCGCGCGCCCGTGAAGCGGCACGCAAAGCCCGCGATTTGACGCGCCGCAAAGGCGCTTTGGATTCGGCCTCGCTGCCCGGCAAACTCGCCGATTGCTCCGAAAAAGACCCGGCGCTGTGCGAATTGTTCATCGTCGAAGGAGATTCCGCCGGGGGCTCGGCAAAACAGGGGCGCGACCGCAGAACGCAGGCGATCTTGCCGCTTAAAGGAAAAATTCTCAACGTCGAAAAAGCGCGCTACGACAAGATGCTTAGTCATTCGGAAATTCGCACCATGATTACGGCGCTCGGCACTGGCATCGGCAAAAACGATTTCGATATAGCCAAGCTGCGCTACCATCGCATCATCCTCATGTGCGATGCCGACGTGGACGGCTCGCACATTCGCACACTGCTGCTGACCTTCTTCTATCGCCAGATGCCGGAGTTGATCGAACGCGGCCACATCTACATCGCGCAGCCGCCGCTGTTCAAAGTCAAGAAGGGACGCAGCGAGCAGTACATGAACAACGAAACCGAGTTGGCGAAATTTCTGATGAAGAAAGCCACCGAAAATATCAGCGTCAAGATTCAAGCAACCGGCTTCGAATACAAAGGCGCTGACCTCAGAAAAGCGCTCGAAAAACTGGCCGATTTGAACGGCTATCTAGACAAGCTCGAACGCCGTTTGCACGACCGCAAGCTGGCCGAAGCAATGATCGAAGGCTTTGCCGGAACCCAGGGCGCGCTTTCGGCACGCGAGAGTTTGAAATTGCACGAGGTCTTCGAAAAAGAAGAACTGTTGCAAAAAGTCACCGCCGCTTTGGAGACTGCCGGATACGAAACCGTCCTCGAAGTGGATGAAGAACACGGCACCTTTGAAATCGCCGTCACGCGTTCGCGCAACAACGGGCGCACTTTGATTGACTGGGAACTGGCGACTCATGTGGAATTTCAAAAAGCCGTGCAACTCTACGGCGACTTGAAAGATTTCAGCCATCCGCCATTTCTCATACAGGACAACGGTAACAGCGTCATCGTGGAATCACGCGACGCCTTGTTGGAACATACTATGGGCGCGGCCAGAAAAGACCTCTCCATACAACGCTACAAAGGGTTGGGCGAGATGAACCCCGAACAGTTGTGGGAGACGACGCTGCAACCGGAAAAACGAGTCATCCTCAACGTGCAGATCAACGACGCTGTGGAGACCGACGAGATGTTCACGGTCTTGATGGGCGATGCCGTCGAACCGCGCCGCAAATTCATCGAAGACAATGCCCTCGATGTGAAGAATCTCGATATTTAACGCGCTCGCTAGTGAGTCAAGGTAGAGAGATGTTAGGTAGCCCCGCTTTCAGGCGGAAGTTGTCGCCTTCAGAGGCTTCCGCCTGAAAGCAGGACTACCTAACCTTGCCTTTCTCGCCTCGTTGAATCACTACAACGCGCCAATCATTTGCGCTGCGAGTCTGCGATCTTTGACAGACAGCAGGCGCGACGCGCAAGTTTCCAATTAAACCGAACTTTGTGTCAGTCACCTATCAAACGATTTCTCCGCCAAGCCTCTCGCCTACCCGTCGCGAGTTTTTTTCCGCCGGTCTTCTCTTATTAATTTTTTCTGTGATCCTGTTTCTGCCGGTCTTCGTCAACGGCTTTCCGAGCGGTCACGATGGTTATGTGCAGTATCGTTGGGCGGCGCAATTCATCGAGGCAATGCAAGAGCCGGGGGTGTGGTATCCGCGCTGGCTGGGCAGCGGCAACAATTATTCGGGCAGCCCTGTGATGCTGTACTATCCGCCGCTGCCGTTTTTTCTGATGGCCTTTTTTCATCTCTTCACCGGCGACACGCTGCACGCTATGACAGTCGCTTGCCTGCTGGCGCTGCTGCTGTCAGGCGTAACGATGTATGTTTTTCTGCGCTCGTTTTTCACTTATCGAATCGCTATTTTTGCGGCGGCGTTTTATATGGCCGCGCCCTATCATCTGCATGATTTTTATCAGCGATCAGCGCTGGCGGAATTCTGGGCGTTCGCCTGGTTGCCGCTGATCCTGCACGCCATTTATCGCCTCAACCAACGCCCTCACAGCGGCGCGATAGTTTATTTGGGATTCAGTTCTGCGGCGCTGTTTTTGACGCACATACCGATTGCGTTTGCCTTCGCTTTGGTGTTGCCGATTTACCTTTTGTGGTTGACCAGAGACTGGCGGCGCTTGCTACGAATCGGCGCGGGCTTTGGGTTGGGCGCAGGGTTGAGCGCCATCTTTTTATTGCCGGTGCTGTTGGAACGCGACTATGTGAAAATCTCTCGCTTGCTCGGCATACGCTTTTCCAACTATTGGAGCTTTGAAGAAGTGTTCCGCAGTCCGCTATGGCAACTCTCCCCGGAGAAAGAGTTTTACCTATTAAAGCTCATTGATCTGATGGCAGTGGGATTGGCGCTGCTGGTTTTCTTGAGCGCGGCAGTTTATTTTCTGCAACGCAAAACTCTGAAAGCCGCGCCTACCTTGCACAAGGTGTTGCTTGCCTTGTGGTGCATTTCGGCGCTTTGTCTATTTTTGATGCTGCGGGTTTCGACCTTCATATGGGAAGTTTTCCCTCTGCTTGCTTATCTGCAATTTCCGTTTCGCTGGCTGACTATGGCATCGCTCGGCGCGGCGATGCTTGTAGCATTTATCACTCTCGCGCTGCGGCAACCAAGCCGCTGGCGCATTCCCTTCGGCATGGCTTTCGCGCTGCTGCTGTGCTTTATTGCGGCAATCAGTTTTCTGGTCATCAAACAAGCGCCGCACGAACGCGACCGCCTTATACGTCCCGGCATGACGCTGGAAGTCAAAGAGTATCATCCGGTGTGGTGGGACAAACGCAAGAACGAAGACGAGGTGGACGAAGCGACGGTTTTGAAGATGCGTTTACCAGTGGTCGCGGTCACTGAGGGCGATGCCGATATTCAAGCTATAGATGACGAAGGCGTACAACAAACCTATGCCATCAAGTCTCGACAGCATACGACGTTGAAGTTTCGCACGCTCTATTTTCCCGGCTGGAAAGCTTATGTGGATGATCAGGCGGTTGAAGTGCAACCAGGCAAAGAAGGCTACATCGAATTGATGGTGGAAAGTGGCGAACATCTGTTGCGCTTGAATCTTGAAGAGACGCGCCCACGCCGCTTCGGAAAAATCATTTCGCTCATTGCTCTCTTTGTTGCTCTCTGCTTAATTGCCATTGCCACACGTCAACGCCTACAATCTACCGACGCGAATGACACTCCTGATGACGAGGCGCAATGATCGAGCCGACTTCTCATAAACCGCAGGGTTCGGCGGTGCGGGAATCCGCAGACGAAAGCGCAGACCCATTGAAGCTCTCCCCTTCACGCGCTCCCTTCTACAAACGCGAAGGCTTTGTGGTTGCCGTCTTCACGTTTCTACTGACGACTATCGTATTCATACCGATACTGAAAAATGGCTTTCCCAGCGGCGTAGATTCCGACCGCCACTTTCAATGGATCACGCAATTCAGCGAGGCCTTGAAAGAGCCGGGGGTATGGTATCCGCGCTGGTTGGGCAGCGCCAATAATCAGCTGGGCAGTCCGGTGATGCTCTATTATCCGCCGCTATCGTTTTATGTAGCGGCGTTGTTCGAGCGCTTGACCGGCGACGCGCAAAAGGCTTTGGTGTGGAGTTGTTTTGCAGCGTTGATGCTTTCCGGTTTGACGCTGTATCGCCTCAGCCGCGAATTTTTTTCGCCGCCGCTCAGTCTGTTTGCAGCGGCACTCTATATGCTCGCGCCCTATCATCTGCTGGATTTGTATCATGGCGGGGCAGTGCCGGAGTTCTGGTCTTTCGTGTGGCTGCCTTTGGTGCTGCACGCCGTGCAACAGGTTGCTGTCAAACCAAACCGCAAAACGATACTCTATCTGGCAATCAGTTACACCTTGCTTTTATTGACCCACATTCCCATATCGTTCGTGTTGTCGCTGGTGCTGCCGATTTATATTTTGTTATTGACGCGCCGCTTTACGGCGTTATGGAAGATCGCTGCCGGTCTGGTGTTGGGCTTGAGCCTCAGCGCGTTCTTTCTTTTGCCGGTGGTTTTCGAGCGCGAGGCGGTGCGTATGAATGCTTTGCTGCGCCTGGAATACGATCAATATTTCGTTCTACAACGGACGCGACTGGCGCGAAAAATCCCATTGTTTACTGATGATTTGGCATATTATGAAGGTCATGCCGGTGACCTCAAAGCTCCGAGTTTCCGCTATCTGATCAAGAATGAACAAGCGGCGCTCGGTTTGCCGCTGCTCGTCGTGATCGGTGCTTTGTTGCTTTTCGTCAATCGCAAATATTGGCGCGAACACCTGGCGCAAAAACGCTTCGTGATAGCGATTTGGATCATCACCGCGCTGACCTTGTTGATGGCGAGCAAAAGTTCGCTGTTCATCTGGAAAGGATTTTCTCTGCTCACTTTTCTGCAATTCCCTTGGCGCTGGCTGGCATTGACCACGGTGGGCGGTTCACTGGTAAGCGCCGCCGTGCTGGCAATGTCGCTGCGCGCCAAACGCTGGCGAATACTGTACGCTTCGTTGCTGGCGTTGGTGGTTTTCGTCAATCTGACACTAAGTTTTTTTCTGGTGCTGCGCGCTCCTTTTGAAGATGGCGATTTCAACACTACTCTCAAACGCCGCGAAGCGCCCGAATACCGCACGATCTGGTGGGACTCTCAGTTGCACGAAGATGAAGAGTTGCCGCCATATCAAATCAAAAGCGGCGAGGCGGAAGTGCAGGTGTCGGACGGCGCGGGCAGTCATCAAACGTATGTGATGACTGCCCGCAGCGCCTCGGTGGTGGATATTAACGCGCTCTATTTTCCCGGTTGGGCGGTGCGTGTGGACGGCAGGCCAACCGCGATTGCGCCCAGCGCCGAAGGCTATATCGAATTCAACGTAGAGATTGGCGAACACCGCGTGACCGCCGATTTCGAGGACACCCGCCCACGCCTTGTCGGAAAAATCATTTCCATTCTCAGCTTACTTCTCGTTGCCGTGTGGTCATTTTTCGCGTATCGAAAAAAAGCTTGAGAGGTTTGTAACTAGAGCGTCGCAGAAATGGATGTTTTGTCCATATATTGTAAGTGATGGCTTAACCATCTACAACATATAGAGGGTCTCTGAAATTCTGCGGCACGCTCTAACGACCCAGCCCTCTTTGCCCCGCAGGGGCGTAGGAGATTAGCCAGTGCGGTAGGCACTAGAACCAAGTTGGACAAATTCTGCGCGCCCTGAAAGGGTGCAGGAGAGGTGACATTGCAAGCCTCCGGCGCTCTTCCAGAGCGCGACCGTCAAGCCGCCTGCGCCTTCCCGTGGCTTCACCATGGGCTAATTTCCTGTGCGCCTCTGGCGCAAAAACGAATTCCCTTAGCCAGCGGTCACAGACCGCTGGCTAAGGGAAGAACATATAATCCCATCATTACCCGTTGAGCAGCGGTCACAGACCGCTGGCTAAGGGAAGAATATATAATCCCATCATTACCCGTTGAGCAGTGGTCTCTGACCGCTAGATTGGCTCTCCTGTGCGCCGACGGCGCAACAACGAAGCGACCGGCAATTTTCAAACAAGCTGAGTAGATACAGAGGTTTTCTTTTACTGCACGATGTTCTTCATCATCTGCAAGCGTTCGCGCAAGGCTTTGGTAAAACAGGCGACCTCTTCCGCCGTAGCGCCGCTGGCCCGTAGTCCGGCTTGAATCTGTTGGTCGGTGATTCTGCCGACATAATTCATGAGCCAGCGCAAATCGCTGACCTTAATGCCGTCGCGAATATCTTCGGTGCGTTGGCCGCTGTAGCCGAATTCGACATTGCCGTGTTTGACGCCTTTAATAAATTTTCGCGTCTGTTCGGCAAAGCCATGACAATCCCATTTCTCGCGGGAAAAATAGCTGCCCCATTTGCCCATCGAACCGCCCCAATCGGTAACCAGATAATGCACCGCGCCGGTCTCTTTATATTGAAAGATCGCCGTATTGGAACCGCGCCCGACATCGTGCTGGTCTTTGCTGTCCCAATTGGAAGTCAGCATCATGATGATTTTCAGGCCGTTCAATTCCTTGCTGCCGACAAAGGGATTCTGCGTCCAGCGCCAACTCTCTTCCTGATTTAACTTTTTCACCTTCTCTTCTTTCAACTCGAAGCGCGCATCTGTGAACGAGCCATCGGAGGCGAGATATTTTTTCGCCCGCTCCAGTTTGGTCGCACCGATAATCTTGCCGCTCTTGACGAAATAGGCAGGCTCGACGAAATAGCCCGCCGCCCAGGCGATGCGCGTAGCGAAGACTTCGGCATTGACCTCCGATCCCCATTTCACGCCCCAGCGACGACTATTGGCATCGGTCACTTTCACTTTCGGATTCGAGCCGCCCATATCCTCTTCGACGAAAGTGAACGGAGGGGCGGGAGCATTTTCAAGGCCACCTGCGCCGTTGGTGAAATCCAGACTCTCTACGTCGCCGGGGTCTTGCCAGATAATCGGGTCTTGATAGGTAACGGATTTTTTCGTCTTCTGCGCGCTTCCTTGAGAAGCGCTGAAGGGAAGAAAACCGAGGGTGAGAAAAAGACAACACACCCAGAATCGTTGGCCATAGTGATACGATTTCATTAGTGTCCTCCTGAAAAATAGGCTCGCAAAGACTGCGAATCGGAAAGCCTGCGCGTTTATCAATTGAGAAGCATCCCAACTGCGCGTTCCAATGGTAAACCACCGGCGCTTTTATAACCAAGCCAAAAAACGCCCACCGGATTCGATGGCGACAAAGGGTTGCCGCCGGCACCCGCAGGAAATACTATTGCGCCGAAAAGCCATCAGCGTTACCCTAGTGCCTGATTCAACAATCTTTGATAGAGAAAGCTACCGGCACACGGTTCACTTGCACGTGGAATAGGGAAAGGGTCGAAGACGATTTGGCAGCGACTCGACGGCGCTTCGCGCCAGCGTTGCCAGCCGTAGCAAGCAAGCAGGTGGGACTTATCCATTGTTTATAACCATCGTAGTGAAGGAGAAGTATGCACGATAAAATCGGCAGAACAAAAAGCGAACTGACACAGGCAGAAGCGGTGCTGCGCGAATCGGAAGGTCAATTGAAAGAGATCAACTCGATGCTTGAGGAACGCTGGACGGAACGCCGCACCCTGGAAGCGAAAATTAAAGCGGCAGCATCGGCAGGCGACGTAGATGCTTTGGTGCTGTGTCAGGCGCGTATGCGGCAACTGGAAAAATCCATCTTTGAATTGGGACAATCGGGGGCCAAATGTTTGAAGCGCATCGAAGGCGCGAAAAAATATCTGGAGACTCTGAGCGTGCGTCTGGACAAGTTGAAACACGAAGCCGAAAAGCTGGCAGCGCGCATTGAACGACACACCAAATCCTTAACCGCCCCTTTGAAACTGAGCCGCGTAAAAATTCAGATAGATGCCATCAAAGGACAAGAAAAAGCCTGATAAACAAGGATTCAATAGCTTTCAAGCAAAAACTCCTGTCGTTTAGAAGCGGCCAAAGACCGCCTCTAAACCGACAAACATTTTCAGCGTTGCTATAGCAAGCAACAAAATAGACAGCGTTGAATTGAGCCGCCGTCTTGGTCCGCGCCTTCAAAGGTCGAGAGGTCCGCACTGAATCAGCCTACGGCTTGGCTGCGGTCACTGGGAAAGCGACCGCCTGATGGTCTCGGTCTGATGACTGTCCGCTAAACCTTGATGAAAATTTTTCGCTGATAGAGCCACCACATAGGCGCAAGCCACAAGAGTATGTAAACGATGGCAAAGGCCAGCGAACCGTTCAGCGCTCCCGCCCACGAAGCAAAACCCGTTTCATAAAGGTAGGTTCGCAGCGACGTAGGATTGCCGTTAGCGCCAGTTACCTTAATCAGAATTAATACCCGCGCCAGAATACTTGAAGCGACAAACAGCGTGATGGCATTCGCACCAAACACTAGGAACGGCTTTGCCCAACGTCGGTAACCTTTGATGTCTATCAACCAATAGGTCGCGCCTAATAACAACAAAGCCGCGCCCGCCGTAAACACCACATACGAACTCGACCACAGGTTCTTGTTAATCGGCAACCACACAGCCATCAACTTGCCTGCCGCCAGAGCCGTGATTCCCGCCAGCAACATGGCGTTGGCGCGCACTTTCAGCGGACGCGGCGCTTGCAACCAATGCCCGGTCAAGATGCCGCACAAGGTTGTCGCAATGGCCGGAAGCGTTGACAAAATTCCTTCGGGGTCGTGCGTCGGTTTGTAGATGTGACCGCTCAACAGCAGGCGATCCAGGAAACCTTCTAGGCTGCCTTCCGGCGTCAACACGCCCGCGCCGTACTCCGGCACCGGAACCGTTTTCATCAATAGCCAGTAAAGCACAAGCAACGCCATCGTCCAGAAAATCTGGCTGCGGATTTTCGTCTTGATGAAGATCAAGCTGGCGAACAGAAAGCACACGGCGATGCGTTGCAGCACGCCGGGAAAGCGTAGGCCGATAATTTTTTCGAGCGGAAAAAACGGAAAGCCGTTTAAGAAAAGTCCCAAGGCAAAGAGTATGACCGAACGCCGCAGGAGGCCACCGATAATTTTCCGTGGCGATTCGCCGCGTTCGACTTTGCCGCCTATGGAGTAGGTAATCGCGACGCCGACGATGAACAGAAAGAATGGAAAGATTAAATCCGTAGGCGTCCAGCCATCCCATTCGGCGTGCGCCAGCGGCGCATAGACATAAGACCAACTGCCGGGATTATTCACCAGAATCATGCCTGCAATGGTGAGGCCGCGAAACACATCCAGCGACAACAGGCGTTCACTTTTGGTTGGCGCTTGCGGTGGTGTTTCGACCACCTCGCCCAAGCGCGGCGCTTCGACAACATTGGCAGCCATCACCACCTCCATTCCAGTGCCTAGTGCGCGGCACTATTCGTTGTTCACGATTTCCTATTCAATGATTCCTTCGAGTGGACTGGAAGCTGTCGCGTACAATTTTTTCGGGATGCGTCCGGCCAAGTAGGCCAAGCGACCGGCACGCACGCCATAGTTCATCGCTTCGGCCATCTTCACGGCGTCTTTGGCGCAGGCAATGCCGGTGTTCATCAATATGCCGTCCACTCCCAGTTCCATCGCCAGCGTCGCGTCAGAGGCCGTGCCTACGCCAGCATCCACGATCAGCGGTACAGCGGTTATCATCTGCCGGAGGATTTTCAAATTGGTCAGATTTTGAATGCCTAGACCGGAACCGATAGGCGCAGCCAAAGGCATAATCGCGGCGGCTCCGGCATCAACCAGTTTGCGGGCAACAATCAAATCGTCATTCAAGTAAGGCATCACGATGAAGCCTTCTTTGACCAATTCTTTCGTCGCCACCAGCAAGCCTTCGTTATCGGGAAACAAGGTGCGCTCGTCGCCTATGACTTCAAGCTTGACCCAGTTGGTGTCGAGCGCTTCGCGTGCCAGCATCGCCGTGCGAATCGCTTCGTCGGCGTTGTAACAACCGGCGGTGTTGGGCAGTATGGCATATTTTTTCGGGTCTATGTGGTCGAGAAATGAT
The DNA here is from genome assembly GCA_016201275.1 of Acidobacteriota bacterium. Lineage (GTDB taxonomy): Bacteria > Acidobacteriota > Blastocatellia > UBA7656 > UBA7656 > JACQDB01. Next base: position 28,945 of record JACQDB010000106.1, read on the forward strand.
TCCTGCGAACGGTCTGCTAGGTTCACTCGACGCACGGCGACAGTAATCATATCGGTGCCGGAAACTTCCAGCGCTTTTACCATCGTGGCAAAGCTTTCGTATTTGCCGGAACCCAAAATCAAACGCGAGCGAAACTCGCGCCCTGCGACGATCAATGAATCGGACATGAAAAAATTCCTTTGGTGATGAAGTTCAATATATGAAGGAGTATTAGACCGCAAAGCTGCGACTCAGGCAAGCGCACCGCCACCTACGAAATGGACGATTTCGATTTTGTCGCCGTCCTGCAACCGCGTCGCTTCCCAATTGGCGCGGCGTATAAGTTGGCGATTCACTTCAATGGCCAGGCGTTCGGCCTTTAATTCCAACCGCACAATCAAGTCGGTCAGGCGCAAGCCCTCGTCTAAAATTTTTTCTTCGCCGTTGATGGTAACTATCAAAGCTGCTCCTGCAAATTGGTTTTCGATTTTTCGTGCCGCTATTTTAGCGTGAATCGCCAGCCACATAAAAATGAATTGCGGCGCGTGCGAAAAAAGTAAAGTTGGAGGATTGAGGATGGAATGAGTATTGCGGTCGTGTTGCAAAAATGAGGAGGGGCATCGAAAAGCTCCTGTTTTTATTGGGTATTTTCTTACCGCAGCCTCATTTTTGCAACAGCACCAATATTGCACCCCTGTTGTTTAGCTTCGTAGGAGCGCCCTGTCTATAGATGTTGAGTGCAAGAATTTCTTTAGAGCGGTTTGTGTTTGAGATTACGGAAACCTCAAACCCTTTGAGCGGCGGTCGAAGACCGGCGTGCGGTCGAAGACCGCTGCTCAACGATAGCGCCTTCCGTACACACCTATGCAAACCGCTCTAAGGCTGCGAAATCAGTTTTTGGATGGAGCATAACGGTTTTCGCACTACCGAATTGCGAGTGGATAAGCCAACGGTCAAGCCAGGAGGAAAGCTTCCGGTAGTGCCGCTTTACGACAAACGATTTCAGGCGCGGCGGATCAGGTGTTTCAATTCGCCGCGACCAAAGCGCGATTGCACTTCGATGACGATGGCGGCGGTGCCGGAAGAAAAAGCGGGCAGGGTTAAATTGAAGGTGGCGACGCCATCGGCGGCAGCGCGGCCTATGAAGACTTGGGGTTTGAATGCGGTGCCAATGATCTTCACGGTGACAATGGCATCGGGTTCCACTTTGTCGCCCTGCTGCACTTCGATTCGCAGGGTGATGGTTTTGCCAGCGATAAAGACGCTGGGAGCAATCACCTTGACATCAAGTTTTTCCTGTTCCGAACTGCGTTTGAGATAATCGGAAATGACTTCATCCAGATTCAGGCTGCCGGTTTTCAGCAATCCCGAATTGCCTTTCGCGGGGCGGGGCGGCGCGACCGTCTGCACCGCCGGTTTTTCCATGCCGGGGGCGCGGTTTAACAAACTGCCTGTGCGTTTAGGTTCGGATAAAAATCCCGATTTGCCTTTGGTTGCAGGCGGCGACAAAAAGCCGGACTTGCGCTTTGGTGGCGGCTCCGGTTTCATCTCCTGCATCGGCAGCGCCGGTTGCGGTTCCGTTTGCTGCATCGGCAGCGCCGGTTTCAGTTCCGCTTGCCGCATAGCTTGAGCGTCGTGGACGGCCACGCTCAAGGCTTCCTGAGCGCGTGCGACTTGCGCCGGTCGCTCTTCGCTGTAACGCGCCGAGTGTTTCACCAGGTCTTCGATTCTTCCGGCTTTGATGGCGGCGATGATGACTTGATGCTGTTTCTTGAGCAGCGTGGCAATGGCGGCTTCATTAGCGCCTTGACTGAGTTTGTCAGCATAAGGCGTCAATTTTTTGGCGATGATGGTGCCGCCTATGTACACCAGTGATTCCAGCACCGGATTATCCTTGGTGCCGCGATCTTCGGTTTGCACATGATAGACGCGGTCTTGATGTGGAACGTCGGTGTTGAAGCCTGTAATCATTTTTCTTGAAAGTACCACGCGCGATTTTCACCGTCAATCCTTCTAACTTTTGACCGGCACGATGACGCGCAAAGATGTTCCTGAGACTAATACATCGAAGGGGCTGAATACTTTTATGAGGTAATCTAAACTTACTCCTGAACCTGCCTATTGTTCAAGACTCTTTTGCAAAATATCTTTTCCGGTGCTGCCAAAGCCGCAAAATTTATGATTTCTATGGACGCATTTGCTGCAAAGCATCTCTAAAAACCTGAAAACTTTTTGAACGATTACGAGTAACATCCATGTATTCTGCAATTTTTTGCGCTGCTTCAATCTTGGGCAACCCAGTTGTATAGTACCCTTTTCTTTGAAGAACTCTTTCCAGCGCTTCCCAAGTTCCTCCTTGTATAGCATCAGGGTCTCTATAGCTTTTACGGCCTCCGAGATGCTTGGAAACTTTTGGATAGGCTGACACGATGGCTTCCACATCACCGAAAAACCAAGCCTCTAATTCTTCAATGGCTATTCTGTTTAAGACTTGAAATGCTTCTTCTGTTCCGACTTTTGATGGGGTAAGAAATCCTGCGTCTTCAGCATTTTTTTCTAATTGTATCTTTAGCTCCGAACAATCTTGTTGATCTCTATCTACCAAAACAACGATGCGCCAGTCAGGAGGAATCCAGGCTTTATAACCTTTTAAGCGTGAAGGAAGGTTCTTCAAAAGATCACTTTTACCTTGAAAAACATGAATCGCAAATGTGATATCTGCTCCTAAAATTTTAGGAATAAGAACGAGCAGAGCTTTCTCTGCGGAGGGTTCCTCAACCAAAAATTCAATATGCATGAAACCTCTATGCCTCCAATTGTTTGGTTATAGAGGTTGAAAGTTGTTTCGGAGTCCCGGAATTGGTCAACGGGTCACCGACAGGAAAAAGCCCTTCCATCCAAAGTTGACCGAGTTGTGCCCCGGCATCCACGAATTCGTTAATGCCTCGCATATCGGCAGCACACTGAGCTTTTGTATAACCCGTATCATCACGATAAAGCACCCATAACTCTTTCGGTTTTAACCCGCTTACAAAAAAGGGCGAGTGAGTAGTAACCATAAGTTGTGTTCGACTGGAAGCTTTTCTACATTCTTCCACCAATTCCGGTAAGAGACGTGGATGCAGGTGATTTTCTGGTTCTTCTATGCCGACCAATTGAGGGGGTGCTGGGTCATAAAGCACGGTCAAATAAGCAAGCATCTTGAGGGTGCCATCAGAAGCATATTTAGCTAGTACGGGTCGTTGGAATGGCGCATCTTTGATCTGTAGTAGAAGCCTTCCATCCGCCATAGGTTCAGCCTCTACCTTTTCCAATTTGGGAACACGCCGCGAAAGCGTTTTAAGAATTTGGTCTAATCTTTCTGGGTGTTGTTCTTTCAAGTATTGAATAACATTTGGCAAGTTATCCCCTACTGCTGATAGACGTTCTTGAGGACCTGCTTCTGGGGTAACTCTGGTGTTATCGGCTGAGAGGTATGAAAGGTACCATTCCGTTATAAAACGTCGCAAGGCGCTAACTCGCGGATGTTTTGTAAATTGCCCCAACGTGTTGACCGCTAACATCTCACGCGAAGCAAGTGTTTCTGATATGCGTTCATCCAAATCGTCAGGAGATTCCCCCGTAATCACTTGTCCAGTTCCATTGCTAAAGTCAAGAAATTTGAATGGCTGTCCTACTTGTTTATTCCTTCTCCACTTCAACCATTCTTGAGCAACATAAGGACCTTGCTGATCTTCTTCAATAGCAAGTTTATAAGTGATGAGGGGAGAGTTTGGTTCTTCTCGGTATTTCAATTCAAAGGTAATCGCTCCTTCAGCGCCTCTCGTGCGAAGTTCTTTAAATCTTCCACGCTTATCCCAAGCCTTGCGAAGCCCAATAGAAAAACATTCCGATAGAAAAGCAAAGACATCGAACACGGTAGATTTGCCACTCCCATTGGGACCAAGAAACACGGTTAGAGGAGTAAGGGATTTTAATTCTAAATCATGTAAGGCTCGATAATTTTGAATATGTAAATACTCAATCCTCGGAACCTTATTTTTTGGTTGCTGAGTCATTCTTTCCCTCCGCAAGAAATTGCTTGCGAGATTATTCTACTCCGATTTTCCGGTGCTGCCGAAGCCGTCCGCGCCGCGTTCCGTTTCATCCAATTGCGCGACCGCAAGCAATTTCACTTCTTCCACTTTTTGAATCATCATCTGAGCGATGCGGTCGCCGCGTTTGATAACAAAACTCTCGCGCTTATCGGTATTGATGAGAATAACGGCGACTTCGCCGCGATAGCCGGAATCAATCAACCCCGGCGCATTGACTAAAGCGATGCCGTGCCGCGCCGCCAAGCCACTGCGCGGCAAAACCAATCCGGCGTAGCCCTGCGGTATGGCCAGCGCCAATCCGGTCGGAATGACGGCGCGTTCACCGGGCGCAAGTTCCACATCTATGCGGCTATGCAGATCGAATCCGGCATCGCCGGTGCGTTGATAACGCGGCAACGGCAATGCCTCATCGAGAAGTTGAATGGCGATTTCGAGCATCACTTTTTAACGGTCGTTTTCAGCAATCAACCTTGCCGCCTAGAATCCTATTGCCATTTCTACATCCATCACGAATGGAGCTTTCGAGTTGCGATGAATTCCGCAGCCGCTATCATACGCGAAGCGTCGGGCGTTTGCACAATGAAGAATTCTTATGCGTTGTTGAAAACTGACTGGACCATTGGGGTTGCAAGTTTATCCTTCGTCGGCTTGCCAAATCGGGCGACTCGCAAAGGCTCTTTCTTCGCCCCGTAGTATCGTGGCTCAAGGGTTCTGCCTTGTCGTTGATGATTACGACAGCGAGCGTTTCAGGTAGAGGCGATTGGCGGTGGTGCGAATCACGTCGGGAACATTTTTATTGGTGCCGAGATTGCGTAGGTCGCGGGTTTGCACGCGGTTCAAAAATCCCAGACTGATGGCAATCGGGGTGCGCGGATTGCGAACCAGATTATGAACGACCAGATACGAGCGCGACCAAGCGCGGTTCTGGCCGATTTGCCGCAGCACATCTTCTGGCGCGGTCTTCAATGACGAGATGTATTCGATTTCGCTGTCGGTGACACGCGGGTTTCGCAACACCGCCCCGGCGACGAGGCGATTCGGGTCGCGCACTAAAATCATGCGCGCTTCGCGGGTTCCCTTAATTGCCAGCAAGACGCGCTCTTTGATGCTCATCAAAGCGATCTGTTGAAACACCGCTTTGCGTTCCGCAATCATGGCCTCTTCCGGCTCTTCTTCGGCCAACACCTGCCCGATGATGTTCTGAAAATTGAGTTGTGAATCCACATCCGGTCGGGTCGTATCCAGCGTGCCGACTTCGGCTTCGTATTCGTGGAGCAAGGTATCGTCCAGACTGTCGGCGATCTCTTCAATCAATCCGAGCCGCACCAGGTCTTCCAGCGAATCAACCGAGATGACATTTTTGGCTTGCTCTTGAGCGGCGCGTTCAGCCGCTTCGACTTCCTGACGGGCGCGTTGCTCGTCGGCCACCATCTGCGCCCCGAAACGCTTCTCGAAAAACTCCTGACGCACTTCGGTAGCACGGCGTTCGGCTTCCGGGGTGCGTTGTGGGTTGCTCAAAATCGCATCAATGATTTCGGGGGTTTGAATCATGGCCTGCTGTTTGAGCGAAATGGCTTCGATAACTTTGGGGTCGCGGCTTTGATGCGCCAGTCGCGCCAGCGCCGCGTTCGGCGTCGAGCGGTTGAAGATAACGGTTTCGAGAATCTCTTCCGGCGTGTTCGCCCACAGACACAAAAACCCCAGCACTTGGGCAGAGGCTTCGGTATCCGCCGCCAGCGTCGCAAAGGAATGAGCATCAAGCGTGTCCAGCGTAGAGGCCGCCGTAAAGCGCACTTCATCGCTGGCATCGGCAGCCAGCGCTACCAACACCTCGAACAATTCTTCGTTGGAAAGCGGCAGCATCCCTTTGGCCGCTGCCAACTTGGCCGTGAGCGGCGCTGCCCCGGATGTGATGGCTTGTAAAATTGGGTTAGCGATGATGGTTCTCCGAATCGCAATGGCTTTGCGCGTTGTGGGGCGATGGTGCAAGAAGTCTTGCTGCCAAGCCCAGAGTACAACAGGCGCGCCCCGTGTTCAACGGTTTGTTTTTCATCATTCCATAACATTACGAGAAGGCAAAGGCGTGTGCCGGCGTGTGCCAATGATTCTCTATGCGAGCAACTGCTCACCAAGTACAGCACTGTGCCAATAACCTAGAGCGGTTTTCATAGGTGTGTACTGAACGCGCTATCGTTGAGCAGCGGTCTGTGACCGAGCGAAGGTCTTCGACCGCCGCTCAACCGGTTTGAGGTTTCCGTAATCTCAAACACAAACCGCTCTAGCGCGTACTTGGCGGCTTGACGCGAGAGAATATTTTGGCAATCCGAGCGGTTCGCGCAAAGTTGCAAAGCCGCCAAGATACGCCAAGTTTATTGGTCGCACATCAAAGAATCTTTCATGCGAAATCGCTTCGGAAAGCGGTTGAGAATCTTGCGAGTAAGCCAAATTAAAAACGGATGGTGAATTGAAAAAAACAATCCGCCATCCGCATTCTGCATTCCGCAATCGCTAGACTTCCGCGCCGCAGCACTTCTTGTACTTCTTGCCCGAACCGCAGAGGCAAGGGTCGTTGCGGCCTACGCGGGGTTCTTTGTTGCGAATCGGTTTGGCGGTCTCTTCTTCGCCGCCAGCAAAGGCCGTTTCGTTGGCTTTGGTAAAGGCGACGCGCCCACGGCGTTGGCGGCGACGACGTTCCAAAAGTTGCTGCTCGACCGAATCGGTCACCTGCACCTGAAAGTTGAACAGATAGCGCACGGTCTCGGTGTCTATGCGGGCGCGCATCGCTTCAAACAGATGAAACGATTCGCGCTTGTATTCCACCAGCGGGTCTTTCTGCCCATAGCCGCGCAAGCCTATGCCTTCTTTCAAATGATCCAGCGCCAACAGGTGGTCTTTCCATTGCGAGTCCACAATGTTCAACATGATGTAGCGTTCGAGACTTCGCATGGCTTCGACGCCGACCTGCACTTCTTTATCGGCATAGCCTTTTTCGATCTCCGGCCAGAGTTTCTCTTCGGCTTCCTCCTGCCCCATGTTCTCCAACACGAAGCGCGTATTCTCGACCTCAAGACCGAACAGGGAACGCAACTGCTCTTTGAAGCCGACCAGGTCCCATTGATCGGGCTGCACCTCTTTGGGCATATACTGATCAATCAAACCTAAGAATGTATCCTGCGCGATGCTTAAAATGTATTCGCGTTGATTAGCGTTGCGCTCTTCAATCGAATCGCCTTCAAAGCCTTCCAGCAATTGCCGACGGATCGAATAAATCGCGGCGCGTTGTTTATTCATCACGTCGTCATATTCGAGCAGGTGTTTACGTATGGAAAAGTTGTGCGCTTCAACAGATTTTTGCGCGCCCTCTATGCGCTTGCTGACAATCTTGGATTCAATCGGCACGCCTTCTTCCATGCCTAGACGCAGCATCAAGCCCTTGATGCGTTCGCCGCCAAAGATACGCATCAAATCGTCTTCGAGCGAAAGATAAAACCGCGACGAACCGGGGTCGCCCTGACGACCGGCACGACCGCGCAACTGATTATCTATGCGGCGCGATTCGTGGCGTTCGGTTCCAAGTATGTGCAGGCCGCCGAGTTTGATCACTTCTTCGTGTTCGGCATCGGTGACCACTTTGGCTTTTTCCAGCGCCGCCTGCCACTGCTGTTCGGTGGCTTCATCGGGGTTGATCTCTTTCTCTTTCAAAATTTTTCTGGCGAGAAATTCGGGATTGCCGCCCAGCAAAATATCTGTACCGCGCCCGGCCATATTGGTTGCAATCGTCACCTGCCCTTTGCGTCCGGCCTGCGCCACGATGTCGGCTTCGCGTCCGGCGTGTTCGGGCTTGGCGTTTAATACGTTATGCGGAATGCGTAATTTTTTCAGTTGCTCGGAGAGCCGTTCGGAATTTTCCACCGACACCGTACCGACCAATACCGGCTGGCCTTTTTCATGCAGGTCTTTGATTTCCAGCGCCGCCGCCGTCCACTTCTCCTGTTCGGTGCGATAAATCATGTCTGAAAAATCCACGCGGCTCATAGGGCGATTGGTGGGAATCACCGCGACATCGAGTTTATAGATGTTGCCAAATTCCGCCGCTTCGGTTTCGGCAGTGCCGGTCATGCCTGCGAGCTTGGCGTACATACGAAAATAATTTTGCAGCGTGATGGTTGCCAGAGTCTGGTTTTCGGCTTCAATCTTGACGCCTTCTTTGGCTTCGACGCCTTGATGCAAACCGTCGCTCCAACGCCGACCGGGCATGATGCGACCGGTGAATTCATCTACGATGATGACTTCGCCATCGCGCACGATGTACTGTTTGTCCACCTGATACAGCGAGTGCGCCTTGAGCGATTGCTCTATGCAATGCAGCAATTCCATATTCACGGGGTCGTAGAGATTGCCGGCGTTGGTGAATTTTTCCGCCATCTCGACGCCGAGTTCCGTAAGCGTCGCCTGATGCTGTTTTTCATCTACGTGATAAAGCAGGCGCGGGTCTTGTTTCAAATCCACATCGCCTTCGCTGCTTTTGATTTCGGCAACAATCTTCGCCTGTTCGTTCTTCAAGCGAATCATGCATTCGTTCGCCACATAATATTTTTCCGTAGAGTCTTCCGAAGAACCGGCGATGATCAGCGGGGTGCGCGCTTCGTCAATCAGTATCGAGTCAACTTCATCAACGATGGCGTAATAAAAGCCGCGCTGCACCATCGCCGCAGGGTCGAACTTCATGTTGTCGCGCAGATAATCGAAACCGAATTCGTTATTGGTTCCATAAGTGATGTCTGCGCCGTAAGCGGCTTTGCGTTCTTCGTCGTTGAGGTCGTGTTGAATGCAGCCGACGGTCAAACCGAGGAAGCGATAAATCTTGCCCATCCATTCGGTGTCGCGTTTGGCCAGATAATCGTTGACGGTGACGATGTGAACGCCGCGTCCGGCCACTGCGTTCAAATAGGCGGGCAAGGTGGCGACCAAAGTTTTGCCTTCGCCGGTTTTCATTTCGGCAATCATACCGCGATGCAACACCATGCCGCCGATTAACTGCACGTCGAAATGGCGCATCCCCGTAGCGCGGCGCGACGCCTCGCGCACCACCGCGAAAGCTTCCGGCAGAATTTCATCCAGCGCTTCATCAATGGCGTTTCGTAAAGCGGTCTTCTCTTCTTCGGGCGTGCTGCCCGACAACTCCGCGCCTTGCAAGCGGTCGTTGACGTGTTGTTTGAATTTGTCGGTATAGGCGCACAATTCGTCATCGCTGAGACTTTTCATTTTGGCTTCGTGAGCGTTGATCTCTTCGACGACCGGCCACAATCGTTTAATCAGGCGCTCGTTGGCGCTGCCGAAAATCTTGGTTGCTACTTTATTAAATATCGCTGTCATGGGTTCTCTCTTTTACGCTTCTGTTAAGGCTTCCGACCGCTGGTTTGTCTCGATTCAAAGGCGAAGCCGGAAACGAGTGAGCCTGTTGACCGGCGGCTGGCGCGCTGAATGGCGGCGCAAGCCTTTGGCAACAGGCTACGATAAATCAATTAATTGTAATGCTAAACTCTTCACCTACAGCCTTCTCGCTGTTCAACAATACGAAAAAGAATTCTATTTGATGCAAACTTTTGCGTCAAACGCGCTGCCTGTGTTGCGTGGCGGCGGCGCTTTACGGTCGAGGTCATAGCGTTTTCACAAACCGAGAAGAAACCACAGAGGAATACAGAGGTTTCGCTCACGATCATTTTACTAATTTGGGGTCGCGTTTTTCAGGAACGAAATCCAGCCCACGGCTGTTGACCAAAAGTTTCGCCTTGCCGCGTTCAGTACCGTTTGCCAGAAAATAAATTTCACAAACCAAGCTCTCGCCATCTTTCAACTCGACGGTAAACGGCAACACCGCGCCCGTTTTTTTCAAGGCAATCTGTTGCGGCGCAATCATCCGTTGGGGAATCACGCGCTGGCCGTTCTGCTCGATGGCAAAGATTTGCACTTCGATGACCTGCTCGGCAACGAATGGCTTGAGCTGAAAGGCCACTGTACTTTGACGTTTGCCGCCTGTGGGCGTGTAATTGAACAGCGCCAGATGCAGGTCTTTGCCGACGATGCGCGTTACCGAAGGCGCGAGATTTTTATTGGGAGCCAGCTTGTCCCAGAATTCCACCGCACCGATGTGTTCCAAATTCGGATCGCGCACCGCAGGCGTTGTCATCGGATTCGGCCTTGAAATCGTCGTCGGGCCGCCGCTGGTATCTATGCGGCGAGGGCTTTGCGCCGCTGTGCTGACAGCCAACAAGAACAGATAAAACACCACCAAGAACAAACGAAGGCGCATAACTCTATCCTCCTTTTTGAGCGTCTCGGCGCAGCGCGTCAATGGCCAGCGTGGCTCCGAGAGCCTCGCGCAAACACCCCGCGTTTCCCCTCGGCAACCTTAAAAAACGCCCGGTTTTATTGCTTATTTCACGTCCTGGCGCAAGCTTGCGACGGGCGAAGCGTAGTCGCCTGCACGCTTTTACAGCCAGCCTTTGCGCTTGGCAACAATCACCGACCCGCTGATTAAAAAGGCCATGCTGACAATCACCGTCCAGAATCCCGCCGCGCCCGATTTAAAAAATGCCAGTTCAAAGTTCATACCCAGAATGCTAGCGATGACGCCGGTTGCGCCCAGCATAACGGTCGCAAAAGTTAAAACTTTCATCACGTCATTGGTGTATTCGGCAGTCCGCGTGGTCAGCAGATCAAAGGAACTGATCACCAGATCGCGGGCGGTTTCAATCGAATCCACAGCGCGTTCAAAGCGGTCATTGAGGGTGCGGAAATGCGGCGCGGATTCGTTGTCGGCAAGCAAAGTGAAATCGGGACGCGACAACGCATAAAAGACATCTCGATGCGGCGACAACAAGCGCCGCAGACGCGACACCCGACTTCGCAACTTGACCAGTTCGGGAATGAAACTGCGTTCCGGCGAGCTTGATAAAATCTCTTCGTCGAGTTTGTCCACCTCGGCTTCAAGGTTTTCCAGAGCGCGAAAATAACTGTTGATGTGCCATTCTAGCAGCGTCGCCACCAAGGATTCCGCCGTGAGCTTGCCCAATTCGGTGTCGCCTTTCAATTGGCTGCGGAAGTCTTCTAAAAATTCCACCTCTTTCGGATGCACGGTGACAACATAATTTTTGCCGCAGAACAAATCCAATGGCACATGGTCGTATTCGGGCTTGGTGTCCTGCTTCACCGCGATGACATAGACATGAAAATAATCGCTGTACATAGTGAGGCGAGGCCGCTGCACGGGGTTCAATAAATTATTCACCGAGCGTTTATTGAATTTCAATATGTCCGCAATGCAATCCACATCATCCTCTTCGCGTCCGACTATATCCACCCATAACAATTGCCGGTCATTCAATTGCTTGACGGCCTTTTCGGTAAATTCGATTTCTTGATCCGTGCCATCGGCATTGAACAGATAGGCTTGTAAACTCATGAAGGTTTCCTGTTGGAGATTGGAATAAACCGGAAACTCTATTGTACTGGAAATAGTCCGCCGCGCTACAACACTTCCTGGCGCAGCAGGGGAAAAACTTGCGCGACTTTGTGCAACAGATACTCGCCATAAGTGCCAGTGAATTCATAGACGCTGGCGTGGTCCCAGCGCTCGTATTGGTCGTCTGGTAATTTCGCCTTCACCTCAAGCGGTTTGATACAAGCAAAAAAATTTGGGTCGAAAAAGAAAGGGAAGGAGAGGCGGTCGCGCTGCGCCGATTTCTGCACGCGATGCGGCGTCGAACGATACAGCCCGCCCGTCATGCGATCCAGCATATCGCCGATGTTGCAGATGAACGCCTGGGCAAGCGGCGGCGCATCAAGCCAACGCCCCTGCGATTTCACCTGCAAGCCGCCCGTTTCGTCCTGTTTCAAAATCGTCAACACCCCATAATCGGTGTGTTCGCCGACGCCCCAGCTTGCTTCCTGAACTTGCGTTGCGCGGTCTGCCGGATAATGGAAGAGGCGAAATAAAGTCAGCGGCTCTTGCGTGTAATGTTGGGCGAAATACGTCTCTTCGAGGTCTAGACTCAAAGCGATGCCGGCCATCAATTGATGACCAAGCGTGGTCATGGCGTGCATATAATCCAGCACGGTCTGGCGCAAGGCGGCGGGGTAGGCGGGAAAGAGATTGCGCCCGTGCATAGGCGTGCGGGCTTTAACCAAGGGATGCGTTTCATCCAATTCCGCGCCGAAATAGAGACCTTCTTTACAATCGGGTTTGCCCGCCGTCAACTCCTCACCGACCGCAAAATAACCGCGCCACGCGCTGCCGCCGAGCGCCATACGAATCTTGAGTTTTTCTTCAAGGGGTTGCGCGAAGAACTCGCGGCTCAAGGTTTCCAATTGTTGTTGCAGGCTTTCGGCCACGCCGTGTCCGGTGATGTAAAAGAAGCCGCATTGGCGACAAGCCTTGCCGATTTGCCTGGCCACTTCATGGCGCTCGCGGGTTCCGGCAAGCAACGCTCGCAAGTCAATCAACGGCACTTGTGAAAACGCTTCGTCCATACTTTTGGCGCTTGGCCTTGGCGCGTGATTCGTCGGCCTGGCTCATCGCGCCGCCTGGCCGATTACTTGTGGCCGATTACTTGATGTCGGGCGAAATATAATTGGTCGTCGTCAAATCCTGATAGCTTTTATACAGCCCTGCGTCAAAGTCTTTCAGAAAGATGCTCATCTGTTGCAACAACGTGATGGTAATGCGATAGCGCGGTATTTGCACAGGATGTTGATAACGCATAGTCGGCACGGCGCGTATGAATAGGCTCTTGTCCGTGAGCGGCAGTTTTTTGACGTTGTTGGCAAACGCCTCGAAGACGCCACTGCCAAACAGATACTGTTCGACGTTCGAGGTATAAAAAGCCGTCACCGTGAAATTGTTTTTCTTCAAATACTCGCCGACGGCGGCGATGGCTTTCTTGCCGCCGAAATCGCCGACTACAGGGATAATCAAATTCTTGCGCTGCATCTCGCGGACGAAATCATAATCGCTGACGCTGGCCAGAAAATTGCCTTGCTTGTTATTCAAATCAGTTTCAGCAATGATTTCGCGGAAGGTCGGAAAATAGCCGCCCCACGAGCTATCCACGCGATAGGCGATGTCCAAGCCTTCATCGCGGAAACTCTTGTAGATATATTCCAGCCCCTTTTGGTCGTCGGCGGAAAGCGTGTATGGAATCTCGTCCTGAAGGGTTTTGCGAATCTGTGCAAGATTGGCTTCATAGGTTTTATCATCAGCGGGAATCTGCGCGAAGAAGTTGAGCAAATCGTTGATCGGCGCATCCGCCGCCGGGACTTTCTCTTTCAGCAAAGGCTTGCTCAACAGGCGCGACAAAAACTGCACGCGATTGGGCGACAGATGAAAGATGGCTTTGTACATCAGGTGCTGAATCATAGCCTGTCGGCGTATGTCTATGATGAAAGCGATGCGTGGGCGAATCTTGGCAATGTAGGTGAAATTCTGTTCGGGGCCGACGCCGAGGTAAGCGCCGCCGGTTGCGCCCAGTTGTTTTAGCTTGTCCACCACGGTCAGATAAGAGGTTTCGTTGGAGGTGAAATTATCGCTGCGAAAATAGCCGCCCTCTTCAGAGAGGTCGTTGATTAAGTGGGCAAAATCTTTGGCGGATAAATTATCGGGTTGCTTCGCCTGCGCGTATGAAGTCCACGACGCACAGCACAACACCAGCAGCAGCAGTTTCGCTATCCATTGCCCGAGGCGATGCGGTTGCGAGTGGGAAGATGCGCCAGGACGTTCTAGGCGGTGGGGCGGCACAGTAGAACTTTTCATTGACGTTGGCGGGGCATTATTGAATATCTTCATGCGTTATACTCCATCTTTACATCAAGCCAGATTATGCCAAGCATATAATTTATCAAGAGAAACTGTCCACTGGGATTAGGGCGATTGTCTAGGGCGAGCGCAGCTAAATTCCCAATAAAATCGAGGGTTTCGATTTTTCGAGCAATTTCGCCAATTCAGGTTGCTGTCAAAAGCTGAGGAAATTTGCCCTTTGTCGTATCCGGCTTGGTAAGCCCTTGAAACTAAAATCCTTATTTTCCTAGAAAATTAGATGCGTTTGCCCTGCTGGCTGGGTAGTGCCTCAAGCCTTGAGCCGGAATTTTCGTTTGTCACAGAAAAGAGCGTTGGTGGCACCAGCGGCCTGGCCGTTTCCCTGATGTCTGTGGGCCTCTGTAGCCGTGTGCGGATTTTGCTCTCGGTCTATTTTCGCGGTTTTTACATAGGGCGAAAAGGTTGTTGACGGGCTTTGCTTATCGTTTTAGACTGAGGGTCAAGGTTGAACAGCGTAAGCTATCAAGCCTCCAAAAACAAATAACCGCTGCTGCTCTGAAAAAGTAGTGGGTTACGAAATCCCCATTCTCCTGTTGCTCATCCTTTGGCAGTGCCTGAATTATGCTTGATGAAGACAAGACCAAAGAGGAATTGATTGACGAACTGCAGCGCACGCGCCGGCATCTCGATGAAGTGCAGGCCGCGCAATTGGCGGCGCGCAGCAGTGCGGCGGGAAGCTTGCAGAATCGCCACAATGGCAAGCTGGCCGCAGCGGCGTTGCAGGAAAGCGAGGCGACTTTACGCAGCCTCTATAACAGCGCTTCGATGCTGATGGGCGTTGTCGAACTGCACGACAACGATGTGCTGCACATCTCGGTCAATCAGGCGACGATCAATTTTTTTGGCCTCGCGCCGGAAGCCATAATCGGAAAACTGGCCAGTCAATTGGGCGCTTCGGAAAACCTGTCGCGCCTCTGGATTGCGGCCTATCGCGAGAGCGAACGCAGCGGCGAACCTTTCCGTTTTGAATATCAACTGCAAGGGCGCAAAGGCGAGCGCCTTTTAGCCGCCACGGTTTCGCACATCGGCGAGATTGCCGCCGGACACAATCGCTTCTGTTACATCATCGAAGACATTACCGAACGTCGGCGCATCGCCGAAGCGGCCAGCGAAAGCGAAGCGCGCTATCGTCATCTGGTCAACAATGCCGGTGATATTATTTACAAGACCGATGCCAACGGCAAAATCACCTTGTTCAATCCTACGGCGACGCGCATTTTGGGATACAGCGAAGCGGAGTTATTGGGACGCCATTATCTGGATGTCGTACACCCGGATTACCGCCAGACAGAGGAACAATTTTACAGCAGGCAATTCGTCAAGCGCCTTTCGGAGACCCATCTGGAATTTCCGGCGCTGGCCAAAGACGGCAGCATCATCTGGCTGGAACAAAGTGTGCGGCTGGTGTTGCAGGGCGATGAAGTCATCGGCTTTGATGCCATTGCCCGCGATATTAGCAAACGCAAAGAAGCCGAAGAGGCCATGCGAAGAGCGGAAGCGCAAGTTCGTACTCTGGTGGAAAACGCCAGAGATGTGATTGCGCGATTCGATAGAGAGCGGCGGTATCTGTACGTCAATCCGGCGGTGACGCACTATTCGCAGCGCCCCCCGGCAAGCTTCATCGGCAAGCGTTTCGGCGATTCCGGTATGCCCACAGCGCAAGTCGCCTTGTGGAACGCCGCGCATCAACAAGTCTGCGACACCGGCAAAGAGACCGAGGTCGAGTTCATGCTGCCGACCGCAAAAGGGAATCTGTATCGTCTGGCATATATGGTGCCGGAATTCGGCGCGGATGGCGCGGTGCAATCGGTGCTGGTGGTGACGCGCGACATCAGCGAACGCAAATACACCGAAGAGCGTTTGCGCGCCAGCGAAGCGCGCACTCGCGCCATCCTCAATGCCATTCCCGATATTATTTTTCGCATCACCCAAGACGGCACCATCGTGGATTATAAAGCCCATAACGAATCCCGCCAGTTGGGCGCGCCACGCAACTTCATAGGGAAAAAGTTAAGCGCGGTTTTCCCTCCGGCAATTGTCGAAATACGTATGTAGCACATTCAACAGGCGCTGGAAAGCGGCGAGACTATCGTCTCCGAATTTCAGTTTGCGGTCGGCGAAACCAGCAAAGAATACGAAGCGCGCACCGTCGCCAGCGGCAGCGCTGAGGTGGTCACGATTTTACGCGATGTCACCGAACGCAAACGCGAAGAGCGCGCCCGCAAAGCCAGCGAAGAACGCTTTGCGCGCATCTTTCAAGCCAGTCCACTGCCCATGAATATTCGCTACCTTGATGATGGGCGCTTCGTGGCTGCCAACGCCGCTTACTTGCGCGCTGTCGGCTGCACGTTCGAAGCATTGCAGGGGCGCACACCCGTCGAGATTGGGGCTTGGGTGCAGGCGGCGGACTATGAGCATTTCATGAATCTGGTCAGAGAAGGCAACACCGTGCGCGATTATGAAGCGCGGTTACGCACCAAGACCAGTCGCCAGGTGGTAGCGTTGTTGACCGCTGAAATCCTTGAAGAAAACGGGCGGCAATGCGTGCTGGTTATCACTATGGACATCAGCCGCCGCAAACAGGCAGAGGCCGAACGCGAACAATTAATCACGCAATTTCAAGAAGCGCTGGCAAAAGTCAAACAGTTGAGCGGCTTGCTGCCGATCTGCGCCTCTTGCAAAAAGATTCGCGACGATCACGGCTACTGGAATCAGATTGAAGAATATATCAGCGAACATTCCGAAGCCGAGTTCTCGCACAGCGTCTGTCCCAATTGTATGGAACTACTCTATGGCGATATCTTACGCAAGAAGCAGCGCGAGGCGGAATAACTTCAAGCCATCTGATTGGTCGCCTAGCGTCGCCTCAGGCCAACCCTCTTTGGGCCGCTGAACTCGCCACACGAAGAGCGCTTGGTGGCAAAGAAAAGCCTGAAAAACCGGCGTATTTCATTAGGTGGGTGGCGAACCCGAAATCCACGTATTTATTTACGACGGCGTTTCCCAGTATGCAAAACGGAACCTCTGCTAGACCGCAATCCGCGCCGACTGCTATGCTCAAGCGAACGAATAATGCTTGCGTGAAGGAGTAAATCTGATGCCAACGACTTACGAATACCTGCTCGTAGAAACCCATGACGCCATCGCTCGCGTGACGTTGAATCGCCCGGAAAAACGCAACTCTCTATCGCTGGCGTTGATGCGCGAAGTGAACGCCTGTTTGAAAGAGATCGGCAATTCGCCGGATATCCGCGCCGTCATTGTGGCGGCGGCGGGGGCGGTCTTTTCTGCCGGTCACGATCTGAGCGAGATGATGAATCGCAGCCTCAATGAGTATCGGCAAATCTTTGACACCTGTGTAGAGATGATGGCGACGATGCAAAGCATACCGCAGCCGGTGATTGCCCAGGTGCAGGGGCTGGCCACCGCCGCCGGTTGTCAATTGGTGGCGACCTGCGATTTGGCCATCGCCGCCGAAGAAGCGAAATTCGCCACTCCGGGAGTTCGCATAGGATTGTTTTGCAGCACCCCTATGGTGGCCTTGACGCGCAGCATCGGACGCAAACGAGCGCTGGAAATGTTGCTGACCGGGCGCGCTATTGAGGCGCGCACGGCGATGGACTGGGGCTTGATTAATCGGGTTGTGCCTGCCGCGCAATTGTCAGAGGAAACCTTTGCTCTCGCTCGCCAGATTGTCGAAGCCAGCCCTTTGATCCTGGGGTTGGGCAAACAGGCGTTCTACGCGCAGATAGATTTAGATCAACAGAAAGCTTATGCCTACACCAAAGAGATCATGAGCATGAACGCTATGGCCGAAGACGCGCACGAAGGCATGAGCGCCTTTTTAGAAAAACGCGCCGCGTGCTGGCGCGGACGCTAGAGCGGTTTTGGTTTGAGATTACGGAAACCTCAAACCCGTTGAGCGGCGGTCGAATATCTTCGCACGGTTGAAGACCGCTGCTCAACGATAGGGGGGCAGTACACACATATGAAAACCGCTCTAGCGAATGATCTTTGACGATTCGCGCACCTTTGAAAGGAGTACATCATGAAAATTACCACTTTGATTATGTTGCTGGTCTGGGTCGGCATATCAAAAACTACCGGCAGCAGCATTGCTCATCCACTAAACCTCAACCGGCAAGCGCCCCAGACGGTTACGCTGTACCCCCCGGTGGACAAAGCGACCGGTCGGGATGATGAAACAAGATCGTGTTTCAGTTTCAAGCACGGCAGAAACGGTTTACCGAAATCAAATGATTGGGATTTGGCCTACGGCTATGCTCGCATCGGTGGTGAAGACTGGCTGCGGGTTGGCACTTCTACGTCCGACCGGCGCAGCGTCATGAAAGAGTTGGGCGACTACGACTGGGCGGATTCTTTCACCGTGCCAGCGCTTATGCCTTTGCCGGAACTGCAAGCAGGCGAGCAGCGCCACATCACCGTAGATACCTCCGGCGATACGTTCAAGGAATGGGCTGAGACAACGCCTATGTTCGTGAAGGCGAAGCGCGGCACGATGTACCTGATGCGCGTGAAGGACGCGCAGACAGATTTTTATGTTTTATTTCGGGTAGAGGATTTACAGCAGGCCGAACGCTGCACCATCAGTTGGAAGCGCATTCCTGCGCCAAAGGAAGAGAGCCTCAGCCTGCGCGTTGCGCCACCGCCGGACACCAAAGTTGCCAAATTGCTGACGCGGCGAAACGTGAACGGCGAAGACAATTATAGTTATGCAGCGTTCAGTTTCGAGTTTGGCGGCAACGGGCCAGAAGCGCAAAAGCTTTGTCGCAACGACTGGGATTTACTGTTTGGCAATAGTTCGCTGCCCGATGCGTTTGATGTTTCGATGATAACCGATGACCGCAGCCGCATACGCGATCTGGGCAGATTCAAATGGACCGACAAATTTGACATACCGAAGCTTTCTGCTTATGAAGAGCCGGAGCGAGAGGCGAGCGTCAAAGCGGTCGAAGGGCATTTGTACCTGGTTCACACGCGGGACTCCGACAGCAATCTGTATGCGTTGTTTCGCGTCGAGAAACTGGAGCCGGGAACGAGCGTCGAGATTAGTTGGAAAGTGATACCGCCGCCACTACGACCCTGAGAAACGCTGGCGTCGCTTCAACAACAAGATTGTAAACGTGCTTCGGTTGCGCGGTTTGGCAGTCGCTGCGGGAAAGGTACGGGCGACCTCTACAGCCTCGCCCGTACCTTTATCTGCAAAGCGCTCTTGTATCAACCCAAGTAGTGATGCGGTACTGGTGCGACCCTGCCGCTTGAACAACGCTGCGTAGATACTCCGAATCGTGGATGAAATAAGAGGAGCGCCTACATCCTTAGTCCGCATGAATTCATCATCATACGGACAAGGATGTAGGCGCTCCTTTGGTCGTGACCCGGCAAGTCGTGGTGAAATAAACTTGCAGCGCGGGAATAAAAAAACTCCCGGCGGAAATTTATAGCTATACCGAATCGGGAGTTTCGGTAAACTGAGTCAAGGAAAACGAGCGACTATGAATTTGAGAATAACAATCTTTCTGGCGATGTGCGTAGCGGCGTTGTTGACCGCGTCTTTCTATGTTCGCAATCCGGTTTCTCTGGCGGAATCGGCGGCCTGGATGGAGGCCGCGCCCACACCCGCAAACGGTGAAAAAACGCCCGTTATTGTTGAATTATTTACCTCCGAAGGGTGTTCCAGTTGTCCGCCTGCCGATGGGTTGTTGAAACAGTTGGAAGACAAACAACCGTTGGTCGGTGTTGAAATCATTGCCCTCAGCGAACACGTTGATTACTGGAATCGGTTGGGCTGGGCGGATCCTTATTCGTCGGCGCTGTTCAGCCAGCGCCAGAGCGACTATGCCAGAGCCTTTGGCCTGAATGACATCTACACGCCGCAGATGGTGGTTGATGGCAGCCTTGAATTTGTCGGCAGCAATGCCACAAGGGCGCGTGAAGCGTTGATCAAAGCGGCGAGCGCTGCGAAAGCAAGCCTCACGCTTGCGTCTGTCAAAACTTCAGCGAATGAATTTTCGGTGACCATCAACGTAGAGAATATGCCACAGATAAAAACCGGCGACAGCGCGGAAGTCTGGCTTGCCATCGCCGAAGGCAATTTAAAGTCTCAGGTGTTGCGCGGCGAAAATTCCGGTCGCCAACTGGCGCACACCGCCGTGGTGCGCCAACTCAGCACGTTTGGCGAATGGACTGCCGCGCCACCAATTTTCAAGGCGACGCAGAAGATTACCCTCGAAAAAAATTGGCGGCAGGAAAACCTCAAACTGGTAGCCTTCGTACAGGAGCGCTTGAGCCGTCGCATCCTCGGAGCCGTTGCCGTAAAATTGAATAGCTGAGGCGCAGGCGGTTGGGCGGTGAAGAGGGAGCGCACGCCGTCGCTTCTCATCCATCAACGCGCCAATTGCGTAGCGCAACATTGACGGCAGAGGCAGCAGGTAGAAGGTATGTTGATTAAAAAAACCGACGACATTAAAAGCAGCGAAATCACCGATGAACCGCTCTATTTCAATCGCCGCAATTTTCTTCGCGGCGCGGTGCTTGCCGCGACCACTACGGCTACCGGCTGGCTCTACAAAAGTCTGACAGCGCAAAGCCAGGTCACGCAGACGACCGATAAAATTGCCACCGTCACGTCACAATCAACCGGGCTGTTGCCCAACGACAAACCGAACAGCTTTGAAGAGATTACCCACTACAACAACTTCTACGAGTTTTCGACGAGCAAGCAAGGGGTTGCGCCCGTCGCGAAAAATTTCGTCTCGCGCCCGTGGAGCGTCGAGGTCACGGGGCTGGCCAACAAACCGAAAACTTTTGACCTCGACGAATTGATCAAACTCGGACAACCCGAAGAGCGCATCTATCGGCATCGCTGTGTCGAAGGCTGGTCAATGGTCATCCCTTGGGTCGGCTTTCCGCTGCATAAATTATTGAAAGAGGTCGAGCCGTTAGCAAACGCGAAGTTTGTTGAATTCGTCACCGTCGTTGATCCGACCCAGATGCCCAATCAACGCGGCACTGAGGTTTTGAGTTGGCCCTATGTTGAAGGACTCCGAATGGACGAAGCCCTGCACCCGTTGACCCTTCTCGCCACGGGCTTGTACGGGCAGACCTTGTTGCCGCAAAACGGTGCGCCGCTACGTTTGGTAGTGCCGTGGAAATACGGTTTCAAAGGCGGCAAATCCATCGTCAAAATTCGCTTGGTCGAAACTCAGCCGCGCACGACGTGGAGCAGCGAAAACCCCAGAGAGTACGGCTTTTATTCCAACGTCAATCCGACGGTTGACCACCCGCGCTGGAGTCAGGCCACCGAACGCCGCATCGGCGAATTCGGCAGGCGCGATACCTTGATGTTCAACGGCTATGGCGAACAAGTGGCGAGTCTGTACGAGGGCATGGATTTGCGAAAATTTTTCTAAGCCTTTCCGTGGTGCTACAGGCGGCAGCCAGAAGTCTTGCCGCCGCTGTCCGGCGCTCGAAGTCCGGCGCTCGAAGTTCGGCAGAGGTTTTCTCTGAGCGCGACACCAAACCGGCTACAGGAGCCAGTTTCAAGGCAGGCGCAACCATTAGGCAGGTGAACACTGGACGACAGACGAAAGACAGATGGACGGATTGAGAGTTATGAAAGAAGAAATTGGCTTTATCAAATTTGTGGTCTTCGTTAATGCTCTGGTGCCGCTGGTGCTGCTCGGCTATGACGCTTATTATCATCGGCTCGGAGCCAACCCGCTGGAATTTTTCACTTGGACGACGGGCACCTTGACGCTGGTGTTTCTGTTGATTTCGCTTGCCGTAACGCCCTTGAGAAAAATGCTGGGCTTGCCGTGGATGGTGAAATTGCGGCGTATGCTGGGACTGTATGCGTTCTTTTATGGGTTTCTACATCTGCTGGCTTTTCTGTGGTTCGACAAATCGTTCAATCTATCGGCAGCCAGCGCTGACGTTTTCAAGCGCCCGTTCATTGCTGTTGGGATGCTCGGCTTTTTTTTGATGGTGCCGCTCGCCATCACCTCAACCACTGGTTGGGTGAAACGCCTCGGCGGTAAAAACTGGAATCGCCTGCATAAACTGGCTTATCTGTCAGGCATCGCCGGTGTCATTCATTACTATCTGAAAGTCAAAACCGACACCCGCATTCCGTTGCTTTTCGGCGCGGTGTTGTTGGGCTTGTTGGTTTATCGCATCCTCAATAAATACGCGCCGCAATGGACGCAACGCCAACCGGCGAGAGCGCAACGCTGATCCAATAGTTTTGCCCAAGGCAGCCTCGCGCCCAAAGTTTTCAGCGCAGGCCGCGCAAGGTGTTTTCATCATAATCGCAAATCAAGCGGTCGGGGTCTTGAGCGTCAAAGGCTTCGCGGTTCAACCAAATCTTGAGGCGTCCCGCCGACTTCTCGCAGATGATTTTATCGCCGTACACAAAATTGCCGGTCAATTGTCCGTACTCGTTGAAAATGTACATCGGTATCAAATGACGAATCTCGCTGAATTCCACAATCATTATAGTCACCATCGGAGAGGGAAAACCCTCGACTTGCAGGCGAAGACTGTAATCAGTCTTTCACCTGGTGTTAGCGTCAGCACCTATGCCGGACGACCGGCATGGCGCATACAATTTTTCGCCTTCATCTGCATCGGTTGGCGAAGAGGCTTGCGCCAGGAAGCGCCCTTTACAGGGCAAATCGCTGGGCTTTCAACTTGAAGCCACTGGCCTTTATGGCAGTGAAATATGCACTTTTTTCCTTTACAGCCTACCTGAGAAAGGCTGGCAAGACAAAGCTTGATTTCAACAACTGGTGTGCTTGACGAAGCGAATTGAGGATGTGCTTTTGCAGGTGAAGGGAAAAACTTGGTGATGCCGGATTGACAGGCCAACAAGGCTGGTTGTCGGCTTGATGATTGCAGGCAGAATTCAGCACTTGAGGTCAGCGGCGTGCCGACCGCAAAGCCGTATTGGGCGAGACTGGAAAGCAGGTTGTGGCGACAAGCTTGGCATCAATGATGATCGTGTTGCAACGGTTGGTCATTGAGCCAGCGCAGGGTTCCGGGAACCAGATTCAATTCCCAGGCGCTCATCTTTTCATTGAACCACTTGCGATAGATGGCAATGTAGCGCTTGCCGTTTTCGATGCCGGTGATGGTCATAAACTCCATGATTTCCCCCTGGTTCTCCAAGCGGCGCAGTAGCGCCACAAACATTCGGCAAGCCTTGCTTCAGGCGGCCTGCTTGACCTGTTCGGGTTTGAATACATAAAGCGCTTTGGGCTGACGCGCCAACGCGACATAGACTAACGAATCCACCAGACTAATGGCCGAGACCGTGCCGGGGCCGAAACTGGTTTGCACATTTTGTCCAGGCATCAAGGCACAGATGGTTTCCTTGCTCGAAATTGAATTGCTCATCCGGCAACCCTCCTTTAACTGTTCAAGAATGTCATAACTGTAAGCCAGCATGATAATCCTGCGTTGGTTACAAATGAGTTAAGGAAGTCAAAACTTTTTGCAACGATTGCTTCTCCAAAAAACAAACCACAGAAGTTAGCATCGCCCCCGTGACCCTAACCCCTGTGGCTTTGTTGTAAACTGCTTCTGTCGCTTCTCTAAGTTTTGCAACAACCAGCATCGCCCCCGTGATCCCGATTGTTGCTTATCTATCGAGTTACGTTGATGTATAGAGCAATGCTCGTGCCATCGCCTCAAGCCCTGTTTGGGTGAGCCTAAGTTGTTAAAAACAAATACCGCCCCTCGTGCCTACCTAAATCGGGGTAACAAAATATGGAAAACTGCGACTGACAAAAGGCGTCAATTCTGCGGTTGCCATAACCTGATTGTGGAAGTGAGAAAAAGCTCACCGAAAGAAGACAGTGGGGACGGCATTGAAAGGTTGACGGAGCCATTACGCCAGACGAATCATGTGGAAGTTATCGAGGCGGTCAACGAAGGCTAGAAGTGACATTCGCGCCTGCGCTTCGCTAACCTCGAAGCGTTCGCAGGTCAGCATCACCAGGTCATCGAGCGACACCGACTGCACTTCTTCAAGCAGTTTCCACAAATGCGCGCCGGTGCGGTTGAGCGTGAAGTAGAGCAGGGTGTCAAGATTCAACAGCACTCCCGTGCCATCATCAAGTGGCGTGAAGACTGTGGCGGCGGCTTTGTGAATCACCATCAGTGGTAAAACTATCTGCGCCCACAAACAAATGCAAGCGGAATAGTCGGTAGCCCGTAGCCTGTAGTTTTTTCTTATAGCGGCTTGCAGAGGTGTGCGATGGGTTGAGAAGCGGTCTGTGACCGCCTCTCAACTAGGTGTCGTAGGTCGGGCAAATGAAATTCGCTATACTGCTTTGCGTCTGGATAATGCCTGATGAGTAAAATAGAGAACCCATTGGATAATGCCTGATAAGTAAAGTAGAGAATCCATCCGGCTACGGATGGCGGACGAAAAACACAAAAGCCAAAGAAGCGAAGTTCTTTGGCTTTTATTGGTGCAGCGCTATTGGCAAGGATTTAGAAGGCGTTGTCGAGCAGGCGCGAAGCCAGTTCTGAACGTCCGCGCACGCCGGCTTTTTGATAAACTTTGTCCAAGTGTTTGTTGACCGTCTCGACGCTGATCTTGAGAAAGTCGGCGATCTCCAAATTCTTTTTGCCGCGTAAACATTCAACCGCAACCTGGGCTTCGCGTTCGGTCAGCGACCAGTGCTGGCGCAATTGTTCTTCATAACTCGACCACCGCGAGGCCATGCGTTTGACGACGCACAGCAGGTAACTCTCTGGTCCGAGCATTCCCTTGGGCATTAAAGAGAAATAGAATTCGTGTTCGACGCGACCGACATTGGCGCTGTAGGCACGCGAACTTGCCATCGCCGGATCAAGCAGCAACTCTTGATAAAACTCGGTGGCGAATTCAATCACCCCCGCGACCAGCAAATGCCCTTCGCGGTTGTCCACCAGCAACTTGTCAAAGGCGCGATTGCGCCACAGCAATTGTCCGTCGCCGTTCAGTAGCGTTGCCCCTTCATTGATTTCATCCAGTACCGCCGCCAGACTGTATAATCTATCGGTGCTTTCCATGAATGAAACTTCTACAGGAACCGTAGTGTAAGATCCTTGCACGAACATATAAAATACCCTTTATTTTGTCGCTGAGGAGTAAGAGACCGAATCCTTCACCTTCGCAAATTCGCCTCAAGCTTTAGTCGTTCGATTTTCTCAGGGGCAGCCGAGCCGGCAACTTTGAAGTGGGTTAATTATCAACTCGAACAGTTCATAATTAGGCCAGAAACCAACTACGAGGCGTTTATAAAATAGGGTGGTAGGGATGTCAACACTTAAATTTTCGCTGGTGCAAATCGTCTTTGCCCTTACCGCAAGAAATCAATCACCATTTTCTGTAAGCCGGTTAGTCCGCCGCGCAGGGCTGGGAAAAGTCTGGAAAGCGACTGCGATTCGTGCTTTAACTGAATAGGCGTGACGCCTGGTAGAGCCATAAAAAATCAAGCCTACACCAGCCGCCACCCCAGCACTCCAAAGAGGAACCTTGAGCAACTATGGATTCGATAAGACCTCGCAATCTGGCAGAATATCTTGAAGCTTTACGCCGTCACAAATTCGCCATCATTATTCCGGCGCTGGTGGTGATGTTGGCGGCGCTGGTGGCGATTAAAAAACTGCCGAACATTTATGAATCGTCCACCTTCATTATGGTCGAATCGCCGCCAAGCAATGAGCGCTCATCGGAAACCGCGCTGCCCGATTTATCGCAACGCCTAGGCAATATTCGCCAGCAAGTCACCAGTCGTTCGCGTCTGGAATCGGTCATACGGAAATTCTCGCTGTTTCAAAAGCAACTCGCCAAAGGGGAACGCCTGGACGATCTGCTCGCCGATATGCGCGGGCAAATCGGCATAGATGTCAACGCCAATCAGGAGAGCGCTACCAAAGCCTTCACCTTGTCTTACCGCGACCAAGACCCGCAGATGGCGCAACGCATCGCCGCCGAACTTGCCGAACAACTGATTGCCGATAACGTCGAAGCCATGAAGCATCTGGCTTCGGGGGAAACCGAAATCCTTAATCAACGCGCCGCAGAATTGGCTGACAAACTGCACGACTTGGAATTGAAAAACCCTTGGGTATTGAATCTGCGCGAAGACGCGCCGGTTATTCCTTATGGCGGCACAGGCGCTGGCAATCGCGGCGCAACGCCGACCACCGTTAATGCGGATGCGGCGCGCAATCAGACCATGACGATTGAAGGTTTGCGCGACCAGCAGTACAAACTTGAACAACAACTTGCCGAGCTTGAAAAACGCATAGCCGAATTGCGTCCTGTCGTCGAGCAACAGAAAAAGGTGTCGCCGCTGTCGGGCAATCCCGCTTACGGCGCGCTCATCGCGCAGCGCGCTCAACTGCAAGGCGAACGCGATAACTTGATCAATCGCCAGGAACTGACCGACAAACATCCGCGAGTCCTTGCCGTCAACGACAAGATTGCCGCCATTGATCGGCAGATTGACGAGTTGAAACAACAGAACGCCGGTATGGTGGCGCAGACGCAAGAGGCCAGAGATTTGCGCCAACTTGAATCCGACCGCAACCGCGTCAAAGCGGATCTGGAAGTCGCACGCCGTGCGGTTGATCGGCAGATCGCCAATCCGCCACGCCCTGCGGTGAGCGCCACCGGCGGCACCGCAACTGTGGCCGCCGCGCCGATTCGTGATGCCAACTCGGCGCGCATCGCTCAGGATTATCTGGGACTCAAAGCCGACTATAAAGACATCAGCGCGAAAAAACAGGACGCCGAGTTGAAAGAGAAAACTATTGGCAGTTCCAAGGTCGAACAGTATCGTGTACTTGATCAGGCCAACTTGCCACAATTGCCGGTGGCACCGAATCGCAAGCTGTTGATGGGCATCGCGTCTTTCTTAGGTTTGGCCGTGGGGATAGGCTTCGCCTTGGTGCTGGAATTCCGCCGATTCGCGTCGCTACAGGATGTCAAGGATGTTGAGTATTACACACGCTTGCCCATGTTGGTGGCGATACCCAAAACCCTGACCGCCCAAGAGCGTGCCAGCGCCGCCGGGCGCAAGCGTCGTCGTCTGGCGTTTGGGGCTGCCGCTGCGGTGCTGGCGACGGTGGCGCTGACCGGCATCTTTCTCTTCACCAACTTGTTTGCGCTGTTGGGGAGAAAATAGAATTTTGCCCGGATTGACCATTTTATCAGGGTTGGAGAAGTTGAGGAGACACGAATGTACAAGCAGTTTTATGGATTACGAGACATCCCCTTCAGTTTAGCGCCCGACCCGAAATATCTGTTTCGCACGGACAGCCTGCTGGAAGTCTTCGCCACCTTGCAATACGGCATCGAAAGCGGCAAAGGTCTGGTCGTGGTTACCGGCGAAGTCGGCACTGGCAAGACCACCATCTTGCGTTCGATGCTGCAATCGCTGGATCGTTCGATACTCGCTGCCTATATTTTCAATCCGCTGCTGTCGTCAAAAGATTTTTTCGATATGCTGGCAACCGAGTTTCGCATACCGCCGCAACAATCGAAATCCGCTATGCTCAGACGCCTGGGCGAATTGCTGGTCACGCGTTACAAACGCGGTTTAAGCACGGTGCTGGTGATTGACGAAGCGCATTTGTTGCCGCCGCACCTGTTGGAAGAGATTCGTCTATTGTCGAATTTTGAAACCACTCGCGAAAAACTGTTGCAGATTATTTTATGCGGTCAGCCCGAACTTCATACCTCATTAGGGCAAGCCGATCAACGCCAATTGAAACAGCGCATCAGTTTGAAATGCTCGATTAAAACCTTGGGGTCACGCGAAACCGCCGAATATATACGCTGGCGTTTGCGGGTGGCCGGCGCGCAGAACGAAAACTTGTTCGAGCCGGAAACCGTCAAGATGATTCATCAACTGGCTGGCGGCATTCCGCGCATCATCAATAATATTTGCGACAACGCCTTGTTGACAGGTTTCAGCGAAGAGAGCCGCATCATCACGCCGGAAATCATTCGTCAGGTCGCCGACGATTTGGACTTAACGCCGGTGGAGTACGCGCTCTATCCGACTGCAGCAGAGATTGCTATGGGGGTGAACATCGGCGAGCAGGATATTGAAACCGCCTTCGAGCGTTTCGCCAGCGACCCTCAAGCACAACCTGCTGCGCCGACCAATGTGCATTACATACGCGATGCCGATAACAATGTCACTGGTCGCGCCGGATGGGATACGGAAAATTCTTCCAAGGTTGAAAACAATCCTTTGGATGACAGCGAGTGGGACGCGCCGCTGAAGTTTTTCAAGCGCGCACGCCTGCGCTGAGAGCGCCGCGAATTTGGATGCAGCGCCGCGTTTGCCGGAGTTCGGCAAAGCGCGTTCATTCCGCAAACGCCGCATAGCGATTCAACCGAAAGCCGCAACGGAAAAAAATAAAAGAAGGTGCGCCAAACAGTTAACCTGTAAGGTCAGTTTATATGGGAAGAGTTTATAAAGCATTAGCGAAAAGCTGGAAGGAACAAGCCAACCCGTCGGAGTCGCGGGAGCCTGAAAAAAACGCTACGCCGCAAGCCGAAGCCAGCCCCTTGCGCCGCGACGAAGCGCCAGATGAAGGGCGTGATGAGCGCCGCGATGAGGTTGTTTATGGCTTAGGCATGGTGCGTCAGGAGCGCTTGGTGGTCTTCACCAATCACCCTGCGTCCGCCGATTTTAATTTGGACGAAGAGTTACCGATGCTGCGTGACGCCGCCATTGCCCGCGAGTCGCCAATCAACGACTGGTCGTATGAGCCGCGCCGTTTGCAGGTTGCACCCGCGCCCATACCGGCGGCAGTTTTCGTCCAGCCAAAGACAACGATGGCCGTCAACCCTGCAACCATAGAGCCGCACTTGGTGGCGTTGAATGGCAATGATGCGCTGGCTGCCGAGCGTTATCGCACGCTGGCCGTGCGCTTGTTGAATCTGGCTTCGCGGCCAGAAAAAAAGTTGAAGACCTTGCTGATTACCAGCGCTCGCCAAAGCGAAGGCAAAACCACTGTGGCCATCAATCTTGCCTGGGTGATGGCCAAACCACAGGAACGGCGCGTGCTGTTGATTGATGCCAATGTGCAGAATTCAGCGTTGTGCCAACGACTCGCTCTCAAGCCCTCAAGCGGCTGGCTTGATGTTATTGAAGAGCGTGTGCAATTTGTTGACGCGGCGATTCGCCTGGACCCCAACGGTCTGTATGTGATGGCGGCGCGCACCTTCAATAACGGCGCGGCAACCGCCGACGAATTGACCTCGTCGCGGGTCGAGAAATTGTTTACGGAATTGGAGCAGCATTTCGACTTTATCTTAATTGACGCGCCACCGATTGTGGATTCGGCGGACGCGCAACGCATTGCTTCGATAGTGGATGGAACGGTGATGGTCAGTCGCGCCGGACATACGCATCACACGGCAGTAACCGAAGCTTTGAAACTGGTGCCGAAAGAACGCCGCCTGGGGGTGGTGTTGAACGAAGCGCAAAGCGCCGAAGCCGTCTCCGGCAAAAAGCCTAAGCGCGCCAAAGCGAATTAGCTGACCGCTTGCCCTCGCAACGCTTCAGCTACAAGCAGCACCGAACGAACCTGGTAAGGAAGTGGGAAAATGGGTCTTGTAGTTGACAGGGAATTAGTCCCCGAATCCCCGGTTCACAGTTGTTGGAGTCGCGCAACTGGGGAGGAGATTAAATGAGAAGATTGTTTTTAGTCCTCACGGAAAACCTCCTGCTTTTCCTCATCGGAATGCTGGCCGGACCGTTGCGTTATTCCGGTTATACCGTAGCGGAGAGCTTGCAAGCGGGCGGCTGGATGCGACTGGCACTGATGGTTGTGGCCATTCAATTGGCGTTTTATCTTTTCGATCTCTATGACCTGCCAGCGACGCGCCGCTATCGCCGTGTATTTGGCAATATTATCAAAGCGCTTGGGGTCTCGACGCTTTTACTCTCCATTCTTTTTTACGCGGTTCCGAAACTGGCGATTGATCGCAGCATTTTTTTGATTGCCATGGCCATAGATTTTCTGGCCATAGCCGGTTGGCGTTTACTGGTGGCCTGGAGTTCCGGTCATCCGAATCTGGGCGTGCGTGAGCGCGTCTTAATTTTAGGCTCCGGCACGCAGGCGGTGGAAACAGCGCGTGCAACCTTGGAACGACGCAACACCGGAATTCACATTGTCGGCTTTGTGGATAACAAGCCGGAATTGGTCGGCAAGAGTTTAATCAATCCTTCAGTCATCGGCATCACGGATGACATTGCCAGTCTGGTGTCACGTTACGAAGTTGACCGCATCGTTGTGGCTTTGGAA
This sequence comes from Acidobacteriota bacterium, assembly GCA_016201275.1. Classification (GTDB taxonomy): domain Bacteria; phylum Acidobacteriota; class Blastocatellia; order UBA7656; family UBA7656; genus JACQDB01. The sequence continues at coordinate 59,239 of JACQDB010000106.1, forward strand.
GACCGGCGCGGAACCGGCGTCTTTCCTATCGAAGAGTTGTTGAATCTGAGCCTCAGCGGGCGCGTCGCAGTCGAAGAATGCGCCTGTTATTACGAGCGTTTGACCGGCAAGATTGCCACTGAACTGCTCCGCCCTTCGTGGTTGATTTTTTCGCGTGGCAATCGCCTGACCGACATCGCTTATCACATTCGCAGAATCTTGAATCTGGCTTTGGCGCTGACTGGTTTTGTGCTGGCTTTGCCGATTATGCTGGTCGTCGCTCTGGTCGTGAAATTGGAATCGCGTGGCTCGGTGTTTTATACCCAGGAACGTATAGGCAAAAATGGCAAGCACTTCAAGATTATTAAATTCCGTTCTATGAATGCCACCGCCGAAGAGGCGACCGGCCCCGTGTGGGCGGAAAAATCCGACCCGCGAGTGACCCGCATCGGGCGCATTCTGCGGAAACTGCGGCTTGATGAATTGCCGCAATTTATCAATGTTATTCGTGGCGATATGAACTTCGTCGGACCGCGTCCCGAACGCCCGGTCTTTGTTGAGCAGTTGAGCGAAGTGATTCCCTATTATCAACAGCGCCATCTTATCAAACCGGGACTGACGGGCTGGGCGCAGATTAAATTTCCTTACGCTTCGTCGGTGGAAGATGCCTTTGAAAAATTGCGCTACGATTTGTACTACATCAAAAACCGTTCGTTGTTGCTGGACGCAGTGATTATTTTTGAGACCGTGAAAACCGTGTTGTTCGGTCGCGGAGGGCAGTGATGGAAAAGGCAATAGGCAAAAAGCAAAGAGCAAAACGGCGGCGTCAAGGGCTGGCGCAGAGGTTCAATGGGCGCGTTTTGACGGCAGTTTTTTTATTGCTGGCTTTCAGTGTGGCGGTCGCCGCGCAGTCCTCGTCAACCGTGCAGGCCAAAAAAGACGACGCCCGTGAAGCCGTCAAAGAAGACAAAGCGAAAGCTTTGGCGAGCGACAAAACGGCTGTGCCGCCAACTGCCGACAGCAGCGCCGAAGAAGCGGCGATTCAGGCGCAAATCAATTCCGTCTATCAACAGTTTTATAACAGCTATCGCCTGGGGGCGGGTGATGTCGTGGCCATTCACATTGATAAACACCCCGAAGACTCGGTGGAAAAAACTACGGTGTCGCCAGTCGGGCAGGTCTATTTTCCTTTGCTTGGCAATGTGAGCGTAGCCGGAAAGACGCTGGCGCAACTACAGGAAAATTTCACCACGGCGATTTCCGAATACATACGCGAGCCGCGTGTAACGCTCTCGCTGCTGGAATCGAACAGCTCGAAATACGGCATCCTCGGCGATGTGCGCGAACCCGGCGTCAAAATTATGACGCGACCGTTGCGCGTCTTTGAAGCGATTACGGCAGCGGGCGGCATTACCGATACCGGCAGCGCCTCGAACGTCACGGTGTTACGCCAAGACCCTTTTGGCAATGTGCAAACCGTGAAGGTGAATGTCAAAAAGATGATGCAGGGCAAAGCCAGTCCCGAAGATAATTTTTATCTGCAAACCGGCGACACCATCATCGTACCCGGCAACACTTTCAAAACCATCGGCAAGGTGACCAGCCTGTTGGGGGTTACCGGATTCGTTTCGTTTTTCATGCGCGGCGGACGTTAATCTCCACACGACCGTCCACTAGGCCGTCTTCGCGCCTCTTCAATCAAGGCTGGCGAACGGCGCAGGCGCTTGCGGTTGTCGCCCTGAGAGCAACTGGGAAACCCCGGTTTTATTGAGTATTTTTCAATTTTCTCAGCACCGAAACGGTTTGCGTCGAGCGCTGACGAGAGGCCAAACAATCACCTGTAGAAGGCTCACTGTGACCAAGCCAACAAAAAAAGAAGATAAAAAAGGAACCAAGTCCATGTCTAAGATCAGCTCCCACTTTCTCAATAGCGCGACCGCCGCAACCCTTTCGGCGACCTCTACGGAAAAAGCGATACGCCGCACGCCCTTGGCCAGTCTCATCGGCGAGCATCTGCAAGCCAAAGGCTTACGGCAGATTGATTTTTGTCGTCAGACCGGATTCGATCAGGGCTTACTGTCGAAAATTCTTTCATCGGTGGTCAACACTCTCAATGTGGAAACCACCTTAAAACTGGCGGAAGGTCTGGACATTCCACCGGTAAAAATTTTTGAAGTAATGGGTAAAAAAGAAGTGGATGATTTGCTGCGCCGCTTCTACTCGCAACCCGATTGTCAGTATTAACGCGGCACAAAAAAATGGAGAGGCAACGCTTACGGGTTGCCCTACTCGATTTTCACAACACCCATTCTTTGACCCGCAAGCCGCGTTGCGATTGCCGCAGATGGACATCAACGGAAGGGGAAACGCAAGCCTCACGAAATTGCCAAAGCGGAAGCGCGAACCTTACAAAGATTGCCACCCGCGTCGCTAGTCTGTCGGCGCGAAGATCGTCTTTTCTCCACCCACTTGCAAACGACAAGTAAAGATGACGAGTTGTTTGCCCGTCATTCTCCGAGCATGAAATAATGCCCCTTCATCAGTTCGCCCATGAAGAAAACCGAATCACAGACGATCTCGCCGCAGGCCGTAGCCGCCGAATTTCTGAACCAGTTTTACGGTTCGGGAAAGTACCTGCGTGCGTCCATCGAACGACTGGCGGAACTCGCTTCGTCGAATAACCCGGAAACCTTGAAACTGGCTACAGGAGCCATTTTCAAGTCATTGGTCGAACCCCTGGCAGATTCTTTTGAGGCACAAGCCGTGACGCTTTACAATCGCCTCTTCGCGCAGTTGATTCAATTCTCGCGCCAGCATCAAGAGGGCGAATTGCTGGATCGGGAGTTGGCGAACTTCGGCCTTTTGCGCGAAGCCGATTTGCTTGCCCGTGCCGAACGCCTGCGCCACATCAGACGCTTGAATCTAACGCCGTTGCAAAAACAAAAGGTCAAACGTGCGATCATCTTGTCGCGAGTGACCATAGGCGCAGACGTAGCCGTAACCAGCGTCGTCATTGAACGCTTGAAAAACGAATTTCCCCAGGCCGAAATGGTTTTGCTTGGCGGCGCGAAGACAGCGGAAATTTTTGGTGGCGATGCGCGAGTGCGAATCGCTGAAGTTCACTATCAGCGCGCCGGAACCCTGACCGCAAGATTATCAAGCTGGCTTGAAGTGTTATCGAGCGTGCGTCAATTGATCGCCGACTTGCGCGACGATGAGTATTTCATCGCCGATCCAGACAGCCGTTTGACGCAGCTTGGGCTGTTGCCGCTGGTGGCGGAAAATGTTTATGGTGATTGGCAAACTTCAAAGCAAACAGCGCAAGAACCGAAGGCGCACATTGCCAGCGTGAAACGGTCGGAAGCCGATAAGCGAAGCGCAAACGTGACCACGCCCGATGTTAGCAACGCAATTCCGAAAGCGTTAATTACGGACAATTATATTTTTTTTCCGAGCCGCGAACTGGGCGGGCAAACGAAACATTCGTTGAGCGAGTTGACTGCGCTCTGGCTCAACGCGGTCTTTGGCGGTGAAGCACAAACGCTGCCGCGCTTGAGCTTGAAATCAGCAGACCAGGAAAGAGCGCGAGCGCTGGTCAAATGTATGCGGCACACGGAGGCGCGCCCCTTGGTGGCGATTAATTTTGGAGTTGGCGAAAATCCGGCCAAGCGCGTTTCGGATGATTTTGAAAATCAGTTGGTGTGTCGCCTGCTTGCGGCAGGGGCGCGAATTATTTTTGACCGAGGCTTTGGCCAAGCCGAAAGCCAACGCGCCGACGCTGTGTTGGAGGCGGCTCGCCGCGCCGGTTATCAAAGTCGTAAAATCAACATCGTCGAAATTGATGAAGCGCGCCTCGATGGTTGGTTGAATCAAGAGACCGATGCTGCAACCACGAATCAATCAGGTGCGCGGGACGCCGATGTAGTGGTCTGGCAAGGGCGCATCGGATTGCTTGCGGCTTTGATTGGCGAAAGTAATCTTTACATCGGTTATGATTCAGCGGGGCAACATCTGGCGGCGGCGCTCGGCACTCCCTGCATAGATGTGTTTGCCGGTTTCAGCGCGCCGCGTATGCTACAGCGTTGGCGACCAAGCGGCGAGGCCACCACGCGGGTCATCGCCGTTGACACGCTGCACAAAGAGATTGATGCGGCTGCGGTGTTAGCGGAAACTTTGCAGCACGCGCTTGCTTTGATCAACAGAAAGCAAGACAGCCAACGGTGAAAAGTGTAACCTGAGTGAAGAAGCAAGAAGTTCGGGTAGCGGTTCAGCGGAGTGAGAACGAGAAGGAATTTCGTAGCCCTGCCTGTAGATGACAGCGTAGGAATGCGAACGCTTTCGCCTGTAGGCGAGACGACGAAAGCTTTCTCCTCATTGAGCCACTCCCATGTTTCTTTCGCGTTTCATCAGTCGGCAAAAAATCGTGTGACTGCCGACTGCCGACTATTTTTTATGCGCGTGACAATTTTAGAATTCGCGCCGTGCGCCGACTGGATTTATCATCTGCGCCGCGATGACGAGGAAGGCTATCTTGTCGGCGACGAGCGTCAGGTAACGATTCGGTCGGGAGCGAAGTTGCGTCCGCACACGGCGAGCATATACGCTGGCGGCAAGGCTACCAATGTGGCGCGGGTGATGGATAAATTGCTGCGCGAAGAGGACGCGGTTGAGGTGGAATTGGTGGTCTTTCGCCCGGATTCGCCGGAAGGTCGTTATCTACATGATTTGCAAACCAGTGAACTGCGGCGAGTGCGCGTGCGGCCTGTGATGATCGCCGGGCAGGCGCGTCTGTGCGTGGATTTGTTAGACCCAGCAACCCCCGCCGCGCATCGCGTAGCGTTCAACATCAGCCCTCGCGCCCTCTGGCAAGCGGGTGCGCTGGAAAAGGCTTTTGCTTTCGCCGCAGCGTTATCAACCGATTTATTATTGATGGCGGGCAATCCGCCTTTGCTGGAAGCGACCGGCGAACTCGCGGTGGATTTATATGCGCGGATTATCGCAGCGGCGCGGCCTCGCGTAAAATTGATGTCGCTGGATACGGAAAAGCAAGCGTTGGCGAATTGTTTGCAAGCCAAGGCGCAGCCCGAGGTCATCAAAATCAACGCCGATGAGCGCAAGGGAATTGCGGCGAAGTTGTGGGATACGTTCGCGGGAACGCTGGTGGTGACCGATGCGACGGGCTGTCTGGTGCAAGAAAAAAATCACCCGCCGCAAAGAGTGCGCGGCGCGAGTGTCGAAACTTTATATTCAACCATAGGCGCGGGCGATGCGGTTCACGCCGGATTTGCTATGGCCAGATGGCTATGGGGATTCGATGTGGTCAAAGCGGCGCGCTACGGGCAGGCGGTGGCGGCGGCTACGGTGAGCGCCAGTAGCGGCACACGCGGCATTAGCCGGGCGGCGGTTGATAAATTTTTTGTCGCCTTGGCAGACCAAAACACCCAAGGAGGGATGGATGAAACTGACAATTAAAGTAAAGCCCGGCACAACCGTGAAACTCGACAAGCATGACCCCGATGAAACTTTTGGCCTCACCGAAGAGCAGGCCGACGAGCGTTTGGCCATGCTTACGGATGAGCTTGGCGAATTGCAAGAATTGCTCTATGCCGCCCGACAGCATTCGGTGTTGATTATTTTGCAAGGCATGGACACCAGCGGCAAAGATGGAACGGTGAAAAAAGTTATGACCGATGTGAACCCTTTGGGCTGTCGCGTTGAAGCGTTCAAGGTGCCAAGCGAAGAGGAGTTGGCGCATGATTTTTTGTGGCGTGTGCATAAAGTCGTGCCGCCCAAAGGCCTGATGACGATCTTCAATCGCTCGCATTATGAAGATGTGCTGGTGGTGCGGGTTCACGAGTTGGTGGCCAAACGAGTTTGGAAAAGTCGCTTTCATCAGATCAACGAATTTGAACGAACGTTGGTTGAAAGCGGCACTATCATTGTGAAATTTTTTCTCCACATCAGCAAACATGAACAGCAGAAGCGTTTGCAAGCGCGTGAACGAGAGGCGGCGAAAGCTTGGAAACTGTCGCCGGGCGATTGGCAGGAGCGCGAATTGTGGGAGGCTTATCAAAGCGCTTATGAAACGGCGTTGATGCGTTGCTCGACAGCGTATGCGAAGTGGCACATCGTTCCGGCGAATCAGAAATGGTTTCGGAATCTGGCCGTGGCCGAGGCCCTGGTGCGGACGCTCAGACCGTATCGCAAAGACTGGGAAAAAGTGTTGCAGAAATTATCTGACCGCAAACTCGCCGAACTGGAAGCCATGCGTGCCACCAGGTCTGCCGACGCATAAGGATGGGGACTGAACTAAAGTGCAACTTGGTGCGGACGACCGCCGCAGGGTCGCTCGCATCAGCAAGCGACCCTTGATTCAGGTTGCGGTGACTTGAACCTCTTCATCTCTGAATCCTTCGGGAACATCAAATTCTCCCCAGGAGTGACACTCAAGGGTAAGCTGACCGTTTTCGATGAAGATAACGAAGCCACAAATTACTCCTTTGGCGCTACCCGTCACGATTGGCTCATGGCACACCAGCCGTTCTTGGGGAAGGTCGTCGTGGCGGATTGACAGGAAGTACCCGCTGCCGGTGTGGTCATAGCCAACTATCTCGCCTGCGCTTACCAGGTCTTCGAGTTGCTGGTGTGACAGTACCCTGGACGCGAGTAGGTAAAGAACTTTTTTCTCGTAATCCCTGATGCAATTCATGTGGCAACCTACCTCAGGATGAGAGGTGTTGGTGTAGCGCTGGAGCAGCGCTCACCGCTTCAATTAATCGGCTACTTGCAGACGATGAACCGAGACCAGCGAGATGAGCGTGGGAATGCCGTTATCAACCGTGACTTTCAAAAGCGCCTGGTAATACTTGAGCGTTGGCTGGTCGCCGAAGATTTGGCGCAGGTGTTGATTGAGGCTGGGCAGATAATCTTTGCTGGTGGCGAATTCGGCGGCAGCCTGGGTGCCTTCGCTGTAGATACCGGCCAGGATCATCATGGTGCTTTTGCCTGAAAGGCTGGGTTTGACGGTAATCAGCGCATAATCTTCGACTAATTTGCCGCTTACCGGATGGAATTTCGGTTTGTACTCCGGCGCTTCATCGCCCTGTGGCTCCAGGTTGAGAATCGTCGCGTTGTCGCTGTAGATAAAGGATTCTTTAACCGGTTGCTTGCCCGTCCATTCGTTCACCCAGATGCTGCCGAGCAAGATGGCGTCATGGTTTTTCAAGTCTTCGGCGCTGGCTGTGCGGCTCTGTTTCAAGACCAGCGATTTGCCAGCGCTACGCATGACCGAGGTGACATAATGCAAGCCTATGGCTTCGCCCATGCCGGTATATTCGTCTGTGCATAACAAGAGGCGCGGCGCAGAGTTGTTCTTGATGGAATTCATCAGGAATTTCTCTTTGCCGATGGCCTGCCCCAGTTCCCTAGTCTGTTCCAAGCTCAAACGAATGGTGCGCGCATCCTGCGTCATGGGATCCATAGGGTTGGCCAAGCGATAGACGGTCGGGTTGCCGACGACGACCAGCGGCGGTTCACTGCTGTTGAAAAAAATGCCCCAGACATCTTCATAGACCGCATCTCTTTTGCTGGCGGCGGCGCTTGGATTGGCTTGGATGGGCTGGCGGGTTGCGATCAGCAGAAACGCCGTGAGGATGACCAGCATCACTACGGCGGCGCTTAAACCGAGAATGGCAATTTTTTCCCGGCGCAGTGGTTGAGGCGTGGGCGGGGTTGCGGCGGCAAGGAGCAGCGGCGCGCTGACTGCCGCAACTTCCTTGAGCGGGTTTTCAACTTTGACTTCGACCTTTGGCGTGCCATTGCCGCTTCCCTGATACGAGAAGACCGGTTTGTAATGGCCTTTGGGAAGCTCGATAAGGATTTTATCGGCTTTGCCTTCGGTGGAATAATACTCGTGTAGTTTGTATCGTAGGCGACCGGCCTGGACACGCACGACGGAATCTATGCGGGGATTAAATTGGCTGCCACGGCCAAAAACATCCGTGGCAATGGTGTATTCCTTGATGTGGTCTTCTTCGCCATTCACCAGCTTATTGACGATGAAACTCAAAAAGGCGCGTAGGCTCTCGGCTTCATGAAATGCCTGACTTTGCACGATACGCTCAAGCTGTTGCAGTTTTTCTTCTCGACTTAAATTCATAAAAACACACAGCCCAACCGAGTAACCAGGTTAGTAACACGCTTAACTGACTGGTTCTACTATCTCTAAGCCCTATTAAAAAGCTGACAGGCATTATACCCCTATTAACTCCCACGACAAGAGAGCAGAAGTGTATAAATAAACCGTCCTGAATTTTTGCAATAATCTTCAACCAATAACAAAGTCAAGTGTTGTAAAAGACGGTTCCCCTTAAACTGCAGTTCAGTCACGAAATCTTGGAGGATGCCTGTATGCCAAATCAGTATAAGCGCCTGCCGATGCCTAAGCGACTGCTCAATTTTTTCCCTTCGCTCATCTTCTTCAGTACCTTGTTGCTGGCTACGGGTAGTGCTTATGGGCAAACCACCCAAAGCGCGACCTTGCGCGGTACTGTGAAAGACCCCAGTGGCGCGGTGATCAGTAATGCCAGCGTCAGCGTAATCAGTGAGCGCACGAAAAGCGAGCGCAAAGTCAAAACCAATGATGAAGGCGGGTACGTTTTCAACGCTCTAACTCCTGATACCTACACCTTGAAAGTAGAGATTCAGGGCTTCAAAACATCACAACAGACCGGCATCTCGTTAGCCGCCAGTGATACACGCGGCGTTGACATCACGTTGGAGGTCGGCGGCGCAGACCAAGTGGTTACCATCACCGGCGCTCCCGAACCGATTCAAAAAGAGACCGGCGCGAAAGAGAATACCATCACCGCAAAACAGATTGATAATCTTTCGATCATCGGTCGCAGCGGCCTGGAATTGTTACGCATATTGCCGGGCGTCACCGCGCCCAACGCCGATGAAGCCGGACAACAATCCGTGAGCTTCGGCGGCGGCACCAATGCCAACAGTCAGTACCACGTCAACGGGCTGCGCGGCGAGTACAACAATGTCAGCATTGACGGCTCGCGGGTGATTGACATCGGCTCTAACAACGGCACCATCATCACCGCCAACGTGGACATGGTGCAGGAAGTGAAAATCCAGAGCAGTAACTACGCTGCCGAGCATGGTTCAAGCGGTGTGCAGATTTCGGCCACCACCAAAGGCGGCGGCCAGGATTTTCACGGCACGCTCTACAGCTATTTCCGTGATGCCGTGTTGAATGCCAACGACCGCTCTAACACGATTAACGGGGTGGCCAGACCGGAAGAAAGTTATCGCTATCCGGGCGGCAATGTCGGTGGGCCAGTGTGGATACCGGGAACCGGCTTCAACAAAAAACGCGATCAACTGTTTTTCTTCTATGGCTTGGAAATTCAACGGCAACAAGTGGACCCTGGCTCAAGGTTTGATGTTGTGCCGACGGCGGAAATGCGAAACGGCATCTTCCCGAAAGGGTCGCCCGGTTTTCCTGATGGCGGCAATGTGGCCAATCGCATTGATCCGATTGGCCGCACCTTTATCAACTTTTATCCGCTGCCGAATTTCACCGACCCAAACGGTGGACCCAACAATTATGTTGCCACCGGCTTGCAGCCGATCAATCGCAATCAGCAAAACTTGCGCGTGGATTACAGTGTCTCGCAGAACACCAAACTCTTTGTGCGCTGGGCGCGGGAAGCCGAAAGCAATGACTTTGCGCGCGGTCTGTGGTGGAACCCTTCAGCTTACGAATTGCCGTCTCATGTGCGAGGCACGAACCTTGGTCGTTCTATCGTTACCAATCTGACCAGCGTCATTAATCCAACCATGACCAACGAGGTGGTGTTCAGTTTCAGCAAGCTGCTGTTGGATAACGACTATGCCGATCCGAGCAAGGTCTCTTTGGCGGCTTTGGGGATTGCCAACTTCAAAGGCCCCTTCGGCCAGGTGAGCAAGTACGCGCCCCTAGCCTTTATCACCAGTTGGTCTGGGCAAACCTACGGCGACTTCTGGGAACCGGGCGGATTGCCGCTGTTCGCGCACAATTCCAGCCTGTCGTTCAATGATACGTTGGCAAAGATTTCCGGCACCCATACCTTGAAATTCGGGGCCTTGGTCGAGCGCGGCAACAAAATTCAAAACTTCAATAATGACCCGGAAACCCGGCTCATCTATGCGCCCTGGGGTGCCAACTCCACCGGCAACGTGTTCGCCGATATGCTGGTCGGGCGACCGGCGCAGGTGGTGGCGTCAACCCAAACCGCAACCGGCAACTTCCGCTTCTGGAACTATGAATTCTTTGCTCAGGATGGTTGGAAAGTGCGCCCGAACTTCACTCTGGAATATGGTCTGCGGGTAGCCTTCTATCCAACCAATAGAGAATTGGGTGGACTTGGCGTGCGCTTTGACAAGAGCGCATACATGGCGTCGGAGGGGGTGTTGATTAACGGCGATCCGAATCGTCCCAACGGCATTTTGCAAGCCAAACGCGGCGAGATTCCGCTTGGCGTTACCGCGAATCCGCGACCACAATTTGCCCCGCGTTTGAACTTTGCCTGGGACCTCAACGGCAAGGGCGACACGGTGATTCGCGGCGGCGCGGGATTGTTCTACAACCGCGTGCAAGGCAACTATCAATACTACTCGCTGAATCAACCGCCGAACACTTATGGGGCGACCTTTGATGGCTATGGCTTCACCGGTTTGAACAATGGCGAGGGACTGACTTACAACACCCTGTCGCTGATCAATCCGTTCACGCAGATTGGCACCATCGGCATTTCTTCGGCGGATGTCAATTCAATTAACATTCCACGCATTGCCAATATGAGCCTGTCGGTGGCGCATCGTCTGCTGTGGAACAACGTGCTGGAAGTCAGCTATGTTGGCACTCAGGGACGCCACCTGCCGGGGAACATCGAGACCAATTTTGTTCCGGTGGGCAAATTGTTGAGCGGCAGAGTTGGCAATGCCGATCTGTCGGTTCCGGTGCAGCGCGTGGCGGTGGCCGGGCAGGCCGGTGTGATGGCGCAGTTCCGCCCCTTCCCGGCCTACAGCAGCGTCCGCCTCTATCAGTACACCGGCACGTCGAGCTATCACTCCTTGCAGGCGACTTTGTCGCATCAGACCAACAGTCGTTTGCAATACTTCATGACCTATACCTTCTCGAAGGCGCTGGGCACCACTCAAGTCAACGAGACGGACGGCAATGGCACTGACCCTGTGGATACGCGAAACCGTAACTGGGGCGTCTTGCCTTACGATAGGACTCATGTCTTCAATATGACTTACAACTATCTGGTGCCGGATGGAGCGCGTAGCGGTTTCAAGAATTGGTTGACCACAGGTCTGCTCAATGGCTGGCAGATGTCGGGCATCACCACCTTTTCAAGTGGTCTGCCAATCAAGCTGAAATTCGGTGGCGACCTGGCTGGCAGTGGTGTCGCGGCGGCGTGGGTGGGCACGGATGCGTCCGGTCAAGCCGGTAGTTCAAGTGGGGCGATTGCGCCGATACTGGCGCGCCATCCACAGACCAGCGGCGGCACTCAGTTAAGAGAGCGCTTCCTTGACATCAACGCGATCTCGATTCCCAGCTTCGGACAAAGCGGGGCGTATGTCTCGCCGTTCTATATACGCGCACCGCATCGCTGGAATCACGATGTGTCGGTCTTCAAGAACTTCATCATCTCCGAACGCCAGAAGATTCAATTCCGCGCCGGATTCTTCAATCTGTTTAATCAGGCGTATCCCAACATCGCCAATGGTGATATTGATGTGCGACTGGATACCGTCTGTTTAGTTCGACGCGACAATGTGCCTAACGGTGCGGGCGGCACTTCCAATAATGTCTGTGACCCCACTGGCGGCTTCCGGTTTACGGATAAGACGCGATTCCCCAATGATGCAACCGACACCGTGCGTGATTTTGGTAAGATCACCAACAAACATGGCCACCGCATTATTGAGTTTGCTTTGAAGTATTACTTCTAAAGCGCAACCCGATTCGCGGAAAAATAAACTGGCGTGGGAGGCGGAGCTGCCGCGCCAGTTTGTTTTGGCTGTGCGAGGGCTTTGCTGAAAATGTTTTTCTGGCGCAAGCTTCAAAAACCGGCTACGGGCGACCACCGCAAGAGCGCTCGTAGCCGCACCCGCAAACGGCTCTGGATGGCATAACAGAATCCTTGTAGAAGCCGGAAGAGGGCGGCAATTGAGTGGCGTTTTTAATAAAAAACCCTGTAAAAACAGGCTTTTTCTGCTTGCCTCCGCTTTCTTGGCGCGCTATATTTTTGCTGTCCGGCAAATTGTCCGAAAGCTCTGATTCGCAAGGCAGAAGGTTCTTCTTATGAGCAGCAGCAAAAGTTTTATTCTCCTATTTTTGTGCGCTCTTCTCGTCACTTTTGGCCATCAACAAACACCGGCGCAGGAGAAGCCCAACCAAGCCCAGCGGCTGTTGTCGCGTGCGGTGCAACTGCATCAGGCCGGTGATCTAGAAGGAGCCATTCGCGAGTATAAAAACTTTCTCATCATCTATCCCAACATCATCGAAGTGCGCTCCAATCTCGGCGCGGCTTACGCTCGCCTCGGACGTTATGAAGAGGCCGTAGAGCAGTATCAACAGGCGGTGAAACTCGATAAGAGTAACAATCCGGCGATTCGCTTCAACCTCGCGCTGGGTTATTACAAAATGGGCAAGCTCAACGAGGCGGCGCAGGAGTTCGCCCGCCTAGTGGCCAGCGATGCGACCAATACCAATGCGACGTTGTTGCTGGCCGATTGTTATCTGCGGTCGGGCGAAGTGCAAAAAGTTATTCACCTGCTATCGCCGCTACAGGCGAAATTGGGCGAAGATAAAACCTTTGCTTATCTGTTGGGGTCGGCGTTGATTCACGCCCATCAAACGGCACAAGGGCAACTCTTGATTGATCGCATATTGCGCGATGGCGATTCGGCGGAAGCGCGTTTGATGATGGGCGTGGCGCAGTTGCTGGCGCACGATTATACGGGGGCGGTAAACGCGATCAAACGCGCCATAGACTTGAACGACAAGCTTCCGGTGGCTCATTCGTTTTATGGACAAGCCTTGCTGGGGGCTGGCGACCGCGAGGGCGCGCTGCAGGCGTTTCAACAAGAACTGCTCAATAATGCCAATGATTTTGAGGCCAATCTCTATATCGGAATCTTGCTCAAAGAAGAGCAGAAGTTTGATCAGGCGTTGCCATTTTTTCAGCAAGCGCAGCGCGTGCGTCCTCAAGAATTGAACGTCAACTATTTCATTGCCAGTGTCCAGATGGCGCTCGGTAAAATGGACGAAGCGCAAAAGCTGTTGGAAGCGGTGGTCAAAGAAGCGCCCGATTTCGTGGAGGCTCATGTGTTGCTGGCGACGGCCTATTATCGCCTCAAACGCAAAGATGCAGGCGACCGCGAACGCCGCATCATTCAAAAATTGAACGCCGAACGACAGGCAAACGCGCCCGGCGCAAAAGCGAATTTAGGCCCTGCCTATCGCGGTGAATCAGTGCCGCCGCCGCCCACGAAAAAACCTGAAGAGCAACACCCTTGAACCGGAGGCAAAAGTGACAAGGCAAAAGTGAAAAGGCAGAAGAAACTACGCTGCCCGGTTGAACGGTGCAAGTCTTATAGCGGGTTGCAGAGGTATGCGATTGGTTGAGAGGCGGTCTGCGACCGCCAAGCGGCAGCCAGAGACCGCCTCTTAACCAAGTGTTGCGGTTGTGGGCAAATGAAATTCTCTATATGGGTTTTGCGCCGAAGACGCAGCGGCAATCAACCTGTCGTGCAGTCACTGGAACAGGAGTTCTTTCAACTCCGTAAGCTCTGAACGGAGCAGGTAAGCAGTCGTAGTGAGAAACATCGTGAGCCGAATCCATTTTCAACGCGCTTTTTTTTTCGTGGTCGCCGTGACGCTGTTGGTTGCTGCGTCCATCGCTGCATTGGCGCAATCAAAGAGCGCCTCGAAAAAAACTCCGTCCACGTCCGGTCAGGCCAAAGCTTCCGTGCCGCCTATGGATGCGCGAGTGCAGGCCGAATTCAAGCGACTCTCGAAACAGGCCGACCAGGCGCGCGAAAGCGGTCGGCTGGAAGACGCCATCGCCTTGTACCACAGCGCTCTGCGCTTGCGTCCGAGTTGGCCGGAGGGCTGGTGGTATCTCAGTTCCATTTTTTATGACCGCGACCGCTACCACGAAGCCCGCGAGGGCTTGCGAAATCTGCTCGCCCTACAGCCGAAAAACGGCCCGGCCTGGGCCTTGATTGGGCTTTGCGAATTTCAATTGAGCGAGTATCAACCGGCGCTTGCTGACCTGCAATATGCTCACGCTTTAGGTCTGGGAGAAAGCCGCGAGTTGATCGCTGTGGCGCGTTATCACGCCGCCATTTTGATGACTCGTTCGCAGCAATTCGAGTTGGGCTATGAAGCGCTGCGCGACTTTGCGCGGCAAGGCAATGAAAGCTTGAGCCTCATCGAAGCTCTCGGCGTCAATATGTTGCGTATGCCGTTTTTGCCTTCGGAGGTGCCACCCGACAAACGCGAACTGATTTTGCTGGCCGGTCGCGCCGCTTTTCACATGGCAGCGCGGCACATTCAAGCGACGCAAAGAGCCTTTCAAGAACTCCTCGTCCGCTACCCGGAAACTCCGAATGTGCATTATGGCTACGGCGTTTTTCTGTTGACCGATACACCGGATGCGGCGCTCGCAGAGTTCCAACGCGAATTGCAAATCTCGCCGATGCACCTGGCTGCTTTGATGCAAATTGCTTTCGAGTACCTCAAGCGTAGCGATTTTGAAGCAGCCAAACCTTATGCCGAAAAGGCCGTGGAGGTCTCGCCAAAACTGTTTGCCACGCACAATGCTTTGGGGCGCGTGTTGCTGGAATTAGGCAAGGTTGATGAAGCGATTCAAGAGTTGGAAGTGGGAACGCGGCTGGCACCCGATAGTCCAGAGATGCACTTTGCGCTGGCCAAAGCTTACGCCCGCGCCGGTCGCAAAGACGCCGCCGCCACAGAGCGCGCTCTGTTTATACAGCTCGACAAACAGCAACGCACGCAACGCGAAGGGGCGCAATCGGTCGGCGGCATTGAGGCCAAGCCGCCGGATAAAAATCCGCAAAAATAAGAACGGCACGCTGGCCTTGAAGAACCGCGTTGCTGTAAAACTTTCGGTAGCCTGGTAGGGGCGACGCTGTGGGGGTTGCCACTTCTGGAAATTTAGAGATTGCATAAAGGGGCGACCCCCGCAGCGTCGCCCGTACCGTATGATTCGCATTTCTATAAACCGCGAAAAAGGGTTTCATGTTGCCAAGCATTTTTAATACTCGCCTGATTGCTAAACCCGCTTTCTGCAACGCCACGGCTCTGGGAATATTGTGCCTCTTTGCCTTGTCGCCGATTTTGTTGTCAACCGCCAGCGCCCGTCAGAGCGGCCCAACCAGCACGACCGCTGCCAACCGTCCGCAAGTAGATACGACCATTCCGGCCTTTGAAGAAATTCCCGCCTCGGTAAGCGGCATCAACTGGTTTCACGACAACGCCATGTCCGAGCAACGCTATCTGCCGGAAACTCTAGGCCCCGGTTGCGCCTTTTTTGACTATGACAACGATGGCTGGATGGATGTCTATCTGGTCAACTACGGCTTGAGTGATTTTTATAAGCCTACAAAACCAACGACGCGTAACGCGCTCTATCGCAATAATCACGATGGCACGTTCAGCGATGTAACCGACAAAGCCGGAGTCGCAGGCGGCACGTTCGGCATGGGCGTGGCCGTCGGCGATTACAACAACGACGGCTTTGCCGATATGCTTGTCACCGCTTATGGCAAGTGCATACTCTATCGCAACAACGGCAACGGCACCTTCACTGACGCCACCGAAAAAGCTGGCGTAGCGGCATCCGGTTGGACGACCAGCGCCGTGTGGTTCGATTATGACAACGATGGTTTGCTGGATTTATTCCTGTGCAGTTTCGTGCAATTCGGTTTGAACAAACACATCTTTTGCGGCGATAACAAATTGGGACGCCATTACTATTGCATACCGCGCATCTTCAACCCTGCACCGAGCCTGCTCTTTCATAACAACGGCGACGGCACTTTCAGCGAAACCGGTAAAGGTACCGACATCGAAAAAGCGCTGGGCAAAGCCTTGGGCGTCGTCGCCACGGACATCAACAACGATGGCTTGATGGATTTATTTGTCGCCAACGACACGGTGCAGAATTTTCTCTTCATCAATCGCGGCAAAGGCCAATGGGAAGAAGCGGGGCTGGCCGCCGAAGTCGGCTTCAGCGCCAACGGTGCGCCGCGTTCCGGCATGGGCGTTGACGCCGCCGATTTCGATGGCGACGGCTGGCAAGATTTATTCGTCGCCAATGTTGACCAAGAGATGTATTCGCTCTATCGCAACAACAAAGACGAAACTTTTACGGATGTGGCGCGACCCAACGGCGTGGCCGAGGCGACCCGGTTGATGAGCGGTTGGGGCTTGAAGTTTTTTGATTATGACAACGACGGGCGCATAGATTTATTTTTAGCTAACGGTCATCCCGACGATATGATTGAGCATTATTCGGGGCAGGTGAAATATGCGGAACCGCTGCTGCTCTTTCATCACGAAGGCGACAAACTGGTGAATGTTAGCGATAAATCGGGGGCGGTCTTCAAGAAAGATTTTCCGGCTCGCGGCCTTGCGGTTGGCGATTTCAATAACGATGGACGAGTGGATGTGTTGGTGGCCAATAACGGCAAGCCGCCGGTGTTGATGCGGAACAACACTGGCAAAGAAAATCACTGGATAGGCGTGCGATTGCAGGGCGCGAAAGCCAACCGCGATGGCATCGGCGCGATTATCAGTTGGTCGGTCGGCGGCGTGAAAAAATCAAGACTCAAAACCAGCGGCGGCAGTTATCTGTCCTCGCACGATCCGCGTGAAGTGCTCGGCATAGGCAAAGCCACAAAGCTGGATTGGCTGGAGATCAAATGGCCTGCGCCGAGCGGCAAAGTCGAACGCTTCACCGAGGTGGCGCTCGATAAATATTTCACCATCGTTGAAGGCAAAGGCATCACGGCGAATTAAAATCAGGAGCGCGGAGGTTCACGTCCGCTGGCGTGAAGCAACAACTTGAGGCTCTTCATTTTTACGCCTTCAAAACACGCAGACGCCCAACTTGCTTTGGCGGTGTGGCGGCGGAGCCTGCGACATTAATTCGGATACGCTTCGCCCTCTCGCACGATGCGTATGTAATGGTCGCTGAACTGAAAATGCGCGCCGGGTAAGGCGATTTTCGGCATATGACATGAAGAGCATTTTTGCCTGCCGACTTTGCACAGCGGCGCGACCCGTTGGGTTGCGGAATCCAGGTTTGTGGCGGTCGCTTTGCTCTTCACCTTGTGACAGGCCAGACATTTCGCATCATAAAAAGCGGCATCGCGGTGGCGCGCTTCGTGCGGGTCGTGACAGGCGGTGCAACTGATGCGCTTGTCCTCGGTGTCGTAACATTTGCTGTTGGTCAAACGATACGGTTGAAAGCGCACATTGGTGATGCCACGAGGTCCCAGCAAAGCGATCTGCTCCCAACTGCGATGACAAGCGCCACAGAAATTCGCCAGGTCTTCGGTGCTTAACGATTGCGGATTGAAAATCTGTTTCTTGTCAAAGGCTCCAGCCTTCATCGCCGCCACATGATGTTGGCCTGGTCCGTGACAAGCTTCACAGGTGACGCCTGCCATCATTTGATCGAGGTGCAGCGTTTTACCGCGCCCCGTGTTGGTGGTGTGGCAAGCGAAACAATTGCGCGTCTCTTCGCCGCTCATCTCGCGCCCCATTGCTTCGATCAGAGTTTTCGGCGCGTTCGCTTGATGCCCCATCGTGATGTCCAATCCATCTATGTCGTTATAAAAACTGACGCGACCTTCGTAAAATCTGCCATCGTATTGCAGCACGTAAGTCTGCCCAGCCTCGCCGCTGCCAAAGCAATAAAGCAGCGGCACGGTAATGCTGTTGGTGCCATCGGTGACGGTATAAATCTGACGATTGCCTTGCCGTGCGATTTGATAAAAGTAAGGCGTCTGACGATACGTCAGTTTCGGATGCCGACGCAAGATGTCGGCCTCGGCAGCCAAAATCAAAGCCTTGCCCATGTGCGTAGGCGTTTGACTGGCAACTTTCGTGCGATGACATTCGGCGCAGGCCTGCGCGCCTAAGAATTCGGCATTGTTGACGAGTTGATGCGGTCGCCAATCGTTTATCGTCGCGCCCTGCTGAGACCTTGCGCTCTGACTATTGGCAGTCAGCGGCAACCACCTGGCGACCGCCGCAAGAAAAAGGAGAACGATACTCAGTTGAATTGTTTTCTGGCCTGCGCTGCTCATCTATAACCTTACCGAAGTGGCGCTTCTGTAGAGGCCGAAATGATATACGATTCGCTTTGGCAATAGCAATAAAAAGCTCTTTTGACGGGGTGAATTCAGGTGAACAACCCGTGGTAACCACGGCGCAATCTTGCGTTAGCTTTGCGTTTTTCTTCGGTTGCCAGCTTGCGCCGCAGGTTTTTAACTTGGCTAACCTACGTCACGACAGGCACATATATTTTATACCCCTAGTAACTCCTCAAGCGCGTCAAGAAAGTGTATAAACAGAGTCAGCGCATCGTGCGAACCAGAGAGCCTTTTGACAATGTGAGCGTTTTGAAAATAGGGTCATTTAAATTCATGCACAAAGCGGCTCTTTCCATAGTGGAAAAACTTTGCGGCGAAAAAATTTAAGTGACCCTAGCTTTATGTTCGCTGCCTTCGCCATAGCGTTTGCGCCAAACGCTTGCGTTCAATTTCGGCAAACTTCAACTCAACGGCACCGCTCAGGAAGTGAATCGGGTGGTTGCGCTCAATGCGGACAGGCTTCTCACAATTTGATCATGGGACGCAACAGGTGAAGCGTGGCGAATCCAGAAGAGGGCGAAAAAGCCTATGGATATTGGTCGAAATGGCCATCCTCTTTTTCTTGGAAGAGTGGAGGCAATCAAGTGCAACCGCATACGGGCGACCACTCATACCCGGCATTGGAAAATCACCTCAAGTTTTGCCGGTTATTTCATCCCCAACCCTTAGCCGCGTATTCGGCGTTTGGCGTTGCGCCTTGCGGCGATTTATAGTGAATCAGGGAATCGCCAAGTGAAAAGTAAACCACCACATTTTCTTTCGAGGAGATGCTTGATGAGGGCAAAAACTTGTTTCGCTATCGGCCTGTTCGTGGCGTTGTTTTTCGTTTCCGCACGCGCCACGCACGCGCCAAACTGGACGCTCATCTGGTCAGACGAATTTGCCGGTGCTGCCAACTCTGCGCCCAATTCGACGAAGTGGAACTATGACCTGGGCGGCAAGGGCTGGGGCAACAACGAACTGCAAACTTACACCAATCGCACGCAGAACGCTTATCTGGATGGCGACGGCCATTTGGTCATCAAAGTCATTAAAGAGAGCTTCACTGGCGCTGACGGCATCACGCGCCAATACACCTCGGCGCGACTCTTAACCAAAGGCAAATTCGCGCAACGCTACGGGCGCTTTGAAGCGCGCCTCAAACTTCCTTACGGGCAAGGCATCTGGCCAGCCTTCTGGATGCTGGGCAATGACATTGATAAAGTCAGTTGGCCAAGCTGCGGCGAAATAGACATCATGGAAAATATCGGCAAAGAACCCTCCATCAATCACGGCAGCCTGCACGGGCCGGGCTATTCGGGCGGCAATCCTTTGACGGGAATTTATACCTTGCCGAACAGTCAGAAATTCGCTGATGATTTTCATGTATTTGCCGTCGAGTGGGATGCCAGCGCCGTGCGCTTTTACGTTGATAACACGCTCTATCACACTAAGACTATAGCGAATGTGCCTGCCGGAAATCGCTGGGTTTTCGATCATCCGTTCTTCATGCTGTTAAACGTAGCGGTCGGCGGCAATTTTCCCGGCAGCCCCGATGACACCACGACCTTTCCGCAAACACTAATAGTTGATTACGTGCGCGTGTACAGCTATGCCGCGCCGCGCTCGACTCTCAAGAAGGGTTCGTAGTCCCGTCCGCGGACGGCAAGGTTCGCGTTCATCATCTTCGGCCTGTAGGCGGGACTACGAAACGATTCTCCTCCTTGCCTCACTACGGCTTAATTTTCCTAGCGTGGCTTGGCGGCTTGACGCGCCAGGGCTGATGCAAAATGTCAATCGGCGCGAATCATGGCCGCATCGCTTATTCACTGTCGTCGCTTGATGGACACTCGAATTTCACCTTGTTATAAACTCTGTGTGAATCATCGTCGCAAATTTCTCCTACTCGTTGTGGTTGTCATACTCATCTTCGCCTTCGCCTTTCCTGCTTTGCCGCAAAGAGCAAAGCTGCAAAAGGGCAAACCGTCCGCCGCCACTTCGGCCAACCAACGCGAAGATGCTTATCGCGCCAACAATCTCGGCGTTGCTTTGCTCGAACAGTTCAAACCGAAAGAGGCGATGGCAAAATTCCGCCGCGCTCTGGAACTGGCTCCGTCCTTAGCCATCGCCCGCGTCAATCTGAGCATTGCTCTGTTTTACGCTGCCGAGCTTGACGAAGCGTTGAGTGAAGCCAGGAAAGCCGCAGCGGTTTTGCCCGAAGCACCGCAGCCATTTTATATGCTCGGCCTGATTGCCAAATCGCAGAACCGCAGCGAGGATGCGATGGCAGCGTTTCGGCGCGTCCTGCAAATCGCGCCGCGAGATGTGGGCGCGAATGTTTATCTGGCGCAATTTCTGATGCTGCAACGCAAGTACGACGAAGCCTTGAAACTGCTGCGCGTGGCGCTAGAGGTCGAGCCGTACAATGCGACGGCAACCTATAATTTAACCATCTCGTTGTTGCGCTCCGGCCAGAACGAAGAAGGCCAGCAACAGATGAAACGCTTTCAATATCTGCGCGACAATTATGGCACCTCGCTTGGGCAAAATTATTTGGAGCAAGGCCAGTACGCCGAAGCCATCGCTTCGACCGGCGCGGAGCCTGATTTGGTTGATGCGGCAACCCCCAACGTAAGCTTTGCCGATGCGACCACCAAGGTGATGCCAACGGATGAAAAATCCCCACCGCTAATCAACACTTCGCCAAGTGTCACCGTCGCCAACGTGAAGGCGGCGACCAAGCGCGACACGCTGGCGAAGTTCAGCGGCGATGTGACGTTGTTTGATTTCGATGGCGATGGCGACCTTGATTTATTTGCGGTCTCCTCTGCTTCGCAAAAACTTTATCGCAACGACAACGGCCAGTTCGTTGATGTGACCGAGGCCGCAGGGTTGGCAAAAGTGGAGGCGAACGCCATCGGCATACGCGCTGTCGCCGGTGATTATGACAACGACGGCAAGCCCGATTTATTGGTGCTGCGTTATGGCGCGTGTGCGCTTTATCACAACGATGGCAACGGCAAATTTTCCGACGCAACCGCGACAGCAGAGATTCCCAATTATGCTTACCTGGCTCAAGCTGTCGCCCTCGTTGATGTTGACCACGATGGCGACCTGGATATTTTCATAGCCGGTTTTGCCGATCTCACAAAAGTGAAATCGGCAGACCAGGCGAAGGCTTCGTTAGTCATTCCCGATGACTTCGCCAACGCGCCCAATCTGCTGCTCAGAAACAACGGCAACGGCAAATTCACAGACATTTCAAAAACCGCAAACGTCGCCACTGCCAACGGCCACGCCATCGCCATCGTGCCTACGGATTTCAACAATCGCCGCGATGTGGATTTGCTGGTCGTCAATCAGGACGCCGCGCCCACGCTGTTCAGCAATCTGCGCGATTATACTTTCCGCGATGTAGCGGCTGACGTGGGCTTGAACCTCGCAGGCCGCATCACCTGCGTAGCCGCCGGTGATTTCAACAAAGACTCGTTCACCGATTTCTTTTTCGGCACAGCCCAAGGCGCGGGCATCTTTGCCGTAAGCGATGGCAAGAGTCGTTATGCGATGGTCGCCGCGCCTGCTGCAACCGAAAGCGCACAGGCGGCGCAGTTCGTTGATTATGACAATGACGGCCTGCTTGATCTGGCAATATTCACAACTCGCGGTTTGCGCGTCTTTCGCAACCTCGGCAACAAATGGACGGACGTTTCCGACCGCGCTATTGCTCGTGATGCGATTGCGACTTCCTCAACGCCCCGTGCGGTTGTTGCAGGAGACGTTGATAGCGACGGTGATACTGATTTCATGATTCGCGGCGCATCCGGTGAATTGAAATTCATTCGTAACAACGGCGGCAATCGCAACTCTTCGTTGCGCGTGCAACTCGCAGGACGGATCAGCAATCGCAGCGGCATCGGCTGCAAACTGGAAATGCGCGCCGGTTCCTTGAGCCAGAAACTGGAAACCTACTCGACAAGTCCTGCGCCCTGTCCTTCCGATAATCTTTTCGGTTTAGGCAAACGCCCAAGCGTTGATGCGGTGCGCGTCTTGTGGCCTTCGGGCAATCTGCAAGCCGAAGTTGACTTGGCTCCGCTCGCCACGCCGCGCTCGCCGGAAGCCCGGAAAAACGCGCCTCTCGCGCAGTCCATCAAAATCGAAGAGGTGGATCGCAAGCCGTCGTCTTGCCCGTACCTTTACACCTGGAACGGTGAACGCTTCGAGTTCGTCACCGATTTTATGGGCGGCGGCGAGATGGGTTATTGGGAATCGCCAACCGCAAGAAATCATCCAGACCCCGACGAATACGTTCGTATTCCTGAAGGCAAATTGAAGCCGCGCCACGGGCGTTATGAACTGCGCGTCACCAATGAACTCGAAGAGGTTTTATACGTTGACCGTTTTCAACTCGTCGCCGTAGCGCATCCTGCCGACGTAGAAGTGTATCCCAACGAAGGCATGGTCAATCCACCCTTGCCGCCGTTCAAACTCTACAAAACCCGCCACGCGCATTTGCCGGTTTCGGCCTTTGATGACAAGGGCAACGACGTGCTTGATCGCCTAGCCAAACTCGACCGCCGCTATCCTGACGATTTCCAACTGCACCACATTCGCGGCTATGCCGAAGAGCATACGTTGACGCTTGATCTAGGTAAACCTGGCGACGGGCAGACGTTGTTATTGATGACGGCGTGGACCGACTATGCTTTTTCAAGCGACAACGTAGCGGCCAGTCAAAGCGGCTTGAGCATGACGCCACCGTATCTACAGGTCAAAGACGCACAAGGGAATTGGCAAACCGTCATCGCCGATATGGGCATTCCCGTAGGCCGTCCGCAAACCGTCACGGTTGATTTGACCGGAAAATTTTTGACCGACAACCGCGAGGTTCGCATCGTTACCAATATGCGAATCTATTGGGATCAAATTCTGGTTGATACGTCGAGCGGCGATTTCCCGGCACAGATAACGCGACTCAATCCGTTGACTGCGGAACTTCACTGGCGCGGTTTTTCCAAAGAAGTCACCCCCGATGGACGCGAGCCTTTCGGCTACGATTACGACAAAGTTTCTGTGGTGTCGCCGTGGAAAACTTTTGCTGGACGCTACACACGCGAAGGCGAGGTGCGCGAATTGGTCAATCAAACCGATGATATGTTTGTGGTTTCAAGGCCCGGTGATGAGATCGCCGTGTCGTTCGATGCGAAGAGATTGCCGCCCTTGCCGACCGGTTGGAAGCGCACGTTTTTATTTTACGCCGATGGGTTCAGCAAAGAGATGGACATCAATTCAGCGAGTCCCGATCAGGTTGAACCGCTCCCCTTTCATGGCATGAGCGGCTATCCGTATCCGGTCAGCGAAAGCTACCCGATGACAGCGGCGCGGCGCAACTATCTCAAACGCTACAACACTCGCGTTGTGCGTTCGCAGTTATCGTGCCTTGAAGCGGCTTTCGCAGAAGAAACGCGAACAACGCACCGCCCGGCAAATGGTTCGCGAAAAAAACCGGACAAGTGAATCATTGAACGCACGATGCCCCGCAATGCGTGTGCAAAGGATTCGTTGGGAAGCGCTGGCTCTGCAAACGCAAGCGCGATAGACCGTGGATTCAGGCGATTGCAAAGTCGTATGTCTAGAGCGGTTTTCATATGTGTGTCCCTATCGTTGAGCAGCACTCTTCGACCGTGCGAAGGTCTTCGACCGCCGCTCAACGGGTTTGAGGTTTCCGTAATCTCAAACCAAAACCGCTCTAGCCTGGCTCCTGGATAAATTGCACCGTTGTAACGACGCATCCCTCTTTGCCCCGCAGGGGTGCAGGAGAGTAGCCAGTGCTGACAGGCACTGGCATCAAATTGGACAAATTCTTCGCGCCCTGAAAGGGTGCAGGAGATAGATTGCCGCAAGCTTCCGGCGCTCTGAAAGGGTGCAGGAGAGGCGATACGGCAAGCCTCCTGCACCCTTTCAGGGCGCGACCGTCAAGCCGCCTGCGCCTTCCCGTGGCTTCACCACGGGCTAATCTCCTGTGCGCCTCTGGCGCAAAAACGAATCCCCGTGGCTTCACCACGGGCTAATCTCCTGTGCGCCTCTGGCGCAAAAACGAATTCCCGTGGCTTTCCCACGGGCTATTCTCCTGTGTGCCGACGGCGCAACAACTAAGGGAGGAGGAAGAAAATATAATCCCATGATTCCCGTTGAGCAGCGGTCTCTGACCGCTGGCTTGGCTCTACGGTGCGCCGATGGCGCAACAACGAAGCGACCGGCAATTTTCAAACCGGCTGGGGAGTTACGAAACATCGCTCATTAATTATTTTCTTGCCCACAGCCTAAGTAGACAGGCAAAAGTTTTTGAAAAATAACCACAAAAACCTCTGGTTTTTCAAGCTTTTTAATGAGTTTTTTCAAAAGATATACGCCAACCTACTTAGCGATTCTGTAGGCCGTCGCTCACTAAACGCACGCCCAGCACAAAGACAAAGATCAGCAGCGCCGGGGCCAGCAACTCGAAAGGCTGCGCTTGCAACAGCGTCAAATCATTAGCCGCCGCCAGCATATTGCCCCAGCCCGGTTCCGGCTCCTGCAAGCCTACGCCTAAATATGACAGCGCCGTTTCATTCAATAAAAACGCCGGTAACATCAAGGTCATCTGGATGAGTAATGGGCGCGACATATTGGGCAGGATATGGCGAAACAAGATGCGCCTCTGCGTCATCCCCAGACTGTAAGCTGCCGTCACAAAATCGCGCTGGCGCAAAGCCAGCACTTCGCCACGCGCCAGCCTGGCCATCTCTGCCCAACCTATGGCTACAAAAAGCGCGACCAGCAGAACCCCCGCACGCGCCGGTGACAGCGCCAAGGGAAAAGCGGCGCGTGCCGCCAGCACCACCACCAATACAGGCAAAGCCATCATCGCATCGGCAACGCGCATCAACAGCGCGTCCAGCCAGCGTCGGCTGTACCCGGCAAGGCAACCAATCACTATGCCCAACAAACTCGCGAGCAGCATACTCAAAGGCGCGACCAGCAGCGAAAACCGCGACGCCAACAGCATACGCGACAAGCGATCTCTGCCTAGCGCATCCGTCCCCAAAATATATAGGCGCGGCGCAGAATTCTGGTCGCTCTCCTGTAAACCGAAGAGGTGCAGATTGGTGGACAACAGGCCGCAGAGTTTATAGGAATAGCCGCGCGTCAACAGCGCCAGCGGATAACGCTTTGCGAGGTCTTCCGTGTAGGTTCTGGTCAAGGGGTCGGTAATCTTTCGCGCATAAATAAACGGGCGCAGATGCCAGTTGCCCTCGGCATCTTGCCAATGAATCGCGGCGCGTGGAGCCGCCGGTTCCATACGCGATTGCGCTCGATAATCGTAAGGCGCAAGAAAATCGGCACCCCCCGCCAGCAACGCAAAACTCAACAGTATGCACAGACCAATCGCTAATCGCGCACGAATCGCCAACCACGCCAGCGCAGCCTTGAAGCGTTGGCGCAAGGTGGTCGCGAACTTGGGGGTAACGAAAAATTTGCCGTTCATTTGCGTTTGAAAGAGTAAGGATTAATTGAGAGCAAAAAATTTGGCACTCTGGTAGGGCGCGTGAAGACTCCCAAGATGTTGTAGGCGGTTGCCGTGGCGACCTCAATATATTGAGGTCGCCACGGCAACCGCCAGAGCGCCAAATTTTTTATCGCGTCGCCACGGACTGAACGCTGCGATGGCGCTGATCATTTTGGCGCAGGCGCGGGTCGTTGAGATGCAGCAAAATATCGGCCAGCAGATTGCCCGCAAAGACCGCCGTAGCGGTGATGATGACGATGCCCAACATCAACGGCACATCGCGGCTTTGCACGGCAACCACGCTCAATGCGCCCAAGCCCGGCCAGTCCAGAATCGTTTCGACAATCACCGAGCCGCTCATCACGCCGCCCAATGAATAACCGAAAATCGTAATCAAGGGATTGAGCGCAGCGCGCAACGCATGGCGAAACAAAACATCGCGCTCGCGCAAGCCTTTGGCTCGCGCCACCATCACAAAATCTTCGCGCAGCGCTTGGCGCACACCATCGCGCACCTGCGCCAGAAACAGAGCCATCAATGGCACTGCCAGCACCACAGCCGGAAGCACGATCTGCAACCACGACGAGGACCGATTTACCGGATTGGCAGCCTTCGATAACGCCGCACCACTACCAAAATTCAGCAGCGAAAATTGCGACGCGAGCGCCAGCACCACCAGCGCCAAGACGAGGCGCGGCGTCGAAGACGCAAGTAAAATTATCGCCTCGCAACTTCGGTCCGCCCACGAACCCACGCGCCGCGCCGCCATCATGCCAAGCGTCAGCGCTACGCTCCAGGCCATGAACAAAGCCAGCAAAGCGAGCATCATGGTGTTCAACAATCTGGGAAAGAGCAGACGCGAAACCGGCGCGTGATAATAAAACGATTCGCCCATATCGCCGCGCACTGTATGTTCCAACCAACGCCAATAGCGCACCGGCAACGGTTGATCTAGGCCGTAAATATGCCGCATCTGTTGCACCGTCGCTGCCGAGGCCAAGGGGTCGGCGCTGAGTGTGTTCAAGACATCGCCGCCCGCCGCCGCCAGCATAGCAAAGGTCAACGTCGTGACGATCAACAAGGTCATCAGCGTTTGCACCAGGCGGTTTAGAATTAATTTCAACAAGAACATCTTCTCTGCCGGTCAAGAAATTCGGGCGCTTCTTTCTACCCTTTCGGCGAATCGGCGGTCAAGCCGCGATCATAAAATTCTAGACATGGCGGTGCTTCTATGATTGAATCCTCGCGTCGAAATTCCCTGTAGTATCACTGTAGTATCAATAAAAGTTTCACCGGCGAAAGCGCTCGTCACAGGCACCGCAGCAGTCGGCTGTGCGGCGCTACGAAAGCTTGCCGGTACGGATGACAAAAATGTTCAAGCGAAATTTCTTTCTCACTTTCATGGCCTTTGCCTTGCTCGTGGTCGGAGCCTGCAAACAACCTGCGACCCCGAACCACAATACCGATGCGCTGGCGCGGGAGCGCGTCACGGGTAAGCCCGGCGGCGGACTGGTCGCTCGTCTGACGTCGCCGCCGAAAACTTTTAATCCCATGCTGGCCGCCGATGAAGCATCGCTCACCATCGCCTTCTTTCTGCTCAACAGCAAGCTCATAGATTTCGATCAGGACACCCAGAAATATGTTCCGGCGTTGGCCGAAAATTGGCAGCGCAAAGAAGATGGCAAAACCGTTGAACTGACGTTGCGCGAGGGCTTGAAATTTTCCGACGGCCAACCGCTCACCGCCGAAGATGTGGCCTTCACCCTGCGCGCCATTTACGACGAGCGCACCGGCTCGCCGATCTTTCGTGACGCGATGAAAATCGGCGGCAAAGAAATTATCGTTGCCGTGGTTGACGCTCGCCGTCTGCTCTTCACCTTTCCTGAAACCGTAGCCGCGCCGGAAAGCTATCTCTTCAACATTGCTGTCGTGCCGCGTCACTTATTGGAAGACGATTTCAAGCAAGGCAAACTCAGCCAAAGCTGGACGGTGACTTCCGACCCGCAACGCATCGTCACTTCGGGAGCCTTCACTGTGCAAGCTTCTATGCCCGGACAGCGCGTCGTTTTGCAACGCAATCCGTACTACTGGAAGAAAGATGCCAACGGCACAGCCTTGCCGTATCTGGATACGCTGACGCTGGAAATCATCGGCGATGCCAACAACACTTTCGCCAAGCTCGGACAAAACGCCATAGACATTGCCGACCGCATACGTCCGACCGATTACGCTACTTTGCGAAACGCGCCAGGCAAGGTGCGCGGCTATGATTTAGGGCCGGGAGTAAGCACCGATCACCTCTGGTTTAATCTGAACGAGGGCGAGCGCAACGGTCAACCGATAGTCAATCCGATCAAGCGCGCCTGGTTTAGCGATGCGCGTTTTCGTCGCGCCGTAGCGCACGCTATAGACCGCGAAACCATTGCCGCTTCGACCTTGCAAGGATTGGCGACGCCGCTTTATGGTGTGGTTTCACCGGCCAATCGTGCGTGGGCGGCTGCGGATTTGCCGCGCCCCGACTACAACCTAGACAAAGCTAAAGCGCTTTTACAGGAAGCCGGTTTCACCGTGCGCGGTGCGGCGGATGCGCCGGAACTCTACGACGCCAGAGGCAACCGCGTCGAGTGGACGTTGATTACGCCTGTCGAAAATGAGCCGCGCAAATTGATGGCGGCGGTGATTCAAGAAGACTTGGCAAAACTCGGCATGAAGGTGCAGGTTGCGCCGCTTGAATTTCAAGCGCTCACCGACCGTTGGGTAAAGAACTTCGATTACGATGCGGTGTTGTTGGGCGTGTCGTTGACCGATATGGAGCCGTCTTCGTACACCAGTTTATTGATAAGCAATTCGACGACGCATCAATGGTATCCGCAGGAAGCGAAACCGGCGACCGATTGGGAAGCGCGCCTAGATGAACTGGTCGCCGCGCAAACCCGCGAAATAGACCCGCTGCGTCGTCTAGCGCTTTTCCATGAAATTCAGTTGATACTGGCAGAGCAGTTGCCGATCATACCGATTGTGGCGCGCCATGTGATTGCTGCCGCCAACACCCGCGTCGGCAATTATCGTCCCGGCAACATCATTCCTTATTCGTTATGGAATGCCGACGAATGGTTCGTGAAGCCTTGAGCGTGGTCGCGGCGTGAACGTCGTGGCAACGCTTGAAGAGCGCCGGTCAAAGGTGTTCATGCAAAGACAGCAGCAGTAACCTCGCCAAATTCGTCAAGCGTCGGAAACTTGACAATTCGGCAGCGCGCTTAGTAGGCTTACTGTTTTCTATAAAGACGATTTTCGAGAGGTATATACATGAAAAGGACTTTTCAGCCCAACAATCGCCGCCGCGCCAAAACGCATGGCTTTCGCGCCCGTATGGCTACCAAGGGCGGGCAACTGGTTTTGAAACGCCGTCGCGCCAAAGGGCGCAAGGTGTTGACGCCGACGCATTATTAAGCCGACGCATTATCAATTCGATCTCCGAGCCGTCGTTCTCCAGTCTGCGGTAAACTTTTTTATCTGACCGTCGTTTTACCCAAAGACTAAGGGCGAGGGACTAAGGACGAATGAGTGAAGTATCCGAAAAGTTTCCCAAGGCCAAGCGGGTTTTACAGCGCGGTCATTTTCGCAGAGCCTACGAGACGGGACGGAAAGTTCAAGCCCGATACTTCACGGCCTTTGTGCTGGCCAATGGCGACGCGCAATCCCGACTTGGCATCACGGCAACGCGCAAGATGGGCAATGCCGTAGCGCGCAATCGCGCCCGCCGACTGGTGCGCGAAGTCTTCCGCAAAAATCAGCGGCTTGTTCCATCCGGTATTGATATAATCATCAATGTGAAAAGCGCGCTGGCCGAGGTCGCCTACAAAGACCTCGAAAGCGACTTTATCTCTTTTCTTGAGAGGACGAGCAAACAGTGAAGTTCATATTGGTTTTTCTCATACGAACTTATCAGGTTTGCCTGTCGCCGCTGTTGCCGCCTTCCTGTCGCTTCACGCCTACCTGCTCGCAATACGCGCGCGAAGCCATTCAAAAATACGGTGCTATGCGCGGCACTTATCTGGCGGTGCGGAGAATTTTGCGCTGTCATCCATTTCATCCGGGCGGCTATGACCCGGTGAAATAACTGTAAGGACGGGCGTGGTCTGCGCCTGATGTGATTTGATGGACAAGTCTAAACTATTAATTGCAATCTTGCTTTCGCTGCTGATTCTGATTGGTTGGCCTTTGTTGATGCGCTCTTTGAATATGTGGCCAGCGTCAACCGAGCCACCGACTCCCATGCCGGAACTCTCGCAGGAGCCGAATGCTAATCAAAGCGCTCCACCTCCGGTCACTGCGCCCTTGACCGGCAATGGCAAAACTGCGCCGACGAACCAAACCGCGACCGCCAAACCGGCGACGACTCCCGCAGCCGCTACGGCAGCGACTCCAAGTGCCACCGCGCAGACCACCCAAGTGCCGCCACGCGAAGTGGTAATCGAAACACCAAACTGGCGCGTGACGTTTTCCAATCGCGGCGCAGTGGTTACTTCGTGGATTATCAAGCGCGAGGGCGACCGCCTGATTACCGCCGCCGATGGCAGTCCGCTGGAATTGATTCCGCAACAGGAAATCGAACACCTCGGCGCGCCGCTGCGCTTTCGTCTGCCGGGGTCGCCAGAACTGACCACGCAACTTAATCAAGTCAATTTTCAAATCGAAGGTGCCAGCGAATCAACCCTCAATCTTGGTGCCGGCGAACAACGCGAAATCGTCTTTACCTATTCGTCGCCAACCGTAAAAGCGCGTAAGAGTTTCAAGTTTACCGGCGATAAATTTCTCTTCGAGACCACCGCCGAAGTGATCGCCAACGGCGCGCCACAACCGGTCGAGTTGGTCATCGGCCCGCGCATAGGCGACCAGATGGACAAACAGACCAGCGGCAGTTACAGCACCCCACCGCAAGTTGTCGCCTTCAACCGCGAAGGCAAGCGCGTCTCTTTCATGGGCGCACGCATCACGCCGCCATTTGCCAAAGTGGTGCAGGTGGACGAGGCCGCAAAGCGCATACAAATTGATAAGCCGTTGGCAGCCGATGCCGACAGCATCAAACTGGTCGGCGGTGATGGCAAAAACTACATCACCAATCTTGGCTATGCGCGTGTCGTCAGCCGCGAAGCCGACAACAAAATTTTAACCCTCGACGCCTTGCCGCAGGGTCTCAGCGTTGGCAACGGCGTGGCGCAAGGCGTGGACACTGTGCGCCAAGGTTATTCGTGGGCGGGCTTGGTTGATCATTATTTCGGTATGCTGGCGATTCCGCCGCAACCGGTCAATGACATCACTATGACCAACGTGGAGATGCGAAACGGTGAGCAGGAGCCTGCGGCTACGGATTATCCTTCGGTAGCGGTTCCGGTCGGCAGCGCCGCGCCGACGCGCATCTTCGTAGGCCCAAAAGACCGCCAATTGCTGGCCAGTCTCAGCAAAGAACTCAACACCGATTTCGAGTCCATCATTGATTATGGTTTCTTCGGCTTCATCGTGCGCCCGATAGTGCCGTTGCTGGGCTTTGCCCTCGATAAACTCAACGGCTTGTTTCATAACTATGGCTGGGCTATCGTGGTGGTCACAGCGCTGGTCAACCTGCTGTTGTTTCCCATGCGCTGGTACAGTTCCAAAAAGATGAAGCAGGCGGCCAAGCATCAACCGCGCATGAAAGAGTTGCAAGACAAGATGAAGAAGTTGAAGGAGAATCCACGGCGCTCGGAACGTGAGATGCAGGAATTGCAGCGCGAGCAGATGGAGTTGATGAAAGAGGCCAATCCGATGGGCGGTTGTCTGCCCATGCTTTTGCAGATGCCGATCTTCTGGTCGTTCTTTATCTTCTTGACGATTTCGCTGGATATGCGCCACGCGAAATGGCTTTGGTGGGTCAAAGACTTGTCGAAAGCCGACCCGCTGCATATTCTGCCCATCGTGATGTGCGCGACCATGATTGCCTCAACGGCCTTGATGCCGCAGCCGCCATCGGCTGACCCGGCCATGAAATTTCAGCGCATATTGATGACCTGGCTGATGCCGGTTATGCTGACCTGGTTCTTCTTTTTGAATGCGCCGAGCGGCCTGGTGTTGTATTGGATGGTCAGCAACGTCGTCGGCGTAGGCATTCAATTGACGATTAATAAATTGACCACGGAACCGCAGGCAGCGACGGCAATTGCGCCAAGCGGCAAAAACGGCAAAGACAAACCGCGCAAAGGCGCGCCCGATAAACGCCGCAATGTCGAAGCCTGAAATTAATCTTGCGCGAACGCAACCTTAAGCTTGTGACGGCAAGGTTCAAGCCTCATGCACAAGCCTGGGGTTGCGCTTGCGAACCCAGGTGTGAAGCTATGAATCAAGATGATGCCAATAGAATTGTGGAATTCACCAATGTGCTTTTGCAGGAATGCAACCTGCGTTTGCAGGCCAGCGCCGAACCCGGCGAAGACAGCTTCAAAGTGCAGGTGCGCGGCGATGATGTGGCGATTCTGTTAGGTCACAATGCCGAATTGCTGGACGCCCTCGAATATCTTGGCAATCGCGTGTTGACCAAAGCCAAAGACGAAGAGACGCGCATCAATTTCGACTCCGGCAATTACCGTGCGCGCCGCGAAAAAGAGTTGCACTTGATGGCCGACAAAGCTGCCGAAAAAGTTCGCCTTACCAAAATCCCTTTCACCTTTGACCCGATGAGCGCCAACGAACGCCGCATCCTGCATCTGGCGCTTGCAGCGGTCACCGGCGTGCGAACCGAAAGCACCGGCAACGGCGATAATCGCAAAGTGACGATCTATCCGGCGTAAGAAAGGTCTGAGGACTGCGTGCTGAGTACAAAGAATCGCTATTCTTACGCCGTCCGCAGTCTGCCGTCCGCAGCCCTTTATGTTTCAAGGCGACACCATTGCAGCCATATCCACTCCACCGGGGCGCGGCGGCATCGGCATCATTCGTTTGAGCGGCGCGGCTTCGCTAACCATCACTGCGAAAATCTTTCGCGCTACCGGCAAAATCGGCAAAGCCAATCACGCGCAATTCGGGCGCATCGTCGAACCGGGTGATAAACAAACACTTGATGAAGCGCTGCTCACCTACTTCAAAGCGCCGCATTCTTACACCGGCGAAGATGTCGTCGAGTTGAGTTGTCATGGCAGCCCGGTGGTTTTGCGTAAGGTGTTGGAACTGGTCACCGCGCACGGCGCACGCATCGCCGAACCCGGCGAATTCACCTTTCGCGCTTTTCTGAACCGCCGCCTTGATCTGGCACAGGCGCAAGCGGTGCGTGATCTCATCAACGCCCAGACCGCTTATCAAGCTCACCTGGCGACGCGCCAACTAGCGGGCGCATTTTCGCAACGCCTTGCGCCGCTCAAAGCAGATTTGATTACCATCATCGTGCATCTGGAATCCGCCGTTGAATTTGTCGAAGACGATATTTCACCCGAAAATTTAGGTCGCATCTTCGAGAAAGTCACCAGCATCATAGCCGCGCTTCAACACTTCGCTGCCGGTTTCGCGTTCGGGCGTTTCGTCAAAGAAGGCTTTGATCTGGCCCTTGTCGGTCGCCCGAATGTCGGCAAATCGTCGGTCTTCAATCAACTGGTCGGCAGCGACCGCGCCATCGTCACCGCCATACCCGGCACCACCAGAGACGCGCTTTACGAGAGCGCTGCGATTGCCGGTGTGCCAGTGCGCTTGATTGACACCGCAGGCATACGCGAAACCGACGATGTAGTAGAAAGTTTGGGCATCACGCGCACACGCGCCGCGATTGCCGATGCTGACATCGTGTTGCTGATTTTGGATCACTCACAAGCGTTGAGCGCTGATGACCAACGCCTGCTTGATGAAGTGCCGGTCGAACGTCGCATCGTAGCGCTCAATAAATCCGACCTCGCGCACGAACTGGCACAAAGCCATGAGCCAGACCTCGAAGACGCGGTGAGGATTTCGGCGTTGACTGGCGCGGGATTTGACGAACTGCGCGAGCGCATTTTCCGTGATCTGTCGGGCGATGCGGCAACCGAACGCGACGATATTTTGATCACCGATGCGCGCCAGCAACAGGCCGTCGGTGCGGCGCTCAATGCCTTAAACCAAGCCCGCGATTTACTGTTGGTCGGCGAACTCGAAGAGATTATTTTATTGAAACTTCATGCGGCCTTGACTGTGCTCGGCGACATCACTGGTGAGACCTTGACTGACGACATCCTCGGACAAATTTTTTCGACCTTCTGCATTGGAAAGTAATAAGCAATAACCATCCATAAACAAACAATTAAAAACCATAATTAAGCCCTAAGTACATGACAAAAGTTGAGTAACTTGTTGAAACGCAAGCCTTTGGAAAGGCTCCGAAAGATTGCATAAAATGCGCCGCAAATGATTCAACCCGTAGCGAAAAATACTCTTGGCAAGCCGTCCGTGCTTCTTCA
>JACQDB010000108.1 GCA_016201275.1 Acidobacteriota bacterium
CGCGTGGTCGTCCGCCGGGTTTAGCCGCCGGGATTAAATCTTTGATATAATCCCATTCCTCGTTCGTTAGGTCGCTTGGATATAGTTTTTCATTCATTTACCCATTCTACCTGACCGACGAGGACTTTTCAGACAGGCTCTTAGCAACAACTTCAAAACATAGTCGTACTCTTGAGGTATCAAATACAAAATGCGGCGAACTTTCAAACAATTTGCAAAGCTCGATTTTGTACAATTTCAGATTGAACAACACCTATCAAGAACTGACGTTGCAGTTCGCGCCGGGAATGATTGCCCCTCACCTCAACAAGCTGAGGGGCAATCATTCCAGGGGTTGAAAAAGCCTATGAAATCAGGCTGCTGCGCTGCTGAAAAATCCAGCAACGCAGAGCCGAGGCGGTTTGGCAATTCATCTGAATCCTCCCAACGGAGAGCCGAGGCGGTTAAGCAATTCGTCTGAATCCCCCCGATGGCAATCGGGGGATGCTTAAAGTCCAGCCTACACACCACAAGCAAGCAAAGTTTTTTTGCAATCCCCCCAACGGCAGTTGGGGGATAGTTAAAGTCCAGCCTTGAGCATCGGGCAAGGTTGGACTTTAAGCATCCCCCGATTGCCATCGGGGGGATTTGTTGATCGTCGGCAGCGTTTCGTAGGTTGGGCTTTAACTATCCCCCAACTGCCGTTGGGGGGATTGGTTGAAGTTTCGCGGTGTTTCGTAGGCTGAACTTTAACTATCCCCCCGATTTCCATCGGGGGATTGGTTGAGGTTGCACGGCGTTTCGTAGGTTGGATTTTAGCCATCCCCCGACTGTAGGCGAGAGATTGGCAAGCTCGGTTCGCCCCTGAAAAATGTACCAAGTCGAGCAAAGAACTAACGACTAAAACCGCACCACGGTATCGGGGCCGCCTTCGATGTGAACGGTGTCAACGAAGCGCACACTTTTGGTTTTCGCGGTTGACATAATGATTGACGAGGTGCGAACGCCTGCGCCAAAAAAGCGCACGCCTTTCAGTATCGTGCCGTCGGTGACGCCGGTGGCGGCAAAAACGATGCTC
Organism: Acidobacteriota bacterium; assembly: GCA_016201275.1. GTDB lineage: Bacteria > Acidobacteriota > Blastocatellia > UBA7656 > UBA7656 > JACQDB01. Next base: position 1,058 of record JACQDB010000108.1, read on the forward strand.
TTGCCGGGGGCTAAATCGTCAGTGTCATAAATGCGTTTGGGGTCGGTGATGCCCATGGCGCGCATACGTTCCACCGCATCTTCAGGAATTTTTTTACGGTCTTCGAGGTCTTCCAACTGATCTTTCAAAACGAAACGAGCGAGGATTTGACCGTTCAAACATTTCATCGCGGCGGCGGTCAACACGCCTTCCGGGGCACCGCCCGTGCCCATCACCGCGTGCACACCCGAACCGGCAACCGCCGCCGATATGCCTGCCGACAAATCGCCATCGGTTATTAATTTAATGCGCGCCCCGGCGGCGCGTATATCGGCAATTAATTTTTTATGACGTGGGCGCTCCAAAACGATCACCACCAAATCATCTATGTCGCGGTTAAGGCGACGGGCGATGGCTTTGAGATTGTCTTTTACCGGCGCGTCTATGTCCACAGCGCCTTTCGAGGACGGGCCGACAATAAGTTTCTGCATATACAAATCGGGGGCGTGCAACAGGCCACCGCGTTCGGCGCAGGCCATCACCGCGATGGCGTTGGAGGAACCCGTGGCGCAGAGATTCGTGCCTTCCAAGGGGTCAACGGCGATGTCCACTTCGGGATAATTATTCGGGTCTTCCACATCGTTTTTGTAACCCAGTCCGAGTTTTTCGCCAATGTAGAGCATCGGCGCTTCGTCGCGTTCGCCTTCGCCGATGACGATTTCGCCGCGCATCGGCACGGTGTCCATAATCTGTCGCATCGCTTCGACCGCGACGTGGTCGGAATATTTACGGTCGCCCTGCCCCATCGTCTTTGCCGAGGCGATGGCGGCGGCTTCGACGATGCGAAGAAAATCCAGCCCCAAGTCTTGCTCCATCTTTCGCTCCATATTAATTCCCTCCCTTTGTGGCGCTATGAAAACTCCATAAAAATTTACGGCAATCAAACCCGAAACCTGCACGCTTGTGCGTGCAGCAAACGCGGCTCAATATATCAATCTTTTTCGGCGGCGACAATGTGAGTTTCATTGCGCCAACGATTTTTCCACCTCGGAAAATTTCAGAGGCGCGGCGCGCACGCTTGGCCTTTCGACAAGCCTTTTGAGGTTGGTGAAAAAATAAAAATAATTGTACAGCTTTGCCGATTTTTTCCGTCCCTCTTATCAGAGGTCGTATTTGCGCCTTCGGTAAATTCATAGCCAACGCTTGCATCAAGCGCTACAAGAACCGGAGACCACTCAATTTTCTTTCAGGAGTTTTGCCATGCGGAAAAAAACCTTTTCGTGGTGCGCTTTCTTGTTGTTGGTGGCGCTGGTTTTTCCATGCATTTTCGCTGTGATTTTTTCTTGGTTCAACTGGGCAACCAGCCACGCCAGCATAGCGGCTTTCCCTTCGCAATCCACGCCACAAGCGGCGACCTTGCTGATTAATGAATATCTGGCAGACCCGCCCGCCGGATCAGCAGGCGATGCTAACGGCGACGGCGTCACCAGTTCCACACAAGACGAATTTGTGGAGATCGTCAATTATGGTTTACTGCCCATCAACATTGGCGGCTTTACCCTCAGCGATGCTTCACAAGTGCGCTTTACTTTTCCGACCGGCAAAATTGTTCCCGCAGGCGAAGCCGCTGTAGTCTTCGGCGGCGGTCATCCAAGTGGGGCTTTCGGTAATGCCATGATGAATGGATTGGTGTTTGCCAGTTCAGGTTTGAGTTTGAACAACGGTGGCGACACCCTCATCATTAAAGACGCTTCCGGTATGTTGGTTGACAGTCGCACCTATCCTTCGGCGGATGGTTCGGCCAATCAATCCATCACGCGCAGTCCCGATGTCTCGGGCAACTTCGTGCGCCATGCGACAGCAACCGGCAGCGGGATGGCGCTCTATTCACCCGGCACTCGCGTCAACGGCACAACCTTCAGCGACGGGCCGCGCATCACGCGCCTCTCGCCCGATCAAATTCTGCAAAGCAATTCGCCATTCGCGTTGGCAGTGCAGGGCAACAATTTTTCTATTGGCGCGCTGGTCTATGTGGATTTTATCGCGTTGCCAACCACCTTCAACAGCAGTGCCAATTTAACCGCGACCGTGCCGGTCAGCATCGCTTCAACTGCCGGAAAACATTTCGTCGAAGTAGTGAATCAGGACGGCAATCATTCAAACGGGGCGTTTCTAAATATCATTTCGCCGCCGCCAGAATTGTTCTCCATTACGCCGCGCCTCGTCGAAATCGGCATCGGTTCCTTCACCTTGATTGTGCAAGGCAATCATTTCACACCTTTATCGAAAGTCTTAATCGAAGGCTCGTTGATGACCACTTTTTTCAGCGGCACGCGCCAACTCTTCGTCACCGTGCCAGCATCTTTCACCAACACCGTAGGCGTGCGTCGCGTTCAAGTTCGCAACGACGATGGCAATTTATCCGCTGAACTTTCGTTCGAGGTCATAGCGAAAAATCCGCGCATCATCTCGTTGAATCCGCTGCAAACCATCGCCGGAAGTCCTGCCTTCACCTTGACCGTCAACGGCGCGAACTTCACCAGCGGCGCGGTCGTCAGTTTTCAGCAAACCTTGCTCGATACCAAATTTCTTTCTGCCTCAGTTTTGCTCGCCGAAGTGCCTGCCGCCTTGATTGCCGACATCGGTTTGAAATCGGTAGTCGTGCAAAGCGGCGGCGGCGCGTTGTCCAACGAATCGCCGTTTCGTGTCAGCGCCGCTGCGCCTCTGCTCAATAGTATTGCGCCCAATGCCGCGATTGAAGGAAGCCCTGAGCAAGCCCTCGTCATCAGCGGCACAGGGTTCAAACGCGGCGCAGTAGTGCGTGCGCTCGGCACTTCGCAAATCACTTCGCTCGATACCACCTTCATTTCCGCCGAACAATTGGCCGCTAAACTTCCTGCGTCACTTTTGCAAACCGCTACAAACTTGGCTTTGCAGGTAGAAAATCCCGACTTCGGTTTATCCATCGAAATCGTCTTCAAGGTCTTCATCAAAGACCCTCTGGTGATTAACGAATATCTGGCAGACCCGCCGGATGGATTAGCAGGCGATGCCAACGGCGATGGCGCACGCAGTTCTTCGCAAGATGAATTCATTGAAATCGTCAACCGCACCGACGTCGCCAAAGACCTGTCGGGCTACGCGCTCGCCGATGCCGATGGCGTGCGCCACGTCTTTGCCTCCGCCACCATCATCCCGCCGTTTGAAGCCGCAGTAGTTTTCGGCGGCGGCAACCCGCAAGGCCGCTTTGGCAACGCTATGGAAAACGGCTTGGTGTTTACCGCTTCAACGGGCGGCCTTTCCTTAAACAACGGCGGTGATACCATCAAGCTCATAGACCCTGCGGGCAATCTGGTTCAGGAGATCAAGTTTGGTGTCCCTGAAGGCAACGCCAGCCAATCTATCAATCGCAATCCCGATATTGACGGCGCGGTGTTCAGTAATCATCAGCGCGTGACCGGATTCGATAAATTGTTTTCGCCCGGCGCGAAAGCTACAGGCGAAGCCTTCACCATCAAGCCCGTCATCACAGCCTTGTCACCCACAAGCGTTCAAGCGCGTTCCGCAGATTTTTCGCTGCTGCTTTCCGGCGAGAATTTTCAACCCGGCGCGCTGGTGATCGTCAAACAAAATTTTCTGCCAGCCCTTTATCATTCGGAGTCTGAACTTGAAGTGCGCTTCAACGATGAGCTTTTGCTGGATGGTGGGACGTTTGACATTCAGGTGCAGAATCCCAAAGGCGAGATTTCCGGCAAAGCAAAATTCGTAATCCGTGACGACCCGCCGCAACTTCACTCGATCACGCCAAGTCAAACCGGAACCGGCGCGCAGAATCTGGAAATCACTATTCAAGGCGACCGTTTGCAACGCGGCGCGGCGGTGATGATTGCCAATGAAAAAGTTGAAACCCGATTCATACAAACCCGTGCGACCGCTGCGCTGGTTGCCATCGCGCCGGAAAAATTCTTCACCGTCGCCAGAGACCTGGAGATTCGCGTCCTCAATGCTGATGGCAATCTGTCCAACCTGATAACGCTTAGAGTTGAAAACGGGCCGCTCATCACCAGAGTCTCGCGGACGAAATTCAAAGCCGGACAAGGCACAATCGAAATCACTTTTTCCGGCGTGGCATTTCGTCCCGACATCGTTTTATTTGTGGGTAACGAAGCAGTGCAGACGACGTTTCTCAACGAGACCTCGTTTGCGGCCAGGCTGCCAGCGGCGATGACCGAAAAGAGCGGACAATTGATGCTGCAAGCCCGGCATCCAGATGGCGGCAGATCAAATCGCCTGACGATTAAAATTGTCGAATGAAGTTTGGTGGAACGACAAAGGGACAGAGCGCCAAGAATTTTTGGTTCTCTGGTAGCTTGCGTGAACGCACTCAACATATAGAGGTCTCTACGTCAAGCGCCTACAACATTTTGTGAGTCTTCACGCACCCTATCAGAGAGCCGAATTTTTTCTTGGCGCTCTTTCCAATTAATCTCAACGCTGCGGAAAAAAACTGCAACCATTCAGCCCAAGATTTTCAATCGCGCAAAAGCCGTTTGCCATATCGCGCTTCGTTACTTTTGTCTTTGTGCTTTTGCCTGCTTTTTAGATACGCGACAGCGTCAGGCTGCCCGACACCGAAGACATATGCAGGCGGCGCGAGCCATCGCCCAGGCGGCCTTTGACGGAGTTGCGCGGGCCATATTTTTCCTTGCGAATTTCCAGCGGAAAATCGGTCTTCAAAGAACCGCTCAAGGTTGACATATCCACTTCGGCATCCAAATCACCGGGCATTTTTACCTGAACACTGCCGCTGACGGAGGAAAATTTCAGGTCGTCTTTTCCGACCAGTTGTTGAATTTCGACTTCGACGCTGCCGCTCACGGATGAAGCGTTGACCGCGCCGCTGACATCTTTGACGTGGACTTCACCGCTGACGCTGGCGACTTTGATGTTGCCCCTCACGCCTTGAATTTCGACTTCGCCGCTCACGGAATGAATGCCCTCGAAATCGAAATTGATCGAGCGCGGCACCTGCACTTTGAAATTGATGCTGGCGTCGCAATTGCAATGGCGCGGATATTTCACCTGCACCTCAACTCGATTGCTGCTGCTGAGGTCTTCGACTTCGACTTTATCGCGGTCGCGCCCTTCTTTGTTGGCGGTCACCAGGATGGCGTTGCCGTCATAGCCAGTGATGAAAATATCGCCGGAAACATTGCTGATTTTGATCTGCCCACCGGCATTGATCGAATAACTTTTTTGAAAGTCCTGCGCCGCCGCCGAGGTTGCAAAGATCAGCGCCGCAAACGCCAACGTAGTGCCAAGCAAGATTCTTTTCATGATTTCGAATCGCTCCTTTTGAATTGGTTTGGTTACGCCGAGTGAGTGGCGGCGGCGGAAAAAAGGTTGCAGATTTTTTTTGCTGTCAGCGAATCAATGTTGACGCCCACTCGGTAGCGTTTCACAATGGTTGCCGGAGTGTGGAGACATGGACATGAAAAAATTGATCTTGATGGCGCTTCTAACGACGCTGTTGCTGGCCTGTAGCAACAGCAAAACGCCTAAGCAGGAAGCGCGGGATGCGGAACCGTACAGGGTTATTTCGTCGCTGGTGAATCCGGCGAATCACAGCCTTTTGGTGATGATCCAGGTGGATCCGCCGCTTAACGAAGCGCGGGTCAAAAAGGCGGTTGAATTGGTGATCGAAAACAACAAAGGGCAGTTTCAAAACATCGAGGTGAAATCCTTCGCTACCCCGGACGCCAACACTCCGCCGTTTGCGACTTCTGACTTTGACGGCCAGAGCGTGTCGCATCGCTTCAACCCGCAGGCCGCGCCGCAAAAAATCCCTTCGCACTAAAAGCCCACGGATGCCGATCACCTTGGTTCATGCCGGCGATGGGTTTCGCACAATGCCGTGAAACTGGCTATGGTAGCCGGTTTGGTGTCACAGCGCTGTGGCTTCGTCTGACCAGCGATGCAGCGAAATCCGCTAATCCGTCGCGGCAGAAATTCATGTCCGTTTTTGGCTAGTTGCCTGCGCTTCTAAGGAACAGATAAAAATTAACGCATCACGATTGGGTTTTTCGTCGCGTAGCGACCGGGTGCGTGTAGCCGTGTCTTTGAAGGCACGCAACGAGAATCACCCGCACGCCTTTACGCGCCGCTGACGCGCCGCCATCTGCTGATGATTCAACCGGGTGTGGAAACACCCGGCTAAGGATGGTGGATCAAATAAAGTGCAATCTTGTACGGGCGACCACCGCAGGGTCGCCCGTACAGGGCAAGGGAAAATTACTCAAGTCTTGCAGGTTATTTCAGCCATCATCCTAACCTCACCTGGTCGCTACGCGACCTTCACAAGAAACTGGTGACAACTTATTTTTTACACGTTCCTAACTTCGCCTCAAGCCCAATCCATCTTCGGGTGCATGGTGTGCCAGCTGGTCGCCTGTTGATAGGCACTAGCGACGCGCAAGGGCGCGCCTTCGTCGTACAAGCCGCCGGTGAACATGATCGCTTGCGGTAAATTATTGATAAAACCACAAGGCGTTACCACCGCCGGATGGCCGGTCAAATTTGTTATCAACAGACTCGCGCTGCCCGGCGCGGGCGACACGAAGACATCCCACGCGCTCATCAGTTTATCCATTTCGCGCATCAACAACGTCCGCGCCCGTTGCGCTCTGAGGTACTCCACTGCCGGTATGAAACGCGACGAACGAAAGGTGTTCGGCCAATCACCCGGAGCCTGCCCAGACAATTCGTTGACGCGACCATCGCGGGTGATGTCATCGAATGCCGTTGCGGCTTCCGCGACCAGAATGATTCGCAAACTGCCGGTAGAAAATTTCGGCAACTCCAGCGGTTGCAGATGCGCTCCGGCTTTGCGTAAATCATCGAGCGCCTGTTGGTACAGGGCTTTTCTTTCGGCGGTATTATTCGGATTGTCGGCTTCAAACTCAGACTTCAAATAACCGATTCGCAACTTGGCAAGCGGCCTGTTGGCATCGTATTGAAACGGCGCATCGGTGACTGTCAAATCGCGTTCGTCGGGGCCGTAAATCGCTTCCAGCACCATCGCGCAATCTTCGACGCTGCGACAAATCGGCCCGATCTTATCCATCGTCCAACTCAAACCCATCGCTCCGTAACGACTGACGCGGCCATAGGTCGGACGCAAGCCGGTTACGCCACAACGCGACGATGGCGAGACGATGGAGCCTAAAGTTTCCGTGCCTATCGAAAAGCCTACGAGTCCGGCAGCGGTAGCCGAAGCCGAACCTGCCGAAGAACCGCTTGACCCCAGCCGATCTTCTTCGACCTGCCAAGGGTTGCGCGTCATGCCGTTGAACCAGCGGCCACCTTGCGCGAGCGCCCCCATCGAAAGTTTCGCCAACAACACTGCGCCCGCTTGGCGCAGTCGTTCCACCACGGTCGCGTCATAATCAATCATCTGATTGCGATAAGGCTCTGCGCCCCAAGTAGTCTTGATGCCTTTGGTAGCAAACAAATCCTTGACGCCGCAGGGAACGCCGTGCAAAGGGCCGCGATAATTGCCTTGCTTGATTTCGCGCTCGGCCTGTTCGGCCTGGGCCAGCGCTAACTCTTCGGTCAAGGTCACGACGTTGAGCAGTTTCGGCGCATAGCGTTTCAAGCGCGCCAGATACATCTTGGTCAATTCGACCGGCGCGACTTGCCGTGTGCGAATCAATTCGCTGAGTTGCGTGGCCGTGAAGAAAGCAACCTCTTCGAGCGCCCCGAATTTCGGCACGGTGATTTTGGCGTGCGGCGATTTCGCCTGATTTGACGGGCTTTTTTTGCGCCTTGGCGTTTTGCCGGGTAAAGCCGGATGAAACCATATCGCCGGGTCGGTGTCGAGCGGCACTTCGATTTGGCGTAGCGTTTCGTAAGAGGCGAGGTTGTTATTGACATTTTGCAAAGCCATCGCTTCCTGCGCGTCGGTCAACTCGATGCCGATTAATTGTTCGGCGGTGTGCAGCATCTCTTTGGTGATGCGCTGTGGCGGCGGTGGCGGCGGGGGTTGTTGCGGCGCGGCGTCCCTTGCTGAAGCGAGGGCGGCAGGCGCGGCGAGACTTGCGGCAACGGTTGCCGGAAGAATTTTAACGAAGTCGCGGCGGGCTATTTTGCCTGGTCGTTTTTTTGTTGAAGTGGTTTGGTTCGGTGATGTTTTTTTCATAGGTTTCCTGCGCGTTGAAATTGGTGAAAATGCTTTTTTATTGTAATGACTCAGCCAGCTTTGCCCCGGAGGCGCACAGGAGATTAACCTTTGGTGAAGGCACTGGAATCTCGTTGAGCAAAATCTTCGCGCTCTGAAAGGGTGCAGGAGGTTCGCCGTAGCAAACTCCCTGCGCTCTTTCGGAGTGCGAAATTTATTCTCTGTACTTTTTCCAGTGGCTTCACCAAAGGCTAATCTCCTGTGCGCCTCCGGCGCGAAAATCTTTCACCATTCATAAACGCGCCCGATTTCTGCTGCTGCAATCAAAGGATTGTTGAGCGCCTGAAGTTGGGTGATGACCTGTTGGCGATTGCTCGGTTTGATATGCACCGCATAAACCTCGACTTCGCGGCGCAGTTTTTGCAAATCTCTGGCCAGCGATTGCGGCGTGAAATGTTTCGACACCGCCGCCAACTCTTCCAATTCATTCGGGTACGACACATCTACGAAAAGCGCTTTGAGATTTTTCTGCTCCGCAGCCCGCTGCCATAATTCATCTGTGGTGTAAGTGTCCGCCGAAAAAATAATCGTCGCGTGTTCGTCTTCGACAATCATGCCGCAAGCCGGAACGGTGTGATTGACCGGAATCGGCGTGATTCGCAAACCGGCTATGACCACCGGCGTTCGCGGCTCCAGAGTTTCATAGCGAATCGTCGCGCCTTGTCCGTTGGTCAGTTCGATCAATTCAAAATCCGGCCAGATTTGGTCATTGAAAATAAAATTCTTCAACGCATGGATGACTTCTTCTATGCCGTAAATGGTGACCGGCGAATCCAACTCGGTAAAAGCTTCGGCGACAAATACCGGCAGACAGGCAATGTGGTCGTTGTGCGAATGCGTGATGACGACGTGGCGAATCAAAGACATTTCATCGGGCGTCAAACCAACCGAGATGCTGCCCGCGTCTATGGTCAGGCAGTCATTGATTAAGAATGTGGTCAGCGTTTGCAACTGACCGCTGGCGTGAACATTGCTTGGCAGAAGTTTGATTCGCAAGCTCTGGCTTCTCCTTCCGGTCATCGCTTCACGGCACATCCCGTATAACCTGTGAGCGTCGAATTGGTAAAGTGAAACGCGAAATCATCGGTCACCACGCCCTTCAGCAGCATTCGCCAGAACGCCTTTTGCATGATCTTTGGCGCAAAGCCACGCAGCGTTTCAACGTGCAGTCGCTGACGTTCACACATCAACTGCAACTCTTCAGGCTTGATGAACAGTTGCAGTACGTGCAAATCTCGCGGCACATTTTTAACGAACCATTCCACCCCTTTAATGATGACAAGCCAGGCCACTATATTGCGATTGAAGGTGTGAAAAAAGAACAACCCGCCAGGCTTTAAGACGCGAGCGATCTCCGCTATCACCTGGTGCGGCGCTTCTATGTGTTCCAAAAAATCCATAGCGCAAGCCACTTCAAACGAGGCATCGGCATACGGCATACGATGAGCATCGCCGGTTTGATACTTCACGCTGCCGGTGATGTCGTAACGCCGCGCTACGGCGAGACTGTTTTCTGAAGCGTCCAAGCCGCTCACCTGAAACCCTTGTTGCGCCAGATCGTTCGATAAAAACCCCGCGCCGCAACCGACATCTAAAACGTGCGCCGCCGCCGTCCCGAAATGCTGGTGAATCGCTGCGACAATCCACGGATTGCGCGCTCTGGATTCCGCACGCAGCAAAGCAATCGGGTCGTCTTTCGCTTTGTACCAGCGCTCGCCTAGCTCTTGGTAGATTTCGTTGTTGACGAATTGGCTTTCCATATCACATTCCAGTACAGCAGTTGATAAAAGCCGAACAGCAAGGTCAGCAAACTATTGACTGCAAAAAACGTGCCTTCAAACCCTTCGTAGCGTATCCAGCCAAACGCCACGGCGGCGGCATTCGGCGCGTGCAGCGTCGGCCACAAGAGCGCCGCGCTAATCAGCAACAAAGGATGCAACACGAACAGCACGGCGTGCAGCCAATGTTCGCCTGCCGGACAGTATGCTTGATGCACCCATTCGTCTTTGGTCACAAACAGACAAGAGAAAAGGCTCAAGCCCGCGTAGAGCGTAATCGCTCCTGCCGTCGGCGGCACCAATAAAATCACGCTCCAGCACATCAACACGGTAAGCGTGTCAAGCGGATGCCCCAGCCTTTCCCAACGCGGCAATTTTCTCTGCCAGTGAAAATAGAATTCGTCAAAGAGCATACACAGCATCTGCGCTGCAAACGGAAGCAAGAGATAGCGCGAAGAGATCATCATCGTTTTCGGAACAGCGTACCGGCGACGGTCAAGCCGGGACCGAACGCCAGACTCGCAACCATAGTGCCGGGCTGCACTTCTTTGGCGTCCATCACCTTTGCCCAGATGTGCGGCAAGGTCGCCGAAGACATATTGCCGCGCTCGAATAAGACTTCCCGACTGAGCGCCGTTTGAGTATCGTTCAAGGCCAGCAATTCCTGCACAGAGTCTATGATTCGCGGGCCGCCGGGATGAATAGCAAAGACGGTTTGCGATTTTACTTCCGCATACGGTTGGCCGCCCTGGGCGAACAGGCGTTCGAGAAACGGCGGCAAGGCGGCGGCGATTTTATTCGGCACCTCGCGCGATAAAGTCATGCGAAAGCCGTATTCCGACAACCCCCAGGTCATGTCTTCCAACGAATCGGCAACGCTCTCTTCGCGCACCGCTAGAATTTCAAAGGCCGGTTGCTGAACAACCGACGCAGTTTCTTCTAGGCTCATTGAGTAGCGTATGTGACCATCGGCGAACAGGCTTTGCACCACCAGTTGTTCGGGCGAATGATTGAGCGGATTGAAATGCAAAGTACACAATTCGGTGTGCAATAGATCGGCGCGGCGCGGCACTTCGTCCTGCGGATTGGCGAGCAGTCCGGCGGCCACGCGCAAGGCCGGTATCGCCGCATAACAACCCATGTGATAAATGTGCGTGGCGCGGGTTTGTTGATGCCATTGCTTGTTGGTAATCAGGCGTTGGATGGCGCTCGGCGAAGCGTAGCCGGTGCAGGTGACGTGCAGTAAATCGGCGGGCGGACTATCTTCTTCGCGATAAAATTGTTCGACGACGCGATTGGCGGTGTCGGCAAAAAATTGGTTGCGCGCATCAAGTCCGCGACCTTCGGCGGCGTCGCTGAGATTGAAGATTTGCATCGCCGCCCACTCGGTATGCAGAAAATCGTTGAGTTCGGAGCGCCGCTGGCCGATGTGCGTAGGCGAACAACTGAAGCGCCGTATGAGTTTTTCCATGCGCGCTTTCCAACTCGCCTCCACAGGTTCACGCGAAGCGGTTTCAGCCGCTTTGGTGTGCGCTTCGGTCATCCAGTGAAACACTTGATCCTGAGCGCAATGATAACGCGGCAACTGAAGTTTGAAATTGTACAGCAACGGAGCAGTCTTCATCATCAGCTATCCTTTCCGAGGCCATCGCGCTGCTATGTAAGGAATAACAATACTCTACTCTGTTCGCCTATGAACACGCCATTGCAAAGCAAAGTCGCAAGGCGGCGTGAGGGCTTGCGGCAAGCGCCGCCCGAAGGCGGAACGCCAAATTTTCTTTCTCCCATCTTGACCCACTACCCAGGTTCAATCGTCGTTGACAGCTTTAGACCGTAGGGCAAGCTTAGAGCGATTTTTGTTTGAGATTACGGAAACCTCAAACCCGTTGAGCGGCGGTCACAGACCGTCGCGCGGTCGAAGACCGCTGCTCAACGATAGGGGGGTAGTACACACCTATGAAAACCGCTCTAGAAATACCCAATAAAACCGGGCGATTTTCAGCCCACATCTTTTCTGCAACGCCATCGCTGAAAATCGCCAACCAGATCCAAGCGTTCATTCGCCGCCGATTTTAATGCCGATGCTTTCTAAAAACTTGGTCGGGCGGTCGCCGCCAATCAAGGCGAAGATGTAATCATTGGCCAATCGCGCCTTCTCTACGCCTTTGCTGTCCATCAACACCACTTCGGTTTCGCTGATCTCTTTGATCTGGGTGCGGAAGAAGACTTTGATTTTACCGGCGTCCATGCAATCGTAAACATTGATCTTGTTGCCGAGTTTCAAATCGCCTTTGAAATCGCTGCGAATCACCAGCGTCACTTCATTATTGCGCGTGAAGGTGATGTTATCGCCATCGCGTTTCAAGCCCGTCAGATCAACCGCCGACTCGATTGCCGAATTGCCCGCGCCCACGACGATGCACTTTTTCTTCACGTACTCGTCGGGATCGGTGAGGCGGTATTTCACTTTGCTGTCTTCGACGGGCGACGAATTCCGCAACGCGAATTTCTCGCCGCATTGGTTGCAGAACTTCTGCACATCGCGGCGCGGGTTGCCGCACTTGTTGCAGAACTTCGCCAGAACCGGCGGCGGCTGCACCTTGATTTTCAAATCCTCGCCCTTGACGCCGAGCTTCAAAGGGGTGCCGCGATTGCCTATGGCGATAATCACTTTGCGAGTTTTGTAGCTGACTTTTTCCTGCAAACTGCCGCGTTCGCATTTGACCGTAAAGATGCCTTTTTCCAGTTTGATGTCCTTGCAGCTTTCCTCTTCGTGAATGATGACGTTGTTCTTCATCATGGCATCGAACCAGCCTTGCAGCATATTCTCTTTCTTGTCGCCGACGCCGGGCAGCGGAATGCCGCCTTTGGTGTCCACGGTGTCCGGTTTGAAAAATACATACTTCCCGGCGGGATAAGTCTGTTGAATCGTAGCGACAATTTTATCTTGTTCGACGGCCACATAACGCAGGCCGCGTTGTTGCGCCAGCACCGCCGCTGATAAGCCTGCAGGGCCTATGCCGATGATCGCCACATCGTATTCGGCGGCGCTGTTTGCGCCTTCGCGTTGCAAATCTTCGACGATGCTTTCGACCACCGCGCCGCCTTCATTGATGGCGTTTTTGATGAGCGGCACGCCCGACACATCGCCGATCAGATAGATGCCTTCGACATTGGTTTTGAAGCGCGTGTCGCGTTCGGGAACTTTGCGCGCCGGAATCACTTTGTTGGTGTTGATGACGATGCAGGATTTCGGATTGGTCGGGCATTCTACCTGACAGGCAGTGTCTTCCATGCATTGATCCGGGGCGACCGGCACGGCGATGCCTTCGACGATTTTCAGCACATCGTGCGGACAAGCCTCTACGCAGGCGTGACAGCCTATGCAGGTTTTCGGGTTGACCAGCGGATACGGATGCGCCGGGCCTTTGGCCTTCAACTTGTCCAAATCAATATTGGCGGTCTCCAACCAACTCTCTTTAAGCTTCTCCCATTTGCCCGCCGCTTTGCTGCCTTTGGCGGCTTCGGCGGCGGCTTCCTGTTGGATGTCAATGCGCGCTTTGAGCAGCGCTTTGCGACGCGACGTGCCGATGATCAAACCGACCAGCGCCAGCGTGGGAAAGGTAAAAACCGCCGCCACCCAACCGTACCAGGGAACCGCGCCAAAATCGGAATCAAGCGCCAGCCGGGGCAAATCTTTGTCTTGGCGAATGGCGCTGGCGCTGCCCAACCCTTTGAAGGCGACCAGCATTTCACGCCCGTTTTTATTGGTGATTTTTGCTTCATCAACCGAATTCAAAAACTTGCTCACGTCGCGCAGATTCTGCGCCCCCTGGGTCGCGGCGACTTCGGCGCGGGTCGCCAATTGCCCTTCATTCGGATGTTGTTTGTGACAGGTGATGCAGTTGGCAAGGTTGGCTTTCAAGCCCGTGGTGGGGTCGGTCGTCGCGTGACATTTCAAACAGGCTTCGCGCAAACTCTTGATGCCTTCGGCGGATTTCGCGTCCAGCCGGTTGTCTTTGTGACAAACGACGCAGGCTTTCTCGTCCGCCACTTTGCCCAGATAATGAAGGTAATGAAACTGGTCGGTTTTGACGTAGCCTACGGGTTGCACCTTTTCGAGTTTCTGTGGCGTGAAGGCTTGCTGCAAGTCTTTGGTTTCCCAACGGTCTAAAGCCCTCTGCCAGCGCGCCGCATTCCAGCCCGGCCATTTGAATTCGACGCCAAGTTGCGGCAATCCTACGCTGCCGCCGCCGTGTGGCACGGCAAGTTTTTCGCCTTTCTTCGGCCCGTCTTCAATCGCGTAGTTACCATTGTGACAATTGACGCACAAACTGTAATTGAGCAAGCCTTGTGCGCTCGCTCGTCCTTGATGCTCGGTGTGGCATTGATTGCAGGCGGTGACGTTGGCTTTTTGATGACCGGCGATGAGAGTTTGCGGGCTGAAGCCTTTGGGATTTTGCGACGTAGCGGCAATGGTGCTACCCGCCGTGTTGTGACAATCTATGCACTTGTTCTGCACGCCGCTGATGACGTTGTGACACTCTGTGCAGGAATTGGCGTTGGGGCGCAGAGCGATGCCGCGTTTGCTTACATCAGTTTTCGCATGAGCATCGGCCACAGGGTCTGGCGCAAAGGTGTTGGGGCGAATGAACACAGCAACCAGCGCCAGCACCAAGACCACGCCAGCGCCCCAAACCCAATAGGATTTGCGCCACAATTTTCTGAGGTCGAGCGTCGGTTTCCAATTGAATTGCGCCTTGCCAATTTTGCGTGCGCCTTTCGGGTGCAACGGCGTTTTTTCCGCCAGCTTGCCTTCTTCGCGTTTGCGTTTCGCCCAAAAAACTTTCAGCGCCTGTTCATCAGCGCCGTTTAGAAAGGTGGAGAGCCGCCCAGTGCCTTGCAAGCGTTGCGTGCCGCCGGGGGTGACGATGGGCTTGGCATTGCGCGCCGGAATATTGACCATCAAGGTCTTCATATTTTCTTCGCCGCCATTGCCCGTTGACGGCATCGGGATGTTGGTCTGCGCGATGATCGGCGTGACTTCAATTTCGCGTTCAACCGTCAAGTAGAGCGCCGTGTTGCCATAATTGACTTTCAACAAGAAGGGGCCAATTTGAATCAAGTCGCCTTCGGCAAGCGGCGTGCGTTCGACCAGTTCGCCGTTCAGCAAAGTGCCGTTGGATTCCGAGAGATTGTTGATCCAGAAATCCTTGCCGATTTGTTTAATGCCCGCGTGCAGGCGCGACACTGCCGGATGATTGAGCGCCAGATCGTTTTGAATTAAGCGGCCAATGGTCAGCCCCTCGCTGTCAATGACCAGTTCATCAATGGCGACGACACCATCTTTGCGTTTGACAATAAATCGGCTCAAAGCTTCGGTCATAACAATTACTCAAACCAACGCGCAGACTATTTCCCTGCAAACACTCGGTCACTTTTCAGCCCCGGCGGAGCGCCCGGTCCAGGCGAAAACACGCGCTTCAACGCGCCAGATAATAGACCACCTGAATGATGTGAACGGTCATCAAGGCCAGCATCAAAGAGGTGGATAAAACGTGCGGCGGCAACCACATCTTTAACAACAGGTGCATATAAATCAAGGCGTCCACGCGGCGCAAGGTTGCTGCCGCTTCGACGGCGCGCTCCAGATTGCGGCGCTCTTCTTTGGCTGCTTCGATGGCGGCCAGAAATTGCAGCCGCCTTTCGACTTTGGCAAACTCCGGCAGCCCGATCAAAAAAGTTTCGTTCGCCGGATTCGCTATGATGTTTTTCGCCAGCGGGAGTTGCGCTTCAAATCCGGCGCTCCGCAAATCATGGGTCAGCCGCGCTTCCAGCAGATAATCTCCGGCGCTTTTGTATTCGGCTTTAGCTTCGGCAATCATGTCGTCAATCTTTTCGCGTTGCAGATATTGCCGAATCAAATACGCCGAGGTGACAAAGCGCGGAATCACGCGCTTCAACACCATCTCGCGCAAAGGCTCGGAGGGCTGGCTGACAATGGTCGCCATCTCTTTCTGCAACTCGCGCCGCCGCGCCCGCAAATCGTCAATCAATAAAGGCGAGCCTTCGATTTTGGTCAACACTCGCGGCGCTACAAAATAAATCGCTATGCCGAACAGCCCCGTCACTATCACCACATCAAAAGACCACATCAAAGCCGTCGTCAACCAACCGCCCGAATCCGCGCCGCCATGCAATAACAACATCAACCCGGCGATCACTCCCGCATAAGTATGCACCAGCAGCCAGTAACGCAGCGGCCCTTTGCGTTTGGTATAAGTTTGTCGCCGGAACGGATAGGTCATCACCAGCGCTATGCCCAAAAGTCCAACCACCCCGGTGATCCAACGCATATTGAGAATGCCAAAGATGCTTGCGCCCATGCCGTAGCGTTGAAATCCCAACAGCGTCGCCGCCAATAACACTACAGTGGTCAAGATTCCGGCGATGTGCAGCATCTTTTTCGGTGGGTCGGATTTGTGTATATTGCGCCCCAACGCATGAGTTTCGTCAATCTTGAGCAAGCCTTCAATCTGGCCGATCTCTGCGAAGTATTGAATCGGCGTGATGCGCGCCAAGGCTCCCGTCGGGCAATTCTCTTCGCAACTATATTTCGCCTCCTGGCTGTCCGGCGGATTGATCGAAGTGCCGTTGCAGAGATTGCATTTGACGGCGAGCAAATCGTCGGTTGCTTCCACAGCGGCAGGCAAAGGGTCGGGTTGCAGGCGCAGCAAATCTTTGATCTTCCAGGCGAAATTTTTGGTAACGTCGCTGGCTTCGACTTTGCGCGAAATCATGGAGATGGCGTTATATGGGCATTGCGTAGCGCAATCGCCGCAACCTATGCAGGTCTTGGGTTCAATATCCACCTGCCCTTGTCCGAAGCGGCCAATCGCCCCGGTCGGACAGCCCGTCATGCATTCGGGGTCGGCGCAGTGCATACAGACTTCCGGCGACAACACGCTTTGCACAGCGCCCAAGCGTGCCGCTTCGAGTCGGGTGACGTGAACGCCGCGCCGCGTCAACCGGGATTGCCCATGAATCTTGTGACAGGCGAGCGAACAATTGCCGCAGCGCACACATAAATCCATGTCCATCACCAACAGATTGTTGCCGTCCACCAATCCCGTAGCGATTAAATCTTCCTGCGATTCTCTGACCAGTTTGCGGGTGTCGGCTTTTTTGATGACCTTGCCGAAATTGATGCGCGAACCAAGGGCGGGCGGCGTGAAAGCGGTAGCGGCGCGTATGAATTCATCGCGCAGTTCCAACGCCTGACGCAATTTGTTGATCGAAATTTCCAAGACCTCTGCACGCGACATGAGGGTGACGGTATAAGGCCAGCGTTCATTTTTCATCAAGCCTTCGAGGCCAAAGATGAAGCCGCGTCCGAGATAATCCACGATTTGCGTTTCGAGTTCAACGGTCGCCCCTTGGCGACGTTTGAGCCAACCTTGTTTGACCACGTAGATGCGATTGACCGGATCGCCTTCACGAAACAGCGTGTGATTTTTGGCAAACACGCGAAAGGTTGAAATGCTGCTCAACTCTTTAACGAAGTCGGCATCGAGATTGGTCAACAGGCGTATGTCTTCGAGTATGGCGTTGCGCCCGTGCTTGCGATAATTTTTATCCAGTTCTTCGCTGAACTCCGGGATTTTGCGAAGCAGACGCAGCGCCGGTCTTTGAATTTCCAGCAGCTTGGCTTTTTGATTAGCAGGCGCTTTGATGGTGGCGTTGCGCGGCAATCCGGCCAGCACAGACATTTCACCGAACAGAGTGCCGGGTTGAAATTCCGCAACCTTGACCTGTTGACGGTTGGGCGCGTTGACATAAACTTCGGCGATGCCATCAACCAGCATGAAAAACGTATTGCCGCCCCAATCGCCTTCAACGATGACGGCTTCGTTCGGGTCATAGGTTAATAAACGCACGTAAGGGCCGACATTTTTGCCGCGATAGTTGCGCCCGTAAACGGTTACTTCAAGATCGAGTTCATAATCGAAATGGCCTTCGTGAGTTGAGAGCAGACTCTTCAAAGGCGGCAGCGATTGAATGGCATCCAACACTTCACGGCGACTTTTATGTTCCTTCGGCATACAAGACAACCTTTGCGGAAACGGAAAATTGCAATCAATTTGTCATCGGTAAAAATTAGGTCGGTTAAGCAACATACCATTGCGGTTTTCTTGTGGTCAATCGAATGCGTATGAAGCCGTCTTTATCCGCCGATTAAAACGGCAGCGCATTGGTGTGGCATTTCGAGCAGACCGATTCTTTCTTCTGTACGTGGCAAGACCAGCAGGCGGAACTGTGTTTTTGACCACGCGAAGTATTGATTTGCTGGATGTCAACGCGCGGCTCTGCGGGTGGCTCCATCATCTTGTGGCAGCGGTCGCAGCTTGCCGCTTTCAGGTGCGAGGCGCTGTGGCGGAATTTGAAATTCAAGGCGCTGCCCATCCCCGGATTGTACTTCACCGCTTGCGTAGCGTTGATGTGACAGATGCCGCAATCGCCGAGTTTCTGTCCCGCTTGATGGGTGTGGCATTGATAACATTGCTGGTGTTTGCCAAAGGTCGCTCGTGTGGGATTGCTTTTCACGTCGTGACAGAGGGCGCAACTGACTTGCGCTTCGTTGCCCATCTTGGCTTGATCCATGTGGGTCTTGTGCGAAAAACCTTTCAAACCGCCCTTAATGCCGAACTCTTCCTCTCGCGTCGGATAGGGCAGGAGGTTCGCTTTGAAGGTCTGGTCGGCGGTTACGGCAACCGGCGGGTCGAGGTGACAGCCGCCGCAGAACGGATTATTTTTCGTGGTTCCGGTTTCCGTCAGATTATATTTTTCTCTGTCGGTTTTATGGCAACGATTGCAGGCATCGTGATACGGCTGCCAGTATGGATGACCGGGTTGCAAAGACACCGGCGCGGCGGGATTTTTGGTATCGCGTTTGTGACATTCGCCGCAATCGGTGAGTTGTTTGTGGCCGTCGCGGAAATGGTCGTAGGTGGACTTATTTCCGGGCGCGACGAAATTCGCTTCTTTGACAAAGCCAGTGGGCGCGTTCGGTTCCGGCGTGGTGGTCGGCGGTTGTTCGGGCGCTTGGTTGAGATTTTTTTGCGAGGTTTTACAGGCAGCAATCAGCACAAGAAAAACCACTACCGCAACCACCAGTTTTATGCTTTTCGATTTGTCTCTTGTCATCATCACTGTTGCCTGTTGGTTCAAGTTTGGCGTACCGAAAATATTCGCAATCGTAATCGTCCGCCCGATGTTCTGTGAAAAAATAATCCCGCAATCCGCATCCTGCGCCCCGCCTAGGCGCAAGACAGAAGCCTCGAACGAAATTCCAGTGACTTTACCGCTGGCTAATCTCCCTGCGCGCCTCCGGCGCAAAGGTTATCGGATTATTGCATCAATGATCATTATAGCGAATTTCATTTGCCCACGACCTACGACACCTTGTTGAGTCGCACGGCGGTCACAGACCGCCTCTCAACCAATCGCACACCTCTGCAAGCCGCTATAAGGCGATATGCCAAACTTTTTTCTGCTTCAATTCACGCTTAATTTCTTCGGCTGCTGTTGCGAATCTCCTGCAAGGTATTCGCCGCCAGCGGGTCGGGCAATCCCAGTTTGCCGTTGTGACAGAGATTGCAGGTCATCTCTTCGGGCAATTTGATGTCGCTTAATTTTTTGGCCGCGTCCACCGTCTTGTGACACTCGGCGCACAGATAATCGCCGGGCTTGACGCGGTATTCGACTTTCTTCACAGAGCGCGTGTCGTTATAGGTTTCATGGTCTTCGTGATGAAAGGTCTTGACGATGCCGTACAGATGCGGCGCTTTCGCGCCCTGCAAATCGTGACACTGGGCGCAGTCATTCATATAAGGAAAATCTTGGCGCGGCGCAGCAGGTTTTTCGCCGTGACATTGAAAACAGGTCGAATGGCCTTTTTCAATGACCATCTCCATGTCGTCCGTCCGCCGTGTGGCGATGCGTTGATGACAATCGTCGCAGCGCGGTGATGCGCCCACCGCGACTTTGAATTTTGATTCCGGCGAACGCACAAACATCACATCGGCAGGCACCGGCTTGCGATGCGACGGGTGCGAAAAGTCTATGCCGAAATCGCTGGTCAATTGCCGGGTCTTGGTGACGAAATCGAGCATATAGGTCTGGGCTTTTGACACCGGCAATTTGGAATGGCAGATGGCGCAATTCTTTGTCGGTTTGAACAACGCTTCAACGGCAAGGTTATGACAAGAGATGCAGGCGGCGTGACCGGGAAACTTGGTGACGTTGGGTTGGTCAACCGTGACTTTGTGACAGGTCGAACACTTCACCGTGCGATGTTTTTTCGAGGCGTGATCGAAACTCGCATTAGCCGGGTCGCCCTTAAAATCTTTTGCCATCAAAACCACTTCATCATCGGCGCGAGTCGGCAATGCGCCCAGGCAAGCGCCCAGCGCCATCACGCAAGCCAAAGCCAAAATTAGTTTTTTGATTTTTGCTGTCGCCAACTCATCCTCCGAAACTTTCATAGGTGCGAAATCGCCAATAAAACCTGGCTTTTTTGTTACTCTGCCTTGTGACAACCGCCGCAGGTCGTCGGCCCTTTCTTGGATACGTTCATCGTGTAGTTTGCCCGATGACAGCCTATGCACATATCGTGATAAGCGCGTTCGGCATAGACTTCATCGAAATCCCGATTCTTCGGATTTTTCTCGTTCGCCTCGCCCTTGTGACAGGCGATGCACTTCCACAACTGCGGAATGCCGCGCTGGCTTTCGGTGTGGTGACAACCGGCGCAGGCGGCGTTCGGCTTGGCTTTCACTCGATAAACAAATTGCGGATCGGGATTGATTAACGCCTCGTGTCCCTTGTGGCTGAAATAGACGATGCCGCGATAGCCTTTGGTGTCGAGCGTGATTACCTTGTCCTGCGGCGGCGTGGTTTGACTCACTGGCAAAGCGAACGCCACGACCCGCAAGGCCGCAGGCGTCAGTAACGCACCGAGGAACATCAGTAAAATTGCCAGCTTTAATCTCATGTCAAATTCTCTGTCGGATAAATGGCTCAATCAACTCATCAGGTATGCGATTGCGCTCAATATGCGCGTTGATTTCCTCCTGATGATCACTGTAATAGCTCAACGCTTCAAAAACCTGCGCCAGACTGAGATGCGGCATACGACTGGGAATCTCTTCGGCTGCAACGCCTCGTCTCCAAGTCTCAACGATTGCCCGCACCGGCGTGCGCGTCCCTTCAATAATCGGTTCACCGCTGAGGATCGTATCATCGGTTACGATATAACGATATTGTGTACCTACAGCCATACAGGATTCTCCTGCGCCTATTTTCGCAGTCTCGAAAACCTGAAGACAACCGCGCCGAACAAAGTTGCAAAGATCAGCACATCGGCTAGGCGATGATTTCGGGGCTGCTTCATGGTCGCCTGTTCGTTGTCCGGCTTTGTCGGTTCCGCGTCCTTTTTCTCTTCGCCTGCTTCGCCTTTCGTTGCCTCCGCGCCTTTCTTTTTCATGGTTTCATCGGCGGCGCTGGGCTGTGCGGGCGTGCCGTAAAAACGGCGAATATCTTTGTTCATCTTGGTGTTGCCGTCTTTGATTTCCGGTACGCGGAACATCTGCCCGCCGAGGGTGTACATTTTGAGCAGCTCTTCAAAGTTCAGAGGTCTGGCTCCACGTCGTCCGAAGACCGCCAGTTGATAGCCGTTTTCGTCAACCGCACGGTCGCGGTCAACGCCTTCGGAAATCGCCAGCGCTTCGCCTTTGAAACGATGCGACGCAATCAAACGTGGCGTCGGTTTCGGACTGAATCCATAATGCCCCGGCGTCTCTTCGGGAGAGATCAACTGCACCACTTGAAGTCCGCGTTTGCCTCCAGCTATGTAAGCGAACAAACTCACATTGGTCGCACCAACTTTGACATCGTGAGCATCGTCAATTTCGCCACCAGCGGTGAAGAGTTCTTCCAGGCGCGGCTGTTCAGGATTTTCAATATCCACAATCGCCAGCCCTTGTTTACCCGCCGCTACATAAGCATACGTCCGCACCAGATAAACTTTGTGCGCGTCATTCAACGGCACCACAGCGCGACTCACAGGCTTTGCGGCATCGGGGTTGGTCACATCAATTACCTTCAAGCCTTCGGCATCGCACACAAACGCATAGCGGAATTGAATCTGCACATCGCGGGGCGCTTTGAGGAACGGCGCACCAAATTCCCCCGCCAGTTTCGGATGCAAGGGGTCGCTGATGTTGACGATGACCAAGCCTCTGTCGCAAGTGATATAAGCGTGCGTACCGGCGACGGTGATGTTGCTTGCGCCTTTCAAAATGTTGTTGGGATTCCACGCCAGAGCGCGCTCGATGAAATTATTATTCGGGTTGCCATCCAACAACGACGCGACGCCGATATTATTTTTACCACCGGCTTTGGTATTGCCAATGACGACTAAACCTTCTTCGCTGTCCGTGCCGTAGAGGAAGCCATACAGCAGAGGGATTTTCTGATTGTCATCGCGGTACAACGCCTCTTCGTTTTCGGGGCGATGATTGCGCGTCGGGTCAACCGCTAAAGTCGAAGGCGAAGCAATCGCCGTAGCGTTTTTCGACTTCACATAAAACTTCTGACCGAGCGGCGAAAACGGCGCGGTCGTCACGCGCTCCGAAAAACCTTTCTGATCAATATTCGCCACATCGAAAAACTTGAACCCCGCCTTGCCGCAAGCCGCATACAAATATTCGCCCCTGAGTTGCAGGCTGGTAATATCAGAGCCGCCACCGACAAACGGTTTGAAATTCGTAGAGACATCATTGCCCGGATGCTCATACATTTCATGCAGTTCTTTGTGATGCTCCTGATGTTGCTTGTACTCTTCCGGGTATGCAATCTTGTGCAGATAGCTGCCGATGACCGCTTGCGGTTCGCTGCGTTCGGTGACGACGACCCCGGCGAAGCCTTCTTTGCCAAGTCCTACATAACAGAATCTGCCGATGAAGTTATAAAAATTCGTCCCCTGCATAT
This sequence comes from Acidobacteriota bacterium, assembly GCA_016201275.1. Classification (GTDB taxonomy): domain Bacteria; phylum Acidobacteriota; class Blastocatellia; order UBA7656; family UBA7656; genus JACQDB01. The sequence continues at coordinate 24,101 of JACQDB010000108.1, forward strand.
AGGTCATCGCCAAGTAAGCATTGTTGTCGTTGTTTTCCGACAGGTGGCAATCGTCACAACCGCGTGTCTCTTTGGTGCGAACCGTGTGCGGGAAGTGCGAACTGAACGCTTGGCCGCTGTAGCCTTCTTCGGAGACCGTCTGCTGTTGCGAATAAATCCACTCGCGCAGAGCGTTTTGCGAACTGACATAGACGGCGCAGGCTGAACGCACGGGCGCAAAGCGATGGCCGGTCACCGTGCCATCTTTGCCCAGCAGAAATACATCATCGCGCAAGGTCTGGAAGTTGTACGAAGTCCAGTTGCGTAGCGAGTCTTCACCTTCGTTGTGCAGCATAGGCCGTTTTTCATTGGCTTCCATCTTCAAATGACAGCCGAAACAACTGGGCGTCCACGAAGTGTGACAGGCAAAACAAGTCATCTTGCTATTGGCGTGCGCCAGTTTGCTGTCATCATTGGTTGCCGCGCCCCAAGTCTTGCCATCGTTTAGAATGGTCTTGGCCAGCGCCGCTTTTTCGTTGTAGTCCGGGCTTGCCGGATTGATGATGTCGGCGACCTGTTTGACTTTCCATTCCATCGGCTTGCCGTCTTTATCCATAGAGACAGCGGCGCGTTGATAAAGTTCGCCATTCTTTTTGAAGAAGCGATCTTTGCGCGATGGCAGATTGCGATAATCGGTCATGCGGTTGCCGCCTGCTGCAGCCGAAGTCCTGGCGTCTTTTGAAGTCGGGTCGGCGCGTTCGGTGATCGTGCCGTGACAGTCTTTGCAATCAATCTCTATGGCGTTGCGAACCTCGCCGTACAACTTACCGTTGCCGTGATTGTCCTGTTTGAAATGGCAATCCACGCAGTGCATACCTTTTTCCAGATGTATATCTTTCAAATGCACCGGTACGCCTTTGCGCGCTTCAGGATTTTCGGTGTCCTCTTTGATAGCGCGTTGCAGAGCTTCGTTGGTGACGTTGGAAATGACATTGCCGTCAACATCCAGGAGGTTGCCTTTGCGGTCTTTCTTAAAGGCCGAGCGGAAAATCCAGCCGTGACCGGCGAAGTCGGCAAACTGCGTGTGCTTGAGCGTAGGGTTTATGTCTTTGCCTAGGGTCTGTAAAAATTTCGGGTCAGCCCACTTGCCGCGCAAGGCCGATTCTTCGGGATTGCGCTTTAAAATATCGGCCTCTTCTTCAGCGCTGCGTTTCTTCGGGTCATACATCTTGTCGCCGTCGGTTTCCAAATCCCACCACATATAACCGAAGTAGGAATTCAACACATTGGTGCCGGGGTGCATATGACAGACGACGCAATTGCTGGACGGAATCGCCCGCGTGAATTGATGTTTTACGGGATGCCCCGCTTCGTTTTTGGCTATGGTCGGGTCGGCGCTTTGACTCAAACCCGTGTGACCATATTTCGCATACGGCCCCGCGTGATACGGGTCGCTGTCGTTGGCATAGACGACGTGACAGGCAGTGCAGCCGCTCGAACGATAATCGCCGGGGTGGTCGTTAGTGCCGTAAAGCGACAGCATAGGATCAAGCAGGCGGGTCTTCTGCAAACCCAGAAACACCGGGTCGGTTCGCAGCAGTGTGCCAAAGCCGCGTTGACTTAAAAGATTTTGCGTAGGCTTGCCCGGCACCTCTTCAAGCAAAGGGTTGCCGATCTCTGCGGCTTTGCGTCCGCCGCGTTCAAAGGTGCGAAGCGTGTTGCCCATGTGGGTGATTTCCCAACGCGGCAAGGGGTCCAGAAAAGACAGCACGCCTTTCTCTTTCATCTCTTTTTCGGTCGGCTGCGGATAGGTCAGCAGGCGTTGCGGCAGACCTTCCGAGCTAAAGCTTTCGCCGAAGCGATAATTTTTCAGTGGGAACGAACCGTTGTTATAGAGCGCCGCGCCCCACAACATCGCGCCGGTCGTCATCATGCTTTTTTGCACGTTGTGAACATCGCCGACGTGACAGCCCGAAGTGCCGCAACTCAAATTCGCGACGCGCAAATCGCCGGGGTTGACGAAGCGTATAAATTCGGCGCTCTCTTTTACGGTGAGCATATAGGGTCGTTCGGGATTGGCGGCGGTCTTCCAGAATTCCGGGTAGCGCGGTTGAATGTGGCCTTTTTTCTTGGCCTCTTCGTAAGGTGCAGAGCCGGGTGTTGCGCCCTGTGGTCGTCTAGCGTCGGCATTGCCGCCGTGACAATCAATGCAGCCGATGGTAATCGAGCCGTTGTGCATATCCTCTATGCCTTGGTGGCAATCGTTGCAACCAGCGCTGCGACGTTCGGCTTCTTCGGGAGACATATTGAACAACGGCAAAGTTTTTTGTGTCGCGGTTGCAGGCGCTTCGGCGGGTGCATTAGCCGCAGGTGAAGCTGCATCATCGTGCCGCGTTTCCGCAGAAGGGGTCGCAGCAGCGCGCCTGGTTGAATCGGCGGTCGCTTTGGAATCGGCAAAGCCCATCAGGAAGTAGAGGCAGATCACAAAAGCAATGACCGATAATTTCAGCGCGTTGTTTGATGATGCTTTCATATTCGCAAACACTTTGAGAGGAGGGCAGCGGTTGCCGCAGGCTTACAACTCGCCTTCCTCCAGTTGATAAAAACAGTTGTGACAAATCGTTTGAGGTGCCAGGTCGCAATCCTCAAGCGTGCATTCGTGATCTTCGCCGCACACTCGACAATAATGCGAGTGGAAGCCTTCATTTATCGGGTCGTTCGGTCGCCGATACACATAGGCTTCGCGGTCTTCCCGCCGCCGCCGTTTGGCTTCTTCCGCATCGGAGGCCATAACCGCAGACTCCTTCAAATCAATAAACAAACTTCAACTTCACAAAAGCCGAATAGAGCGTCTTGGGATTTGCGCCGCACCCTTGCCCCGCACAATTGGAACTGAAAATGTCTTTGAAGCCACGCCCCGGCACCAGCGACGTAAAGCCGCCAGCGACAATAATATTCTCGCTCAACATCGGGCGGAAAATAACGCCGAGGCCATAATCGAAACCTATGGACTTGTGAACCTGCGGTTGAAATAACAATTCGGACAAGGTTTCGGTGTGATGAAAATGCGAATAGTTGGCATTCACTATACCGCGCAGTTTGGGCGTCAATTCGGCTTCAAGACCGGCGTTGTACACCAATATGCCTGGGTTGACGAAGTTCGATTGGCCTTCAAATTTGCTGCTTCGCAAGGAAGGCAACAAACTTTCAGGCGTGGTCAACAACACGCCGGTGTTGGTGAAAGGAATCGCCTGCGAATTCCAGAAACTGAATTTGCCGCCGGCGAATTCCGTGGTATCCACAATTGAATCGAAACCTCTGGCCGTGCCATCGAACGGTTTGCTGTCGCCGGAAGCAAAAAATATAGAGCCTTTGAAACGCAACCAGTCGCGGTCACGGGACAATTCCAGCGCCGCCATCTGGGCGTTGATGCGGGTGCGCCGACCGGCTATCGGATTGCGCGTGTCGTGTCCCAACACCTGATAGAAAGCGTGATTGATGTTGAGCAAGCCGATGTGACCGTCGCCGGTGAAGCCTAAATAAATCGCCTTGATGCCGTGCATCGCTACATCGCCAATCAAGGCCGGGCGCACCAGAAAATCGTTCTCATCGAAACGCCGGCTCGGACGATCATTGTTGTAATGGAAACTGAATTGCGCGGTGTAGCCTTTCCAGATCGTGTCCTGCCGATAGAGGTTGCCGATGAACACCGTTTGATTGCGGAATTCGCCGCGATTGATGCGCGTGTTCAATTCGCTGTTGGTGTCTTTTTCGAGCATATAAAAATATGCCGAGTTGAAGTTGTAGCGATTGTTCGACGCCTGGCCGAAGAGCCGCGCTCCCAAATTGAAATCGTTGAAGATGAAGCCGCGAAAATCGCTGTTGAATTGTTGTATGCCTGCACGTATGAAAGTGGTGTCAAAATAGGCGCTCTCGCCCTTTTTGTTATCAATGAAACCTTTTTTATCGGTCTTGCTGCCTTTGCGGAAAAACGGCAAGAGGTTAGTGGTATCGCCCAAACGCTTTTCAAAAAACATCTCTTGAAAACCGATGTAGCTGTCGAAGCGATTGGTGCCGATAAGCGGATTGATGTTGACGAGATTGCGCTCCTGCGTGTTCAGGTAATTGATATTGAAGTTCGGCGTAAAGCGCACGCGCCAATCCACAGGCTTGAATGACGCATCGCCGTTGAACAGTTCCACCGACAGCGAAAAATTTTGCCGCGTGAAGAGTTGTCCGCCGCGCCCGAAAAATTCGGCGCTGTTCGAGCGCTCTGAACTGACGCCGCTTGGCACAGGGATGCGCCGCCCGTTGATTAAGGTTTCGCTCTCCAGATTCAACACCAGAAAATTGTGCTGGCGGAAAATCGGATAATCGCCTTTCAAGACATTCTGCCGATAGGGATTGAAGAACGAGCCTTTTTTGTAGCGCGGGTCTTCGGGAAAACCTATGCGCCAGCGGTCGGTGACAGGCAATTTATCGCCCTCGTTCGAGGTGGCTTTCTCAATGCGCGATTTGCCAGCATAACCGATAGGCGGGTCAAAGGCTGTGTTGATGACTTCGCCGGGCGCGGGATAATTTTTGACGAGGGAGCGCGGCGGATAAATCTCTTCATTGGGATTAAGGAAAGGCGCTTGCTCATCATTGACTTGAGCCATTTCCGAACCCATATTGCCACGGTCGTGGCACTCGCTGCATTTGGTGAACTTGCTGTTTTGGATGCGATAATTCGAGGCACGAAAATCGGTAGCGCGATGACAACTGATGCACAAGCGGTGATAAATTTCCCGGCGGTTTAAATCTATACTGTCGGCATCGTCGGGATTTTTGTCATTGGCGATGTCTTTGTGACAGTCGGTGCAGTTTTGAAACTGTTTGAGATCGGTGACTTCTTTGACCGTATGATGACAGCCGATGCAGGCGAGATTGGGACGCGCTTTATGTTTGAAAGTGGCATCGGGATTGAGCAGGGCCTCATGTTTTTTGTGGTCAAAGACCACCAGGCCGCGCTGACCTTGTGCATCGAGTTGAATCGGCACCGGCTTGCTCTGCTGCGTCGCATCCAGCGCGGCATTGGAACGCGCCGACGACTGCACGACGACAACAAAGGCCACAAGGTACAGCGCAACGATGATAAACTTCAGCTTCATTCAGTCTCCTCAAATGCTTGCCAACCATCCCACGAAAAAAAGCTGAAACAGGTAAAAGTGCTGTTGTTATATCAAACCGTAGTGAATAGGGAGCAGAGTGCCTGCCTGGGTTTCTGCTTCCCGAAACTTCTATTTATCAGTGGCGCATCTATAAGCGATGCGGTGCTTGAGTGCTGCGATGACGAAAGCGTTTTCGTCACAGGCGATATATAACTACGAAACGCCTCATGCAGGCAAGCGAAAAAATCTCTCCGACAAGAATTTCTCCCGCCGACCGCTTCGCCAAATCCGGCTGTCAGTGGTTCGGACAGATCATGGGGTTTGCAAAATGGCAAACGCTAGTCATCGTTATCTGTCGTCAGAGTCAGCAAGCGCTTGCACGCAGAATTTTCAGCGATGAATTTTCCTGGTGACTCATCGGCAAAGCGTTTCAGTTATCTGCCGGACGGGTGAACATGATTTCGTTGGATTCGCGGCCATCAGGATTTTTCACCTTGATGGCGACGGTTTGTCCGGGCGCGATATTGCGTCCGGCCTTCTTCGCGATCAATGATGTACGGGGACTTGCCGCATCATTTTGGGTTTTCTGTTTTTCTTCATTCATAAAAATCATCGCGCCATTGGCGAAATCCTCGCCTCTGACCAACAGCTTTTTCCCCTTGACGGTTGCCTCTGTTATTTTTGGATCAACTGCTGGAACCGACGGGCGAATCGTCGCCGTTGCGCTAAAGACAAAATCGCCGGTGCTGGTGCGGTTATTATCGGCCTGTACGCCCGCCGCATAGAAGATAACTTCGTCGCTTGTGGTCGCCTGCCATTGAAATTTCCAGGTGGCTTGGGAGTCTCCGCGAAATGTTCCCGCCGCGCTGTTTTGAATATATTGGCGATCATTATTCGGCCCTTTATCGGGCAGCAACTCCGTCGTGCCATCGAGCGCGTCTATGAAGCGGCCTGCCGGTTGATTGCCGGAGGTCAGTGCTGTCACCTGAAACCCCCAACGATTTCGATTGGGATCGCTGGAGATGGATTTTACGGTGATGTCGTAGAGGTTGTTGTCGGTACTGGGTGGCGTTGCGGTGATCGTGAAATCTTCTTTATCAGTCTGTAGGAGGCTCGAATGACAACCGGATGTGGCGCAGGTTACTTCGTTGGGCGCACCAGTGAAGCCGTTATTTAACCCAGAGGTAAAGGCTTGGGCGGTTTCGATAGCCTTATTGTTGAGCAACCCTCCTGCGGCGATCAACAATATGAAGATCATCAGGCAAACGCATTTGGCGAGTTTTCTTTTCTTCATCTTGGGCAATCTCTCTGATCCTTTGGAGACGAAATGGCTGTTGGCATTTTGGGCTTAGGACGGATGCGAATCCTTGCTTGGGAACTCTTCGTATCGCAAGGATTCGCAATCGCCCTAAGCCTGCCTATCGCTGCTTACCTCGAGCAATCGTCTAGCCTAGAAAATGAACTTCGCGGCAACGACGACTTGGCGGTTGTCTATGAAAGAGGGCAACGGGCCGGTGCTGGAACGACCAATACGTTGACCGCGACTAACGGTGACAGCGGGAACAAAAGCACTTCCTCCGTTAAAGGAATTAGACGCAATATCATTGGTTCCGACATTCACATAGAGATTGGCGTGATTGAAAGCGTTATAGAATTCGCCGCGCAGTTGCAGTTTTACGCCTTCGCGTCCGAAGATTTTCGGCAACGAAAAATTCCGCATCACTGCCAGATTGTGATACTGGGTTCCCGGACGCCGGAAGATGTTGCGCGAAATGGCTCCGGTAAAGGGACCATTGACCGAACTCAAGGAAGTAAAATTCAGAGCGGGATTCAATAACAGATAGAGAAATGTGTTGGACTGGCTGGCATCCGGTATGCGTTCAGCTTTGACCAGGGTGCCTTTCAGAATGGGTCGCGGACTTGAGGTGCGATCATATCCTGTGGTTCCCCTGTCAAAAATGCTGAACGGCTGTCCTGATTGGAAGGAGAGAATGCCACTGATTTCCCATCCATCAAGAAGATGTTTCACCCAACGGTTACTCAGATTGTCAGCAAACGGAATCTGCCAGATAAAATTGGTGACAAATCGGTGGCGGGTATCGAAATCCGAAGCGCCCCGGTCGAGATCGGGATTAAAGGCATCCAGAAATCCAAAGCCTACTGGATTGGCAGTCCCATCTTCATAGAAAAAAGAACTGACATTATCTATCGAATGGCTCCAAGTGTAATTCGCGCCCAATTGCAATCCCAACTTTTTCAGTCGGTCGGTCTCCGCTCTAACTTGCAAAGCGTTATAGCTGGAATAACCGAGATTGCCACGAGTGTTAATCTCCGCAAGAAAGACATCCTTGTCATCTTTATCTTTCGCCATAACCAGATCGCCCGGCCTGCCCAGCAATACTCCGCTGTCTATCTTGTTAATGTTATTCAAAGAATAAAGGCGCTCTCCTCTGGTTCCCACATACGTCAAACCCATTAATAAAGACGGTGTCACTTTATGTTCAAGACTGGCATTGACCGAGACCGAGTAAGCGGTTTTGAGATTCTGGTCGAGGTGTCTGCCACTGGTGAAGGACAAGGTGAATTGGGCACCGGGAGGCAATAAGGCATAGGGATTTTTCACCAGATCAGAATTGAGTATGAACCCTCCAAAATTGGTTTGAGCAAAGGAGGGAGGATTCACACTTACATTGGCCAACACATTGCCGAAATTGCGGTCATAAAAAACACCTACGCCAGAGCGCAATACGGTTTTGCCGGTGCCGAACATATCCCAGGCAATGCCGAATCGAGGGGCGAAATTTTTATAGTCGGGCAGATAGAAATGCCCTTTGTATTTGCTTGGCGCGTCACTGACACGGAGGAACTTTCCATTGGCGATTCTTTCCAGATTACTGCGGCCTTCGCCGTAGTAGAAGTTTGCATCCAAATCCTTTTCACTTCTGGCGCTGTGCAGAACGCCGAAGTATTCATAGCGCAAACCGGGAGTAATGGTCAGGCGGGGATGAGCTTTCCAAGTATCCTGAATGAATACGGAAAACTCATTATAGTTGTAGTGGCGTTTAATCGTCCCCGGCGAAAACGGCGCGATGACATTGCCGCCCGGTGCCTGCCCTTGCGGGTCAAAGGTCAGTTGGTAATTGCCAAGCACACCATTGACAAAACTTTGGGTACCGAAAAACTGTGCCACTGGTAATTCATTTAACACTGGAGGAGTGATGGCCTCGCGGGCGTGATAATATTGCCCTCCAAATTTGAGCAGGTGTTCTCCTTTGGTGTAGGTTGCCGTTTGATAAAGCTGATAGGTATTTTGTAAATCCAGAAATTCGCTGGAACCAAACGGAATGCTAACGTCGTCGGCAACGCCAAATAGCCCGAAAATCGCTAAATAGCCCTTGGCGGGATTACTGACTCTTGCGGTGGCTTCATCTTGGCGTTTGGCGCGTCCGTAGATGGCTCGTGATTCGCTCACCAGATTATTGGACCAGATTCTGGTCAGGTTCAGGTGAATGTTGTGTGAGCGCACCTCTTCGCCTTGATATAAGTCTTCGCTATAGGGTTGGTTGACCTGCCCGAAGATATCGGAATAATCTAGCGAGTATCTGCCAAAGAGTTGCATCTTCTCACTGATATTGTAATCCAAGCGTCCCGAAGCTAGAACCGAATTTTGAGGGTTGCCAGCGCCAAAATTTCTCGGACCATTTACGGTAACCGGAACATACGCAGGTATGGTAATGCGCCCTTGTTGGCTATTCGGGGGACAAGTCACCCCGAATGGACAAATCGTTCGTAACAATGCTCCAGGCTGATTGCCGTCAGGCCGAAAGGCTGCCGAATTTTTGCGTTGTATAATCGCCTCGGTCTGCGTAAATATATCTCGCGTTCCTGCGACACTTCGATCAAGGAGTTGTTTGGTCGGCACAAAAAAGTTCACCGATCCATTACTACGAACCACGATTGGCTCAACTGCGGTAAAGAAGAAGAGCTTTTCTTTTACTACAGTTCCGCCCAAAGAGCCGCCGAATTGATGGCGATTAAAATTTGGGCGTGCAATCCCTCTCGCATTATTGTCAAAGCTGTTAGCCGCAAGCGCCGAATTACGAATGAAATCGAAAAGATTGAAATGGTAAGTGTTGCTGCCGACATTCGAGACGATATTGGCAATGAACCCTAAATTACGCCCATATTCGGCAGTAAAGTTATTGGTCAGAATGCGAAATTCCTTGATTGATTCCATCGAGAGATTCTGCGCCGGGCCGGCAAAAAAGATGTTGTTATTTTCGCTGCCATCCACCACATAATTGCCGCTTGAAGAGCGTTGCCCATTTACCGCAAGACCGATACCGCGACTTTCGCTGGTGGGGGAAGCACCGGGACTCAAGGCGACAAATTCAAAAACATTGCGCGTCAAAGACGGCAGTTCGGCGATCTGCTCCTTTGAGATAACATACGCAATCGCATTGCCGGCGTCGGTGTTAATTATCGCATTCGGCGCGGTTGATGTGTCAGGGGAATTGACCATGACCAATTCATTCATGCCGCCGGTCTTGAGGGTGATGTCGGCGAGTTCATTTTGGCTCGCCACGCTGACTTCGATGTTGTTGAGTTGCGATTTGGAAAAGCCGGTGTATTCAGCGGTCAAGGTGTAGGTGCCGGGCGGGATGCTGATAAAAGTATAGTTGCCGTTTTCGTCGGCGGTGATTTCCCGTTTCAAGGCGGTGCCTTTGTTGGTCAAGGTCAGTTTGGCGTTGGCAATCACTGCGCCTTTTTCGTCCAGTACGCGACCGGAGACCGTGCCGTTGGGGCTTTGGGGCAAGGCTATAGAGTTTAAGGTGAGCAGCAAAATGCCGACCACAAAAAAGCGTTTCCAATTCAGGTGTGTCATAATCTCCTCCAGGTAAATGTTTCTCTCGCGCTTGCCAACAAGGGTTGTCGCAAGCGACGCGGATCGGTTGGAGAGTTCTTCATTACTGACTGCAGGCTTTTATTCAGTCTCTCCCAGACTCCATCCTCATGGTAAAAAGCAAGGCAGCCAGTAATGAAAAACTCTCCTTACTCAGCAAACCTCAGATCAGTAAGAAAAGTCCTCAAGGAAATATAAAAAAAATATCAAAAAATTCTTTCACCTAATAAAACCGCAGGGTTTCAAGGCGAAAAGTCGCGCCTGTCGTTCAGTAGATTTACCCTACAGACACAACCCTCCTGACGCCTTTGTCGGGCGACAAAAGCGGGAAGCATTTTGGCATTGCTGGTCATTGAAAAAATAATCCGCTAACCGCCATCCTGCGCTTTGGCGCAAGACGGAACGGCGATGGTCAACACTACGGCTGCCGACACATCTACGACGTGAGAGGTCAGGCGATTATTTTTTCAGGAGAACTCCGAGCTTTCGGTACTTGCTGTAAACTTCCCTTCCCAAATTTCCGCAGGGAGTAAAACTGCTGCTCAAGAAGTTTGTGCTGACCAAGGATCAGCAAGTTCGGGGCTTGATAACTACCCTCGCTATATATTCCGAAAACCTTACCCTAGTTCGACAGCTTTTTTTCAACTTTCTTGGCGCGGCTCACGCGCTTCATCATGACCCAGACTCTACGGTTTCTCCGGCTCCCACATAAATCGTTTTTTGCGTCGTCGTGCCATCCTGATGGACGATCTTCAAGCAATGCTCGCCGATGGTGGCGTAAACTATCGCCTCGCCGTTTTCCTGTATGACGCTTGCCGATTGATTATCCAGATAGAGGGTTGCGCCGGGTTGACCATGAACGATCAATCTGCCGCGCACCACATTAAACATCGGATTGATGCGTAGGCGGCTGCCCATTTTTACCTCTACCTCCTGCGTGTAGTCTTCTATGGTCGGGTGTTTGAAGGTCAAGGTGTAATGCCCACAGGGCAGGTTCTGTAGTTCCAAGCTGGTCGCCGACACCGGCTGTTTATCTGCCGGTTCGATGCCGTCAATCAGTATGTGAAAATCCGCTTCATCAAAGGGGTCAAGTTGCAAAGCCTTTAGCTCGATGAGAAGGGTTCCCGTGCCTACAGGCGCAGTCGCTTGGTCGCTCTTGACCTCCGGCTTCGCCCCTTTATGCAGCAAGGCCGCCTGCATCATGGGCTTGTCCTTTGGCTTGTTCTTTTTTTTCTGGCCGGTGGGTTTGCTAATCTTGTTGGTGGTTGGCGGCTTTTTTCTCTCTTCAAATTTGTCTCTATTCAAATCACGTTGCGCCTCGGCCAAGCCCACCAGCGCGAAGACAAACAGCGCTACACCCAACAGCCCAGGCCAGCGACCAGACCTGTGCCAGTTGCTGGCAAGCGAACGATGGATGACATTTTTCTTCTGCATACTCGCCTCCCGATCACTTTTTTTCCGCCGCGTTTTCCAGCGGACGCGGCTGCCTTAGCAAACGAAAGCCCACATGGTCATCGCGTTTATTCAATTCCATCCATTGGCGTCTTGCCGGACGACATTTGTCGGCTGGCGTGGTACAAGCGCTGCCTCGCGTCGCATACAGAGAGCCGGAGGATGGCCCCACAGGATTGGTGCTGGTGATTCCGGCAAAGCTGGCATAGTAATTTTCCAGATACCAGTCCTGACAATACTCAAAGACGTTGCCGTGCATATCGTATAGCCCCCAGGCGTTGGGTTGTTTGCCGCCTACGCTGTGGGTTTTGTTGTCGGCGTTCTTTTCATACCAGGCGATGGCGTCGAGATTGGCTACCGTATCGCTGCTGCTGCCAGCGCGACAGGCATATTCCCATTCCGCTTCGGTCGGCAGGCGATAAAGATACTTCGTGTCCTTCTTGTTCAACTTATCCATAAAATTTTTCACCTCGACCCAATAGACATTCTCTACAGGCAGGTTCGTGCCTCTGGCTTTGCTGGGATTATTGCCCATCAGCGCCTCCCATTGCTCCTGCGTCACTTCGTATTTGCCCATCTCGAAGCCTTCGGTAAGGGTGACTTTGTGGACCGGTTTTTCGTCCATTTCGCCATTGGTTGCGCCCATCATAAAAGTGCCCGGACGTATTGGCACATAGCTATCGGCGCTGAACAAAGAGGCCAGCGCCGTATTGGTGGTGGCCGTTGACGAAGATACCGAAGTGGAAGTAATCAGGCGAATCACGACAAATAAACTCAGCGCCATCACCATCGCTCCGGCGACAATCCATCGTGTGCGGTCGGGAGTTTTCGGCTCCAGCGATTGAGTAAAGAATTCGCGCTCCGGCAAAGGCGTGCTGACGACAGGTTCCGACGCCAAGACCGCCGCCGGAGGTTGATAGGCGAAGCGTTGGCCTTCGGGCGATCCGGTCCAAGCCGTCAACTCTCTGGTTTGCGTCAGCAATTCCGGGTTTGGCGAAGTTGGCAACGGCGCGGTATGGCGCTCCTGTTCCTGGCGCAAACGCTTTTCAGCTTCGCGCACTTGGGCTTCCAGTTGGCGGCGTTTTTCGGCTTCCGCTTCGGCTCGCTGCGCTTGTTCGGCGAGTTGTCGTTTGAATTGTTCGGACTCCCGCGCCGCCTGCTTGGTCAGTTCTTCGAGTTGGCGCAAGCGACGATTCTCTTCTTCGGCAAGGCGCGCCCGCTCCTGTTGAAGTTTTTGGCGTTCGGAAGCCTGCCAGTATTTGCGCTCTTCATCTAGGCGCTTCAAACGCTCGGCTTCTTCGGTTGCCCGCCGCGCTTGTTCTTCCAGCAGCTTGCGCTTGTCGGCTTCCTCGGCGGCGCGTTGCGCCTGTGCTTCCAGACGCAGGCGTTTTTCAGCTTCCTGCGTAGCGCGTTGCGATTGTTCTTCAAGCAGTTGTTTCAAGCGCAAAGTCTCGTCGGTCGCCTGTCGCATCTGCTCTTCCAACAGGCGTTTTCGTTCGGCCTCCTGTTGGGCAAAGCGTTCCCAATCGCTCAACGCCTTCTGCATTTCGGCTTCGCCACGGGCGCGCTTTTCCAACTCGTCCTGAAGCCGACGTTTTTCGGCCTCTTGATGGGCTTGGCGTTCCTGCTCCTGTTGTCGCAAGCGTTCGGCTTCGGCCTTGGCTTGGCGTGCTTCTTCTTCGCGTAGTCGTCGGCGTTCGGCTTCCTGAGAGGCTTTGCGCGCCTGTTCTTCGAGTTGTTGGCGCAGGCGTTCGGCCTCCGCTTTCGCCAGCCGCGCCTGCTCGGCGATCTGTCGTTGCCGCTCGGCTTCGGCCTGCGCCTGGCGCATCTGTTCCGCCACTTGCTTCTGCCGTTCGGCGGCTTCGCGGTCTTGCTCTTCTTGCTGTCGGCGACGTGCTGCTTCGACTTTCGCTTGCTCTTCTTGCTGTCGCCGTCGTTCGATTTCTTCTCTTGTCTGTTGTTCTTCCTGTTGGCGACGTTCGATTTCTTCTCTTGTCTGTTGTTCTTCCTGTTGGCGACGTTCGGCTTCGCGCTCCTCGTGCGCCTGCGCCTCTTGCGTTCGTCGCCAGCGCTCTTCCTGCTGTCTGCGCTGCTCACTATCGGCGCGAGATTGGCGCGCCTGATCTTCGAGCAAGCGTCTATGTTCGACTTCTTCTATGGCCTCGCGGGTCTGCTCTTCCAATTCGCGTCGTAGGCCCTCGGCTTCCTGACGGGCGCGACGGGCGCGCTCTTCCTGCTGATGTAAGCGTTCGGCCTCTTCACGCGCCTGATGCGCCTGTTCTTCCAACTGACGCTGATGCTCGGCCTCTTCCTTTACCTGACGTAATTTCTCTTCCAGTTGTTGCCGCCGCGCATCGGCCTCTTCGCGCCGTCTGCGAGTTTCCGCTTCCATCTGTTTTTGCCGCTCGGCCTCTTCCTGTTCTTGGCGAACTTTTTCCTGCTCGGCTTTTTGCAGAAGGATGGCTCTATCCAAATCTATGACCGTGGTTCGAGAATGGCTGAGGCGTTTACTGGCATCGAGTGGATCGCTCGCCGGACGTGGCATGGCGCGCAGTGTCTTCAGCATGGCAGCAGCAGAGGGTGGGCGATTATTGCGATGTTGTTCCAATGCCGACATCAAGAGATGGCTCAAGCCCGTTGGGATTTTGGGATTGAGCAGATGCGGTGCGCGCAAAGGATCGGGTTCGCCGCCCAAGAAGGCTTCGGCGCGAATCGCCGCGCCAATCGGCGGAAAGCCGGTAATTAAATGATAGAAGGTTGCGCCCAAAGAATAGAGGTCAGTGCGCGGGTCAGTGCCAGCACCCTGAATCTGTTCGATAGGCGCGTAATTGGGCGTGTAGCCCACCACACTGCCCGAACTGGTGCGAATCGAAGTCTGGGTGGCGTTGCCTTTGGCCAGCCCGAAATCCAACAAGGTGATTTGATTGCGGCGCGCCAGTTTCAGATTCTGCGGCTTGATGTCGCGGTGAATGATCGGGTATTGCTGGGTGTGTATATAATCCAAGGCGTCAAGCAGTTGTTCCGCCCAAGTCATGATCTCGTGAATCTCGAAGGGTTTGACCACGCCTATTGGCTCAATCATCTTGCGGCGCTTTTCCAGAGTCTCTACGAAATCATCTCCGTAGATGTATTCCATCACCAGAAACTGCCCTTCGCCCGCCGAAAAATGGTCAAAGACTTTCGGCAAAGCGACGTGCCGCAAACCGGCCAGCAAACGCGCTTCATGCTCGAAAGCGCGAAACATTTTTTCATCGTTAAAGAAATTTTCTTTTAAGGCGACGACGTTGCCCAGGCGCAGGTCTTTGGCCATGTACACAGCGCCCATCCCACCGTGTCCAACGGCGCGCAACACTTTATAGCGTTCTTGTAAAACTGCTCCCTCGACCAACATGGAAATGCCTTTGGTGAAGAGGAGCCTGGAAGAGTGGATACAACATAAAGGCTTGCCTTCGAGAAGTCAAGGTTTTGGAGTTGTGGTCTAATCGTATGCTGCGGTCGTTAGCTCACGAAGTGGGCGCAAGCATAAAGCCACGAGGGTAGCTGGTGGACGAGCGTCCATCCGTATGGTTAGCCCACCAAGCGGGTGATAGCCAATTCCCTAGAGGGTGTCGCAGAATTCCAGCAACCGCCCATATATTGTAGATGGTTAAACTATCACACACAATATATGGACAAACATCCATTTCTGCGACCCGCTCTATCTATCACCCGCTTGGCGGACTAGGAGGCCATCACCACCCGCCGCTACCCAGCGCTGACGCACTGGGCTTTAGGCTGTCATCCGCTGCGCGGGTTATCAACTACCACCACAACTTTAGGACACTGCCGGTTTTCAACCGCCGCTTGGTTGAACGGTAAGTCGGTGCGGCTTTCAGTTTTGCCCGGTCGCCGGTTTGCCGTTGATGCCCAACGCTTTCATACGACGATAAAGGTGCGAGCGATCATAGCCCATCGCTTCAGCCGTGCGCGTGATGTTGCCCTCGCATTCGGCAAGCTTTCGCAAAATGTAATTGCGCTCAAACGCATCGCGCCCTTCTTTGTACGAAGCGAAGGTAAAGCGCGTTGGCAAGGCTTCGTCCGTAGTCGTTAAGGCGGGTAAATCTTCGGCGCGTATAATCGTCCTGGCTGTCATGATGACGACGCGCTCGACGATGTTTCGCAACTCGCGCACATTGCCCGGCCATTGGTGCGCGGCCAATAGGTCTAGCGCTTCCGGCTCGAAAATTTTCGGCGCACGATTATACTCGGCAGAATATTTCTGATTGAAATAATCAATCAACAGCGGCACATCTTCGACGCGCTCGCGCAGCGGCGGCACTTCAAAGGGAATGACGTTGAGGCGATAAAACAGATCGGCACGAAACGCGCCGCGCTCGATCTCTTCATCCAGGCGTTTATTAGTCGCCGCGATGATTCGCACGTCAACGGCGGTCGTCGCATTCGCCCCCACCGGCTCGAAGCGTTGCTCTTCCAGAACCCGCAAAACTTTCGCCTGCACTTTCAAACTCATATCGCCGACTTCATCGAGAAACAGTGTGCCGCCATCGGCTTGTTCAAACTTGCCGCGCTTGGCCTGCGTTGCGCCAGTGAAAGCGCCCTTGGTATGCCCGAACAATTCCGACTCGATCAACTCTTCGGGAATCGCCGCGCAGTTCAATTCCACAAATGGCAAGGTAGCACGGCGCGATAAACGGTGCAGGGCGTGCGCCGCCAACTCTTTGCCGGTTCCCGATTCGCCATAAATCAACACCCGCCCGTTGGTCGGCGCAGCCAACGCCAGCTGTTGCCGCAGGGCGCGCATAGAAATGCTTTCGCCCACCATCGCGTATTCGTCTTCAAGTTGTTCACGCAGTCGTTGGTTATCGGCTTCGAGTTGTCGCTGGCGCAGAGCGTTGCTGATGGCGATCACCGTGCGTTCGATTTGCAGAGGCTTTTCGATAAAATCGAGCGCCCCTAATCGAGTCGCTCGCACGGCGGTTTCAATATTGCCGTGACCGCTAATCATCAACACGGCGGTTTCCGGGTAAGCCGCTCGTAATTTTTCCAGCGTTTCGATGCCGTCCATTCCTGGCAACCATACATCGAGCAACACACAACTATAGACACGACGTTCAAACGCCTCCAAGCAAGCCTCGCCTGAAGCGGCGGTCTCGACCACAAAGCCTTCGTCTTCGAGAACCCCGGCCAGCGTGCGGCGTATCCCGGCTTCATCATCCACTATGAGTACGGAGTTGGGCATATTTTTCCAAATGAAAAGACAAGCGCTGTGGGCAATGAGGGAGTGGGGAGAAGGGGAGAAGGGGAGTAGGGGAGACGGGGAGTAGGGGAGAATTTGAATATCTCGAATTTTTTGTTATTCAAATTTTTCGCTATCTTGATGCCGCTGGTTTCATGCAAAAACGAGACAAACTTTATTCCCTTTCTCCCTTTCTCCCCGTCTCCCCGTCTCCCTATCTCCCTATCTCCCTATCTCCCTTTCTCCCTTTCTCTTCTTCTCCCCTACTCCCTCACTCCCTGTCGTTCGCCGGGGGCAGGCCGAGCAGAGCATCTTCAATTGGGTCAAGATGCAGGCCAATCATGCCACCGGCGTCGGAAAAAACTTTGCGCTGTTGTTTGCGGCGGCGCAGGAAAATCGTGATGCCGAGAAGGCTGCCACAAAGCAGTACGATTCCGCCGGTCAAGCCAATCAGACTGAAGGTCGAAACTAACATCTGTCCGGCTTTCTGTATGCGGAACGGATCGTTGGTAGGAATGGCCGGATTTTGCAGCCACTTCACCACGTAAGGATATTCAATGCTGTTGACTAAGGATTCGGCAAAGTCGCGATCATCGAAATCCGTCGCTTCAACAATGAAATTGCCGACGCGCTTGACGAGGAACCGCTGGCGCTCGTCTTCCGCAAGCGTGTTCACATAACCGTTCAACCGATTCAACGCATCGGTAGCAAATTGCGGCGTGTGATATTCGACGATGACCAACTTCAAAGGCTTGGCGGCAGGCGTTGCCGGATTCACCGCAGTCGGGTTGCCGAAAGCCGCTGGCTTGGCGGCGGCTGTTGGTTTGGTCGCGCCGACTACGGCGTTAGGATTAACCGGATTTTCCCTGCGATATTCGGCGACCACGGCTTCGGCTTGGCCGTCAAAGGAAAACATATCGTGGGCGCGTTGCACATAAAAGTTGAGCGCTTCAGGGCCTAAAAAATATTTTTCGCTTCCGGTGACGAGAAAATTTTTCGGCAGACTAGCGAACAAAGTAGGGCGCTTGGCCGCTTCTGCATCGGCGGGAATCTTGTCGGTTACGGCGGCAGCAAAACTCGCGTGCAGCGATGAAGGCTTGAGGCTTGGCATCACACTGGTCACTTTGACGAAATAGTTTTGTTTCCACAACGCTACACCATCCGCAACAAAACCGCTGCCGAGGTCAGGGGCTGTCAAAGATACCTTGTACGGATTCTCTTTTGCCGTGCTGCTAAACAATCCGAACGCCGCAGGGGGCGTCGCCATTTGAAAAACGTCAACGCGCAGAGTGTTGTACATCCGCGAGGCGGCAGCTTTGACGTGATATTCCTGATAAATGACGGCTTGGTTAGCGACCAGTTCAGCGATATTTTCAGCCGTGTATTGTCGCAGTTCGCTAGTCGCTTTCGCGCCCGCCAGTTTGTCCGGCAACAGGTCTGTAAAAGAAAGCGGCGGCGCGCTCGGCGCATTCATGGTTACAAGGGTCGTGGTTTTTTGTTGGTGATTCTCCTGCTGCGCCGTAATCCTAAATGGCGCAAGCAGAAATAATGAAAATAAGATAATGGATAAACTTCTTCTCTGTTTTTTCATCCGCTACAACCTCTATATTTCGTTATTGGGTACTGGTTTGAATCGTCGTTTGCACGAACCAGTAACCAATAACCAGAATCATTAGACACCCGAAAGCGGCTTGGCGTTCCGACCTGGGCAATTTATTTCAGGCGTCGGAGTTCGCTCAAAATTACGTTGGCATAATATTCAGGATTGTGAATCTCGTCCAAAATAATTTTGCCGGTTTCCGAGGCGCTGTCTATTTCGATGTCGCCCAATTTCAACAGCCGCTGCCACACCGAAGCCTTCACCGTTACATCCTGAATCTTCGATAAGGGAATATGGCGCACGGTCTTGGCAATAATGCCGTAGCGCATATCCAGTTTGTGATTGGTCAAGGTATAAACTTCGCGGCGTCTGACGATGTGTTTGTAAATTGGTATGGAAAAAATCAGCAGCGCGGCTCCGACCAGGGTGAACAAAATCACCCAGCCGTTCAGATTTTTCAACAAGCTGTTGTTGAGTATGCCCAACAAAGCGGCCACGCCAATCACCAGTAGCGCCGCCATGGCGTACCACACCAACACGAAAATCATCGTCGGCCTGATGGTGAAGATGTTGTGTTCATCGGCTATCGAATTCAGCGCTCCGCCACTTTGAGCAACCCCCTGGCCTTGCCCATAGCCCGATGGCGGCGGTTGCACATTGGCACCAGCCCCAAGGGTCGCTCCGCACTTGTTACAAAACCGACTGCCATCGTTGAGTTGCGCGCCACATTGATTACAAAACATATTTTTTCCCACCCACTTTCATTCGTAAAATTTGCGGTCGAGAGCTTCGCTGTTTTTGTACCGGTCAGAAAAATTCTAGCATAGGAAGAATTCCGGCGGCGAAGCCTGACCGCAGAAAATCACCTGCCCGGTTAGCATAAATAGTATTCGCATCGCTGTGGCAGACATCTTATACTGTACTTGTGCCTTCTTAAAAACGCCTTGTCCCGTTACCGCGAAGGAGCCTGATAGATGAGCGACAAAGAGAATCCGGAACCCGCCTTGAAACAATCGCGGCTGGCTGCCGCTGCACACCTCCTCGACCATCTGGACAAAGAACGCGCCGCCTGGTGGTTGAAACTCTTTGGCTTGATCGCCGCCGGAACCGCTGGTTCGTTGACCTTGCTGTTGGGAGCCGCCAGCTATCCGCTCTCCGGCGTTTTGATTCGCCCCAAACTCAAACGCCTGTCGCAACTCAAAAGCCCACACCTGCGCGCCTTTCTCAAACGCCTCAACGTCGGCTTTGAAGATGTGTTGATTCCGTCCTTTGATAACATCAGACTGCACGGCTGGTGGTTGGAAGTCGGCACAGACGCGCCGACCGTGGTGCTGATTCACGGCGTCAAAAAAAATCGCACCGATGTATTGCGCGCCGCTTTAGTTCTGCGCCGCAACGGCTTCAACGCGCTGGTCTTTGACGGGCGCGGCCACGGCAACAGTGAAGGCCGTTATGTGACTTATGGTTATTATGAACGCCGCGATGTTGAAGCAGTGATTGACTGGCTGGTGAAAGAAAAATCCATCAATAAAAATCGCGTAGGACTGGCCGGTGAATCTATGGGTGCGGCGATTGCCTTGCAGGTAGCGGCGCACAACGAATGGGTCAAAGCGGTGTGGGCTGATTCGCCTTTCGCTTCCTTGCGTCGGGTGTCGCACGAGTTTCTGCAAAGCACTACACATCTGCCCGATGCCGTGGTCAGTCCGATGATGTGGACGGCCAAACACATGGCCAACTATCGCGGCAACTTTGATATGGAAACCATTGAACCGGCTTTGCTGGCGGCCAAAATTCAATGCCCGGTCTTTTTGATACACGGCACCGCTGACCAGTTAATTGCCACCGAACATTCGCAAATGATTTACGACGCGCTGACCGGCGACAAAGAGTTGTGGATTGTCAAAGGCATACGCCATGCGCGTGCGGCGCGACACGCCAAAACCGCTTACACCGAAAAGCTGGTGCGCTTCTTCACCGCCAAACTCGCGCCGACCGTATAGAAATCTCTAGCGGCATTTTGCCACCTCTGGAAAATCGCGGCTTGGTTTTTCTCTCAACCGCGCTTGTAACTCCTCAAACTTAGCTTACTGGCGGCGCGTCTTTTTGGTTGCCTGATGACCAATTTATGATTATTGTTTGCTGTTGATGGCACGAATAATTGCAGTCACCAATCAAAAAGGTGGCGTAGGAAAAACCACAACGACAATCAATCTCGGAGCCAGCCTTGCCGTAGCAGATATGCGGGTGTTGCTGATTGACGCCGACCCGCAGGGCAACAGTTCGAGCGGCTTTGGTTTGCGTGGCACCTTTCGCAAGAGCCTCTATCATTCGCTGGTTTTGGGCGAGTCGTTGGAGAGTCTGTTTCTGGATACCGATCTGCCGAGCCTGAAAGTAGTGCCATCGGAAAAAATTCTGGCGGCGGCAGAGATCGAACTGGTGGAGGTGGAGGAACGCGAGTTCCGTTTGAAAAAACTGCTCAACGGCATCACCGAACAATTCGATTATATCTTGATTGATTGTCCGCCCAGTCTTGGACTCTTGACCTTGAACGCGCTGGCGGCGGCGCATTCGGTGTTGATTCCAATTCAATGCGAATATTATGCGCTCGAAGGCGTCTCCGATTTGTGGGACACCTTGACGAAAATTCGCCGCACCCTCAATCCGAGTTTAACCATTGAAGGATTCCTGTTGACCATGTTCGACGAACGCACGCGGCTGTCGAATCAGGTGGTCTCCGACCTCCGCGATTTTCTTGGCGCGCAGGTTTTTTCGACCATCATTCCTCGCAACGTGACGCTTGCCGAAGCGCCAAGTCACGGCAAACCGGTGATCCTTTATGAGATCAAATCCAAAGGCGCGGAAAGCTATCTCAAGTTAGCCAAAGAGGTGATTAACAATGTCAAAGAAGGCTCTGGGCCGAGGTCTTAGCGCGTTATTCAATCCGACAAGTCCTCTGGAAAACGACCTGCTGGAATTGAACATTGACCAGATTGAACCGCATCACTCGCAACCGCGCCGCCTGTTTAACGAAGAAAAACTGGAAGAGTTGGCGCAATCCATTCGCGCCAACGGCTTGATTCAACCCATCGTCGTGCGCCGCCTTGGCGAGAGCTTTCAAATCATCGCCGGAGAACGCCGCTGGCGCGCCGCCCAGCGCGCCGGACTGCTGCGAATTCCCTGCGTCATCAAAGATGTACAGGATCAAGAAGTCCTCGCCCTGTCGTTGATTGAAAATATTCAGCGCGAAGAATTGAACCCTATCGAAGAAGCCACGGCGTATAAAAATCTGCTCGAACAACTCAACGTCACGCAAGAAGAGATCGCCCGTCAGGTCGGCAAAGACCGCTCTTCGATTACCAACGCCCTGCGCTTGTTGAAATTGCCACTTGAAGTGCAGACCATGGTCGAAGAAGGGGCGCTGGCGATGGGACACGCCAGAGCCTTGCTGGCGCTTGAAGCGGCAGAAAAACAGATCGCGCTGGCCAAGCGAGTCGTGCATGAATCGTTGTCGGTGCGCGAAACCGAACGCCTGGTCAGAGCTTTGCAGGAACCGAAAGCCGAGGCCAAACCCAAGCCTGCTCCTGACCCGCAGATCGCCGCCGAACGCGCCAACATACACGCCGCCGAAACTCGTTTGAGCAAAAAACTTTCTACGCCGGTGAAGATCAAATTCACGCCCAACGGCGGCGCTATCGAAATCAAATTCACTTCAATGGAAGACCTCACGCGAGTCTATGATTTGCTGGAAGAGTCGGCCAAGCAAAGCACCGCGAGGTGAAGTGGAGACGCCAAAAGGCAGAATAAACGGTCATCATTCGTAACTACCCAGCCTGCTTTGCCCCGCAGGGGTGTAGGAAATTAGCCAGTGCGGTAGGCACTGGCATCAAGTTGGGCAAATTCTGTGCGCCCTGAAAGGGTGCTGGAGAGGGATTGCCGCCAGCCTCCGGCGCTCCTTCAGAGCGCGACCTTTCAGCCGCCTTCACCTTCCCGTGGCTTCACCACGGGCTAATCTCCGCTGCGCCTCTGGCGCAAAAACGAATTCCCGTGGCGCTCCTACGGGCTAATTTCCTGTGCGCCTTTGGCGCAAAAACGAATTCCCGTTGAGCAGCGGTCTCTGACCGCTGGCTTGGCTGTGCGCCGACGGCGCAAAACTCAGCGACCGGCAATTTTCAAACAAGCTGAGTAGATACCATCATTCACCCTTGATGCAGCAAGATGAAAGAGCAAGCTTGGCGGCTTGGCGACTTAGCGCGAAAGCTGTTGATTGTTTACCAATTGGCGGTCTCGCGCCAAGCCGCCAAGCAACCCCAAGTCAGAGACCATGATTAATCAGGCGCTTTACTCATCGGCATCGTGCAGGCGTTTTCGTGACGCGCCGTTTTTCCCGATGAGGTTTCGCGTGCGTTGGTCTGCGCGTTCTTCTTTCTCTTTGTCATCTTCGAGCAAGCCTTCGCGCATGGCATCAAACAGCGGCAGCCGCGCAATCGGCGGCATCGGCGCATCCTGGCCGCGCACCGAAAACCAGATGATCTCATTCATCACCCGCGCCTCGGCCATATCGGCGTGCGCCAAATCCTGTTCGCCGGTCTTCTGCATCCAGTACCGCATCGAAGTGGTGGTCGGCACGGGCGTAAGTAAATTAGTCAACGCCACATCCGGCAACATCGCGGTGAACGGTTTGAGATCGGCGCGCTCCTGAAACATATCTATAGGCGCAGCGGTCGCGTCGAGTTGGTTCATCGGCTCAAGACCGAGCAGGATTTCCATGGTGCGAATCAAACTGACGGTGTTATGAAAATCATGCACGAGCGCGCCGGGTTTGTTATAGGCGCTGATGATGAGCGCTGGCGAACGATGCGCGTCAACGTGATCGGGGCCGTCCTGCGCGTCGTCTTCGACAATGAAAATCGCCGTGTCTTTCCAATACGGGCTGTTCGATACGGCTTCGACCAAACGTCCCACCGCATAGTCATTTTCGGCTACATAAAATTGCGGCGAAGGTTTGCCCACGGCTAACCCCGAAGTGTGATCGTTGGGAAATCGCAGCGTCGAAAAATTGGGCAGGCGGTCGCCTTTTCCGGCCTGCAAATCGGCGACGAAGGAATTAAATTCTTCCAGCCAGGCGCTCAACCGCGAAGTGCCGCGAAACTTCTCTTCAGGGTTCGTCGGATAAATCATCGCCGCCGTTTTGCCGTTCGTTTCTTTGGCAGCGCGATAAGAATCCACGGTCATCGCATCCGGCGTGTTCATATCGAAATTGCGAAACGTCAGCGAGTGATTGCCTTCCAACGATTGTTTCGTGGGGAAGGCCGACACCGTGGGCGAAAGGTCGGGATACGATTTGGCGCGATTGGCATTCACTTCATCCACATCCGTCTTGGACAGCGTCACCACAAATTCGCCGTAGTTGCGATAGCTCAACTTGGCGCGCTTCACGGCATCCCACAGGTACAGCGTTTCCGGCTCGCCTACGTCACGCGAGCCATTCAAATATGGAATGTAGCGGCGGATTACATTGGCCAGGTCGCTGGCTTCAATCGGTTTGTTGAAATAAGGCGCGGCTTTGCGATTCGGCGTCAGGCTCGGCAAACGATTGAAGCCCTCGTAATCATAAGTGCGTCCGCGCCCCGAATAATCCCAGCGATAAGCTTTGTCCACATAGTCGTTCGAGAAGGCGGCGGTTGACCAGTTGTGGCCATCTGGGCTGGCTTCGGCGTTGACAAAAAATCTATCGAGCAAACCGAAACGCAAGGCCAGAGCGCGTTGATTGGGCGTGATGTTTTGCATCTGCCCGTTGACCTGTGCGGCGTTGCCTGCGCCGAAGATCGCCAGCGCCTCGTCACCATCGGCGGCCTGGCCGTTACCGGCGCTCTTCACATCGCCGAACAATTGGTCATAGGTGCGATTCTCTTTGATGATATAGATGATGTGCTTGATGGGCGATGCGCCGCGAAAGAGTTTGGTCTTCACTTGGCCGATTAAATTATTATTCCGCATCACCGCTTGAGTGTATTGCGCCAGTTGGCGTTCATCGGGTTCGCCCAAAACGCTGAGGTTGCCAGAGGCCAACGAGACGCTGTATTGTCCGCCGCGTCCGCTGCGCCCTGTGGTGGTTGGGAAGCGGTCGTTCGGCAGGTTCGGCACGCGCCCCGAATTGTTGACCACCAACGAAGAAGGTTCAAACCCTGTGCCTTTGCCGTTGCCTATAAAGAGTTGATGATTGGCGACAGCGACCGCCGAAGGATATTGCCCGGTTGGCAGAAAGCCGCGCACACGGCTGCGCGATTCGGTTTTCTTAGCCTGCGTGTTTTGCTCGCCGGCTTCGCTTGCTCCTTGCGCGACCGCCGCCAGCGCCACCACCGCTACGGCATTGCTGTGGGCGTTGGCGACATACAGCGTCGCACCGTCCGCGCTCAAGGCCAGACTTTCGGGGCTGCTGCCGACGAGTTGGCTTTCGGCGAGTTTCACGTTAATGCGCTCGACTTCTTTATCGCTTGCGGTGTTGATGACCGAGACTGAATCGGCATTGGAATTGACCACGTAGAGCCGCGTGCGCGCCGCATTCAAAAGCATAGCGGTCGGGTGATAGCCAACCGCTATGCTGGCGATCAGTTTTTCATGGCGCGGGTCAACCACGGCTATAGAAGCATCGCTCCAACACGAGACATAGACTTTCGCGGTTGATGAATGGTTGCTCGCCGGTAAAGCGACGACGCCATATGGATAGATGAACGCCTGTTTGTTGTCGCGGTGCAAATCCACCCGCGAAAGTTTTTTCTCGCCGCGAAGATGGCTGACGATGCCCAGCGAGTCGGCCAGATTGTTGGCGACAAACAAAGTGTCGCCATCGGGGCTGAGTGCCAGTCCGGTCGGATAGACTGGCGCAACTTCATCGTTGTAGCGCGGCGTCGCTGCTTCGCTGGCAAGGCTGGTCAAATCCAGGAACGGCGCAGTGACCTGGGTATCGGGACCTGCCGAAGTTGGGGTGATGGGAAAGCGCGCCTCGGGTTTGAATTTGAACATCCATATTTTATTTTCAAAACCACCCGCTACATAAAGCGGATACGCGCCATTGGCATCCGCGTGAGCGTCGAAGACTACACCGACGTTGACGCTCTGCGGCATCGGGAAATAGACATTCTGAATCACTGCCGGAGCCGGTTTCGCATTCAGGTCTATGACGGCAAGAGATTGTTGAGCGCGATTGGTGGCGGCGTTGAACTGTATGCCGAAGCCGCTGTTGACGGCGACGAGGTAGCGCCCCTGTTGATCCGCGCCTGTGCTATCGGGGCTGCGAACGAAATCCACCGGCAGCGCGCCTACGGCAGGTTGTCGCGTCGTCACATCCAAAACGAGCGACCCGGCGGGCGAGATGGTGCGCCCTTCGGATGCCGGATTATTGGTAATCTGAATATCGGCCTCCGATTTCATCACCACAATGGAAAGGGTGAAAAGCGAAAGCGTAACCCCCATGAGCAAAAGATAGCGCGAACCTGAAAGACGCATGATGAATCCTCCTGATGAAACGGTTGATGCTGCGTGAACCAAAACCTTACCGCTTGTACGTTGCGACGCTGTTACAGCGATGTAAAAAAACTGTAACGAGAGGGTGTCGCATCAATGGGTTTTCTGTCCAGATATTGTGTTCGATGGTTTCACCAACTACAATATATGGGTGGTTGCAAAAATTCTGCGACACCCTCTCGTTACCAAAAATCTGCATCCAGAGCTTGCACGACTCTTAGGCCCAGGGTTTATCCGGCAACGGCTCGACGGCCAGAAAATCCTGAACGAAGCGCTCGGCATAATGGTTGAGCAAGGCTTCGACGCGCTGCGGGTCGGGCGAAGCGACAATCAAACCGGCGTGATGTTTTTTGTTCATGCGCCAGACGATTTCCGCATCGTTATAAGCAGAGGTGTCGGGATGCTCCTGTCGGGCCAAGGAAATCAAGATGCCAGAATAATCGTGGCGATGAGCGGGCAACACATAAGGTTTTTCATCCAGCCCGATTTCCACCTTCGCCCATTCCGCCCATAGATTGATGCCGGTCGCCGCTTCGATGACTTCGGCAATGTTGGCTCCGCCGACTCGCGCTGCGGTCTCTAAAAAATAGTAGCGCCCGTCTTCGTGACCGCGTATAAATTCCGCGTGCGTGACGCCGCGCACCAGCCCCAAAGCTGCCAGCAATTCCTGGTTGAGGTGTAACAGCGCCTGCGCCTCTTCGCCATCACGCGGCAGACTTCGCGTGATAAAGACGCCGCCTTCGTGCGCCGTGTTCATCGGCGGCGCGCCGTATTTGTGCGGCACGGCAAAGACGATGTCATTTTCCGAGACGATGGAATCTACGTGATACACATCGCCGGCAATGTAATGCTCCAAAACATAGTAAGATTGTTTGTCGCCCAGAGAATGAAGAATCGGCCAAAGCTCTTGCGCCGTGTGAACTTTTTTGATGCCGATGGCAGAGGCTTCCGAACGCGGTTTCAATACCCACGGCGGCGGCACGCGCTCCACATATTCGTTGATCGCCTCGTAGTTGAGCGCGTGAACAAAATCGGGAACTCGTATGCCGGCGCTTTGCGCTTTGACGCGCATGGCGAGTTTATCGCGGAAGTGTCGCGCCGTGGTGTCGCCCATTCCCGGCACGCGCAGATGTTCGCGCAAGGCGGCGGCGGTTTCAATTTCAAAATCATCAAGCGCGACGATGCGATCAAGCTTTACGGTGCGCGCCAGATAACTGACGCCTTTGATGATGTCCTCGCGTTGATAACCGTCCGGCATATAGTAAACATCGTCGAGCGCTTCGCTTGGCCAGTTGGCGTTTTCGAGCGATTGCACGGTAATCAGCACGACGCGACACCCTTGACGTTTGCATTCGCGCATGAAGTCCTGGCCTTTTTCATAACTGGTCACGCATAGCACGGTGAGCGGCTGCGATTGCGACATGAGGAAAGCTCCTTTTAACACGATTGCTGAATTGGAAAAGATGTATGATTACCGATTCCGTAGAATCTCAGGCATTATACAGGCGAGCGTTATTTTGCGCGATAGCAGATGCGCGGCGCGAGCCGGGAACCTCACTGCACGCGAAATTCGGCGATGGTGTAAATCAAGGTCAACGGAATCAGCAAGGCAAAGAGCAGATACAAATAGTGGCGCGGAATGCCGTGCAACCAGAACAGCAGTATCGGCGGCGCAGCAGGCATCAGCAAACGCGCCGTAGA
This sequence comes from Acidobacteriota bacterium, assembly GCA_016201275.1. Lineage (GTDB taxonomy): Bacteria > Acidobacteriota > Blastocatellia > UBA7656 > UBA7656 > JACQDB01. Next base: position 51,646 of record JACQDB010000108.1, read on the forward strand.
GATAAAGCCCCAGTTGATGCCTTTGCCGTGCAGCACCGTTTGTAATAATAAAAAGGGCAAGGCCCAGAGCATCCAGACCACCCAAGTGGGTTGATTGCGCCGCCAGCGCAGGCACCCGATTAGCAAACCACCCAGATAGAACACGACAACAAAAGCGATGTAGGGCTTGCGATACCACGCAATGGTCGCATCGGCAAAACCGCTGACGTAAGCCGAGAAAGGATAGGAGAAATAGCTGCCGCCCCACAATTGATTGTGTTGTTGAAAGTAAATCGCGAAACTGCCAAAACGCCATTGCAGATACAGCCCCAGCAGCACCAACCCGGCACAGGCCGGAATCAGCCAGCGCAGGTTTCGCGTCAGCGGCTGGCGCAATTCATAGAGCTTATAAAAAAACATCGGAAACAGGAAAATCCCGGATAGCTTGGTCACGCAAGCCAATCCCAGCACCCCCCCCGCAAGCCCGATCTGCTCGTTTTCCAATAGTTGAAAACTCCATAAAAGCAGCAGCAGAAAGAGCGCTTCACTCATCGCCAATTGGCTGATGTTGAACCAGCGAAACGGAAAGACCGCAAAGATCAAAGCCAGCGCAAACCACTGCTCGCTATAACGGCGCAGCACCTGCCCATAGACCACCACCGCGACACTGCCAGCCACTAGCGACACCAACAGAGCGGCATATTGCGCTGGCATACCAAACGCCAACAGCTTGATGACCAGCGGATAGAAAGGAAAATGAATAACCGTATGCGCCTCGGCATAAGGCGGCCAGCTAGTCGCCAGAAAAATATAGGAAGGCCCATCCTGAAAGCCGACAATTTGCTTTACGCTCAAGCCCAGAACTTGACTTGCCAGCAGCAACGAAGCCAAGCGCAGCAAGAACGCGATGGTGAAGAGCAGCAGTGCAGGCTTGAGCCTGACCAGCAGTGGTGCAGGTTGGTTCGGTGTCATCCTTTTATCAAAATGTAAATCGCCAACAGCGCAAGGCAACAAGAACGCCTAGCGCGGTTTGTGTTTGAGATTACGGAAACCTCAAGCCCGTTGAGCGGCGGTCTCTGACCTTCGCGCCGTCGAAGACCTTCGCACGGTCGAAGACCTTCGCGCCGTCGAAGACCTTCGCACCGTCGAAGACCGCTGCTCAACGATAGCGCATTCCGTACACCCATATGAAAACCGCTCTAGCGCCGGATGGTCTATGACTTGAAGTCAGGCTTGTGGATGAAATCGGGAAGCGCGAATGTTCACCTACGCATTTTCAAATCGGCGTAGGTGGAGGGTCGCGTTTCCTATAAGAATGGCGTTTTCACGCCGTGCCGTTTAGGCGCTCACCGGCGGACGACGTTGCGCCCACGGACGCGCCGCTTCCAGTTGCGCGGCGAGTCGGAACAAAGTCGCTTCGTCGCCATAGCGTCCGATGTAATGCGTGCCGACGGGCAAGCCTTCGTCGTTCCAATACAGCGGCACAGACATCGCCGGTTGCCCGGTTGAATTGCAAATCGGCGTGAACGGCACAAACGCTGTAGCGAACTTCATTCCCGCCATCGCGTCTTCCGCCGTTGGCTCAAACGATCCCAAAGGCACTGGCGGCATTCCCAAGGTTGGCGTCAACAGCACATCATAATTCGCCATAAATCCGGCCACCTGCCGACCGAGAATTTGCAGATATTGAACCGCCATCAAATAATCCGGCGCGCTGACCGCTTGTCCCATGTCGTAAAGCGCCTGCGTGCCGGATTCGAGTTCACCAGCGACCGGCATTCGTCCGATGGCGAAACTCAAACTCTGCACCGTCCAAGTCAAACCTGCCGCCCAGATCGCCATAAAACTTTTCACCATCATATCGCCGTTGATTACCGGCGCGGCTTCTTCCACCTCGTGGCCTAAATCGCGCAGTAACTTTGCCGCCTCTTCCGTGGCTTTCACGCAATCTTCATGCAAGGGCGTGCCGAGCGGCGTTTTCGTAGTGAAGGCGATGCGGAGTTTGCCTGGGTCTTTGCCAACCTCTTCGGCAAATGGACGCACGGGCAGCGGCGCGCAATACGGGTCGCCCGCCGCATATCCCGAAGTTGCGTCAAGCAAAGCGGCGCTGTCACGCACCGAAATGGTCACCGCGTGTTCGGCGACCAGACCGCTGAACATATCGCCGAAATTCGGCCCCAACGGATTGCGCGCTCGCGTCGGCTTCAGGCCGAACACGCCGCAACACGAAGCCGGTATGCGAATCGAACCGCCGCCGTCATTGGCATGAGCCATCGGCACGAGGCGCGCCGCCACCGCCGCCGCCGAACCGCCCGATGAACCGCCGGTATTGCGCCTCGTGTCCCAAGGGTTGCGCGCCGCGCCAAACACCGCCGGTTCCGTAGTCGGCAGAATACCGAATTCGGGAGTGTTGGTTTTGCCTGTGACAATCAACCCTGCACGTTTGTAGCGAGCGACCAACTCGCTGTCTTGATCGGGCTGGAAATCTTTGAGGTATTTGGAACCGGAAGACATCGGCACGCCTTTATAAGCGGCCAGCAAATCTTTAAGCAGAAACGGCACACCGGCAAACGGCGCGTCGGGCAAGGGCGCATTGGCCGCCGCCCGCGCCTCGTCGTACATCTTCGTCACCACGGCGTTAAGGTGCGGGTTGAGGCTTTCGATTCGTGCAATCACCGCGTCAACCAGTTCTATCGGTTTGACCTCTTTTTTCCGCACCAGTTCGGCCTGCGCGGTGGCATCAAGGCTTGCCCATTCAGCTGAATTCGACATGATTTTGTTCTCCTGAAAAATAGATTTTACCGGTCAAGAAGTCGCCGCTTCAGCGGTCAAAACCAAGCTTCTCGACAACCCATTAATTGCCGCCCTGCACTACGGATGGTTTCGCAACTTTGATTCATTGCATGAAGATTTGTCAATTCGCCTGCTGCTTTTCGATAGCGAAACTTTTTGGGTAAGATGAAGGCCATGCCGGAACCGCTATGCGAAAATCTCAAACAACTACTCGAAGCGCGTGTCGCCCAATGCGCCGACAAAGCGTTGCTCTTTTCCGAAGCCGATGGTCGCGTCTTCACTTATCGCACGTTTGATGAAGCGGTCAATCGCGCCGCCGCTTTGTTGCACGCGACGGGGGTAAAAAAAGGCGATTGCGTCAGTCTGTTTTTAACCAACGGTGCGGAGTATCTGATTGCTTATTTTGCCTGCTTCAAGTTGGGCGCGTGGGCAGGGCCAGTCAATGCTCATCTGAAAACGCCGGAGCTTGCATTCATCCTCGCCAATTCCGCCGCCGCTGTGGTCATCACGCAAAACGACCTGTACGCGCAACTCGCCGCCGCGCAGGCCAACCTTCCATCGCTGCATCACCTTGTCATCATTGGCGCAGAATGGTCAATTATCCGGTGTCCGGCGTCCGGCGTCCGCCCGACTCACCAGACCGCGCCATCTGCAACATCAGACCCCGGACACCGGACATCAGACGCCGGACTCTCAACCGACACCGGACACCGGACACCGGACGTGGAACTGGCAGCCGACGATGAAGCGGTAATTATTTACACCTCTGGCACGACCGGCAAACCCAAAGGCGTGTTGTTGACGCACGGCAATCTGTTGACCAATGCGAAAGAGATCGCCGAATGGTTGCGCCTCACCGCCGCCGACCGCTCGTTGATGCTGATGCCGCTTTTTCATGTCAACGCTTTGATGACCACAGGAATCGCGGCGCTGTGGGCAGGCGCAAGCATTGTGCTGGCCGAAAAATTCAGCGCCTCGCGCCATTGGGACATCATTGCGAAATATGGCGTCACCTATTTCGGCTCCGTAGCCACCATGCTGTCGCGGTTGAATCACACTTACCCGCAAGGCCTACCCGATGGCTTTGACACGCGGTGTTTGCGCTTTGCCTTGTGCGGTTCCGCGCCGGTTCCGGTCGAGGTGATGAAGACCTATGAAGCGTTGTTCAAGAGTCCGGTCATCGAAGGCTATGGGCTTTCGGAATCCACCTGTCGCGCCACGTTTAATCCCCTTGATGAGCGGCGCAAACTCGGCTCGATAGGTTTGCCCATCGGCAACGAGGTGAAAATTTTCGATGACGATGATAACGAGCTTGCGCCTTATCAAGTGGGCGAAATCGTGTTGCGCGGTGCGAATTTGATGAAGGGCTATTATCAAAACGAGGAAGCGACCGCCCAAGCGTTTCGGTCGGGCTGGTTTCACTCCAACGATTTAGGCTATCGCGATGAAGAGGGCTTTTTTTACCTTGTTGATCGCAAGAGCGACTTGATTATTCGCGGCGGTGAAAATATCTATCCGCGTGAAATTGACGAAACGCTGTATCAACATCCGAAGGTCAAAGACGCCGCCACCATAGGCGTAGCAGATGCATGGTACGGCGAAGAAGTGCGCTCGTACATTGTGTTGAAAGACGGCGAGACCGCAAGCGCAGAAGAGTTGATGGAGTTTTGTCGTCGGAAACTGGCCGATTTCAAATGCCCGAAGTCGGTAATCTTTCTCGCCGACATCCCGAAGGGGCCGACCGGCAAACTTCTGAAAAAAATCTTGCGCGAAGGATAGACAAAATTCAACTGATGCGCTGCTGCGCGACGATAAATCATCACCCTGGTTTGTTGTTTGACTCACTCTGCGCTATCGCTGATCGGGGAAGCCTCAATCGCAATATTCTTAACGGTCCCATTCAAAGCAGAGATAAATGGCGTGTGACCGAATGAAAACTTTTCGGTGGTCGCTGTCGTGTTTCGTCGGGCGCGTTTGTAATCGGCGCTGGAGAGATAGGCAACAAAAACATCATAGACATTCCAATGCTGATTCACTCGATCAAAGGTAACCACCAGGTGTATTCCTTGATGCGGATGATGGCAGTCCACGCGAATAGATTTTCCTCTCTGCGATTTGACTTCAACGCCATCCGGCACCGATGTCGGTTTTATTTTTTTCAACGCCGGGCCACTGGGATTATTTTCGGTACGTTGTGGGAGTATCTTGTAATCGGCTCCCTTGAAATACAAATCAGGGTATGTACTGCGATTATTTTTCGCTAAATCAGGGGCAACTTCACATAAGAAATCGGCAATCAGGCTCGACACCGTTTCACCGGTAATCTCGGTAATCAATTTAGCCTCAAGCTCAAGTTCGGCTGTGATGAAAAAAATATCTTCGACCAACTCTTTTCTCAGTTCTTCAGGAATCTTCTGATTATCCAATAGGGGTGCGATTTTTTTGCTCCATACTTCACGGATCAGCATCGGACTGTTCAACGTGCGCTGAACCGCTTCTATTAAATCAGGCGCGTTTGTAATCAAATCCGGAATAAACGAATGGACGCTTTTGCTTACGCGATCATACCAGTCCGTATAGGGAAGCGCGTTCAGCGCTTGCCGATCTGCCTGAACCTGTTGCAAGACATAATCCAATATTTTGTTGGTGTTGGCCTTACTCATGCTTTCCGAGTGCGCCCTTTCTTTACAACTTGAGAATCAGCAGGTAGCAACAGTTGGTACGGCTGCACGCCTATGGCTTTGGCAAGAATGCCAATATTGATGAGCGATATATTCACTTCTCCTCGCTCCACCGCGCCGACATAGCTGCGGTCAAGCTCGGCTTTATGAGCCAGCCCTTCCTGAGACAGTCCAGCATCCTTTCTCAGTTGCCGTAAGCGTTCACCGAATGCTACTTTGGGGTTGGGTGGATTCTTCATCGGCTGAAAGATTGTTTCATTGACGATTTTTTGTCCACGGGTTATAACTCCCAGGTCGGAAGGGTCAGGCGGGTCACCTCAGTTTGAACAAAAGGACTAAAAACAAGATGCAGCCAGGATTTCTGGAGTTTTTTGCTGGCATTGGCCTGGTTCACTTGGGGCTACAAGCTTCAGGATGGCGCTGTGTATATGCGAATGACATTTCTGAAAAGAAAATGGCAATGTATCTGCAAGAGATGCCCGACGCCTCGGCCTATTATCACTGTGAAGACATTTGGAAAACGGATGTCATCGTTGACAAAATCACGGAGCCAGCGCTCCTGGCAACGGCTTCGTTCCCTTGCATTGACCTGTCTCTAGCCGGTCAGATGAAAGGTCTCAGTGGGCTTCATTCCTCCACCTTCTATGGCTTTATTGAGGTGATGAAACAACTCAAACACGAAGGGCGAATGCCTGCTTGTTTGCTCATTGAAAATGTCACGGGACTCTTAACCGGCAATGCCGGAAAAGATTTCCGGCAAGTTTGTTTAGCGGCTGCTCATCTGGGTTTCTACCTGGATGCTTTTATTGTGGATGCCAAACATTTCACCCCACAAAGTCGGCCACGCTTATTTATTATTGGAATGTTGGAAAGCGTATTGCCTCCCTATGCCGTTCGATATGGTCAAGAGGATTGGTGGAAACGACTTCAATACCCTAGTGAGATTCGACCGCTACGTTTAGTAAACACCTTGAAAACTTTAACTCTCCCGACGGGTTGGGTGGCTTTTGACCTGCCGCCGCTTCCGCCTGTGCAAAATCATCTCGCCTCGGTTATTGATTTGGATGAAGAGCAGGAATGGTGGGATGAACAGGCCGTGCAAAAACATCTGGAAATGACCAGCGACTTACATCGCCAGAGAATTGAAAAGATGCGGCGCTCCGAGCAACTTTGGATCGGCACTATATTTCGTCGCATACGAGAAAAGAAAACTCGCGCCGAAGTCCGCTTTGATGGACTTGCGGGCTGTCTTCGGACCGCGACCGGTGGCAGCGCCAAACAGATTGTGATTGTGATCAATAAAGGAACCGTCCGGATGCGTTGGATGTCCACGGTAGAATATGCTCGATTGCAGGGCGTTCCCAATTTCACAATCTCGGTGCCGCGCAATCAAGCCTTGACGGGGTTTGCCGACGCCGTTTGTGTGCCGGTTATTCAATGGATTGACCTGCATATCTTCTCATCGGTCGCGGCTCATCTTGGCTTCGACTCGGCTCTTGAACTATCACGAGACCTGAATCAATATGAACTTGGGTTAGCTGGCAAGAGGTGAAGCCAACGGAATGGCGACAGCGAATCGTTTTCTTGCCAAGCTCAGGCTTTGGGGTGCGCTTTGTCGTACACCTCCATCAATTTTTCCATCGAGACCTGCGTGTAAATCTGCGTCGTTGACAATCGCGCATGGCCTAAAAGTTCCTGAATCGAGCGCAGGTCTGCGCCGTTGCTCAACAAGTGCGTAGCGAAAGAATGGCGCAAGGAATGCGGACTGATCTCCATAGACAGGGCGCATTCTTTGACATACTTATCCACCATACGACCTACCGAGCGCGTGGTGATGCGCGTGCCTTGATAATTGTAAAAAAGAATCTGGTCATCGCGGTCATCCACCGGCGCTTCCAACAACAACTCGCCGCGCACCTGCATATAAATTTCCAGCGCTTCTTTGGCCTTCGAGCCAAACGGCACGATGCGTTCTTTGCGACCTTTGCCGCGCACTCGTATGGATAGGTTTTTATAATCCACGTCTGCAAGATTCAAGCCGGTCAATTCGTTGACGCGAATGCCTGCGCCGTACAGCAATTCCAGAATAGCGCGGTCGCGTTTGCCCAACACGGTTTCGAGGTCCGGCGATTCGATGAAGCGAATCACGTCTTCAATCGAAAGCACCTTGGGAAGTTTCTTTTCCAATCGCGGACTGGAAACCAGTTTGGCGGGATTCATCTCTAAAATCTGCTCCCGACATAAAAACTTGAAGAAAGAACGCAGGGTCGCCAGCTTGCGCGCAATCGAAGTTTTCTTGTGATGGTCTTGGTAATAGATCGCCAGATATTCGCGTATAGTGATGTGGTCTATTTGCTGAATGTCCACGGCGCGCCGCTTGCCGTTGGCGTCCAGCGGACACAGATGGTCATGGAATTGTTTGAGGTCACTCATATAATTCCGCAAGGTGTGTTCCGACACATTGCGCTCATACTTCAAGTGTTCTTCAAAACGGGTAAGATATTCCTGCATAGCCGAACTCTCCCAAAGGCCAACACCAAACGGGTCAACTTCATTCTATAGTCGAAGCCACAGGCGTCAAGCGGAATGCGGCAGATCAACAAGCAAGGCGGGCGGAGTTTGCTGATGGCGCTTGCCATCGCCGGGTCTGGTGTGGTCGTCTGTACGACTGGGCAAATCCCAATTGGTGCGATACACAATTGTCAGGAATGACGAGTGAAAGTAGTATTTCCCCTATGCGACAAAAGACAGCAGCCATCATCGTCATCGGCAACGAAATTCTTACCGGCAAGTCCGCAGACCAGAACGCCAGTTTCTTAATCAAAGAACTCTACGCGTTGGGCGTGGCGTTGCGTTATGTCGTCATCATTCCCGATGAGGTGGACGAAATCGCCAAAGCGGTGCGCGAGTCGGCGGCAAAATATGATTACGTTTTCACTTCGGGCGGCGTCGGTCCCACGCACGATGATTTAACCATTCCGAGTATCGCTCGCGCTTTCAACCGCGAAGTCGTGCGGCATCCTGAACTGGTCGCTTTGCTGCAAGGTTTTTTCGGCGACAAGATGGACGAGCCGCGCCTGCGCTTGGCGGACGCGCCGCAAGATTCACGGCTGGTGTACGGAAAAGATTTAACCTGGCCGGTACTGGCTACGGAAAATGTCTATATCCTGCCGGGGGTGCCGGAATATTTTCGGCGCAAGTTCGCAGCGATCAGCGAACAGTTTCGCGGCGAGCCGTTTTACGTCTGCGCCATTTACACGCTCGAAGAAGAACTGGATATTGCCGAACGCTTAGACGCTTTAGCCGCGCAGCACACCGATGTAGAAATTGGCTCTTATCCAGTTTTTTCGCGTGATGATTATCGCGTCAAAGTGACCATCGAAGCCAAAGAGGTCGCCGCTGTCGAACGCGCCCGCGACGCCCTGCTCGCCCAATTGAAAGCGGATAAGTTAGTGAAGACCGAAGCGAACTATGAGTAGCACAGTTGCAGAGCGTCAATGAACCTTTACGTACTCTTGCGGAAACTAAGCTCATTTCTTATTCATCAATCCATCCAACGATTGCCGTTAGCCCTTTGACATCAATAGTCGTCCATTTGCCGCTTGCCTGACTCCATACCTGTATGCCCTTTGGGTAGCCTAGATTTGCACCGACCTCTCCGTATTCAACGGCTATGTACTCATCATTGGTGAGTGCGTTCCATACATCGCCCCATACCTTGCCGATCTCTTGGCCTCGATAACGAACAATATGCCCATACAAGGGATTACGCTCGGTTTCAGTCGTGAATTGATGGCCTAGTGCTGACCATTTATATGGAGTATAACTTCTATTCTTTATATCAATAGCAAACGCCTCTCCACTGCATTTATAGGTAATGTTCCCCTCTCCATCTCTATAAAAATAGGGCAAACTTACCGCTGGTTTTTTAACGGGAATATCAACAATTGGTGCGACTGTTCCATCAAGTCGAAGTATAACAATTTTCCCATTAGCCTTTTGCGTGAGGATGTTGTTATTGTCGAGCCAGAATAGCGGAGGCTTTGACATGGTAGAAGCGCGAATATCCAGATTTACCCAGAAACCAGAGCCAAGCAGTTTTCGCGTACCATTTAAGTTATATAACCAAATATTGTCCGCTCCCCCTTCAATACTTTTAGCTTGGTCAGGAGATAATAAACCTCTTAACGTCCACTTGCTCGGCAAACGAAGACGACCATACTGCTTCTGCTTTACGTCATAGTAGTTTTTCATGAGCCTGCGGCTCACCCATAAATGATGAAAATATGGTCGAGCGATGCTATAGTAACCACAGTCGGTATGAAGGTCGAATACTCCTTGGTGCCTTGATCCCGTATAAGCAGTTTGACCTGGGCATCTTTTTGGTACCCCAAATTGTTGCCTTAGAGCACGCAGAGCAGACTCTTGATTTTGTACCGATGCCCTACCGACAACCAATTTTATGAAGCTGTGCGTTCAGAGTTTCGCACAGGCTCGGAAGGGCTTGTCGATATCACGAAATTATCAACATTTAACGCCCTCTTTATTTTCAGAGCAGAAGTAGCCTTCCAGATTTATGTTGTTTATATTCAGAATGACTTGATCGCCCTCTGTGCCAACATATTTCCCTTTACCAACGTGAAGCAGTTCCTTAGTTTGTACATCTATAACATCTCCCCAATTGGTGATTACATATCTATTCTGATAGATGTGATTGTTCCCTAAGTCATAACGAATACGGTCTGTCTCACTGGTTAGGATCGTATCTTTAGATAGTAACTCGCCATTCTTAAATCGAAAGCGAACAAGATGTTGTATTTCGCAAACACCATTTTTAGCTTCACACTCAACAGCAAGAAGCGCAACCTGACCCCTAGAATGCTGCGCCCACGAAGTTACCGAAAGCGTAACGAGCAAGCTGATAAGTAGTAATGAACATAATTTCATTGGATTACCTTTACAACCATTTATACTCCCGGCAGAAAGAAGAACGCCATAGCGAGGATCACATAGACCGCCAGCAACAACACGCCTTCCATCCAATTGGATTCGCCATCGGAAGCGACTTGCCCGACGATCATCACCGCCAGGCCGACGCTGATGACTTCAAAATTCGTGAACAGCAAATCCATAGGCTTGCCTATCGCATAACTCAAAAACACCAGCACCGGCGCGACAAATAACGCAATCTGCATACTCGAACCGACAGCAATGTGATACGACAAGTCCATCTTGTTTTTGAGCGCCATCAAAATCGCCGAACTGTTTTCCGCCGCGTTGCCGATAATCGCCACGACAATTACGCCGACAAAAATCTCCGTCATCCCTAAAGCCTTCGACGCTGGCTCTACCGCTTCGACTAACAGTTCGCTCATGAAAGCAACCAGCGCGGTCGCGCTGATTAACACAATCAACGCCGTTCGTGATTTGAAATGCACAGGCTCCTGGTGCGGTTCGCCGCTGCCTGAATAAAGGTCTTTGTGGGTTCGCAACGAAAAGATGAGACTCAAAATATAAGTCGCAAACAACACGATGCAAATTTCCAGACTCAAGCCCGATTCTTTTGCCGAACGCCCTCCGGTCACCCAATGAAAGACCGCCGGAATCAACAAGCCTATGGCGCTCAAAGTCATCAACGTGCCGCTCATGCCGGCGGCGGTGGGATTGAATTTTTGATGCTTGTGCTTCAAGCCTCCGGCGAAAATGCTGATCCCTAAAACCAATAACAGATTGCCGAGAATTGACCCGGTGATCGAAGCTTTGACCACGTCTTTGAGTCCCGCCTGCAAGCCTTGAAAAGCGATAATCATTTCCGCCGCATTGCCAAATGTTGAACTCAGCAAACCGCCTGCGCCTGCGCCAAGTTTTGAGGCGAGGCTTTCGGTCGCTTTGCCCATCAAGCCAGCCAGCGGAATAATCGCCAAGCCCGACACCACGAACGTCCAGATCGGCGGGCGATGGGTGTAATGAAAAATTGCCGCAATCGGTACGAAGACCAAAAATAAATCGAGCCAGTGGTCGGCCAGAAACTTTTTGTTTGTTCGCTTTGTTGTGAAGTTTTTCTTCGCCGCAGCTTTTTTCATGGAGCGCCGTTATCCTTTGTGTCGAGTTTTGAGTTTCTGCTTTTCTCTGTGCGTGACCAACCGAGTTGTTGAAAGTATCGTTGTCGGTGCATTTTTTCAACTCATTTTGCGATAGCTGAGGATACCGCTTGCGCTTGCTCGTGATGCGACGCTTGAGGCAATGTAGAAACCGTGAGTGAACAAAAAATACACGCGCCGCAATATGGACGCTGGCTCGATGATTTTCGCGTGGGCGAAATTTTTCATCATCTATGGGAAGTGACGCTTGATGACGGCTTGCTGGGGTTGTGCGCCGCCGCGTTCCTTGATCCAAATCCCTTGTATGCCAGCCGCCGCTTTGCTTGTGAAACAGGTTTTCGTGAGCGCGTCGTGCAGCCCTTGGTGTTGATGAATCTGGCGTTGAGTGCTTCGGTTCACGACGTATCGGAGCAGGCCATCGCGCACCTCGCCTACATCAATCTGCGCTTTCCCAACGCCGCTTACGTCGGCGATACGCTGTCGTTCACCTCGCAAGTTGTGAGCGTCCGCGTGTCGGATTCCAAACCGGATCGCGGCGTCGTTCACGTTCGCACCACGGGGTTAAATCAGGACGGCTTGCCGGTCGTGACCTTCGAGCGCAAGGCCTTGATACCGGCAGGCAAGCTCGCTAATCGCGCTCATCCTGATAGCGCGGAAACGGTCGCGGCGCTTGAGGCTGCCAACCCCGTTGGTGCAAATGTGGCTGCACCTGCGGAGGTGATTCTCCCGAATGAACTGGCAAGCGAAATCACCATCGCCCATTGGCCGGGGCGTCCGCGAGGTGGTTTTGAAGACTTTGCCGAAGGGGATATTTATTTGCACAGCAACGGGCGCACGATTGGCGAAAGCGAACATATGCAATTGACCATGCTGACGCGCAACAGTCATCCGTTGCACTTCGATGCAGTCTATGCGCGGGAGCGCAGTTTTATGCAAGCGCGAGTCGTATGCGGTCCGCTGGTCTTCGCCTGGGTCGCCTCATTGGCGAGCCGCGATACGACGGCCAACGCCCTGTGGGATTTGGGCTATGACAAAGGCACGCACCCCGCGCCGGTATTAGCGGGCGACACGCTGTTTGCTGCCTCGAAGGTTTTAGAAACACGCCAACACGATGAGCAAACGGGCATAGTGAAATTTCACTTGGTCGGCGTAAAAAACGACAAGCCCGCTGCCTTGATGCAAACCGGCACGGATTTATTCCAAGATAAATTCGCGCAAAAAGTTTTCGAGATCGAGCGCGAAGTTTTATTGCCCAAACGCCGCGCCGTGAAAAAAAGCCAATAAAACCGGGCAAAAACCAATGAAGTTGCGCCAATCACTGATCGAAAAATCGGTTGACCGCTTTACGCCTTCGGCGCTTTACGGTTTAATTGGCAATAGATGACTCGCCCTGTACGCAGAATTGGTCTTTATGTAAACCGCCTGCCCGGTTTCGATAAAAGCGGCTTCAACCGGCCTGAATTATTGGCGTGCGTCAAAACCGCTGACGCCTGCGGCTATGACTCTTTCTGGATGCCCGAAGCGTGGGAACGCGACGCCTTTACCACCTTGACCGAACTTGCCGCGCAGACCCGACAGATTCATCTGGCAACCGGCATCGTCAATGTTTTTTCGCGCACCCCGGCGCTGCTTGCCATGAGCGCCGCCACGCTTGATGAAATTTCCGGCGGACGTTTGCGCTTAGGCTTAGGCACAAGCGGCGCGCACGTCGTCGCAGATTTTCATGGCTTACCTTTCCGCAAACCGCTGACGCGCTTGAAAGAGACCATTCAAATCATCCGCCTACTGCTGGCGGGTGAACGTGCAGACTTCAACGGCGAATGTTTTCAACTCCAACGCTTCAAACTCGGCTTCAAACCGTTGCGCTCGAATCTGCCGATTTACGTTGCCGCGTTGACGCCAAAAAGTCTGCAACTCATAGGCGAACTGGCCGACGGTTGGTTGCCTACGCATTGGCCGCGCACCGCACTTCATCAAGGCATCGCGCCGATTCGCGCCGCCGCCGCCCACGCCAATCGCAACGCCAACGACATTGACATTGCGCCGTTCGTCAACACCGTGGTGGGCGACGATGTGACGCAGGCAAAAAAAATTGCGCGCCTGCCGCTGGCGTATTACATCGGCGGCATGGGCGATTTTTATCGCGACTCCATCAGCCGTTTGGGATTTGCCGAAGAAGCCTGTAAGATTCACAGCCTCTGGCAGGCGGGGCGACACAAAGCGGCGATGCAAGCGGTCAGTGATGCGCTCATTGATGCCGTAGCAATTTGCGGCACGCTTACCGATTGTCGGAGGCGGCTGGATGAATTGCCGACTTACGGTGCGACGCTGACGCTAGTGCCGATTCCTCAGCACGGAACGGTTGCCGAAAAATGCCGCGTCATCGAAGCGTTGGCGCAATCGTGATGAAAAAAATCACTGACACGCGACCCGTCAGAAACATTTTTTTTCACCCGTCGGAGCCAGCTTTCATGGCATCGCCTGTTTGCGAAAAACGGGCGAGCCACAATCGCATAAAAGGACGATACGATGGCAGAGGCGAAATCGAAAACCACCGCGCCGAGCGCTTTCAAACGCTGGCTGCTGGCAGGCTTCTTAACAAGTAAAAACCAACCGCAACCCGACATTCACCCGCATCAACAACACTCGTGGTACAAGGTCATGTGTTTAACCGGGGTGGATTATTTTTCCACGCTCGGTTATCAACCGGGCATCGCCTTTCTGGCGGCGGGGGCGCTGTCGCCCATCGCCACGTTGATCCTGATCTTGCTGACGTTGTTCGGCGCGCTGCCGATTTACAATCGCGTAGCGGCAGCCAGCCCCAACGGCGAAGGCTCCATCTCGATGTTGGAAAGCGTGTTGTCCCGTTGGCGCAGCAAAGCGCTGGTGCTTGCGCTTTTGGGTTTTGCGGCAACCGATTTCATCATCACCATCACCTTGTCGGCGGCGGACGCAACGGCGCACATCACCGAAAATCCGTTTGTGCCAAAATCGCTGCATCACGAAGTCTATATCACGCTGGCGCTGGTGGCGTTGCTGGCGGCAATCTTTTTGAAAGGCTTTAAGGAAGCCATCGGCATAGCGGTTGTTCTGGTGGTCATCTACCTGTCCTTGAATGTGGTAGTGGTCAGCGTCGGCTTGTACGAACTGACGACGCACGCCGAAAAACTGCCCGAATGGAAGACCGCGCTTTTCGCCAGCCACAGCAACCCGCTGGCGATGATAGGCGTGGCGTTGCTGTTGTTTCCGAAACTGGCGCTTGGGCTTTCCGGTTTTGAAACCGGGGTCTCGGTGATGCCGCTGGTCAAGGGCGAAGCGACCGACGCCCATCACCATGTTTACGGGCGCATCAAAAACACCCGCAAGCTGTTGCTGGGCGCGGCGCTGATTATGAGCGTGATGTTGATGGCGAGCAGTACGATCACTACGGTTTTAATTCCCGCCGAAAAATTTCAGCCGGGCGGCGAAGCCAACGGGCGAGCGCTGGCCTTTTTAGCGCACGAATTTTTAGGCGATAAATTCGGCACGTTATATGACATCAGCACGATTTCGATTTTGTGGTTCGCCGGTGCATCGGCTATGGCAGGCTTGTTGAACATCGTGCCGCGTTATCTGCCGCGTTACGGCATGGCTCCCGAATGGACAAGGGCGACGCGCCCACTAGTGCTGGTCTTCACCGCCATAGCCTTTGCCGTGACCATTATTTTTCAAGCCAGCGTTGACGCTCAGGGCGGCGCTTATGCCACCGGCGTTTTGATGTTGATGTCCTCGGCGGCTATTGCCGTTACGATGGCCGCCTGGAAAGAAGACGGCTTGAAGAAGTGGGCTTTCGCCTTCATCGCTGTGGTCTTCGCCTACACCACGATTGTCAACATCATCGAACGCACAGAGGGCTTGAAGATCGCGTCGTTTTTTATCGGCGCAATTGTCTTCACTTCGTTTATCTCTCGCTTGGTGCGCTCGACTGAATTGCGTGTGGAAAAAGTCGAACTGGATGCCAAAGCGCAGGAGTTTCTTAAAGAGATGAGCAAAGGCGAGCTTCGCATCGTGCCGAATCGCCGCGACCGTGGCAACCTGCGCGAATATGTCTTCAAAGAGAAAGAACAGCGCGAAGACAATCACATTCCCGTTGGCGATTCGATTATCTTTTTTGAAGTCACGCCCGACGATGCTTCGGAATTTTCCGGCGTTCTGAACGTGCGCGGCGTCAGCCTTGGCGATTATAAAATCCTGCGCTGCAAAAGCCCTGCGGTTCCCAATGCTATCGCCGCTTTCCTGCTCCACGTTCGGGACGCGACCGGCAAAATCCCGCACGCTTATTTCGGCTGGAGCGAAGGCAACCCTTTGGAGTACGTCTTGAAATACATCTTCTTCGGCGAAGGCGATACCGCACCGGTCACCCGCGAAGTATTGCGCCGCGCCGAGCCTGCCCCCGAGCGCCGCCCCTCGATTCATATCGGCGGCTGAGGCTACGCAGAGAGTGGGGGAGATGGGGAGACAGGGAGACAGGGAGTGGGGAGACGCGGTGACGCGGCGATACGGCGATGCGTTGTGTTGATGCGGAGCAACAGGCGAGCGGCTTGTTTGGTTTTGTCGCACCGGAACGCACTTTCTCGCGGTGGCGTTGCAAGGTGACCGGCGAAAAAATTATCAGTTGATAAAAACTTTTTCTCTTGCACGGGCAAACATCCTTGCGGAAAATGTCGTAGCAGCAGTGAGGGAAAAATCATGGACAGACACGCAATTCGACGGGCCTTTCACGAAGAAATCGCCAACAGCATTACGCACGGCGTTGGCCTGGCGTTAAGCGTCATAGGGCTTGCGGTATTGATGGTGCTGGCCTGTCTTTACGGCACGGTGCTGCACATCGTCAGTTGTTCGATTTATGGCGCGACCCTGGTGCTGCTCTACACCGCTTCGACGCTCTATCACAGCCTGCGTTCACCGCGCCTCAAACACCTATTCAAAGTCATAGACCACTGCGCCATTTATCTGTTGATCGCCGGAACTTATACGCCGTTTACGCTGGTGATGCTGCGCGGCGGCTGGGGCTGGTCGTTGTTCGGCATCGTCTGGATGCTGACGTTCGTGGGCATCTTGTTCAAGATTTTTTTCGTCAACAAATTCAAAATCATCTCGACCATCGTTTATGTGTTGATGGGCTGGTTGGTGATTGTCGCCATCAAACCTATGGTGATGATGATTCCGTTGGGCTGTCTGATATGGCTGTTAGCGGGGGGCTTGTTTTATACCGTAGGCGTGGTGTTTTTTGCCTGGAACCGATTGCCTTACAATCACGCCATCTGGCATCTCTTTGTCATGGCCGGAAGCGTCTGTCATTTTGTGGCGGTGCTGTTGTACGTGCTGCCTTCCGAAAGTTGATGGCTTAGGCAGAGCGCCCGCAACAGCGCTTATACTTTCTGCCGCTGCCACACCAACAAGGAGCATTGCGGGCGATGGGCGCGACGGCGATATTCTCTTTCACTCTGGCCTTGAACAAGCCCAATAAAATCATGCCCAGCCAGATCAGCACCGCCAAAACCGGTTGCGAAAAAGCGTAGCCGTGCAGCGCGTAAAACAAAAAACTCGAACGATCTCCGCCGCTGGCAAAGGTCGCCTGCGCGATTTTTTCTTCCATCTCAAGGCTCGCCAGTTTCGCCCACAACATCACCACAGGCACGCTCAATAAACTCATCACCGCGATGCCGATAAGCAAAGCCCGAAGGCGTGCGCGCCAAGGAGCCGCGCCGGTCACCACAATCAAAGCCATCACCATCGGCAAGCCGTAGGTGAAGGTGTTCATCTGCACGGCGGTATCATATTTCTGGCCGCTGAAATCACTGTCTGCCGCTGCTGTCACCGTGAAGTTAATCGCTCTGCCGACCGCGTACAGGCTGACCTGCGAATCGAAGAAGTGATACATCAAATTCGCGCACCAGGCGCTGAAGCCGGTCAACCAAGGCAGGCTGTACCACCACAGCGGCAGCAACAGCAGATACAGGCCAAGCGCCGCAAACAGGCGACGCAACCATTTATGCTGGCCGATGCTGATTGGCGAAGCGTTCGAGCCAGTAGATAAGGATGGCGGTGGAAAGGAGGATGACAATGGTTTGCGCGACATAAACGTGCATCTCTTCAACAATGGACGGCAGATAAATTCCCGCGTAGTACAAGCCGACCAGTCGCCCTACGTTGATGACTTGAATGAGCGGAAGGCCAAGCGCAAAGCCCGTAAGCCGCGCCCGCCAATGGGTCGGATAAGCCAAGACTCCGGCGAAAAACAGGCAGGTCGCTTCGACGCCATCACACCCCATCGCTATGTTGAGCGTGAATTTCGGCGATAGCACAAGGGCGTCGCTGGCAATGGCCTGCGCTCCAAACAAATTGATAATGGCGGCAACCACTTTCGCCAGCACCACAGTGTAGGGCTTGATGACGCCCAGTCGCACGCCTTGCGCGATGCCGAAGAGAAAATAGCAGATGCCGAAGATGGCCGCGAACAGAAACAGAAAGCGCAGCACTTTTTGATTGACGGTGAAAAAGGTCTTTAACTGCTCCATCGAAATCATAAGCTCGTTAATAAAGTTTGCCGTATTGCCGAACGCTGAAATGAATTCAGGCTTGCGCCTTGATGCGACAAAGGCGCGTTTGGCAAGCCTCGCTTGCAGGTGCAATATCTAACTTCAGCGCTTGGCAATTCGCACGTTGAGTTATGGCGAAAAAACGTGTGCGGCGCAGAGTTGCAAATTGTGCCGCACACGTTTTCGTTTCACTTTGAGATTGTCGCTCACCGGGTTAGGGTTTGCGCGCCCTATGAATCAACAGGTGCAAGGTATAAGCGAGGACGAGACCCGCAGTCAGCGCCCCGAAACTATCTACCGCTCCGGCGCGCAACAACACCAGCGTCAGCGCGATGATGAGTTCAACCGCGAGCGCCACTTTGCCAAACAGCCGCCAGTCCATAGGGGTGACGGAATCGCTCATCATAACCGCGTTGTCGCCTGCCCAAACGGCTCTGCGGCGTCCCACCATAAAGAAGGTGCAGGCGGCGACGAAGATCAAACTCATTAAAATCATGCCCCACTCGGAAAGCGTCGGCACGGTGAAGCCTACCGGCCCGGACTGTACGGCAAGTTGCCCACGCGCCACGCCGCCGGGACTGAGCGCCGTATGCACATTGAAGTAAAAGCCTGCCGGATTGTTGATGATCGCCTGTGCGACCGCCGGAGTAACCGTCAAATTGCTGCGCGTGAAAGAGGCACCGAAAGACGCCGGAACCGGAGCCGATGGGGTGAGGCCGGAATCCACTCTGACCGCGCCATTAGCGGTCGCCAAGCCTTCATGAATATGCGCCAGAACAATCACGCTGTTGCTGGCCATGCCATTTAAGGAAACGTCGAATCGTGCGGTGGCGGCGGTGATGGTGCTGCCGCTTCTGGTCACGTCCAACGTCACTGTGGCCAAGCCGCTGGTGCCGTTTTCTGACGGGTTCACCGTCACCGGCGCGACCTCGTTGGATGCCAATAACTGCGCGGTAAACACGATGATTTCGGCTTGTGCCGCCACCGAATGAAGCAGCAAAAATACCGCTGCTGTCGCCACCATAGTAATCAGTCGAAGTGATACGGTAATCCTCTTCATTACATTTGCCTCCTCGTTATTTTTATCTCGCCAATGTCTGGCGATTTTTTGTGAGCGAAAGAACCGGCAGCAGCAGCGTAAGAGATAGCGGTTTCTCAGGTGACCAAGGTGAATGGTCTGCCGCCCTGTCCGTTCCAGTGATTAGTGATCGTGAAACCCTGAATTGCTGACAACAAAAACATCTTCCCGAATCCACGGGAAGCGCTTTATGGGTTCGCACTATATCACACGCATCGCTGGCCAGACAACGACGTTTATTCTCTGCGCTCCAGCGCTGTTCGCAACCCCTTCAGCCGCTTTCAAACGCCGGAAAAGCGCGGCGCGTCTGTGACTAGAGATTTTTTCACCACTATCTAAATCTTGTAGTCGGGTCTGATTGCAACTACTACATCGTGTGTGGCCTGTAAAGTTCTGGCAGCGGCGCAGGCGGGGCTGAAGAGCAAGCGTTGTGAAACTGTTGATAAAAGTTCCGTCCAGCATCTACAATCGTCAAGCGAATCACTTGAGGAGAATTTATGCGGCTTTTTATTACCGGCGGGGCGGGATTCATCGGCTCGAATTTTATTCGTCACCTCTTAAAACAGTATCCCGATTACAAAGTCATCAATTTCGACAAGCTCACCTATGCGGGCAATCTGGACAACCTGCGCGATGTGGCAGACAACTCGAAATACTCTTTCATACGCGGCGATATATGCGACCGCCAAGCGGTTGATGAAGCCATCAAAGGCGCGGACGTGGTGATTAATTTCGCTGCCGAATCGCACGTTGATCGTTCGATTGAAGGCGCAAACGAATTCATCAAAACTAATGTCTTAGGCACTCAGACCTTGCTGGACGCGGCGCGCACGGCGCACGTCTATCGTTTCATGCAAATCTCTACAGACGAAGTGATGGGGTCTTGCGAAGCGAATGAATACTTCACCGAAAGTTCGCCTTTGCGTCCCAACAGTCCTTACGCGGCCTCGAAAACAGCGGCGGAGCATTTCGTGCGTGCCGCCCACATCACCTTCGGTATGGATGTCGTCACGACGCGAGCCTCGAATAATTACGGCCCCTATCAATTTCCTGAAAAGCTTATCCCGTTGATGATTACCAACGCTGTGGAAGACCAGGCATTGCCGGTTTACGGCGACGGAAAAAACGTGCGCGATTGGCTCTATGTGGAAGATTGTTGTCGCGCCATTGACGCGGTGATGCACAAAGGGCGCAGCGGCGAAGTCTATAACATCGGCTCGCGTGCAGAAAAAACCAATCTCGAAGTCATCACCACGCTGCTTGATTTACTGGGCAAACCGCATTCCTTGATTACCTACGTGAAAGACCGCTTAGGCCACGACCGCCGCTATGCCACAGACCCGACGAAGATCGAGCAGGAGTTGGGCTGGCAAGCGCAGGAGAGTTTCGAGAGCGGCATGGAAAAAACCGTGCGCTGGTATCAAAGCCATACGAAGTGGGTGGCGCGCACCCGTTCCGGCGACTACATCAAATACTACGAACGAATGTACAGCAGCCGGTAACCTCCTTCACGCGAAGGCAAACGGCTTCACCAAAAGGCAAAAGACAAACGTGAAGGCTTTCAATCAAGCGGATTCTACGACGCCGAAAAGCGCGTTGATTACCGGCGCGGGGGGCTTGCTCGGCGCTTGTATGAGCGAACATTTACGCGCTGCCAACTGGCGCGTCATCCCCTGCAATCATCAACAACTTGATATAACCGATGAAGAGGCCGTGCGTCGTAGCGTTCTCGAAGCGCGACCGGATGTGGTAATCAATTGCGCCGCGACCGCCGATGTTGACCGTTGCGAACGCGATGTGGAATGGGCGTATGCGGTGAATGAAAAAGGCGTGCGTTACCTGGCTCGCGCCTGTCGCGCCACGCACGCGGAGTTGGTTCACGTCAGCACCGATTATGTTTTCGACGGCAGCAAAGCCGGTTTCTACACCCAAGCAGACGCGCCCAATCCGTTGAGCGTGTACGGGCAATCGAAACTTGCCGGTGAAGGTGCGGCACAGGAAGAACTCGAACCTACCTACCTTATACGCACTTCATGGGTGTTCGGCGTTGGCGGCAAAAATTTCGGCAGTCGTTTATTCGCTTACGTTCGGGCAGGCGCGAAATTGAAAGGCGTGATTGACCAGACTTCGATTGCGACTTATGCGCCAGACCTTGCGGCGCGCATTGCCGAGATTATCGGCAGCGGTGAACATGGGCTGTATCACATCACCAATACGGGCGTCACCAGTTGGTACGATTTCGCAATCTACGCGCTCGAACTTGCAGGGATGAGCGAAGTCGTCATCGAACCCTGCAACCGCGCCGACTTGAATCAGACAGCACCGCGTCCGCATCATTCGGCCATGCGTTGTCTGTTATCGGAAAAGCTGGGACTTGCGCCCCTGCGCCACTGGCGCGACGCGGCGGTAGATTTCGTGCGCGAACAGTTAGCGAAGAATTGAGCATACGCATTCGCCGTGTCTGTTTCAAAACTCAAAGAGGAGAGCGCAACCAAGCCGCCATCTCTTCCTTGAATTCATCCAGCGTTCCATCAGCGGAAAGTTTTTCATAGGCGGTGTGCATTTGTGCGAAAAACACTTCGCGCTCAAGCGCCTCAATGGCGCAGTCGAAAACTTCCGTAAGCGGAATCTTCAAGCGGTGAGCAATGGAAATAGCCGTTTGGAAAGTTGCTTCACTTACGCGAATGGTCTTTGATTGACGAGAGTTTTTCACGCTGAATATCCTCCACAGCGGCACAGTCATTCTAGTTAGGATTGTGGATGAAATAAGGTGCAACCTTGTACAGGCGACCCTGCGGTGGTCGCCCCTCCTCGCAATCCATTAGCTTTCAAGGAGGGGCGACCACCGCAGGGTCGCCCGTACAGGGCATTGGAAAATCTCTCAAGTTTTGCAGGTTATTTCATCCACAATCCTAAGCTCGACTTTGTACAATTTCAAATTGAACAACACCAATCAAGCGCTGCCGTTGCGGTTCGCGCTTGGAATTATTGAACCTCAGCTTGTTGAGGTGAAGTTCAATAATTCTAAGTGCTGAAAAAGCCAATGAAATCAGGCTGCTGCGCCTCTGAAAAATCTAGCAA
>JACQDB010000109.1 GCA_016201275.1 Acidobacteriota bacterium
CGATGCGACGACCTTGAATCTGACGCGCTCGACCAATACCTCGTCCATCGCCAACGGTTTGTTGACCGAGACCGAGATCAAGAACGGCGCGACTTCGTATGCCAAAAGCGTCATCAGCTATGTGACCGCAGCGAATGCGGCAGGTGAATTTGTTCACCGGAATGACCTGTCAAAGCCGATACCGTGCAAGCGGCGCTCTCCGCCGGTGTGCATATAGAGAGGGTCAGTCGTTTGTACAGCAAGGTGCGGGGCGCAAGACGTTCCTAAAAAAACAGATAATGGCTTGGATGAATTGTTAGCGGATGATCTCGGTCTAAAGAAGAGCAGCAATTCAGAGAGTTGGAGTGATGTAGTTTCACGATTTTTTAATAGTCACTGCATGGAGAGGTAATTATGAGGTTAATAATTTGTTTGTTCTTGGAATTTGTTTTTAGTCTGGCGAATCCTAGGGGGGTACTTGGGGATTCGGCCATGATGCAAGATTTTGATGAATTTGGCATTAAATCAGAATTTCGTTACATCATAGTTGACTCATCAATCAATCGAGATAACCCGAAAGAGCCAGTTCGAGTTGTTA
The DNA here is from genome assembly GCA_016201275.1 of Acidobacteriota bacterium. Taxonomy (GTDB): domain Bacteria; phylum Acidobacteriota; class Blastocatellia; order UBA7656; family UBA7656; genus JACQDB01. Next base: position 578 of record JACQDB010000109.1, read on the forward strand.
CTATTCTTTTGGACGAAAAATCTTTTTCAGATGATACTCTGAGAAAATTATACGCTCTGGTGTCCAAGAGATTGCCAAGGCCTAAGCTCATGAAAATATGGGTTTATACCAGTATGGAGCAAATTGCAACGCCTGAGGAAGAAGAAAATCCAGTAGCATCTCATATAAGAACAGGAAAGGTGGGGCCTGATAAATATTATCACGCCTTTATGCTTCGCCAAGATGGCAATGCATTATTTTGGTATTACAATTTAGACGGAACTGAGATAAAAACGATTATTATTAAAGGGAAAAATCCTTTGTTGAGCAAAGGTAAGTAATCGCAGAGTGTGCTTGAATCGAAAAGCGAAACACACGAAATTTGGGACTTTTTTTCAACCTTTTTCAAACGAGGAGAAAAATTCAGCCTCATGAAATGCGCGTCAGGCTCACCACACCCGCATGAATAAAGGCTCTGCATTATGCACACTCTTCGATTAATATTTGATTCGCCGAAGCCGGGTGCAATACAAAATTCCACCTCAACTCAGTCACCTTTCATGGCGAAGGCCGCCAGACCAAAACCGGAGTAAGGAAAATGCAACACATACGTTATTCAGTCGCCGCTTGTCAGACTGATTTGCCCAATCCCCTCGAACGCCGAATGATGCGCGCCAACACCGAGCGTATGCTCTCGATGATAGATTCAGCGGTAGCCGGGGCTGCGCCTTTCTTGCCGGTGCGACTGGTCGTCTTTCCTGAATTCGCGCACGCCGCGCCGGTCTTTCCTACGGTTGCCGAGTTGCTTGAAAAATTGGCGCTAGAGATTCCCAATGAACACACCGACCGGCTTGAACAAAAAGCCCGCGAGCATAACCTCTACATTCAATCCGGCACTATGCTTGAAGCGGACGCCAACTATCCCGGCGTCGTTTTCAACACCACTTGTTTGATTGCTCCTGAAGGCATCCTCTACAAATATCGCAAAGTGAATCCCTGGATTCCTTACGAAGTTCATGCCAGCCCACATGACATAGAGGGCTATGACGAGCCGCTGTTTCCGGTAGCCGACACGGCCATAGGCAAAATTGGTTGCGCGATTTGTTACGACTGGTTGTTCCCCGAAGCGTTGCGCCAACTTGCGGCAAACGGCGCGGAGGTTTTAATTCGCGTCTCGGCGTACATGGATCCGTGGGGCGCGACCGCGCCTATGGATTGGTGGACGGTGATGAATCGCGCCAGAGCAATTGAAAACCTGGCTTATGTAGTAGCGGCAAATCAAGGCGCGAGTTTGAAAATGTATCCGCCGTATTCGTGGCCTGGTGGCAGTATGGTCGTAGATTTCGATGGCCGATTACTGGCGCAAGCTTCGCCCGGCCCCGGCGAAAGAATCGTCGTTGCGCCCGTAGATATTTCGGCCTTGCGACACGAACGGCAAACGCGCATCGGTCATAATATGCTGGCGCATCTGCGGACAGAGGCCTATCCGGTTTACCACACGCATCGGTATCCGCCACACCTGGAGGAGCCGGACAAGGCCGCGAAACTTTCCTATGAACGCAACAACGAGTTGATTGAAAAAGCAAAACGCGAGTTGGCAAAAGGTTCTGAATAGCGCTCGGCTGTAATTTGGATTCTCTGCTAGCTTCCGTGAAGACGCCCAATATATAGAGGTCTCCATAGCAACCGCATACAGTATCTTGGGAGTCTTCACACCGAATACCAGAGAGTCGAAAAAAGACCGCCGCGCTATAAAAGTCCTACTCTCGACTCTCGCCCATCCAGCAGCGTAGTCGAGCGCATCCATTAACCTCCAAAGTTCTTTTGCTTAATCGCTATGCTGCCTCTTGGCCATCGCCATCACTTCCTTGAGCGCTCCGTAAAGCGCCTGAAAAGCTTGGTACTGATAATTCAATACCGCGACCGCATCGGCATTGGCGGCAACGCGAGTCTGGACGCGCACCACCGCATCACAGGCCGCCTCAACCGTAGGCCAAAGCTGACAACCGACTCCGGCCAGCAGCGCCGCGCCATAAGCCGCGCCCTCTTCGGCTTCGACCAGTTCAACCGTCTGGTTGTACACATCGGCTTGAATCTGTCGCCACAACGCCGAACGCGCCCCGCCGCCACCTAGTCGAACCGTTTCGACCGGCACTTTCATCTCGGCAAATATTTCGAAGGTATCGCGCAGACTGAAAGCCACGCCTTCGAGAATCGCCCGAATGATGTGAGCGCGGCTGTGGTGAGCAGTTAAACCGACTAGCGAAGCCCGCACATAGGGGTCAAGGTGCGGCGTGCGTTCGCCCATCAGATATGGAGTCCATAACACGAAATCGGCTCCTGTAGCCACTTTCGCGGCTTCTTCGCTCAGGCGTTCGTAGGCATCGCGCCCGTCATCCACGCCCGCACCGAAGTGATCGCGGAACCATCTGAGCGATAAGCCTGCCGCCTGCGTGACGCCCATGACGTGCCAGCGTTCCGGCATCGCATGACAAAACGTATGCACGCGCCCAAGCCGGTCAAGCGCCGGTTTGTCGGTAGCGGCAAAGACGACGCCCGAAGTGCCTATGGTGGCGCTGACCGTGCCGGGTCGCACGATGCCTAGGCCGACGGCTCCTGCTGCCTGATCGCCCGCGCCTGCAACCACCGGGGTTCCCGGTTGCAAGCCGGTCATCGCTGCGCCTTCGGCGGAAATGTAACCGGTGATGTCGGACGATTCAAAAACCTTTGGCAAAAGGCGCTCATCAAGCTCTGCGGCATCAAGCATGGCTTGCGACCATTGCCGCTTGATGACATCAAACATCAACGTGCCGGAAGCATCGGTGACATCGGTGGCGCGTTCGCCCGTCAGTTTGAAGCGCACATAATCTTTCGGCAACAACACGCTTCGCACCGTTTGCCACATTTCGGGTTCGGTGTCGCGCACCCAGAGAAGTTTCGGCAGCGTGAAGCCGGTTAAGGCCGGATTGCAAGTGAGTTCGATTAAGCGCTGTTGGCCGATCTTTTCGGTTATGGCGCGACATTGCGCGTCGGTGCGCTGATCGCACCATAGGAGCGCCGGACGCACCACGGCATAGCGTTCATCAAGTAAAATCGCGCCGTGCATCTGTCCCGACAGCCCGACGCCGCAAATCTCTGCGGCGCGAATATGAGGAGAGGACAAGACCGTGCGGACAGCTTCGCCGCAGGCGCGCCACCAATCCTGTGGCTCTTGTTCAGCCCAACCGGTTTGTGGCGAAGCGAACGCCGCGTGGTCGGCGCTGGCCGAAGCGAGTACCTCTCCCTGTTGGTTGATGACGATTGCCCGCGTGCCACCGGTGCCAACATCTATTCCCAGCAAGAGCATAGTGAATCGAGTCTCCGTAAATTTTTTGCGCCGTGTCCGCTCGACAGCAACACGACACAAGCGGCGTGCAGGGATTGTACACCGCCGCTTGCGATTTGAAAAAATCGAATGCTAGAATGAGGGGCTTGATGAGGAAGCCGTTTGCCGTCTGTCACCATAGAAAAAACGGCAACGCACAAATCTTCATCACAGCATATTTTGCGGCGGTGTAGCTCAGGTGGTCAGAGCGACGGATTCATAACCCGTAGGTCGTTGGTTCAAGTCCAACCACCGCCACTCACATTCACTCCCATCTATTCCCATTTATTACAATTTAGCTACGAACCGCAGCCAACAGCTTGTGCTTTAACTACCTTCGATTTTCACTTGTTTACATCTATTCCGGTCACAAATCGGTCACACCGAGGATTTTTGCATCTGAGAAAAAAAACGCCACTCATTCTCTCACACTACTGTGATTAATATATAAAGGTGGACAAAAACGTCCATAGGCAATCATCAGTGGGCTCTCGTCTCTCCTGTGTTCCGATGAGGGTGCAGGCGCAGGCTAAGGCGTTTTAATCACGCGCCGGTAGAGCATTCGGGCAGGCTTTCGGGTCTGCCTTTTTTTTATGCCCAATCGCCAATCTTCCACCTATTAATTTTCCTTCGCTTGTGCTACAATTCGGCTCATCAAGCGGTCAAAGAATCGCTACTTTTCAGTGATTACATCTCTCATCATTCCCTAACCTCAAACCAAGTTGCGCGACTTGCACAATTGTATTTTTGGGCTGAACCGTTCGGCCTGCAATTTTCATCATCAGGGGGAAACCATGATTCAATTTACAGCAGAGGAAAACGCCGCGTTGCTGGCCTTGGGCGAAGTTCACCGGGCAGAGATGGCGGCGCAACAGCAACGCTTACTGATGGACACCCAGACCGCTGATGCCAGCACTGCGATAGGGGCGCTGCTGCGCGCCCGCTTCCGGGAAACCGTGTTGCGGATTCGCCTGCGTCACGGCTGCCCGGAAGACCAATTCAATCTGGTTGGCGATGCCAGCGCTGGCTACGGCTTTATGCCGATAGAGGAGGGGGGGCAATGAAACGAAGTTTTGCGCTGTTGTTGGTTATCCTGACTATCGGGGCGTTGCGGGCAAGTGCCGCGTCCATCAGTATGCAGGCCATCACCTTGACGGGATGGAATGATACGCGAACCAGTGTGGAGTTGTGGATTTTCAGCGACAACTCGTGGACGGATGCCAGCGGCATTTCTCACGGCGCGGGCAGTCCGCAGGACAGAGCCTGGTCTTTCCGGGTAAGCGGTTTGACGGTCAATACGGCGTCCCACACCATCACCATTCCGGCCTTTTCGTTGACCTCGACGCGGGATGCCTTACGCAACCCCAATGTCCGCTATTTCGCCTGGTTTATGGCGGTCAGCGGGGCGTCGGCTACGCCGATAAAAATCTATCCGAATCTGGAAAATGGCTTTCAGGTTCCGGCTACCATCGCCTCAACTTCGGGCTGTTCGCCAGCCGGAACCTGCGCGGCGTGGGCTGACCTCATCGTCTATAACAAGCCGAGTCCGCAACTGCCGGTTGACGGGTATTATACGCGCACCGAGGTGGACAGGCTGATTGTGTCGCAGTTATCCGGCGCGCCTCTGGATGCCACCTATATCACGCAGACCGCCAATGCCGCGCTGACCGCTGAACAGGCGCTGGGCAGTCTCGCCACGGGATTACTCAAGAACACCACCGGCACGGGGGTGCTGGCGCTTGGCGTAGCGGGAACCGACTATGAAAATCCGCTCAGTTTTTCTTCTCCGTTAAGCCGCGCCACCAACAGCATCAGCCTTCCCGCCGCGACCGGCTCACAGGATGGCTACCTGAGCAGCGCCGACTGGACGGCCTTCAACAGCAAGCAGAACGCTTTAGGCTACACGGCAGAGAATGCCGCCAATAAGAATGCGACCAATGGCTATGCGGGACTCACGAGCGGGCGACTTTCCGCCGCCAGCGGGCAGGAGGTGTGGAGCGTTACCGACCTGACCACCTACAGCGGCACGAGCGGCAGCGGCACGACTGCCATTCTCGCCACCATCACCGCGCCGGCATCGGGGCAGGGCTTGACGTGGAATGGCACGAACTGGGTCAACTCTACGCTGGTGCCGACGACGCGCGCCTTTACCGCAGGCACCGGGCTTACCGGGGGTGGTGACCTGTCTCAAGACCGCAGTTTCAGTGTGGTCAACGACACCACCACGCAGCGGCTGGAGGTGTTGAAGGATGGCACGGCAATCGGCACGCGCAAAGCCCTGAATTTCATTACCGGCAGCAACACGACGCTGACGGTTGCCGATGACAGCGGCAATAATCGCATCAACGTCACGGTAGCGGCCAGCGGCACGCTGGGGGTAGGGTGGCATAACCTGACCGACCCGTCCGCCAATCTCGCGCTGGCGATGGCGGCCAATACCACGACCTTCACCTACGGCAACAGCACGGGGGCGCTGACCGATCTGTTCACCCTGAAAGATTCGGCCTCCAACACCGGCAGCGGTCATCTGCTGGTGGTCAACACCGCCGCCGCGTCCGCCGCCAAGCCGCTGCTGGTTGCCGCAGGTGGCACGGCCAACGGCGTGGAGATGAATACGGCGGGCATATTAAGCGCCCTCGGCACGGGCGGGATTACCGCAACCACAGGGGATTCGGCAACCGCCTTCTTTCCGGCAGGGCAGCTTGAAGCGGCGCGCGGCGGCACCGGCCTTGATACGAGTGCAGCCACCGGAGTGGTGAGAGTGGCGGGGGGAACGTGGTCGGCGAATGCCGGGGTCAGCCATCTGGCGGCTTCCACCTCAGCCGACCTTTACGGCGTGATTACCAACGAGACGGGTGCGGCAAGTGGCACCCCCTTACTGGTCTTCAATCAATCGCCCACCATCGTGACGCCGAGCATCGCGCAGATTATCAATACCGGCAGGCACTCGTCTTCGATGAGGTCAGCTATCCGATTACCTATGGGGTTGGAATCCTCACGGTCAAGCATCGCGCTCATTGCATCCCCAAGCCGCATGGCTGTGGCGTCATCGGTCGCCTGCGGATCGGTGGCAAGGCTGGCCAGTGAGTCCAGAAAGCGGTCGGCATCAAACCCGTCAAGCGCCGCCTGTAAAGCCGGGAGCGCCGCAAGCGGCAATGGCTGGTCGTAGAGCGCGACGCCTTCGCCATCCTCACCCACCAGACTGATGCGAAGGCCGTAATCGGACGACGCAGGAGCCGCATAGGGCTTGGTGATTTGATTGATGAGCAGAACGAGGCGCGCAAAATCCCGGCTAATATCGCCGTCATTTCTTTCGCACAACAGGAGGCGGTGTTGCCCAACCTGAAAGGTGAGGTTGAGGCGTGGCGGCGTGGCGGTGTCGAAGACGGCAGCCAAGGCCAGCGGCAACAGAAGCCGCGCTTCGGTGTCGGGGGTGTTGGCGTAGCGGTTGGTGAGATCGAGAACCGAATCCGACAACTCATTGTGGACGGCTTCGCTCAAGTCGTCATTTTCGTAGAGCGCGGCAATGGTCTTGCCGAAACGCTCTGTCCATCGTGGCGGTTGATTTGCTGGTAGTTTGTCGCTATTCATTTGTGGTGTCCTTTCTTTCGAGGATGCGAGGCGGCACGGGGAGAGCGTGAAGGTTTGTCCCGTGTCGCCTCTTTGTTGATGGGCGAATGGGCAGGCCACAACAGCGCCTGCCCGGCTTGGTTGGCTAGATTTCGATAGCGCCATAAGTGCCGTTGCTTTTGGGCTGTGGCTTGATGAGGATTTGCAGAGCCTCATCGTTGGCGAGGGCGTCTTTGCGCTTGCGGTATTCGCTTCTGGCGATGCCCTTGAAGACCTCCGGCAGGTTCGTCATGGCCTCAGCGTATTGCTTACCGATGGCTTCCAGCGCGGCAAGCGTTGCGGCCTTGCGAAGGTCGGCGATGAGCCGGGCGGCGGTTGCGCCGATGGCTGCCCACTGATGTTTACAGGGCGCGTTATCGCCTGCGCCCTGACGCTGCTCAAAATCCGCACAGTCGCAACCGGTGAGCGTGACGGTGTAGCCCCCGGCGAAGCGCTCCGTCAGAACGCGGAATATCCCTTCGGCTTGGCTGTAAACTTTGCCCTGCTCAATCAAGGCGATGGCTTTTTCGATACGGTCGGTCTTGCTGTTGGCGGTCGTACTGGTGTAGGATATGTTCATCTTTTAGATTACCTTTCTTCCCGTTGACCCGGGGGAAATGAAAAGGCTGAGTGTTAGAAGCACTCGGCCTTTTGCTATTCAAATTGTGTTTCGTTGGTTTTGCATCAAAGGCCAGCTTGTCGCTCACCTTGCTCTATTCGCATACTCTCATCAGCATCAAGGCTTTCATCGGTGATTTCTGCTTTCGGCTCGGTTGTCAAGGAACTTGGTTGCTGCCTTATGTTTTTATCTTACTTCCCTTAGTACGATTATGCAAGCAAAATCGTACTGTACCCGCTATGAATAGTTTTTATCAGCATCTGTTTTTTTCTCGAATCTTATTTATCGTACTGAGTATGTTGCGATTATGATTGCTTTATTTATATGGGGGCTGTTATACTCCGGCTTGAAATTTCGTAGTGAGGTTGATAGGCTTCTGCGTTATGGCGAAAGGAAAAAGCAAGATGTTGACTGTTAAAGAAGCGGCGGAGCGCGTTGGCGCGTCTGCTATAAGCGTTCGGATATGGGCAAGCCGGGGACGATTTAAGGGGGCTAAAAAAGAAGTCTCTCCTATCGGTGAATACTGGATGATTCCTGAATCGGCGCTCTTGGGCTTTGAAATGGGTAGAGCAGGCCGTCCGCAAAAGCCTCTCGCAGAATTGAAGAGCAAGCCCCGGCGCAAAGCGCAAAGTCAGTAAGCCGACCGTGAAGAAAGCGAGGAAGCGATGAGCGAAGACCAAACGCAAATAATCGGCAATGACGAGCCGCCATCAGACTTGGAAGCGCAGAAAGCCGCAACCACCAATCCGATGCTTGAGGCCATACTGGCGCGGGTCAACCGCCTTGCGGAGAAGATTGACGAGGGTTTTGCTACCGTCAACCAGCGACTTGACCGCATTGAAACCCGCCTCGATGCGCTCGAACACGATACCCGCGAAACCCGTCGCAATCAGCGTGTCATCCAACGCCAGCAACTTGACCTGGAAGACCGCATCGAAGATATAGAACGCCAAGCCTCATAGGTGACGCATGAGGACAGGACTGCTGCCATCTTGTGAGCCGGTCATTCAAGATGTGCGGGTGCGGGCAGCAACTCAATTTCGCGCCCAAATTTACAGGAGTGATTCAATAGAAAGATTTTTATGGACAATCAACAGATGGAAAACACGATTCAATTTCTTATTGAGAATCAATCAAGGTTTCATTCTGACCTTGAAATGATGAAAGAGGCTCAACAGGAAACCACAGCCCAGATAAAAGCCTTGGCTGAAAATACCAACGCACAGATTCAAGCTCTGACGGAAAGCCAGCAGGCTTTATCTGAGCGCGTGGATGATATTGTCGGCGTGATTGATGTGATGCGCGTAGAGTTGCGCGAATCGTTCGATAATCTCATCATCGCCAATGAAGTGACGCGCAAACTCGCCGAAGATGTGGCGCAACTGGCAATCAATACCAGCCAGCGCGTGACCAGACTTGAAGAACAAAACGGCAGTCAGTGAAATATCCGGCGCAAAAAAAAGGAAAGGCAGGATTACAATAATGAGCAGCAAAACCACCACCACAAAAGCCCAAACACCGGTTGCCAAAAACGGCAGCCGAGCTACAAAAAAGAGCCTCCCGGAGAAGTTGGAACCGGGCTTTAAGGTTGATAAGTCAGCCACCGCCCGCGCCTTTGCAAAAGCCGTAAAGCTTACTCACAAGCGTTTGTACGGAGAAAAATAAACGTGCCCAGATATGTAGCCGACACCAATCTGGTTATCAGCAGGAAGTTTGACCCTGAGCGACCACCTGAGACCACCTGTCAATCATCCATCGTGTTGTTTGAACTGATGACCGCCTGCAATGATTGGAAGGAGTACCGCTCCTATCAGGCGGTCTGGAATCGGGCAAAGAAAGAAGGCTTGCTGATTGTGCCAACCGCCGAAGACTGGCTGGCTGCCAGCAAAATATCCTTTGCCTTGGCTCAGGAACGCAAACAGCAAGCAGGCGGCAAAGCGCCGCGCCTTTCTGCAAAGGTGAAGCAGGAGATTGCGATGGATTGTTTGCTGGCGGTGAGTGCTGCTCGTGAAGGTGTGATTGTCTTGACCTTGAACCGGGCAGACTTCACCTACATCAAGCGGCATTGCAAAAACCTTCTGGTGCAGGAATATCCGAAGATGTAGGCCGCTACGCACCCTAAATAAGCTCCGTTGCGGAAAGTATGAATTTACGGCGATGTAGCAGCTAAATAGTTGACAGCCAGCGAGAAATGCTATCCTGATTGACGAGGAGGTCAGTTATGGAAAGTATTAAACTGGTGGCGCGCAATGGCGAGGCCGTGCGCCAAGCACTCGAACGCGGCGAGGTCTTGCACCTGGACACCGCCAGCGAAGAGATTACCGATGAGTTTCTGCTCTTTGCTATCGACAGCGGCTTGTTGCGGCAGTGGGCCGAGGGCTTTCCCGATCCCCGCGCTTGGTCCGACATTTCTTGCGAAGTCATTCTGGCGGCAGAAGTGGCGGCGCGTTTTGCCGGCATCTACTCGCAACGCAAGAGCGGTTTTGTCCTACGTTCGGCGCGTGTGCTGGGAGCCTTGGGCTATAGTCTGGAAGTGATCAATGAAGGCGACGGCTTGAGTGGACAGGGCAGCAAACAGGATCAACTCTACAGTCAGGATGTGCGGCGCAAGTTGCTCGGCAAGGCCGAAAAGCAGGTCGAGGTCACGCCAGAAGATCAAGCCGCGGCCAAGGCTGGCGGTGCCCCGGTCAAAGTGCGCGAGCGCGCTTCGCGGCGCAGTGTCAAAGCGCCGTCCGTAGATGAAGTGGATGCCGCCGCACGTTCGCACGCCGTGGCGGGGCAATTGCTGGCC
>JACQDB010000105.1 GCA_016201275.1 Acidobacteriota bacterium
CTTCGCAGGCTAGACCGTCATGCTCCTTTGCTACCCAGGGTTCCGCTGTGCGTCACCCTGGGCTATATGCTATCGCCCACTTCGCGGACTAACGGATCAATTGTTAATCACAAGCGCACAAGATATGGGTAAAAGTAAGGGTAAACGGCTAGGGTGGATGATCGCTTAGAATGATGGGTGAAATAACTTGCAAGACTTGAGTGATTTTCCCATGCCCTGTATGGGCGACCACAGAGGGTCGCCCATACAGGATTGCACTTTATTTCACCCTCCATTCTTAACTGCCGAACATACCGCCCAGGCCACCGAGTTTTTCGGCGATGCCGCCCAATCCGAATTTGTTCAAGTATTCGCTGAGTTGTTCGGGATGTTCTTTGACGTACTCCAAAACCGTATCAATCGCCTGATTGGCTTTCTCTTCGTCCAGTCCAACTTTGGCGACAAGCAATGACACCAGTTGTTCTTTCATAACGCCTCCTGAATTGCGATTCGGTAAATGACAGAGCCGCCAACAAGCCTCTGCGGTCGGCTCGAACAGGTGACAGCGGCGCGTTGCATCAAGACGCCGGACGCTGGTTATTCAAAGTTGGGAATGATGATTTTCTGACCGATACGAATTTTATCGGGATCATCGAGTTGATGGCGATTGGCTTCAAAAAGCTGATGCGGAGTCAGTTTGCCTTTGCTGAGGTGTTGCGCGATGCGCGTCAAATTTTCGCCGGGCTTGATTTCGTGTTCGCCGTAGATGTCGGAACGCGCAGGCGTCAAACTCAAGGTCAAGTCGCCATCATCAAGACCTGGGTCAATCTCTTTGGCTTTGTCCCAAACTTGATTGACATCGTATTTGGTGGGCAGTTGACCGCTGATGGTCAAATGGCCGTTGTCTTCGTTGGCGGCCAGACCGCTGCCGCCGAGTTGCTCTGCGAGAATGTAAACCGGGCCGTATTTATCGGTTAATGCTGACATATCGTTAATCCTCCAAACTGATTTGGTTCTTTCCATAAGTATGCTCAAACTCTATGCATGAGGGGATGAGGCAGCCAGAGTACAGGCTTTATGGGATGGCATACACATGGACTATAGACAGCCCGACCACCGAGTAGCAAATGGATTTCGCTTGCTGTGGCGCTTGACAGATCAGCGCTCATCATTGCGGCGAAGGGAAAGAAAAATCTTGGCGACGAAGGGAAAGAAAAATCTCGGCGGCGAAGGGAAAGAAAAATCTCGGCGGCGAAGGGAAAGAAAAATCTCGGCGGCGAAGGGCGCGCCATCGGCTATGAATCATAGCCGATGGCGCGGCGTTTGGTTATCGCTTCATGGATTATCGGACCGCAGCGGCGGGGCTTCTTTCGCTTCGTCTTTTTTATCTACAAACAGAAAGCGGAAGCGTTGATACAACAACGACACTGCCAGCAAGATCATTCCCAAAACCAGGAACGACATGATGCGATAGAGTTTTTCCAGTCCCGCAAGGTCAAAGATAAAGACCTTGAGTATCGCCAGACTCAACAGCAACAAGGCCATAATGCGTAACAGACGACTGCGGCGCAATATGCCTATGGTCAACATCACGCCGCCATAGATCGCCCAGATCACCGACAGCGATAGCTGCTGCGCCAAACGCAGATCACGCAGTTGAGTGTAATCGAAATCCACGGCGTCGAAATTCCTGGCGATGATGCGCTTTTCAAAATAGCCCCAAGCTTCGGCGCTCAACGCCACCAAGGCCAAAGCGTTCACCGCCACAATCAATACCGGAATGAGGCCCAAGCGCTCTTCGCTTTCCACCGCTTCGGAATGCTCGTAATACCACGCCGCAGCACCGAGCGCCGCTATCATCAAGGCGAAAGCACCGAAGGTGGAGTTGAAAATCAGGCTGTGCCAGTTGGCGTTGTAGTTGGTCAAATCTATGACCAACAACTTGATCACCGTGATGGTCAACAACAGCAGGCCGCCCGCTCGCAACAGTTTTGCGCCGCGCCGTATGCCGACAAACAGCGCCGCCGCGCCATACAACGTCCACAAAATCGAAAGCACAAATTGTTTGCGCTCTTCTATCGGCGCAGCAACAAGCGCCTGATGGTCGCTGTCGTGGTACAAGCGGCGTTGGAAATGACCAACAACTTCGGCGCTCAAGGCAAAGACCGCCAGCACATTGGCCGCGCCAATCAAAACCGGCAAGATGAAATGGCGCTCGCTTTCATCAAGATATTCAGCACGCGAATAAAGCCAGATGCCACACCCCAACGCCGCAATAAGCGCCGCAAACGAAGCGAACGTCTGATTGAAAATCGGCGTGTGCCAGTTGGCGTCGTAGTAAGAAAAATCGAAGACGAAAATTTTTACCGTGGTGATGAACAACAACAACAGCGCGGCAAAACGCAGTACGCTCAAGCGCCGCGTGACGCCTATGAATAAGGCCGCCGCCGCATACATCGCCCACAAAGCGGTGATGGCGAACAGTTGTTGATTGCCCAATTGTTGATACGCATCGGTCGTCGGCAAGTTGTTCAGCGCTTTTCGCTGGTCAAAATAATTATTGATGTCGAGGCTCAACAAAGTGATGGCGAAAACATTCGCGCCCAGCAGATAAAGGCCGTTGAACATCGAACGCTCGTCGTCTCGCAAATGCGCGCCGAGGCGTTTATACATCAGCGCCGCCGCCGCCAGCGCCGCCACCAGCACGGCGCACGACAGGCCGCGATTGTTCCATATCGGCGTGAAGCTTGTCCCCGCACGATAACCGAATTGCGGCGCATCAATGGTAAACCAGTGAAACGCCGCGATGCCGAAAACCACCAGCGCGGCATAGAGCGAAGTTTTATCTTTGACGCGCAAACCGATGTAGGTCATCACCGCGCCTTCAATCGCCCACGCCATCGTCACCCATTGTTGATCGAGTTGAATTGGCGCGGCGAGAACCAGAAACAGAAAAGCCAAACCATAAAACGTCAAGATCAACAAACGGTCTTCGCGGTCACGACGGTAGGTGAAAAAGCCCAGCACGCCGTAAAAGCAGGCCATTAACACCGCGAAGCCGCCGAGGTAGGCGTGATACCTGCCCGCCTGTTGTGAGGCGCTCATCAACGAATAGCTGGCCGAGAAATAAAGCAGCGCATTGAGAAACACCAAGGTCAAATCCAGCCACGTCGTCAGGCGTTTGTTGACCACGTTGTACAGCACCGCAATCAACGCGAAAGTGATGAAGAACAGGGTCAGGAAAAAAATCGTCGTCCACAATTTCGCCGGAGCGTACCATTCGAGAATCCACGCCAGCACCATCACCACGGTTGCCGAAAAACATAAATAATTCAGGCTGCGCCATTGCTTGGTGAAGGCTAAAGCGAGAACTCCTGCATTGAGCAACGCGATGTAGCCGAATAAACCAGTTTCATTATCCACGCCGGTCGAAAGCAATATCGGCGTCAAAAAACCGCCAAACAAGCCGAGTATGGCGATGACGATGGCGTTGTAGCGCGCCGCTAGAATCACTGCTACAGCGGTAATCAAGGCCATGAAAATGAAGGCCGTGCGTTGCTGTAACAGATCATAGAGTTTGAACGATGACCAAGCTGATAGATACAGAATCAGTATGCCGCCGCCGCTCGCCCTGTACGCATAAGAAGCGTAGGTTTTTCGCAGCCATTCGCCCGCCGCCAGAAATCCCAAGCCAACCAAAACGCCCGTCAATACGCGATAAATCGGCGTAATCCAGCCGCTTTCAAAGGCGTATTTGAGGAAGAAGCCGACCGCAAAAACGATGACCACAACACCGATGATGTTGAACCAGGTGCCGCCGATGCGAAATTCCAGATCGTCGCGATTTTTGGGTGGCGCAGGCGGCGGAAAATTGGGCGGTCGAAATCTCGGCGTCGTTCCAGTGCTTGAACCATAAGCGCCGAATGAAGGAACGCGCTCGGCGGTCGGTTGCGCTTGATTTGGTTGCGCCGGACGCGCTTCCTGTTCCGCCGTCTGACGCGGCATAGCTGGCGAAGTCGGCGAAGAGGATGACAAGGGTTCGTATGGCGAAGGGGGGCTTGATGCTTCAAGCGCTGGTGGCGTGGGGCGTGGCTCCGGGTGCGGTGGCGCAGAGGGTTTGGCAAACGGTTGCGGCGGCCTTGAGGGTTGCGGCGGCCTTGAGGGTTGCGGCCTGTAGGCTTGCGGCGTGATGCCCATTCGCATTTCGATTTCGTAGAGGCGCGACAGTTGCTCGCGCAGCACGCGCTCCAGATAACCTACGCGCTCCAGAATTTCTTGCAACTGTTTTTGCGTGTGGTCTTCTTTCACTCGATCTGCGGCAAGCGGGTCAGGCTTATCAACAGCGTTCTCTTCATCCATAAGTCTCCTTGAAGGTCGCCGATTCTATAACACGCGCAGGTGGTTTGCTACAAGCAACGGGCTTAGATGACGGGAGGCAAAAATTGGTTCTGACCTGATTGAAAAAATGTCTGATGACCTGAACGGGGATTCCTGATGAAAATTTCGCCGAACCCAATCGCAAGGTAAAAAAACCTTCACGCAAAATTGAGGCAACAAAATTTCTTCGCTAGATTTTGCGTATCTTGGCGGCTTGGCGGCTTGGCGCGAACTCTTGAGGAGAAAGTCATCTCACCGTCGGCAAGGCTGCGCCAAAGAACTTCACGGCTCCTGGCGCAGCATCGAAATTTGCCGGAGCGCTTCATACAAGACAATGCCAACGGAAGTTGCCAGGTTCAACGAGCGTATGCGTTGATTCGGCATGGGAATTGTCAAACATCTTTCCCAATGAGCGCGCAATAACTCTTCCGGCAAGCCGCGAGTCTCGCGCCCGAAGACCAGACAATCATGCGGCGCATACTGAAAATCGCTGTAAAGGCGTTCGGCTTTGGTGGTGAAATAGAGGAAGCGACATTCCGGCAAGGCGTCATAAAGCGCTTCGATATTGCGATGATAACGAATTTCCACAGCGTCCCAATAATCCAGACCGGCGCGCTTTACGGCCTTGTCATCGGTGCGAAAACCGAGTTTGCCGACGAGGTGCAAGGTCGTAAAGGTCGCGCCGCACAGCCGCGCAATGTTGCCGGTATTGGGCGGAATCTCCGGCTCGATCAAGGCGACGTGAAGTTGTGAATTAGCTTTTGATTCGTTATTCGTAGTCATTGATTGCAAGCTGATTTCAAATCCATCAACCTTCGAGTCCCATTGATTGGAGCGCGGCGCGAATAATTTTTTTATGATCGAAGGCGAGTTTCGGCAAGCCTTTTACAGGATGCCAGGCAGCAGCTTTGGCGTCGTCTGCGCCGGTGACTATCGGTTTGCTTTTCAAGATCGCGGCAAAAGCTATGCTGACGGTGTGACCGCGTGGGTCGCGTCCGGGATCGCCGAATGCGCCGATCTGTTTGAACTTTGCGCGGCGCAGTTGGGTCTCTTCCAACAACTCGCGGACAGCGGCGGCGGCCAGCGCTTCGTTTTCATCAACGAAGCCGCCCGGTAATGCCCAGTGATCTTTGAAAGGGTCTTTGGCGCGTTGAACGAGCAGAACTTCCAAGCCCTCTTTCGCCGCGTAAAACAACACGATGTCCACCGTCACCGCAGGGCGCGGATAGTCATAGCAAAATTTTTTCATGCGACGGATTATACGCACTCCATTTGAAAAGACCAATGTAACGATGATGACAATTTCATCCGCGCAGGTTCCGGGCGACCCTCTGCGTGGCCTCTGCGTCCTCTGCGGTTAAACGTATGGAAATCCGTTTAACCGCAGAGGACGCAGAGGCCACACAGAGACCACAGAGAAGGCTCAACGCTACAGAGCCGTTGCAAGGTTCGATTACGGAAATTCGATTAAACGAATTCGTCGTTTTGGTTTGGTGAGCATTGGACTTTCGTGAATCAATGAATGAACCCTGCAACTTCCTTGCCCACCTTAACCTCCACATTGCTTTTCCTCCCTAAATCGCGCAAGATTTTCATTTTCTGAAAACCCGATGATGACGAATACCGATAAGAACAAGAAGCTATGGTTGACGCTGGCGCTGTTGCTACTGGCGGCAATTGCTTACTGGCAGAGTCTGCAAAATGGCTTTGTCCTCTATGATGATGATGTGTATGTCACGCAAAACGCCGAGGTGCAGAGCGGCGTGAATGGGCAAACGCTCGCCTGGGCGTTGACTTCGACGAGCGCGGCGAACTGGCATCCGCTCACCTGGATTTCGCATCTGCTGGATTATCAATTTTACGGTTTGAACCCCGCCGGTCATCACTTCACCAGTGTGCTGCTGCATCTGGCAAATGTAGCACTGCTGTTGTGGGCGCTGCATTATCTCACCGGCTCAATTTGGCGCAGCGCCTTTGTAGCCGCCTTGTTCGCCGTGCATCCGCTCAATGTCGAATCGGTTGCGTGGGTCGCCGAACGCAAAAATGTTCTCAGCACGTTGTTCTGGATTTTGACGATTTGGAGTTATGCGTGGTATGCGCGGCGACCCGAATGGCGGCGCTACCTGCTCGTTGTCTTGATCTTTGCAATGGGTTTGATGGCAAAGCCTATGCTGGTGACTTTGCCTTTCGTTTTGCTGCTGCTCGATTACTGGCCGTTGCGACGTTGGCCGTGGCAGGCTGCCGACAACCGCAAGGAAGCAACGGTCAAGAGCAAAAGGCGCAGTAAAAAATCCCCCGAAAATACAGGCTTTTCTACACGCAGTTGGCTGCAGTTGATAATTGAAAAAGCGCCCTTGCTGGTAGTGGCCGCCGCCAGCAGCGCCATTACTTTTTTCGCGCAAAAGCAGGGCGGCGCGGTCGCTTCGGTCACCAAAATTTCACTGGCGGCGCGTTTGGAAAATGCTATCGTCGCGTATGCGGACTATCTCTATCAAATGCTTTGGCCGACTGGTCTGGCGGTCTTTTACCCGCATCCCAAAGGCGCAATTCCGCTCTGGCAATTTCTGCTTGCCCTCGTCGCGCTGCTGTTAATCACGGGATTCGTTTTATGGAAAGCCCGACGCTTCGCCTATCTGCCGGTGGGTTGGTTCTACTATCTTGGCACCCTCGTGCCGGTGATCGGTATCGTGCAGGTAGGCGAACAGGCTAGAGCCGACCGTTATGCTTATGTGCCGCTGATTGGTATCTTCATTCTGGTGGTGTGGGGCGGCGGCGAAGTGCTGAAAAAATTTCCCCAACAACGAAACGCTATAATCGGCGTGGCCATTGGCTGGCTTATCGTTTTGACCGTGGTCACGCGCACGCAGGTGCGCTATTGGCGCGACAGCGCGACGTTGTTTAGGCGTGCGGTCAGCGTCACCGAGAACAATTATCTGGCCTATAACAATCTCGGCGAGGCGTTGGCCTTGCAGGGCAAAGTTGACGAAGCCGCCAAAGAGTTTGAAACCTCCATCGCCATCAATCCGCAATATGACAAAGCGCAGCACAATCTGGGCATGGCCTTGCTGCAACAGAAGAAGCCGGACGACGCAATTGACCATCTCTACAAGGCCGTCGAAATCAATCCGAATTTTTATGACGCTTACAACAAACTCGGCGCGGCGCTGGTCGAGGTCAATCGTTTCGAGGAAGCCGAAGCCAATCTTGATAAGGCGCTCGAACTCCATCCCGGCTACGCTTCGGCCTATGCCAACTTGGGCATACTGATGGAAAAACAGAAGCGCACAGACGACGCGCTTGCCGCTTATACTAACGCTTTGAAATTTTCTGCCAACAATGCGATGTCGGCGCAGATGCGTTATAAACTCGGCAGTCTTTACGAAAAGCGCGGCGAGGTGCAGGAAGCCATACAGCAATATCGCGAAGCCTTGAAACTTGCGCCCAATCACAAACCGGCGCAACAGAGCCTCAATCAACTATTGGAAAGAACCGGCAAACCATAAGCTTCTCTACGATTGCAGAGGTGCGACAGGTCATTAAAAATACTCAATAAAACCGGGGGTTTTCGTGTCTTTCGGTAGAGAGTCAAGGCCGTAAGAAAAGAAAAAGTGGTGATGGATCAAGGAGGAGAGAGGGAGTTTGGAGTTCCGCCTTTAGACAGTTTTATAGTTTGCGGCAGCAGCCGCCTTCAGGCCAATGGCCTGAAGGCGGTATGATGAAACGATTTTCAAATCACCGTGCCGTCGGTGATGATGCCGTTTTTCGGCACGATGACGATGCCATCGCGGATGAAATAGCCATCACCATCGTGATGCTGGCGATTGCTTTCGTTGACGATGCGGACGCCGGAACCGATGCGTGCATTCTTGTCAATAATCGCCCGCCGTATGAAGCAGTTGTGACCGACCCCGAAACGCGGCAATCCGGCGTTGATGTCGGCCTGCATGATTTCCAGGGTTTGGTACGAATCTGCGCCCATCATCAACACGCCTTCCAATTGCGAACCGTGTTCGACGCGACTGCGAATACCGATGACCGAATCTTTAATGATCGCGCCGTTCAAGATGCAGCCTTCGGTGATGATGCTGCTCTGCACATGACAATCCAGAACTTTTGAGCCGGGCAGATAACGCGGGCGCGTGTACATAGGCGCATCGGCATCAAACGCATTGAACGGCGGCAGCGGCAAAGTCATATCCAGATTGGCGCGATAAAACGAACTGATAGTGCCGATGTCTTCCCAGTAGCCGTCAAACAGATACGCCTGCACGTTATAACGCGACAAGGCTTGCGGAATAACCTCTTTGCCGAAATCAATCGCCGCAGGCAACTGGTTCAACAACAGATCGCCCAGCACCTCTTTGCGAAAAACATAGATGCCCATCGAAGCCAGAAAAGGTCGCCGCGCCGCTTCTTCGCTACTCAAACCGAGAGTCGTAGTATCCACGCGCATCTTTTCCAGGTCTTCGCCGGTGGGCTTTTCGCTGAACTCTATAATCTTGCCGTTCGCGTCGGTCTTGAGCAGCCCAAAGCCGGAAGCATCTTCGCCGCGTGCGGCAGTCACCGAGATGGTCAAATCGGCTTGGGTGTCGTGATGCTTGGCGACGAACTTGCTGTAATCCATGCGATAAAGATGGTCGCCCGATAAGACCAGCACGGTTTCATCGGGGTAATCCTGTAGGTGATGAAAGCATTGGCGCACGGCATCGGCAGTGCCTTGAAACCAATCGGCACTGGATGGCGTGATTTCTGCCGCCAGAATTTCGACAAAGCCATTGGTGAAACGGCTGAAGCGATAGGTGCGCGCGATGTGCCGATTCAAAGAAGCCGAGTTGTACTGCGTGAGGATGAAAATTTTGATAATGTCGGAATTGATGCAATTGGAAACCGGTATATCAATAAGGCGATATTTGCCGCCCAACGGCACCGCCGGTTTGGCGCGCTGTTTGGTCAACGGATAAAGTCTTTGACCCGCTCCACCGCCTAGAATAATCGCTATCGTATCTTTACTGGCCATCGTCTTCGTCTCCTGTCAAAGAATTTATGCGGCACAGTATAACTAGGTTCGCGCCGCTTGTCAGTTGGACTTTGGGAGGAGTTATTTGTTATTGGTTATTGGTTACTGGTTATTGGTTATTGGTTACTGGTTATTGGTTATTGGTTATGCGAATCAAGAGTTGAAAAATGTCCGTGTTGAAAGGGAAGGACTTATCAACTCGGCTTTGGGGGTTTTGCCCAGATGTCGCCTGTAAATCGTTGATTCTTTATCGCTGATTTCAACTCTTGATTCGCATTGGTTATTGAATATTTGGTTACTGGTTACTGGTTATTGGATATGGGTTACCGGTTGCCCTGACTTCGCTTGGATATGGGTTACCGGTTGTCCTGACTTCGCCCTGAAGGGGCGCAGGAAATTAGCCGGGGGTGAAGCCCCCGGAATTGCCCATCAAGGAAAATGCGCCCTGAAGGGGCGCAGGAGGGCGTTCTCCTGCGCCCCTTCAGGGCGCGGCGGCGGTTGTCTTACTCCGGGGGCTTCACCCCCGGCTAATTTTCTCTACGCCTTCGGCGCAATGGAAACAACGGATATGCCTTCGGCGCAATGGAGACAACGGATATGCCTTCGGCGCAATGGAGACAATTGGTTGCCATGATGGATTATTGGTCATCAGCAAAGCATGAATCTGTTGCCCAATAACCAATAACCAGTAACCAGTAGCCAGTAACCAATAACCAGTAACCAATAACCAGTAACCAATAACCAATGACAAATTCCATGATAAAAATTTCTGAATCTATTGCTCAAGCGCTGGCCGACCGAAAAGCAGTGGTCGCTTTGGAGTCCACGGTCATCGCGCACGGTTTGCCGTATCCGCTTAACCTTGAAGTTGCTGCCGAATGCGAACGCCTCGTCCATGACGCCGGAGCCATCGCCGCAACTATAGGCATAGTGGACGGCACGCCAACGGTCGGTTTAAGTCAAACGCAATTGCAAAGCTTCGCGCAAGGCCAAGCGCCGGACGGCAGCCCGATAGAAAAAGTTGGCTGGAACAATCTGGCCAGTGTGATGATGAAGCGGCAATGGGGCGCGACCACGGTTGCCGGGACGCTGCGAATCGCACGGCTGGCGGGCATAAAGGTGTTCGCTACCGGCGGCATCGGCGGCGTGCATCGCGGCGCGGCGGACACCTTCGACATTTCGGCGGATTTAACGGCGCTTGCGGAAATCCCTATGGTCTGCGTCTGCGCCGGAGCCAAAGCGATTTTGGATTTGGCCAAGACTCTCGAACGCTTGGAAACTGTAGGCGTGCCGGTCGTCGGTTTTCAAAGCCCTACCTTTCCGGCGTTCTATTCGCGCAGTAGTGGCTTGCCGGTTGACAGCGTTGCCCAGACCGCAGACGAAGCGGCGCAGTTGGCTTTGCATCATTGGGCGGCGGGTTCGACTTCGGCGCTGCTGGTGTGCGCCCCTGTGCCGGAAGCGTTCGAGATTGCCTATGAAGAGATCGAACGCGCTACGGCGGAAGCCATGCGTCTGGCCGAAATCGCCGGCATACGCGGCAAAGCCGTGACGCCTTTTTTGTTATCACGTATGAAGGAAATCACCGCAGGAAAATCGCTTGAAACCAATCGCGCTCTGTTGCTCAACAACGCGGCGATTGCCGCGCAAATCGCCGTGAGCCTCGTGCGCCTGCGCTGAAAAAAATGTTTGGAGTTCCGCCTTCAGGCGGCTGGTTCAATATGGAACCCACCGCATCAATGCGGAACTCCAAACCTCACACATCCCTGCTTATATCAATTGCACAGACACCAGTCCGGTCAGCGGGTTGACCGTAAAGCGCAACAGGCTGGAACCGCTTGCGGCAGTTCCCGAACCGCTCGATGAGGAGCCGCCCGGGTTCGCGCTCGAAGAAGTTCCGCTCGTGCTTGCTGAAGAACTGCCGCCGCTGCCGGTCAAGACGTAAGCCTTGACTCGCGCCGTGAAGGTGAAGAGTTGCGTGTTCGGATTGGTGAAACGCAAAGTGCGATTACCGGTCTCTTCGTTGGCTACCAAATCAGCGCCGAAGAGTTGCGAATAATCGAACACCGCAGGCGTCGTCACACCGTCGCCGCCGTTGTCTGCATTGATGACTCGCACGGAATTACCGGTGGATTGCACCGCGACGATTTCCATACGCACATAAGGAACGAACACCGTCGCAGATTGATTTTTGAGCGCGGTGACCAGTTCCGTAGCCCCCGGAGGAAAGGTGATGCTGCGGTTGACGGCGGTGAGGTAAGAAGTCGCGTCAATCTCTGCGCGCCGCGACACCGTGATGCTTGCGACGTTGCTCGGAATAGTGACAAACTTGCCTATGCGACCAGGCGTGATCGAACGCACGCGATAACTGTGCGTGCCTTCCGACATATTCGCGTAAGCGACGCTCGTTGTCGTGTTGCTGACAGCGCTGACCACATTCCAGTTGATGCCGTCGGTTGATTCTTCGACTTCGTAGCTCAGAACGCTGCCCTGCGCTTGCCAGTTCAACACATAGTTGCCGTCGAAATCAAAACTCTGCGCGCCCATCGTGAGGTCGGCGGCAAAAGCTTGCACAATCGGCGGCGCGCCACCCATCAACTGCGTGCTGCTGATGCTGAAATTGGTGTTGGCACTAGCCCAGCCATAAACACGATAGACGTAGGTTCCCGGTATGGTGGTATTGGCGGCGACGTGTTCGGGGCCGCTGCTGTTACCGGAACTGTCTATCTGATTGCCGTTCGGGTCATACAGCAAAAAGTCCAGATCGGGCAAAGCCAGCCCGGCTCCCGGCACTTCGGTAGAATCCCACGACAACGTGCCTTCAATCTTCAAAGTCGCCGCGCCGACTGGAAACGGCACGTCAACATACGTAGCGTTTCCGGCAACATAAATATCGTTGTCGCGTTGCACACCGGCATCGCCGGCGAGAACCGTTCCGGTGTAGGTGCTGGTTTGCGAAGAGGAGATGGCGTCGGAAGGCACGGTCGGCGTCGCCAGCATATACATAGGCATACGTATGACTTCGCCGCTGCCCGTGCGTTGCGCCGCGACATACCATTGAAATTGCGTAGGCGTGGTATCGCGCACCACATTGCCATCAATGGTAATCGTGGCGGTAATCGTGGCGCTGCCATTCGCAGGAACGGTGACGCTCGAAGGGCTGACCGAAGTAGCGACGCCAGCGCGATTGGTAGCGCGATTGTTGACGCTCGAAAGCGTAAAGGAGCCGCCCTGCCCCGATACATCTTTGATTAGCGCTGTGACTTGATAGGTGTTGACGATGCGATTATTCAACACCGGCGTTTCGCCAAACGAATGACTGGCTAACAAAGCCGGTTCGACGATGCCATCGCCTTCCACGCCCATCAAGGCTTTGGCGCGCACGGCGGCGGTCACATCAATCAAGCCGCCTCCCTGTTCATTGATGGAGTTGGCGATGTTGTCGGCTTTGGGAACGCCTGTAGAGGTTCGCAAATTGGTAGCCGTGTTGATTAACGCGGCGCGAATCATATCGGGCGTCCAATTCAGATGCGCCTGTTTGATGAGGGCAACGGCCCCGGCAGTCTGCGGCCCGGAAAAGCTAGTGCCGCTGGCGGCTATGTAACCCGTGGGGTCGAACATCGTGCCGCCGCCGGAAGTCGCGCCGCCAACGCGCACCGTCGCCGAAGTCACGTTGACACCCGGAGCCGTGACATCAGGCTTCACCTGCCCTAAGCCCTGCACAGGGCCGCGTGAACTGAAGCCTGCGGTTTCACCTACGAAGATGTTGGTCAGGTAAGGATTCAAGCGAATCGGCAATTCCGAAATCGTGCCGTGTGGCGGATCAACGGCATTGTTGTCATTCGATAACAATGCGTCTATGAGGACTTCGCCTTCTTCGGGCGAAATGATTGCCGAAGGAATCGTGCCGCGTATCGCTGTGGGATTGGTGGTGCTGCTGATTAAAACGCAGCCGACAGCGCCTGCGAGTGCGGCGTTGTTGGAAATATCGAAGAAGGTCGCAGAGGCCAGTCCAGACTCTTTCACCAAAGCGATGCGTCCGCGCACGCTGGCCGGATAGGGCGTATTTACCAGGTCGTTGATGAACACATAGTGCTGGGCGATGGAGCCAGCCGCAGGGTTTGGCGTACCGGCCATCGGGTAAAGTTTCAAGCGATTGAAGCCGCTGGCGGCAGGCAGTTGGCTGGCCGGAGTGACCGCACCTATAGTGCTTTGCGGAACCGCGCTGGCGGTCAGTACATCAACCGACCAGTTGGCATTGGCCGCGCCGGGATGCGTGGTTGCGCCTACGGCTATGACGTGGCGACCGGCGGCGGGGGAACCCACAGTGCTTTCGCCGGGGCCGGAATTGCCAGCCGAAGCAACCACCGTGGTGCCTAACAAAGCAGCGTTCGAGGCGGCGACGGCGGTGGCATCATCGGGGCCGCCCGAACCGCCCAAACTCATATTGATGACGTGGGCGATGGGTTTCGGTTGCAGGGTTAAGGTGACGGGCGACACCGCATCTTCGATACCGAGAATGGTCGAGGCGCTGAGGCAATTGCCGCTGCCTGTGCAGACCTTGTAGCCCATCAAACGGGCTTGCGGGGCGACGCCATGCAGGCGGCGATCATCGGCAGTGCCGGGGATGCCATCGGCTCCCGGAGCGATCCCCAAGTAGCCCGCCGCATCTGCCGAAGCGTGCGAACCATGACCGAAATCATCCATCAGGCCGCCGGTGAACGACAGATAATAGATCACCTTTTGATTGGAATTGGTAGCGGCAGTCGGCGGCAGAAGTCCGAGGCGCGGCGGCGTCGGATCACCACCAAACATTTGATGTGTCCAATCAATGCCGGTGTCGAGTACGGCAATGTTGATGCCCTGCCCTTCATAGCCTTCGCGGAAATTATCAAAGGGCGTCAACTCCGCATACTGCCCGTAGCTTGCGGGAGCGTTGATATAAGGAACGCTCTTGTCCAGGGTGATGCGAAAATTGCTGTTGTTGGAAACCCGACTGACCTGCGGCATCGCTTCGATGACGGCAATAGCGGAGGCCGGAACTTTCAAGGTCACGCCGTTCAAGACCAGTGTAAAGCGAAAATCGGCGCGCCCGGCAGTCGTGCCGTCAAAGTCCTGTATGTCCACGCCATCCAGTTGATAGTTGATGCCGTTGGCTTGCAGCGCGGCGAGGAATTGATCCTGCTTGCCGCGCAACGTGTTGCGATAGGCTTGCAAATCTTCTGCGGTTATTTGGCCACCGGCCTTTTCGGTTTTGGCTTTCCAGACCGCGCCGGGGTCGTCCTTCAACTCGACGATGACCGAGCGCGCTATGCCGCTGGCGCTTGAAGACGGCAGCAGATTGATGAACATGAACAGCGCCATTGCCGCAACGAGGGCGAAGGCAACGGCGATAGCCGAAGCGTATTTGAAGCGTTTTTGTCCTCGCAGCGAAACCTCTAAGGAACCAGAGTTAGTCCTTTCCATTTTTCGTTTTCTCCTTGTAATGATAGATAGCGTCCGCGCTTTCGGTTGGCCGTTTACCGCGCCTTGAAGCTTTGGGGATTGCGCCCGAAAGAATGCCGTTCGCCGACAGCATCCACGATAACCGGGCAATGTTGAAGAAACCTTGAGGAAGAAAAAGCCAGAGGAGGTGTATCCACTTGAGCAAATCTTGAGGTGACTTGAGCGGAGCCGTTCAAGTATGCGATACAGGCCGATTTAAGGGAGCGCCGAAGATTCGATGTACGCTCTTTCAAAAGAAATTCCCAGCGGATTCGACGGATGCAGCGGATAGGGACGGATCATCCGTCCTCATCGGCTCAATCCGCCTGATCCGCTGGGAATTCACACAACGAATTCGTTTAATCGAATTTCCGTAGCACGATTGTGCGGTTCACTTCACAGGTTGAAATTAAAGGTAATCGTGCCGACGACTTTCACCGACGCGAAAGCAATTAATCTTTTCATGGTTTCGACTCTTCGATTTTCCTGCGGTTTGACGACAACCAAATCTTACCAACGGAATCGGCTGAAAATATTTGAACCCAGGCGAAGAAAAAGGGCGCGGGGATTCTATGTGCTTTTCAAAGTGAATTCAAGGTGAAGCAACTGGCCATGCGAAATCGGCAAGCGCTACACCAGAGGCTTTCAGTTCTCTGAGAACAAGAAGAAAGCACCGATGAACACCGATAAGAAAACCCAAGCGATCTTGGCTTTTCTTATCGGTGTTCATCGGTGTTCATCTGTGGTTCCCTTGCTCTCTTCTTTGACCAGCAATGTATGACTCTGGCAGCACACTGCAACTTTTTACTTTTGCCTTTTGCCTTTTGCCTTCTTCTACTCTCTGCCGTAATTGGCGGCGGCTTCTTCGGCAGCTTTGCGCGCCATCTCTTCGCGTATCAAACGGGCGCGCTCTTCGGCTTCCCGCGCTGCTTTCACGACGCGCACGCGCTCGACACTATCGAGCGTCGTCAATCGGTCTTGTGCCTGCTCGATGCTTTCGCCTGCCGGACGCAAGCCCAGCCCTTTCAAACAGAGGCGCGCTAATTCTTCGCGGCGGTCGGGGTCGGAAACGAATTTCGGCGGGTCAACCAGCTTGGCCACTTCGCGCAAACCGTCGCGCAATAATTCATAAGCCGATTGTGCCAACTGGCCGCGTGTGCGAAACCATATATCGTGCAGCAACCAACTGGCAATCAACACCAGCCGCAGATGATTGCGCTCGTCTTTCACTTGCGGATTGCGGAGGCGAAAATTGTCGGCCTCCGATTTCGGCAACCCTTTGCCGCCCAAGTCGCGCAGTAAATCAAAGACCACGGCGGCTACTTCGATTTGCCCTTCGCCTTTCACCGAACGCGGCTCGACCAGAAACTCGCCAGGGCACTCGGCCAAACGGCGCGTCAGGATTTCAAGTTGTGGCCCTTCGTCTTTCATCTATCACTATTCACTTTTCGTTATTCACTTTTCACTTTTCACTTTTCACTTTTCACTTTTGTGCGCCGTATTTCGCTTTGCTGAAGGCGCGGGCGAATTCTACCAGTTGCTGCCAATCCTGCACGCGGTGGATGTCCCAGCCCAATTCATTATGGGCTTTCAAAAGTTTGGGAAATTGTTGCCAGTCACTCCACAGGTTCAACACGAAGGTGCCTCCGGCGCGCCCTTTTTCCAACGCCATACGCGAAATGTCCCAGCCGATATTGCCTTTCTCGTCGTTGTCAAACATGGTGTCAACGCCGTCATCAGAAATTACCAGTATATGCACGGGTCTATCGGTCGGCTTGCGATTTTCAAAGGTCTCGCGCAGCAGATGAATCGGAAACGCGGTTGCGCCGCCGATGTAACCCGTCAGAATTTTCATGATGTCATGTTCATCACGTATGAATTCCTTGGTGGTTTGAAAATCATGTTTGCCGCTCCACAACGTCGCCTGCACTCTCGACCCGGCGCGCAACGCCGACAGCGCGATGATGGCTCCCGCTAAGGTCAAAAACGAGGTGTTGTATTGCGGGTTCGGCATAGACCCAGAGCAATCCACATACAAATCCAAATCCACCGGCTCGCGTTCCGGCAACGTCCCGCTCGATAATCCATAAGTGCGCTGCACCGTCGTCACGCCGGGAATGATTTGCGGACTCACCAATGTGCTTTCCAGCCAGTCCACTTCGTCAATCGCGCCGCCCACATCCCACACATCCAAGCCCTCCATCAAAGGCTCTTTCGATTCGGGCAGCAGGCGCGCAGGAAATTTCACCAGCTGCGGCACGGCGCGCTCTCGATAATAACGAATCGCCAATTCCTGCGGGCTTAAATTGACGCCTAGGCCTTTCAGAATTTCGCCGTATTCAAAAGGCTCGCGCATCTGTCCTTGCGAACTTGTATTGTTCAACACCGGCGCGACCGCTTGTTGCCCGTCGCTTACGCCATCGCCGGTGGAATCAATGCCCGCCAATTCATCATCCATCGCCGGATGAATCGCGCCTTCGATTTCGTCGTCTTCAATATCAATCAGGCCATCAGGAATGCCGCCCGCTCCGGCATTGCGTAGATCGCTCCAGCCTTTGATAATTTTCTGCATATTGGTGGCGTTGTCTTCGAGCAGATAAGTCAGGCACAAAGCGGCAAAGCGACCCGCGCCTTTCAACCAGTCTTTGGCATAAACGCGAATCACCCGCGCTCCAAGTTGGGCGTCGAGTTCGAGCGCCGAAGTAATTTCGCCTTTCGCCAGCGAGGCTTTTTTCAGGCTCCATAAAATTTCATAGACGCGCATATAAAACGTCCACATCTTGTCTGTGGAATCGTTGCCAAGAGTGCGATAGACCTCGGCCATACGCAGATTGGCGCTGCGTTGCAGGCGGTCGTTGATGAGCAAATCGGCGTAGAGATTGGCAATCAATGGTGCGTGTTGTTCTTTCGACGGCAGAGCGCGCCGCATACGCGCCAGCATTCTGCCTTGATCGGTCAAATCGCCGGGACAATAAACGTGATGGCCGATTTCGTGCGCCATGATTTCGAGCGCAAAATCTTCCAGCTTGTGAGCTTTGATTTGCGATATGCTGACGACTACGGCATGGTCGGTGAGGCGAATCATAGCGAAACTGCCGGACAAATCTTCGGCCTTTTCGTCTTTCTCGTTGAAGCACCAGCGCGGCTCGCGCAGTTTGGTGAACTTGCTCCACAAGGCTATGGCATCAGGCCAGCGCGCCTGCCATTTTTTTTGTATGGTGAGTAAATCTACGTTCACCGCAGGGGTCTCAATCTCTTCGTAAAAAGTACGGATTTACGGGCGTTTTTTCGCTTCATCGGCGAGTGGCAGCGAATTCAATTCCGCTTCCAACTCTTCGATGGTCGGCAAACTCGCCTGATATTCTTCCGGCAATGCCTCGCCCAATTGAAAGGCCGACACGCCTATGGGTTTTTGCGTATCGCGCAAAGCATATTCAACGACAATTTTGTTTTTGCCTTTGCACAAAATCATGCCCAGCGTTTGATGATCCTGCGGTTGCCGGAGCAGATCGTCCACAGCCGATAGATAAAAGTTCATCTTGCCGGCATACTCCGGTTTGAATTCGGTCATCTTCAAATCCACCACAACAAAGCAGCGCAACTTCAAATGGTAAAACAGCAAATCCAGAAAGAAGTCCTGGTCGCCGATTTCCAGATGATACTGACTGCTGACAAACGCGAAGCCCTGTCCCAATTCCAGCAGGAACTCGCGTATGTGCTGCATCAATCCGCGTTCAAGGTCGCGTTCGTGCGCGGCATCACCGAGGGTTAGAAAATCAAAATTGTAGGGGTCTTTGAGCAGTTGTTGAGCCAGGTCGGATTGCAGCGGCGGCAAGGTCTGCGCGAAATTCGAGACCGCCTTGCCCTGCCGCCGATAAAGGCCACTTTCGATTTGCAGGACAAGAACATTGCGACTCCAGCCATGCTCTATGGTTTTATGAATGTACCATTCGCGCTCAGCGGCGGTGCTTGCTTTATCAAGCAAAACGCAGTTATGAAACCAGGGAATTTGTGCAGCAACCTGCTGCACAAATGGCTCATCCGGCCAGGCTTCGGCAAAAGCCCGCATATATTTCAGATTGCGTGGCGAAAAGCCTTTCATTTCGGGGAACGCTTTTCGCAAATCCGCCGACAAGCGGTCAATGACTTTGGCTCCCCAGCCTTTCTGCGTTTGACGTTGCAGAATGTCGCGCCCGATTTGCCAATACAACAACACCAACTCGCGATTGACCGACAATGCCGCGCGAACCTGTGCCGTCCGAATGCGGGTTTTCAGGTCGCGTAAAAATTCTTCATAACCCATCAATGCGGCCTGCGATTTTCCTGAAACGGAAGCCGCACTTGTCTTTTTCATCAGAGATTTTTTTCCACTCATGCCATTCACCTCGCAGTAAAAAATCCCCCCGCCTGATTATGTCATGCCTGCCCGCATGATTAATGTGTCGTCAATGCCACTAAATAAACCCCGAAGGAGATCGGCACGGTGACCGCCAGCGTCGTGTCGTTGGCGGCGAAACTGCTCGGCGTCTGCAATTCGGAAAAGGTCATTTGTTGTTCGGCAAATTTCACCAAACCGGTTTTATCAATCGAGGCATTCGAGCGCGCCGCTTGATCGGGATTCGGTAGCGTTGCGCCAATGCGATGCAATGTCGCGCCAAATAAATCGGCGGTCATCAGCCAGCAGTTTTCATTATCGAAAACGTAAAAATCGCCGTTCGATAAGACCACTTCCGGCGGCGACATGAACAAACCGCCAAAGCCGCGAAACGCCCCGACTACCGCAGTGATTTTCAAACGCCGGTTGCCATTCGCCGCACTTGCCGCAACCCACGGCGACAACCAAGGGTCGCCGCGCAATTGGTCAACAACTCTTTCGAGATTCGTACCCGCTTCTTCTTTAATGCACAAAGCTGCCAGCGCCAGTGGCGGCTCAAGCTGCAAACACGCCGCCAAAGCGCCTTCCCGATAATGCGCCATGCCGGATCGCCAGGCGACGATTTTGCCGACTTCGAGAAACGCCTCGACATCGTTGCACGCTTGGCCGATTCTCAACATTTCGTTGATCCAGAAATCGGGTCGCGTGTTCTGATTGATGGAAAGATTATAGAGCGCGTTCGATACCGCTGCGGCAAAGGTCAAAGGCTCCTGCGCGAGCAGTTGCGGAAACTGCGCGAAGAGTTGCGTCCAGCCTTTCAGCAAGGCCGGATAACGCGTCTCTGCGCCGAACATTCCTTTGCCCAGTAAATCCAAAGAGAAGTCGTAGAGCGCCATCAACACCTCGTCAACTTTTGCCGCCGCCACTTGATTGACCGCTTCGATAAGCGGCGCGACCAGCAAACGCAGATGCTCTTTGAACGCTTCGCCATCAAGCGACGGGTAAGCGTGCCGCGCATAAGCGAATTTGGTATTAAGTTTGTCGCGGTTATTTTTCAAAGCCTGCGCGAAGGCTTCCGAAGTCATCCTTTCCATTTCAACCACTTCAAATAATTGGTGTAGCGTTGATGCAGATATTTCAATTTCAATATGTCGTCGAACAGGTGGCCGTAGAGTTTGCGGCCTTTGCTCCAATCGGTAAGCAAGCGTTCAATCTTGACGAGTCGCGCACGGACTTCTTTTTCGGTCACGCCTTCCAAACCCACTTCAAATTCGGCCTGTAAATTTCCTACGGGGTCGTCGCGGTCTAAATCCAGACGGTCATATTCCTGACAGGATAAATCAAAGAGCGTGCGTATCCAGCCGACTTTATCGCTGCGAAAGACGCTGTTGCCTACGGCTTCAAAAAACGGCGAATCGGGTTCCTGCACCAGTTTGTCGTGCAGCACAAACGGCGTCATCTGGCGCACGTCTTCAAACTCGACCTCTTCTTTACCGCGAAACCACGCCATCGCTTTGGCAAATGAAAGCACGGTCATCAAAGCGCGCACCGACAATCCGTTGCGCGTTTGGCTGCCGAGGTCTTTGACTTTGTCTTTGCCTGTGCCTTCGGGCAGGGTCGAAAAATCGAGCGCCGCCAACTTCACCGTGTCTTTGGTTTTGTATTCAACTTGATGCGCCGCGCCGTCATAAAATTCAAAGTGGCTGGTGAAAAATTCTATGCGACGGCGCAAAGGGCCGGACAAACGCACTTCGAGAATCGCTTTGTAAGCATCGTCAATCTCCTGCTGCGTGAAAATAATCTGCGGCGGCACGACCTCTTCGGGCTTGATGTTCTCTTCGATGCGGGTCAACAACTCGCGCAAGAATCGCGTGTTGAAATGCAGCGCCTTGACGACAATATCTATGCGGTCGCGCAAAGCTTCGATGACTTGATAGGTTCCACCGCCCGCGTCGTCGTTGGCGGTCAGATACCAGGCAGCTTCCGGGCATTCATAAATCTGGTCGAAGATTTCAGCATAGTTGTCGCCCATCACGGTCAAGAGCGCCGATTGTGTGCGCGTTGGAATGCGGTTGTATTCGTCTATGATTTTGACGCGCATACCGAGCCACTTGCGCCAACTGATTTGCACTTCGTCCATGCTCTTTGCGCCGACCAGTGTCGAAGGCAAGGGGTTGCCGAGCAAATCGGAAATCGTCATCTGCGGTTGGCCGTGTTGAATGGCGCGTTTGATGTCTTTGATAGAATACCCGGCAACCACGCCCATCAACACAGCGCTGGCGGTTTTGCCGCGACCGGGGCCGCCAACAAGCAGGCAACGCCGCCGCAACACCAGATTCAACAGCGGCAATAAAACGAAACTCGAATAGCTTTGATCGGAAGGCAGATTGACGCGGCTCTTCTGATCGCCGAAGGTGAAACTCTGCGGCGGCCCGTCGTTGTACTCGATGTCGTAATAAGGGCTGATGATGGCGTGATTGACAATCCAGAAATAGGCTTGCCGGAGTTTTTCATCAAGCGCCGTGGTGTTGGCGGCCTGCGCCTGGCCGGAGTTGAGCGGCCCTGCGTAGAGGTCCGCCACATCGAATTTCTTTTTGGCTTTGGCGGGCTGCGGATTGGTCGGTGAAGCGGATACTTTCGCCAGAGGTTTATATTCGGAAGTCATCAGCTAGGATTATCTAGCCGTTTGATTGAATGTCAAGAAGGGATTCTGAAAAGTAACAGGCCGCCGTTCTTGTAATCAGGAAGAACAGCGGCCTATCGGAAACGAATCATCGGATTTGGCTTTATCCGCGAATCTTCAATTTATAAATTGACCACCATTGCCGATTGTTCTGCGTATCGGTGGCGGTGATGCGGATGAAGCGGGTTCGCACTGCCGGAAAATCCGCTACCGAGCGCGAGCGTTCGCCGCTGCCTTCAAACACCGTGCGCCAGCGATTGCCATCGCTGCTGACTTCTACGCGATAGCGTCCGGGAAAATCCCTGTCATCGGGTTGGTGAATCTGCACGACCCGCGACACCGTGTAACTGCCGCCCAAATCCGCCTGCACCCAACTGCCTGCATAACGCGCATTGTCGGTGGTCGCTCGCGTCGTGTTGTTGTCATCGGTCACGCTGTTGATGTTGGACAAACCCTGCGCGGTAATCGCTCGTATGGTGCGCGGCGTCAAATTGTCTTCGTCGCGGTCTATGGCTTCGGGGTCGTGGTTGGTGCGAAGTTCATCTATAGACCACCAATGCGTGCGATCACGATTGCGAAGCGCAGTGATGCGAATGTAGCGCGTGATGACCGGCGCGAAACGCGCCACGCTGCGAGTGGCCTGACCGTTGCCGCGCCACACTTCGCGGAACTTGCTTTCATCGCGTGTGCGGCTCACTTCGATTTTATACTCGGCAGGAAAATCTTCGCTCTTCGCGCCATGAATTTGAATGACCCGCGAGATTTCATACTCGCCGCCTAAATCCCAAAGGTAAAACATTCCCGCGTAATCGGGCGTGCCGCTGCTGGCAAACGTACCGTCCCTGCCATCCAAAGCCGCTGCCGCATCGTGCAACGATTTCGTCACCGCAGGAGGCAACGACCCGGGGTTGCCATCAGCGGTCGCGTTGGGAATCACACGCGGCGTTTGCCCGGGGTCTATGCCACCGCGAATTTCGGCGATGCTCCATTCATCATTGAAAGTGGTGTTGACAGCGGTTGCCGTAACGCGAATATAACGCGCCCGTATGGCCGGAAATTTCGCTTTGCTTTCGCCGCGCACGCCTGCGCCTTCCCAGGCTTGCAGCCACGGACCGTTGGCGTTGGCCGCCACTTCGACTTTATACGCGCCGGGATAATGCGTAGGCCAACGCCCGTGATCCTGCGACACGCCTATGACATTTTGCTCGGAGCCTAAATCAACAGTGAAATTCATGCCGACATAATTTTTTTTGCCCGAATACGCGCGCGTCTCCAAACGATCATCAAGAGTGTTGCGTAAGTCGAGCAGATCGCCGGACACATTGGCCGGTGTCACGGCACGCGATTGCGCGGTCTGCTGTGCCTTGACTCTTATATTCAAGGTCAACAGCGTCGTTATGGTAAGCCCAAATAAAAGCGTGATGGATAAAAATTTTGCTCTCATCATCCTCTCCTTTGCTTCAGTATTTTCACATTCGTGTTGATGCGATGACAACCGCCTCGAAACAAGTTGCTTAAAGCGCCTAAGCCCCACAAGGCGCAACCGCCGGTGCTTCAGAAATGCGCCGACGGCACTCGCAGCAATTCCATTCTATCAACTCTGGCGTTTCAAGTTTGTATCGCTCGAAGTTTTTTGCCATCATTTGAGCCTGAGCTAATACCCCTTCACTATTTCTATTTTGAACCGACGGTTGATTCATGCTGAAAGGAAATTTTTCCGATGGATATTCGTTTTTCACCAAGAGCCGCAAGCAGTATGGTTTTACTCTTCATCCTGCTTTTATCCAGCAGCGCGTACCACGCCCAGCGCACCGGCAAATCATCGTCTGCCTCGACCAAATCACAGAAGAAGTCCGGTAAAAATAGCGCTGATAAACCGTTGCCGCCGCCGCCGCAAAAACCCGCGCCACCAAAGCAAAAACCCGCGCCGCGTATGGAAAAACCGGAACTCGTTATTCAAAACGGCCACTCCGATAACATACGCTCCATCGCTTACAGTTTCGACGGCAAACTATTTGCCTCTGGCGGCGCAGACAAAACCATACGAATCTGGGATGCCGAAAATAACCGCCTGATTCGCCTGCTGCCGGACATCTACGATGACGTTACCTCGCTCGCCTTCAGTCCGAACGCCAAGACCATCGCAGCGGGAAGCTTGGAAAAAACCGTCAAGGTGTGGGACGTAGCGACAGGCAAATTGCTGCACTCGTTCACCGATCATGATAACGGCGTCAGTTGCGTCGCCTTCAGCGCCGACGGCAAAATCATCGCTTCCGGCAGCCTCGACCAGACCATCAATTTCTACGATGCCAACAACGGCGATTTGCTGCTCACCCTCGAAGGCAAAGCGGGCGGCATACGTTCAATCAGTTTCAGCCCCGATGGCAAACAACTGGCCGCCGCCTGCGAAGATAAAACCGTAAAACTCTGGGACACCACCGACGGCAACTTGCTACGCACCTTTGTCGGTCACAGCGCCGACGTGCGCTCGTTGGCCTTCAGTCCCGACGGCAAGACATTGATTTCCGGCAGCGCCGATAAAACCGTCAAAGTCTGGGACGCCGCAAACGGCACAGCGCTGCACACCCTCAAAGGCCATGCGAGCGGCGTGGTCGCGGTCGCCTTCAATACCGATGGCAAAATTGTCGCCTCCGGCAGTCAAGATAAAACGCTCAAGTTATGGGACACCGACAGCGGCAAGTTGCTTCGCACGCTTGAGAATTTCCCTCAACCGGTCAACGCCATCGCCTTCAATAACGACGGCGCGACGATTGCCGCAGCGAGTTGGAAAACCATTTTTCTCTGGGACGTAGCGACCGGCAAATGGTTAAGCAATCTGGACAGCCACTCTTTTGCCGTGCGCGAAGTGGCGCTCAACCCTGATGGAAAAATTGCCGCCTTCACCAATGCCCGCAGCGTCAAGTTGTGGAATGCTGGCGAAGGTCGCTTGCTGCACAGTCTGGACGAGCATACCTCGGAAGTCAGCGCCGTGGCTTTCAGCCCCGACGGCAAAACTCTAGCGTCCGGCAGTTGGGATAAAACCCTGAAGCTTTGGGAAACCAACAGCGGCAAAGTGCTTCGCACCTACAAAGGTCACGACGCAGAGATTCACGCTCTTGCCTTCAGCGCCGATGGCAAGTTGCTGGCTTCGGGCAGCGAAGACCGCACCATCAGAATCTGGAACGTCAGCACAGGCAAATCGCTACGCACGCTTACCGGTCATCATAGTTTGATTACTGCCGTGGCCTTCAGCCCAGACAATAAAACTCTGGCCTCGGGCAGCGTAGATAACAGCGTCAGGCTTTGGGAGGTCAACACCGGCAAATTTATACGCTCGCTCGATGGTCACTTCGGATTGGTCAGTTCGGTCGCCTTCAGCCCAGACGGCTACACGCTGGCATCGGCAAGCGGCGATAAAACCTTCAAGTTGTGGAATGTCGCAAGCGGCGAGTTAATCAAAACCGTCAACGCCAACTCTTTCGATCTGCTGGCCATCGCTTTCGCACCCGATGGTCGCAGTCTGGCAACCGGCGGCTTCGACAAGAGCATAAAATTATGGGACGCGGAAAGCGGCAAGATGCTTCGCACGCTTGAAGGCCACACCAGCCCGGTTTCTTCTATAGCTTTCAGCGCCGATCAAAAAACTTTGCTGTCGGGAAGCTGGGATACGACGGCAAAAGTCTGGTCGCTTGAAACCGGGCGCTTAATCACCACTTGGCTGGCCTTCAATGATGGCAACTGGATTGCGTTTACGCCGGACGGTTATTACGACGGCTCTGAACACAGCGCTTCGTATGTCACCTGGCGCAGCGGCAATAAGGTTTATGATTTCGATCAATTGTTCGAGCGTTTTTACAAGCCAGAGATCATCCCGCAAGCGCTGCAAAACCTCAGCCTCAAACCGGCCTATACCATCACTCAAGGCTTTGCCTCTTCGCCGGAAGTGAAGATTGTTTCGCCCTCCATGAACGCCAGTTTCAACGCGGCGGAAGCAGAAATTAAAGTCGAGGCCAAAGACACCGGCGGCGGCGTTAAGGAAGTCAAGCTCTATCAAAACGGCAAGCTCGTTGATCCGAATCTGCGCGGCCTGAAAGTCGTCAAGAGCAATGCAACGGCGAGCTTTCGCGTTTTGCTCACGGAAGGCGAAAATAATTTCAAAGCCATCGCCTACAGCAACGATTTCACCGAAAGCCGCCCGGTTGAATTGACGCTGCGGCTTGCTGCGCCTGTCAAAGAAGCGGCTTTACACCTGTTGGTAGTCGGCATCAATCAATATAAAAATTCGGCGTTGAACTTGAACTTCGCCAAGCCGGATGCCGCCAGCATCGCCGACTTTTTCGAGCAGAAAGGGAAACGCTTATTCCGCGAAGTGACCATCACTAAACTCTTCAATGAAGAAGCCAGCCGCGCCAATATCATCAAATCGTTTCAGACCCTCACGGAAAAAACCCAACCGCAAGATGTCGTCATTATCTATTTCGCCGGTCACGGTGACAGTCGTGAAAGCCAATGGTACTTTGTGCCTTACGACATCATTCAACCGGAAAGGGATGAGGTGCTGGCGGCGCAAGGCATCTCGTCGAAAACCATCTCAGACCTTCTGGTGAAGTTGCGTTCGCAAAAAGTTTTGTTGTTGTTGGACGCCTGCCGCTCCGGTGCAGCGGTCACCGCCTTCCGCAGTTTTGAAGACCGCAAAACGCTCTCGCAATTAGCGCGTGCCACCGGCATACACATCATCGCCGCCTCTTCGCCCGATCAGGACGCAACCGAAGTGCAATCGTTAGGTCACGGCGTTTTTACCTACTTGTTGCTGAAAGGCTTGGGCGGCGAGGCCACTATAGGAGCGGCAAAAAAGACGGTGACAGTGCGCGGCCTGCTCGCTTACATTGAAGACCAGTTGCCGGAAATCTCGCAAAAGTACAGAACGCAAGCGCAGTATCCGGTCAGTTCCTCCAAAGGCATGGACTTTCCGTTGGCTCTGCTGCAATGAAGTTTCATCCTTGGCGATTTGGAAAACGGTTCGGGCATTGTTGGATTGTAAAACCAATGCAGCTGGTGGATTCTTCCTGAATGGTTTGGCGGATTCTTTTTTAGCGGGTTCTTTTTTAGCGGGTTCTCTTGATGTTTAACAACTCAGCCGGATTTGCCCCGAAGGGGTGTAGGAAATTAGCCAGTGCTGTAGGCACTGGAATAGAGCCATTCAAATGTCTCCCCATAACAGAGAATCGTGAATCGTGAGCCGTAAAAAGTTGTGAGCTACAGTTTCGCTCTACTCACGATTCACTATTGGTTTTCACTATTCACTATTTCCCGATTCACTGATTCTGTATTGGCCGTCATCCACTGTTTCAAACGATCTAGGCTTTGCGCGAAAGGCTTCAACCCAAACCACAACAAAAGCGCCGCAAAAAATTCTGCTATCGCACCGA
The DNA here is from genome assembly GCA_016201275.1 of Acidobacteriota bacterium. GTDB lineage: Bacteria > Acidobacteriota > Blastocatellia > UBA7656 > UBA7656 > JACQDB01. The sequence continues at coordinate 27,342 of JACQDB010000105.1, forward strand.
CAATCAGCAGAGAAAATTTAATCGCGTTGTCATCGTGAAAAACATAATCATTCATCAACGCCACTGCCGTCGGCCCTAAGCCTAAGCCAATGACGTTGACCATAAAAATGTATAGCGCCGAAGCCTGTCCGCGCATGGCGTTGGGCATCATCTGCTGAATCGCGGCGGGCGCAACACCAAACGGCGCACTCGCAAAAAAAGCCAGCGGCACAAATAACCAAGCGGCTATCTCGCCACTTGGCGCTAGATAAAAAGCCGCCCCGCTCGGTATCAACAAACACGATGCCAACAATCCAACCCGCATCGGCGCATCTTGGTAACCACGCTGCGAAAGCCAATCGGAAAAACGCCCCGCTGCAACGATGCCTGCGGTTCCTGCCGTTGCCAGCCCTAGACCTAAAACGATTCCCGATTTTGCCGGCGTCCAGCCGTGATTGCGAACAAAGTAGCTGGGATTCCAGAACCCTCCGGCATTGGTGGCAAGCGAAATCAGCCCAAAACCCACATTGTGACAAATGAAGGTAAGCTTATTTTCACGGATGTAGTCGAAGACTTGCCGCAGGGAGAAGTCTGCAGATTTCATTGCGCCGGTTAGCGATTGCACCAAACGGCGATCCCGACGCGCTGGCTCTTTTACCGTATATAACAACAACGCCAACAACACTCCGGGCAACCCTATGATAAAAAAAATCACCTGCCACGAGCGCATTGTTCCGAGCAGAGGCAAGTTGTAGGTCTCTTGCGAATCGGCAAAACCTGTGACGATACCGCCGAGCAAATTAGCCATTCCCGCGCCTAAATAAATGCCCATTGAATAGACGCTGATGGCGGTTGCTAATCGCTTTTTAGGGAAGTAATCAGTGATTAAAGAGAAGGCTGATGGCGACAGCGAGGATTCGCCAACCCCCACCCCAATTCTGTATAAAAACATCTGGAAGAAGTTTTGCGCCACGCCGCACAACGCCGTCATTAAACTCCACAGCACTACGCCAAATGCGATAATTGTGCGACGACTTTTGGAATCGGCAAGGCGTCCAAAAGGTATGCCGCCAAGAATGTAGAACACGACAAAAGCAAAGCTGGTTAAAAAACTAATTTGTGTGTCGTTGATATGAAAATCGCGTTTGATGTGTTTGACCAACAACGCCAAGATCACCCGGTCAAGAAAGGAGAAAATGTAAACCAGGGTCAACACTCCGACGACATACCAAGCATAGCCTACAGGCGGATAAGGAATTTCGTCTTCGCGAATCGAAGGTGCTTCAGGTTGTCGGATTTCGGTGGTCAAAAGATTCTCCTTGAAAATTTTGATGAGCAAGCGTAACAAGCGCATTTCCGGGCGTCAAAGTTTTATCCACGCCGCTATCGAATCATTCATCAACGCCCGCGACCCCGCTAGAGCGGTTTTGGTTTGAGATTACGGAAACCTCAAACCCGTTGAGCGGCGGTCGAAGACCTTCGCGCCGTCGAAGACCGCTGCTCAACGATAGCGCGTTCCGTACACACATATGCAAACCGCTCTAGTTAGAAAATACTGGTTTGCTGCAAAAAACCTATGTTTATTGGCTTATTTGAAAAATCATGGCGTTGCTAACTAGCGGCGTATTTACTGTGACCTGTACGAAGCTCGACTTTGTACATTTTTCAGAGGCGAACCGAGCTTGCCAATCCCCCCGATGGCAGTCGGGGGATGGTTAAAGTCCAACCTACAAAACGCAGCCAACGAGAAACGAATCCCCCCAACGGTAGTTGGGGGGATGCTTAAAGTCCAGCCTACAAAACGCTGCCAACGAGAAACGAATCCCCCCGATGGCAATCGGGGGATAGTTAAAGTCCAACCTTGCCCGATGCTCAAGGCTGGACTTTAACCATCCCCCAACTACCGTTGGGGGATTGAAAAAAAAGCTTAGTGGCTTGCGATGTAGGCTGGACTTTAAGCATCCCCCAACTACCGTTGGGGGGATTACAAAAAAAACTTTGCTTGCTTGGTGTGTAGGTAGAACTTTAAGCATCCCCCAACTGCCGTTGGGGGATTCAGATGAATAGCCAAATTGCCTCGGCTCTCCGTTGCTAGGTAGGTAGACAAAAGTTTTTTGAAAAATAATCACAGAAAACCCTTGTTTTTCAGGCTTTTTAATAAATCTTTTTCAAAAGATATACGCAAACCTACTTAGATTTTTCAGAGGCGAATCATCCTGGTTGAATCTGCTTTTCCTTTCAACCCCTGAAATTATTGAAACTCACTTCAAAAAATTGAGGCGCAATAATTGCAGATGCTAAAGGCAACGTAAGCGCTGGAGTGATGCTGGCCAATCTCAACTTGTACAAAGTCGAATCAGTGCGGTTATTTTTGTTTGAACGAGATCAAGGCGCGGTCGGCCTGACCGACTTGATCGAAGAACGCCTTGACCGTGGCGTACTGGCTGGCGGTGAAGAAGATGGCGTTGACCAGCAAAGTGCGTTCGTAAACGATGCGATTGCCATCTCGCACAAAGGTCGCACGATAACGCGCCGCGCCAATGTCCAGATCAATCGGGTCAGGAAGTTGTTCCAAGTCGTAACCTGCGGGGATGTCTATCACATCGCGTTCGCTCTCCGACCACGGATAATGAAAGTATAAACTGTTGACGCGGGTCGCCGCCGATAAAAAATTTTCATCGCGGCGAGTCAGCAAAGCAGGCTTGAGCAACAGGCGTTTTTCCGTCGGTGTGGCGGCCTGTGGCAAAGTAAATTGATACGCGGCATTGACCGCCTGCACGGGATTCACGGCCTCCGAAATCATCACCGACGCTTCGTTGATGGTCGCCGTAGGCAGATGGTCTTTGGCTGTCGTCAACACACGCTGGCGTTGTTGCTCGCGGGTCAACCCAGTCATCTCGCTGCACAGTTCCAGCGCTCGCAAACCCGTCATTTTCGCTTCCATATGCACCTCTACGCGCCCATCGGCAAACGGCGTGATGAGCAATTTTTTTTCTTCACCGTTGCGCTCGGCCTGCGATACCGAGGTCTCCACAAAGCGCGCATCTTTCTTGCCATACAGCAAAGCGGTGACCGCTTCTTTCTCCCACGCCAGCGAACCGAAAGGGCAATACTGGGTGCCGGGGTCATAGAATTTTAGGCCGCCATCGGGGGCCACTATTGCGGTCACTTCGCTGTTGAATTGAAAGGCATCGGCAAACGACTTCTGAAAAAAATTTTCGTCGCGGGTGGTCAACTCCGCCACTCTGGCGTCGAAACCGGCAGCTCGGAGCAGAGCGATAAACAGGCGATTGATTTCGCGTGGCGTGCCGTAACGACGCTTGAGCGTGTCGTCGGCAGTGTTGTTGACCTTGAACGGCGAAGCCACGGTCGCGGGTTTGTCGGGGTCTTCTTCGTGGTCGTCGCGGGTTCCGATGTTTTGAATTTCGCTCTGCACATAATGGTACAGGCGGGCGATTTTTTCAGTGGGCTTGTCGTTGACAGTGGTGAGGGTCTCGACGATGCGGCGAATGGTTTTTGTCGGCTTGGTTTCGGCGTTGGCGCGATTATTCAGGCGTTGGGCATAATCGCGCCAGTATTTGTCGGGCTTCATTTCCAGTTCATCGGAGTAATAAAGCCAAGCCCACATCTTGACGGTCAATTCGGGCGGCATCATCGGCTCGCGTTTGAACGGCGCGATGTTTTCCACTTTGATGTTGAACGCGCCGTCCCACACCGGTTGAAAGCGTTTGTCATCCTGCACGTTAAAAGTCACATAGCGAACATCGGATTTCGAGAGCAACGGCGGAATGATGCGATAATTCAGTTGCCGTATGAAGAGATCAGATTGCAATTCGAGTTGAAAATAGCGAAAGCCTTTCGGATAGGTTTGCCGGTAACGATATTCGATAATCGTACCGGGTTCGACGCCGGGCATGGAAAAAACTTTAGCGCGATGTGTGCCTTCGCTGTTTTTGAAAATCAGTTTGTCGAAAATATCTTTGCCTTCGACTTCGATAATCGTGCCATCCGGGCGTATGGCGCGGGCTTCCACGTCGGTGATTTTTCCGAGTTCGACTTTGTACGGAAGTTGTATATCGCCAAACCGACGGCCTCTGTCATTAAAGATTTTCAGGCGTATGTACAAGCGCAAACTGGTGCCGTCGTTTTCATCGTCGGTGAGAATGCCATCGCGAAACAGGATGGCAGCATCGGCTTCGGGGTCGCCGATGTCGGCGGCGCTGAATTTCAAATCCTGCGGCGTGACCGGCTTCCAACCGCCCGCTGCGAGGTTCGCTGGCGCGGTCAAATGCCCCACTATGCAGAACAAGATCAGCGTGATGAAGCGGCGAAGCATGGACAATCCCCGCAGAAAAATTGGTTGAACAACGATTGATTAATTCACAGCCCGGTTGATTGATTCAGTGTCACTGCCTGAAACTGGTTGTGGCGCTTCAAGCGAAAAAAATTTTACTGTGTGGGCGCGCATACAGCAATGACAATTGCAGCGGATATGCCGATTTGAAAAAGCTAAGGCATTGTCTGTAGTATTAGCTGCACCCTGAAAAGTTGAACCAACATTATGAAATCGAAACATTCGCAGGAAAAAATCTGGCATCTTGTCACCGTAACCATAGCGCCGACAGTTGAAGAAACCGTCAGCGCTATGCTCTTTGATTTGGGCGCAAACGGTTTGATTACCCTGGAAGAAAATGAATCAAGCCTGCGACTCGGCGCGTATTTCGACCAATCAACGAAGGCCGAAACGCTTGCCAGAGAGATCGAAGGCGAATGCGGACGCGCCGGAATTTTGCCTTTCCTGTTGAGCCTAGAGCTTGCCGATATTGCCGATCAGGACTGGATGCAGAAATGGAAAGAGGGCTTCGAGCCGATCAATATAGGCGAGCGCTTGATGGTCGCGCCGTCGTGGAAATTGCCTGCCGATGCCGCCAACCGCGCCGTCATTCAAATTGATCCAGGCATGGCCTTTGGCACGGGAACCCACGAAACCACGCGCCTGTGTTTAGAAGCGCTTGAAGCACGCTGGACAGGCGGTTCGCTGATTGACGTAGGCACAGGCACAGGCATACTGGCGATTGCCGCCGCCTTGCTTTCGACACAAGCGCGCATCGTGGCGATAGACATTGACCCGCTGGCGGTCGCCGTCGCCAGCGAAAATTGCGCCATCAATAACGTCGAGCAGCGCATAGAAGTGCGCCAAGGTCAGCCATCGGATTTTGCCGGACTGCAATTCGATATGGTCGTCGCCAATCTCACCGCCGAAGTCATCATCGCGTTGATGGACGATTTGACACGCTGTGTAAAACCGGCGGGCTTGATGATTTTATCGGGCATACTGACCACCTTGCGCGGTGATGTGGAACGGGCAATTGAGGCGGCGGGTTTGACCATCAGCGAACGCAAAGCGGCGGGCGAATGGTCAATGCTCGTGGCGCGAAGCGAGGCAACTTGATGCAGCGGCGCAGATTTTATGCAGCCCCGGACGAGCGCGACCAAACGCGCATCATGTTGTCGGCAGACGAATCACATCACTTGCTTCAGGTGTTGCGCTTGTCGTGCGGCGCAGAGGTTTTTGTTTTCGACGGCTGCGGCACAGAGTTCCGCTGTGAATTGATTGCCCAGGTCGGCAAACGCGCCGTCCTGGAAATCATTGAAGAGTTGACTGACGCAGTGGAATCGCCTTTGCGATTGACGCTCGCGCAAGCATTGGTGAAAGGCGAGAAATTCGATTTCATTGTGCAGAAAGCCACAGAGCTTGGCGTCCATCGTATCGTGCCGCTGGCCTGCGAACACGCCGACCTGAAATTGAACCGCGAATCGGCGGCGAAAAAAATCGAGCGCTGGCAACGCATCTCTATGGAAGCCTTGAAGCAATGCGGTCGCCGTGCGCGCGTGGCAATTGATAGCCCCTTGACGGTGGCGGAATTTCTCTGTGCCGACGAGGCAGCGGCAACAGCGGCGATGTTATTTTTCAACGAACGCGGCGGCGCGGTGCTGCAACAGACGCTTGAGGCCTTGACTGACCAACGCACCATCAGCGTGTTAATCGGCCCCGAAGGCGGATGGAGCAACCACGAAATTGCCTTGATGAATAACAGCGGTTGTCGAGCAGTCACCTTGGGCAAACGTATTTTGCGAACCGAGACAGCGGCGCTGGTGGCCTTGACGTTGTTGCAGCACCGGCTTGGCGATTTGTCGCGGTGAATCATTAAAGAGGCGCGTGGATTGCCACACCGATGTTGAAAATTGAAGCCGTAGGCTTGCGGTGTTTTTGCGAAGCGGAAAATTATTTATGACAAACCAAATTTTGCGTCAACCTCTAATCGGCGAACCTGCGCCCGATTTTTCTCTACCTGCCACCGATGGCCAACTCGTTCATCTTGGCGATTATCCCAAGCCCGTCAGCCTGACCTTTCTGCGGCATCTTGCCTGAGTGTTCTGAGCCGATTACGTGATGCAGTTGCATCACCCAAACGTGCAAAACCAATTAGCCAAACAGGAGGCGCACTTGCTGGTCGTGTCGTTTGCGCCCGTGCAGGAGTTGCAGGATTGGCTGCCATTTTTCCAAAAGTATTACGTGGAAAAATTTTTCCGCGAACAAAAGCTTGAGCAACCTACAGCCGTGTTGGCGCGCACGCGCTTTGTTGCCGACCCCGAATTACAAAGCTATCACGCTTATGGCCTGGGCCGACATTCAACCAGGCAGGCTTACGGCTGGAAAATCGTGCGCCGTTTTCTGCGGCTCCTATGGCAAGGCAAACCCTTGCGAAGACCCAACGGCGACACTTTGCAAAAGGGCGGCGATTTCGTCATCAACCGTCAAGGGCGTTTGACGCTTTCGCACATAGGCCGCGACCAGAGCGAACGCCCAACGGTCGCCGAAGTGCTTGCCGCATTGCAAAAATAATCGCCGCGCTCTGTCGTTGCGGCCTCGAAAATTAATCGCTGTGTCGTTGTCATAGCGTCGCTGGATCAAGGAAAGGACAATCACCATGCAGGCATTTCCCGCCACAGACGTTGGCCACGAGCGTCCGCCCAAAGCCCGCCGCACCTTGGTGCCAGCACAGGCATACGTCAAAGCGCGAACGACTCAATTTGAGTTCGAGTCGTTCGCGCTCTGGTAAACGGCCTTACTTTTACCCATAAGTCAGAACTTCATCAACTGCGATAGTTTTTTAGCCCGCGAAGTGGGCGATAGCATATAGCCCAGTGCGTCAGCGCTGGGTAAATGCGAAACCATCTCTCGCTAGCCCGCGAAGCGGGTGATA
>JACQDB010000004.1 GCA_016201275.1 Acidobacteriota bacterium
CTATCACCCGCTTCGCGGGCTAGCGAGAGATGGTTTCGCATATAGCCCAGCGCTGACGCACTGGGCTATATGCTATCGCCCACTTCGCGGGCTAAAAAACTATCGCAGTTGATGAAGTTCTGACTTATGGGTAAAAGTAAGCCCTTACGGTCGGGCTACTGACATTGGGTCGCAACCGACTGTAAACCGCTATATTTCATTGCTTTTCATAAAATCATGGCGCGCCGCCAGAACGCACACAGAAATTCGGCGGCATTCCGAGGTCCCTTCGTAAGAAAATTTTCTGCACCACCAGCATGAGTTGAATTGCCATTGGCCAAAACGGAACACTCCCAAAATCATTTGCCGCGCCAAATCGGATTGACGACCGCGGTGGCGTTGATTGTCGGCGAAGTGATCGCCGTAGGAATTTTTTTGACGCCTGCCGCTATGGCGAAGTCTTTAGGGTCGCCTTTGTGGATACTGATTATCTGGCTGGTGATGGGCGGCATGGCGATCAGCGGCGCGCTCTGTTACGGCGAACTGGCGGCGCGTTTTCCAGCGGCGGGCGGCGGCTATGTTTACTTGCGCGAAGTGTATGGCGAAGGCTTGGCCTTTCTCTATGGCTGGAAATGTTTTCTGGTTTTGGATCCGGGCTTGAGCGCAGCGCTGGCTTCGGGCTTGACCGGCTATGTTGGTTATATCCTGCCGCTCTCGCCGTTGGGGGCCAAGGCGGTGGGCGTTGCGGTGATTCTGCTCTTCGCCTTTGCCAATATTTTCGGGCTGCAAATCGGCGCGTGGCTGATGCGTGTGTTGACCGCTTTGAAATTGGGATTGCTGGCGGTGATTATTTTGTGGGGCTTTGCTATGCGGCTCGGCAACTGGTCGAACTTCGTTCCCTTCGCAGCGCAACACGCTGGGTCAGCGCCGCTGTTTGGCGCATTGGCGGGAGCAATGGTCGCCGCTTTTTTTTCCTATGGCGGTTGGTGGGACATCAGCAAGCTTGCCGGTGAAGTGCGTCAACCTACGCGCACCCTGCCGCGAGCCTTCCTTTACGGCGTCGGCATCGTCACGCTGGTTTATCTATTAACCAGCGCCGTCTTTTTGTACCTGGTGCCAATCGAGCGCGCCACTTCGGGAGAGACCTTTGCCGCGCAAGCCGGTGAAGTGTTGTTCGGGCGCGCCGGTGGTCAAATCTTTTCCGGCATCGTCATCATTTCAGTGCTGGGAAGTTTACTCGCGGTGATGATGACCGCGCCGCGTGTCTATTATGCGATGGCGCGGGACAAAGTTTTTTTCCCCTCCGCCGCCGCCCTGCATCCGCGCTTCAACACGCCGACTCGCGCCATTATGTTGCAGGCGCTGCTGGCTGGTTTATTGGTCGCTATTGGCACCTTTAATCAAATCGTCGCCTATTTTATTTTCATCACTGTGGTGTTTATTGCGTTGACGGTTGCGGCCATCTTTCGCTTGCGAAAACCAGTGGCGGACGCCGATATTTTTCTAGTGCCGGGCTATCCCTTCACGCCGATACTTTTTTTAGTTTTGGTGAGTCTTTTGTTATTGCTGTTGGCGCTCAACAATCCGCTACAAGCTGTTGCCGGAGTTGCCGTGGTCGCTCTAGGCGCGCCGGTTTATTATCTATTTTTCCGCAGGCGTTGAGATTCATTTCGCAACTTGGGGTTTGTGGTATGCGCTTTGTATGATGATAGCGCAGAGGATTTGAAAACCGAATCGGAGGTGTGATTGTGATACAGATTGTACGAAACAAGAACATATTAGCGGTATTTTTACTCGTTGTATTTATGCTTTTACTGGTGCCAGAGGCATCGGCGCATCGGCGTTCCTATAGACATCACCACAGCAAAACTAAAGGCGCAGTGGTAGGCGCTGTCATCGGCGGCGTTGGCGGCGCGTTAATCGGCGGCAAGAAAGGCGCGGTCATTGGCGCAGGCGCAGGCGCAGGAACCGGTTACCTGGTGCAAAGACATCGCAACCGACGGCATCGCCGAAATCGCTAAAGAATTTTCCCCAGCCCCCACAAAAAATAGAGCAGCGCAATGGCCTGCTCTATTTTTTTTTGCGCGCTGCGTAGAAAGTTCAGCCAGGCGATTGCCTGTCGTGTAATGCGCGCAGCGCTTTCGTGATTGGCGTCAGGTGAGCGTGGCGCGAAGTAGGGTTGGCGTATATTTTTTGAAAAAACCTCATTAAAAAGCCTGAAAAATAAGGGTTTTTTTGTGATTATTTGTAACGACCCCGCCTGCTTTACCCCGCAAGGGGTGTAGGAAATTAGCATAGGACGGTTGGCGTTTCGCTCTCGCCTGTCTTTGCCCCGCAGGGGTGTAAGAGATTAGCCAGTGCGGTAGGCACTGGAATCATGTTGGGCAAACGCGGCGCGCCCTGAAAGGGTGCAGGAGATAGATTGCCGCCAGCCTCCGGCGCTCTTCCAGAGCGCGACCGCCAAGCTACCTTCGCCTTCCCGTGGCTTCACCACGGGCTACTCTCCTGTGTGCCTCTGGCGCAAAAACGAATTCCCGTGGTGCTACCACGGGCTAATTCCCTGTGCGCCTCTGGCGTAAAAACTAAGGGAAGGGGAAAAAAATATATGCCCATGATTCCCGTTGAGCAGCGGTCTCTGACTAAGGAGGGGAAGAAAATATAATCCCGCCGATGGCGCAACAACAAAACGACCGACAATTTTCAAACTGGCTCAGTAGCTAGAGCGTGTCGCAGAATTCCAGCAACCGCCCATATGTTGTGGCTAGTTACACCATCACATACAATATCCGGGCAGAACATTCATTTAGGCGACACGCTCTAGCTACGATTATTTTTCAAAAAACTTTTGCTACCTACTTAGGACTGCGGCTTTGCCATCTCTTCCATTTTCTGTCGCAGACTGAGCGGCCTCATATCGGTCCACACCTCTTTGATGTAAGCGAGGCAGGCTTCTTTCAATCCCGCAAACCCTGCATCATTCCAGCCCAGCGGAGTCTCTCGATGAGCGGGCCAGATGGAATACTGCTCTTCGTGATTGACGACGACTTTATAAATCGTCTGGTCTTCTTGATCTTCCCAACTCATTGCTGGCTTTCTCCTTGTCAATCGTCTCGCGGCATTTGGCAAATTCGTTATGCGGTCATTCGTGAACCTTCTTTGTCTTCGGTTGGCGCGTCACCTTCGGCAACCTCTTCTTTGTACTTGCAATCTTCGGTCAAACAACGCCATTCACGGCTGCCGTCTTTTTTCCACTTCTCGACGACAAAGCGAGCGCCGCATTGCGGACAAGATTTCGCCAGCGGTTTATCCCACAACACGAATTTGCATTTCGGATAGTTCGAGCAGCCGTAAAAGGTTTTGCGCTTGCCACGCTTGGCGACAATATCGCCGCCGTCTTCGGGACAGGTGACGCCGGTGGTCTCCTGCTTGATGTATTTACAATCGGGATAATTCGAGCAGGCGGTAAAAGCGCCGAAGCGTCCCTGTTTGATGACCAGATGTTTGCCGCATTGCGGACACAATTCTTCGAGTTGAATGGTGGGCGCAGCTATCGCGCCGCCCTTTTGAATCTTGCGCGTCGTCTTGCATTCGGGATAGCCGGTGCAGGCGAGAAACTGCCCGAACCTGCCGCGCTTCATGGCCATCGGGCGACCGCAATTTTCGCAGGTCTCTTCGGCGGCCTCGGCGTGCGTCTCTTCGCCTACTTCGTCGTGAACCTTCGCCAGGTCTTTCGTTGTCTTGCACTCCGGGTAATTGGTGCAAGCTAAAAATTCGCCGTAACGCCCGAACTTTTTCGCCATAAACGAGCCGCAATTTTCGCACTTGATGTCGGTGATGATCTCCTGGCGTTTGACATCGCGCATATTCAATTTGGCTTGCTCAAGGTCTTTGGTGAACTTGCCGTAAAATTCGGCAAGCGCCGTTGTCCACTTCAGCTTGCCGTCTTCAATCTCGTCCAACTCTTCTTCCATGCGCGCCGTGTATTTGACATTGAAGAGGTCGTCGAAATTTTCCACCAGCAAATCATTAACAATCATGCCCAGTTCCGTAGGCACAAAGCGGCTCTCTTTTTTCGCCGCATATTCGCGGTCGGTGATGGTGGTCATAATCGAAGCGTAAGTCGAAGGCCGCCCGATGCCCTTCTCTTCAAGCGCCTTGACCAGCGTCGCTTCGGTGTAACGCGGCGGCGGTTCGGTGAAGTGCTGGTCGGGCGTCAACTTATTCAACTGCAACGCCTCGCCGCTTTCAACGAGTGGCAATTTCATTGCCTGTTCGTCATCCTCTTCGTCCTTTTCGTCTTTGCCTTCTTCGTAAACCGCCAGAAAGCCGTTGAACTTCAAGACCGATCCCGTAGCGCGAAACACATAACGCTCTCCGGCTTTGATATCAATCGTCGTCTGATCGAAGATCGCCGGCATCATCTGCGAAGCGACGAAGCGTTGCCAGATTAATTTATAAAGCGCCAACTCATCTTTGCCTAAATATTGCGCCAGCGAATCCGGCGTCCGCAAAACCGAAGTCGGACGTATAGCTTCGTGGGCATCCTGCGCGCCTTTTTTCGAGCGATAAAAAATCGCCTTCTCCGGCAGATACTCGCCGCCGAATTGTTGGCCGATAAAGCCACGCGCTTCTTCGAGCGCCGAGTCGGCAACGCGAGTCGAATCGGTTCGCATATAAGTAATCAAACCGACCAAACCTTCTTCGCCGATTTCAATGCCTTCATACAGTTTCTGCGCCACCTGCATGGCCTTCTTCACCGGAAAGCGCAATTTGCGCGCTGCTTCCTGTTGCAACTTTGAGGTGATGAATGGCGGCACAGGGTTGCGCTTCTTCTCTTTTTTGGTGACCGATGAAACAATGAATTGCTGTTGCTGAATATCTTTGACCAGTTCAGCCGCCTGCTGTTGATTGTGTATATGAACTTCGTTTTTCTTGACGCCGTAATCGGCGATGACGCCATCCACTGCGGTCGGATTGAAATCCGTGGTCTTGACGGTCTTCTCTTCTATGCGAAGCAAGCGGGCATCGAAAGCAGGCGGCAACTTGGCGCTTAGATTTGCCGTCAACGTCCAATATTCGGTTGGCATAAAGGCGAGGATTTCGCGCTCGCGTTCGACCACCAGACGCAAGGCCACCGATTGCACGCGCCCCGCCGATAAACCGCGCCGCACCTTGTCCCATAACAATGGCGACACCTGATAGCCCACGATGCGGTCGAGCAATCGCCGCGCCTGTTGCGAGTCCACCAGATTCTGGTCTATGTCTTTCGGGCTTTTGAACGATTCTTTAATGGCGTGCTTGGTGATTTCGTTGAACAGCACGCGGCGCACGATCTTTTTATTTTTGCCGCGCCCTTCCAATTCTTCTTTGATGTGCCAGCCGATGGCTTCGCCTTCGCGGTCCGGGTCGGTGGCGATGAAGATGGTGTCGGCGTCTTTGGCGGCGGCTTTCAGTTCTTTGATGACTTTAGTTTTGCCGGGAATAATTTCATAGGTCGGCTCGAAATTATTATCGAAGTCTATGCCTATGCCTTTCTTGGGCAGGTCTTTGACGTGACCGACAGAGGCCAGCACCTTATAGCCGGGGCCTAAATATTTGTTGATGATTTTCGCTTTTGAGGGAGACTCCACGATGACTAATGATTTTGCCATAATCTAAAACACCTGTGTTGAATACATTTTATTCATGCGTTTTTCCGTGCGATTTTGCAAGTGCTGGAATTTACGCTTGCTGCAAAGCCCTGTCAAGCAAGGCAAACAACATCCTTCGCGCCCGCTGAATCTATTGCTTCATCCGCCAACGGAGAACGCTGGCGAGAATCCGGCAACAAGTCGCCGACGATTGGCGTTTTGTTGCGAAGTTATGGTTTTATTTTCACTATGGAGAACGGATGGATGGCAGCCCCCTTGATGACGGACGAGGAAGCGGTAAAAAATCTGGAATTTGAATTGATCGAGGCGTGTGTGAAAGCCGACCTCGAACGCCTGGATCACATCCTCGCCGATAATTTTATCTTCACCGACCCCGACGGGTTGAACCTCACCAAGGCGCAATGGTTGAAGGGCATGGAAAGCGGTCAACTGATTTTCGAGGCGCTACAAATCACCGCCCTAGCGGTTCGCATCGAAAAAAATATCGCCACCGCATCGGTGCATATCCGCGCCCGTATCAACGCCCAAGAGACGCGCTATCACGGCGATTATTCGGCTATGGACATCTACGAAAAACGCAACGGGCGCTGGCAGGCGATTCTTTCGACGGCCAATCCGGTAGCGGCGGAAGGGTAAGCCGGAGCAGCACATTGGCTTTGGCCTTGAGCGCCGCACCGGAAGAATTCCGCTTCGCCTCACCAGTCATTTTCGATTACTATCATTTGGTTATGTCACACATTTACGGAGTGCTGCCGGTGCTGGAAGCCTTGCGTGCCGGTAACCGGCGCATCGAGCGCATCATCATTGCCGATACGGCGCGGCACGAACGCTTGCGCGAGGTTCTGGACGCCGCACGCCGCGCCAACATTCCCTTTCGCAAAGAGCCGAAAGCCGCACTCGACCGCTTGAGCCACAACGTCAATCATCAAGGCGTTATGGCGCTGGTCGCGGCGGCGCAATATGCCGATGCCGAAGTGATTTTGGAATCCATCAATTCGCAGACCTTATTAATTCTGTTGGATGGCATAGAAGACACTCATAACCTCGGCGCAATCATACGCACCGCCGAAGGCGGCGGAGCCAATGCTGTCATCATTCCCGAACGTCGCGCCGCGCACCTTACAGAGATTGTCGCCAAGGCTTCAGCAGGCGCGATTGAATATCTGCCGGTGGCTCGCGTCACCAATCTGGCGGCATACATAGAGCAATTGAAACGGCGTAATGTCTGGGTTGTCGGCCTGGATGCCGCAGCGCAGATGAGTTACGACCAGTATGAATATCAAGGCGCTACGGCGTTGGTTTTCGGTAACGAAGGGGCGGGCTTGCACCGCTTGGTGCGCGAGCGTTGCGATGTCATAGTTGCGATTCCGATGCGCGGCAAAATTTCTTCGCTGAATGTTTCGGTAGCGGTCGGCGTAGTGTTATTTGAAGCCCTGCGTCAGCGTCGGCAAGCTTCATAAATCTGCGTCTGTCGCCTTACAGCGGCAGGCTCATGCGGCGCAACAAGTCTGGGTATCGTTTATCGGCGCGCAGGTTGATAAATCGCGGATCAACTTTTATCCAGAGCAAGCGATCATCACGCGCTTCGAGCGCTTTTTCGATCAACGCGAAAGCGCGGTCACGCTCACCAAGCGCCGCACAAACCGCCGCCGCCTGCACCGAGGCGGGCGAGATTTGCTCGGTCTGCGTCAACAGCTTCTCCACCACCTCTACGGCCTGGTCGCGCTGGCCGCTCACCGCATAAATATAACCCAATATGGACATGGGAAAAATCGGGTCGCCGCCTTCAATCTTCAACATACTCTGGCCTGCGCGTGTCGCCTCATCAAACATCCCGGCTTCTTCATAGGCCCACAGCAAAATGCGTTGCAGGCGCTGGAACTGCATATCCATTTCGAGCGCCTTTTTTGCTACTGCTATTGCCTGTTGTGGGCGATGCGCGAAGATGTATATCAACGCTTGATCGGCATTGATGACCAGCGACAGCGGATCAAGTTGTTGCGCCGTCGCAATCTCGGACAAAGCCTCGTCGAGTCGCCCCAGCGTGACCAGCAGTAGCGCGTAATATTGATGCGCGGTGGCGTAATTGGGACTCAACTCGATGGCGAGTTTCAACGCCCGTTCGCTTTCCGCCCAATGCCAGTCGGCGTTTCTCAGAATTAATCCTAACGAGGCATGGGCTTCGGCAAGGTTGCGATCAATCGCAATCGCTTTGAGCGCCGCCGCTTTCGCCAGTTTGTAAAGCGCCGTGCGCCGCGCCGTAACTCGTGCAAGGTTGGCGCTGGTCGAGTAAGCATCGGCAAGCCCTGAATAGGCCAACGCATAATCCGGGCTGATGCCTATGGCCTGCTCGAAATATTCGATGGCGCGTTCCTGATCCTCTCGCCTGCGCTTATTCCAGAAGTACCGCCCCTTGAGATACGCCTGATAGGCTTCGACGTTGGCCGTGTAATTCTTCGTCAGCAGTTGCTGCTCAGTGGCGCTCAGATTCAAGGACAAAGCTTGGGCGACCTGTTCCGCGATGGCATCTTGAACGGCGAAAATGCCGGTGAATTTTTCATCAAACTGTGCTGCCCATATCTGCGCTTTGCTCGCCGTCGCCACCAAGCGCACGGTGACGCGCAAGCGCTCGCCGACGCGCTGAATACTGCCATCCAAAACCGCATCGGCGTCCAGCGCTTTGCCCGCCGCCGCTATATCAGCTTCGCCGTTTTCATAGCGCATCACGTCGCGGGTGGGGCGGACGCTTACCTGTCGCAGGTGACTCAATCGCGTAATCAAGGTGTCGGCCATGCCGATGCCCAGGCGTTCATTGTCATCGCTCGTGTCCAGGCGTTTGAATGGCAGCACCGCGATGGATTTGATGTTGGATTTATCGAAAGGCTTTTTGCGATTTTCCGAAAGAAAGTATAACAGCGCGAGGGAAAGCGCCAGCAACACAAGCGCCAGACCCAGCCGGACAGGCTTCGCTTTCCAGGTGACCAAGGGTGGCGCGACAGCGGGAAGAGCCGGGCTTGCCGTGGCCGTCGTTATTGGTTCCCTGACCTGGGCAAGACCAATAGCCATGATTTCAGCATTGGCATAATCCTGATGAATCTCGACGGTTTGGGAAATGGCGCTTTGCTCGAAGATAAATTCGGCGCTTTCATCCATGCGCTCTCGCACCTGCGCCGTGAAGCGGTAGCCGCGCTTGGGAACGGTCTCGATGTATGGCTGGCCTGTGGCATCCGGCCCCAGAACTTTTCTCAGTACCGAAATATTGCGCGCCAGTCCGCCCTCTTCCACGAACGCATCCGGCCACACCGCACGCATCAACTCGTCTTTTTCGACGAGGCTTCCGGCATTTTCGACCAGCGCCACCAGCGTATCAAAAGCCTTTGGCGTCAGTGGCAGGGGTTCGCCCCGGCGTAGCAAAGCGCGCTCTTTCACCTCCAACTGAAATTCGCCAAACTCAAAATAATGCTTCTTTTTCACCATATACGCGACGCTGTAAGGATTTTGTCAACGATTTGTAAACTCTCTGAAAAGATTTTCGGGCGACCTTTCGCTTAGGGTTTGTTGTCGGCAGCGTGTCGGCTGCGTCAAAAAAGATTCACTGCGGCGCTCATTCTAACTCTCCCCTCTGTCAGAGTCCAGCGTCCGCTTTTTGATGACTTCAGGAGGAAGCAAACGTGAACAAGCAGTTTTTGATTACCGAGGAAAACAACATCAACGTCGCCGTTGTACGCAGCGTTTGGGACATGACCGTGCGGCGCTGGCTGCCGGTCTGGGTTTTGCTTGCGATGTTGCTCTTGCCGCTGTTTAGCGCAAAGCGTCAGCAAGCCTATACGCGACCGCCCAACGCCATTCCTCAAGCCGTTGAAAACATCGCCAAGGTTTTGCCGTGCGGCAAGATCGGCGAAACCGAGGGGGTGTCGCCGGGCGCAGACCTCTTTCGTGTTAATCTGGACCTGCGAAATTTTCCCAATGCGGTGTGCAACGACGGTACGCCGGCGACCATGTTCGTCCGCAGGTTTTCCAGGAAACCGAATAAAAACAAATGGGTCATCTTTTTACTCGGCGGCGGAAATTGCACCAACGTGTTGGACTGTGCCGAGCGCTGGTGCAGCATCAACACCGGCTATGGCGCAAACAAAATGAGCACCGCCTATCTCAATCAACAAGGAGCCTCGCGTAGTATCGCAGGAAATGGGATTTTCAGCCGCGATACGTCCATCAACAATTTTGCCGGATGGAATCAGGTCTATGTTTATTACTGTAGTTCTGACAACTGGTCGGGCAGCGCCAGCAATGTTCAGCTTTCCGGCACCGACGCCAATGGCAATCAACTCAATTATCTGATCCATTTCCGTGGCGCGGATATAGTGGATGCGGTCATCGCCACGCTACAGCGCCAACCGAACGGGCAGGCGATCACCTATCAAGAGACGACGAGCAGCGAAGAACTGGTGCTGCCGGATATTGATAAAGCGGAAATGGTGCTGTTTGCAGGATCATCGGCAGGCGGTGAAGGGGTCAAAAAAAATCTGGATCACGTTGGGGAGTTGCTGAGGAAAAGCAATAAACACTGCAAAAACTCCAATGACTGTACGCTCGATTATCGTGGCGTGATTGACGCCAACTACCCGCCTTCGTTTCACCATCTGGACCTGACGCAGGCGACCTTTTGCACAGAGTTTCCGTTCCGCTGTTCCTACGAAGAGGTTTACACCGACCGCTGGAATCAAGTAAACGTGGCAACCTACCATGAGCGCGGCGATGAATCATGCGTCAAGTGGCATCAGCAAAACCAACCCGGAACCGAGTGGATGTGCGCCGATGGCCAACACGTAGTCAATAATCACCTCACCACGCCTATGTTCATACGCTTCGACCTGCAAGACCCGAATCTGGGCGGGAAGTTTCAAGAACAGAAGTTGACCACGCCCGCGCAGTTCGGCCAGTTGACTCGCGCACAATTATTGGCGGTGAAAAATCTCGACAGCAGCGCCGAAGAAGGCAGCGTGCAAAGCGGCGGACAGCCGTTGAAAGCACCCGGCATCTTCGGGCCGCAATGCGTACAACACTACGGCCTGTCGCTAAGTCCGCCGTTTTTCAGTACGACGATTTTGGATTCGGGTAAACGCTACAATTTCCATGAGGTTTTATGGAACTGGGTGCAGGGGGCGCAGCCGCAACAACTCGTGCGCGAGTTTGCTGGCCCGGGAGCCGCGCCGGATTGCCCGTAAAATCAAGGGATTTTCGATACGAGTAAAGAAGGGCTTTTGACTTGGCGACTTGGCGCGAGTTTTTTGTTGATAGCACCACTCAGCGAGTTCGCGCCAAGTCGCCAAGCCGCCAGGATTCGCCAGGATTTTTCGTTCACCTCGCCGCCGCCAGGGTGAACGATGACGGGTTTCGGTTACTGCCGAGTTCAGCCACTCGGACAATTCAAATCACAAAAGGAATGAACATGAAAAAAATATATTTCAAACTATTCTGCTGCGCCTTGTTGCTCACCACACTTGGTTCACTCGTCGTGCCAGGACAGCGCCGACGAGTCGTAGTGAAGCATCGTCCACACCACACCACACTGGTCGTGCGTACCGGCCATCCGATTCATAGAGTCCTGCCGACGACCGTAGTCGTGCATCCGGCACATAGAACGGTCGTCGTGGGTGCGCCGCTGATTTTTTTGCCGGCGCTTGCGTGGACGGCAGCAATCGTCAGCTTGCCGCCGCGTGAGCGCTTGGTATGGCAAGACACCGAAGCCATCGCCAAAGATGAAGACTGGGTTGATACCAGTTTCGGCATTGACGGCACGGGCGATGCGCTCTATCTGGACATCAACGGTAAAGCTCGACTCAACTTTGCTGAAGTGACTTTTGCCAACGGCAACGTGCAGGTTGTGGACTTCAACGAGAAGACGCACAAGACGGGAATTTACAAGCTGCTTGATCTCCGCGACGACCGCCACATAATGACCGTGCGCCTGTTGGTGAAATCCGAATCGGACGCCACTAGGTTGGCTCTCTATCTTGGAAAATAGGCAGCCACATCTGACATGAAGTTGAGACTGGGAGCGCGGGCATGATTTGTCCGTCTCTGCAAGCGGACGGACAAATCATGCCCGCGCTCCCGCTCTGAATCGGCAGCGGTGATGGAGATGAGAAAAACCATTCGAGTCAAAACCGAGGCTTGGTGCGAAAGAGTGAGGCTTCGCGGCGGCACCAATCTCGCGGTCGCATTTTGCGACGGTTGCGGAAAAGCGGTTCGCTTTGTCACCCCGGAAATGGCCGCCGGAATGCTCCACGCCAATACGCGAGAGGTCTATCGCGGCATCGAAGTGGGCGACCTTCATTACTTGGAAGTAGATAAAATCGCCTTGCTGGTCTGCGTCAATTCGCTTGAAGAGAAATTGGCAAACCGCGCCAACGCCGACCGAAACCCGTAGATCGGTCACGGTAGGGCGGTGGCGCATCACAAATTCTTGCGCCGGGCGCGACAGCGGTTTGACACCGGATTCCAGCCCTTCCTAATATGCTTGACGTGCCTTATGAACTCTTTATCGCTTTGCGGTATCTGCGCGCCAAACGTAAACAGGTAGTGATTTCCGTCATCACCATAATTGCCATCGCGGCTGTCGCCGCCGGAGTGGCGGCGCTCATCGTGGTGCTTTCGATGATGACCGGTTTTCGCGAAGAAGTGCAGACCCGCATTCTTTCCGGCACCGCGCATCTGAATCTGTTACGCAAAGACGGCCACACCTTTGAACATCCGCAACAGGTCGTCGAAAAACTTTCTCAGCTTCCCCACATCCGTTCGGCCTCGCCTACGCTTTATGATGAAGTGCTGATGATGGGCAGCAAATCATCAACCGGAGTGATCTTGAAAGGCGTTGATATGAACACGCCGCGAGCCGCCAACGAAGTCTGGCAATTCACTATGGAAGGCAATCCCGAAGGGCTCGCCACCCCCGCCACTGACCCCGACACTGGTGCGCCACTTGATCGCATCGTCATCGGGCGCGATCTGGCGCAAACCATCGGTCTGAAAGTTGGCGATGTGGCAACCGTGTTGTCACCGCAAGGCCATCTGACGCCTTTGGGAATGTCGCCCAAGTATAAAGATTTCCAAGTCGTCGGCCTCTTCACTTCGGGGCTTTCCGATTATGATGCGAAGTGGGCGTACCTATCGCTGGAGGCAGCGCGCCGCCTTTCCGGCACTGAGGATGTAGTGCAATTGATCCAGATGAAAGTTGACCAGGTGGATAATGTGAAAGCCATAGGCCGCGAAGTCCTGCAAGCGATGGGCGACGCGTACACGGTGCAGGATTGGCAGGAGTTGAACGCCCCGATTTATACGGCGCTCAGTTATGAAAAACTGCTTTCGACGGTGGCTCTGTTGATCGTCATAGCGATTGCCGCGCTCAACATTATCTCGGTGCTGATTATGATTGTGATGGAAAAACAACGCGACATCGCCATCTTGAAATCTATGGGCGCGACCCGCCGCAGCGTGATGTGGATATTCATCCTGCAAGGCTTGTTAATCGGCATCGTCGGCTTAGGTCTCGGCATGATTGGCGGAACGATTTTCTGTTCCTATGCCAATGCGCGACGCTTGATCCAATTGCCGCAGGGCGCTTACGCGCTCGATTATCTGCCCTTTCATGTGAAGGTCAATGATCTGCTGGTGGTGGCTCTGGTAACGCTGCTCATCAGTTTCGTTTCGACCATCTATCCGGCCTGGAGCGCCGCTCGGCTCCATCCGGTTGAAGGCTTGCGCTATGAATAAGCGCGGCGTCCAGCGTCCGGGGTCCGGGGTCCGGGGTCCGGTGGCAAGCACACCACATGGCTCGTATAGATAGAGGGTGTTGCAAAATTCCAGCAACCGCCCATATGTTGTGGATAGTCAAACCATCGCATACAATATCTGGACAGAAAATCTATTTATGCGACACGCTCTAGTAAAAATTTCGTTGCCGAGAAATCAGCAACCTGTAGGCATCAACTTTGAAAGAAAGCTATTCCATGTCAAAACCATCTGAAAGCGGACACCGGACGCCGGACGCTGGACGCCAGACAGCTTTTATTGTTGCCGACCATATCGCCAGAGTGTATGAAGCGGGGCAACAGCGGGTGACGGTGTTTGAAGCCTTGAATCTTGATATTGCCGAAGGCGAAATGGTCGCCATCGTGGGGCCTTCGGGGGCTGGTAAATCCACTCTTCTGCATCTGTTGGGCGGCCTCGATAAACCGTCGCAAGGCACGGTAAAAATCGGCCAATTTGACATATCAAAACTCCGTGATATAGACTTGGCAAGGTTTCGGAACAAAGAGATTGGATTCATTTTTCAATTTCACTTTTTGCTGCCCGAATTCACCGCGCTTGAAAATATCATGATGCCGTTGCTCATCGCTCGTCGCTCGCGGACGAGCGCCAGAGAACGCGCCCAGGCGTTACTTGCCGCTGTCGGTTTGGCAAATCGCGCCGCGCATCGTCCGGGCGAATTGTCCGGCGGCGAACAGGCGCGCATCGCCTTGGCACGAGCTTTAGTGGCCGCGCCGCGTGTGCTTCTGGCAGACGAACCGACCGGTGACCTGGACAGCAAAACGAGCGAGAGCATTCATAACCTTCTCAAGGAGATTCACACGACGCAAAAATTGACTTCGGTACTGGTCACTCACAATGAACGACTGGCAGGAATTTGCGACCGTGTGCTTCACCTTGAAGATGGACGTTTTCATTCCGATGTTAGATAGTAGAGGTCAGAATCCCCGGCTCCTTGGCTTCGTTCTTTCTGGCTTCCATGCTCTAACCGTCACTTGCTGAGATCGGTTGCCTATGTTTGAACGATACACTGAGAAGGCACGTCGCGTTATCTTCTTCGCCAGATACGAAGCTAGTCAGTTCGGAGCCAGCGCTATCGAAGTGGAACACATCCTGCTCGGCCTGCTGCGCGAAGATAAGCAGCTCGCGCAACGATTTTTCCGCTCCCCCGCTTCGACGGTCGAATCCATTCGCAAGCAGATCGAAGGTCGCGCCGTACTGCGCGATAAAATTCCTTCGTCCATTGATCTGCCGCTGTCGGCAAGCGCCCGACGAGTCTTGAGTTTTGCCGCCGATGAAAGCGACCGCTTTCAAAATCGCCACATCGGCACCGAACATTTATTATTGGGCATACTGCGCGAAGAGAAATCGCCCGCCGCTGAAATGCTCTATGATCGCGGCCTGCGACTGCACCAGATTCGCGACGACTTGATGCGCGCCCAACATTCCGAACGCGGCGCGACGCCCAAAAAAGACGTGCAGCACCTCCATGAATTCAGCCGCGATTTAACCGAAGCGGCGATGGCCGATCAACTCGATCCGCTGGTTGGCCGCGAAGCCGAAATCGAACGCCTGATCCAAATCCTCTGCCGCCGCACGAAAAATAATCCGGTGCTGATTGGCGAACCCGGCGTCGGCAAAACCGCCATCATCGAAGGCTTGGCACAACGCATCATCGAAGGCGAAGTGCCGCCCTTGCTGCGCGACAAACGCATACTGGCTTTAGACCTCTCGCTCATCGTTGCCGGAACCAAGTATCGCGGACAATTTGAAGAACGCTTGAAGAACATCATGCGCGAGTTGATTGACAATCCGCAGTACATCATCTTTATAGACGAACTGCATACGTTGGTCGGCGCAGGTTCCGCCGAAGGCTCGCTAGATGCCGCCAACATTTTGAAACCGGCGCTGTCACGCGGCGCTTTGCAGTGCATAGGCGCAACGACGCCCAACGAATATCGCAAGAGCATCGAAAAAGACCGCTCGCTGGAACGCCGCTTTCAAGCGATCAAAGTCGCGCCGCCCAATGAAGAAGAGAGCATCAAAATTCTGCAAGGCTTGCAGGCGCGCTACGAAGCCTTTCATCAAGTGCGCTACACCCCAGAGACCATTGAAACGGCGGTCTATCAATCGCAACGCTACATCACGGATCGCTTTCTGCCCGACAAAGCCATAGACATACTCGACGAAGCCGGAGCGCGGGTGAAATTGCGCGTCGCCGATCTGCCGCCCGATGTGGCGCAAAGTCAAAAAGAGGTGCGCCACTATGCACGCGAATATGAACGCGCCACCGCTGTACACGATTACGAACGGGCAAAAATTTTCCGCCAGAAAGAACTGGAAGAGCGCGACCATCTACGAAATTTGCAGGAGGCTTACAACATCACCATTCAATCGGTTCCGGTGGTGACGCGCGAGGAAGTTGAAGAAGTGATTGCGCGTTGGACTGGCATTCCCGTCACCTCTTTGAAAGAAGAAGAGATGGAAAAACTGCTTCGCATCGAAGACGAATTGCGAAAGCGCATCATCAGTCAGACGCGGGCGCTATCGGCATTGTCGCGTGCCATTCGCCGCAGTCGTGCCGGTTTGAAAAATCCCAATCGTCCGGTCGGCTCGTTTCTATTTTTAGGGCCAACCGGCGTTGGCAAAACCGAAGTGGCGCGCTCGCTGGCCGATTTCCTGTTCGGTTCGGAACGCGCTTTGATTCGCTTCGATATGTCGGAATACATGGAGAAGGGCGCGGTGTCGAAACTCATCGGCAGCCCCCCCGGTTACATAGGCCACGATGAAGGCGGGCAGATGACCGAAAAAATTAAACGCAATCCCTATTCGGTGCTGCTGCTTGATGAAATCGAAAAAGCCCATCCAGACTTATTCAATATCCTGTTGCAGGTTTTGGAAGATGGGGTCTTGACCGACTCTGTAGGCAATGCCATTGATTGCAAAAATATTATTTTGATTATGACCTCGAATATCGGCGCACGCTTTATCCAAAAGCGCGGACAGATGGGTTTCCAATCGTCCATGCGTTTGCAACAGACCAATGTCGAAGAGGGCGTAATGCAGGCCGTCAAGCAAACCTTCAATCCTGAATTCGTCAATCGGCTGGATGAAATCATCGTCTTCGAACCGCTCACGGATGAAGACCTGTTTGAAATTGTCGGCCTGCTTGTGGCGCAGATGAATCGCACCTTGATACGCCGTAAACTTCAGGTGCAGATGACCGAAGAGGCGCGCCGCTGGATTGTCGAAAAGACCTGCGCCGACCGTGCCTATGGCGCAAGACCGTTGCGGCGAGCGCTGCAAAAATATGTCGAAGACCCGCTGTCGGATGCCTTGATTGGTGGACGTTTCGGCGAAACTTCGATCATCGAAGTGTTCGTGGACGGCGATCAATTAAGTCACAGAGCGGTGGAATTGGAAGAACTGAACGACACCCTGCTGGTGCAATAACAAAGAGAATGGTGAAGATTTTATTGGTGCTACTGGGCGGCGCTCTGGGAACCGGATTGCGGTACGGCCTTTCAACCTGGGTCTATTCACGCCTCAACCAACCGACCTTTCCTTATGCCAATTTAATCATCAATGTGTCGGGCAGCTTTGTCATTGGCCTGCTCGCTGAATTGTTTGACACGCGGGTACTGGTGTCGCCGACGATTCGCATCGCCATCTTGACGGGCATACTCGGCGGCTACACGACGTTCTCCAGTTTTTCGTTAGAGACCTTTGCCTTGATACGCGGCGGCGAACTCTGGTTGGCGATGGTGAATGTGACGGCCAGCGTCTTGCTAGGCTTGCTGGCGGTTGTCATCGGCGTAAAACTGGCGCAGAGTTTTTACGCATGGTGAATGAAATAACCGGCAAAACGTCCGTGCTTTTTCACTGCCATGTACGGGTGACCATCGCAGGGTCGCTCATACAAGATTGCATTTTATTGGCTCCACAATCCTAAGCAGTAGCCGCCGGGAGGTGAGACATGAAGATTGACGAAGACGGACAACTGCTGCGTATCTTCATAGGCGAATCGGACCAGTGGCACGGGCAGCCTTTGTATGAAGCGCTTATTTTGAAAGCCCGCGAACTGGGCTTGGCCGGGGCGACCATGCTTCGCGGCTTGATGGGATACGGCGCGAACAGCCGCATTCATACCGCTAAAATTTTGCGCTTGTCGGAAGATTTGCCTATCGTCGTGGAGATCATAGACAGCGCCGAAAAGATTGCCAAGCTGTTGCCGTTCATAGACGAGATGGTGCAGGAAGGCTTGGTGACGCTGGAAAAAGTCCGCGTTATTTTATATCGTCACCATCCGAAGCAGGAATGATGAGGGTCTTCTATGACAAGTTTTTGTTGCGGAAAAACCGTTTTGCCAAGTGAATTTTTTATTCGCCTGAAGGCGTGTGATAAATTGGCTACCGAAAAGCATTTTTGTTACAATGTCGAGTCAAACCAGCGTTCTATGTTTTGGAGGGAGACCAAGCCACCACAAAAAATGCCAGTCACGCCCGGTCGTTGAACGATTTCAGGATTGCAGATTACGACCTTTCGGTAAGGTGGTTTGTGACACATTCAATCAATAAAAACGGCAAATATTTTTTCAAGTTCAAATGAGCAGAGTTATATTTTCCCGGAGTGCAATGTCAATATGAGTAAGCGAGTTCTTTGTTTGATTGCAGGGCTGATCGTTGTGGCAACCTTCTGGCCACTAAAAGGATTGATTGATTCCGTTCGTCCAGTTGCCCACGCGCAAGCGCAGGAGGTCTTGGTCGAACAAGTCCTTATCAAACGCAATCGCCGCATCCCTGAATCCACCATCCGCATCTGGATCAGCACCCGCGAAGGCGATGTCTATAACCCGGCGCAACTCGACCGCGATGTTCGCACGATCTACGCGCAAGGCTATTTCGATGATGTGAAGGTGTTCGCCGAAGACGGTCAACGCGGCGGCAAGATTGTCACCTTTGAAGTTCAAGAACGCCCGCTGCTTTTGGAAATCAAATATGTCGGCTTGAAATCGGTGCAGCAATCCACGGTTCTCGAAGAGTTTCGCAAACGCCAGGTCGGGCTTTCCAAAGAATCGCAATACGACCCGGTGAAAGCCAAACGGGCGGCGGCGGTGATTAAAGAGTTGCTCGGCAATGAAGGCCGCCCCGAAGCCAAAGTCGAAGCCATCACCGAACCCATTTCCGCCACTGCCGTCTCTTTAACTTTTAAGATTGATGAAGGACCGCGCTTCCGCGTCGCCGCCATCGAATTTGAAGGCAATACAGTCTATTCCAGCGACCATCTCAGAAGCCGCATGAAGCTTGTCAAAGAGGTTGGCCTGTTGACCACCTTCTCTTCCAAAGACATTTATCACAAAGAAAAACTGCAAGCCGATTTAGACCGCCTGCGCGTTTTGACCTACGTGGACAACGGTTATTTGCAAGCGCGTTTTGGCGAACCTCATGTCGAGCCGGTCGGCAAAGTTGGAACCTGGGTGCCGCTGTTTGGACACAAAGGCGAAGGCTTGAAAATTGTCATTCCGGTAAATGAGGGGCGACAATATCGCGCCGGTGTCGTCAAGATTCAGGACAATAAAGAGTTCACCGAAGACCAATTGAAATCGGTGCTGAACCTCAAGACCGGCGACATCGTGAAAGGCTACACGATTGTCAACAAAGGCATAGACAATCTGAAAAAACTCTACGGCTCACGCGGCTACATTCAATTCAATGCCGAGTTCCAGCCCGAATTCAAAGACGATCCCAACGACCCGACCAAAGGCATCGCCGATATTACCTTCTCGATTGAAGAAGGCAAACAATACACCTTGCATCGTCTGGAATTTATCGGCAACACCTTTACCCGCGATAACGTCTTGCGCCGCGAAGTGCTGTTGAACGAAGGCGAACGCTATAACAAAGAGTTGTTCGATTACAGTCTGCTGCGCCTGAATCAATTGGGCTACTTCGATCAAATCAAAGACGAAGACGCGACCATCAGCACCAACGAAAAAGAGGGCTTGGTGGATATGACCATCAAGGTGCAGGAGAAAGGTCGCCAGCAAATCAGTTTCACCGGCGGCGTTTCCGGCATCGGTGGTTCGTTCATCGGCATAGATTATTCGACCAACAACCTGTTCGGTTATGGCGAATCTTTGTCCTTGTCCATTGCCGCCGGAAATCGCCAGAAAGTGCTTTCCTTCGGCGTCACCGAGCCGTACCTGAAAGGCCGTCCAATCAGCGTCGGCTTCAATGTGTTCTATCAGGATTATCAATTTTTCGGGCAGGGCTTCAGCTCGGTGCTGGCGACCTCAACGCTGTTAAACACTATCAACAGCGATAATCTGTTCACCCAGAAGACCAAAGGATTTTCGGTGTCCTCCAGCGCGCCGCTCAGTTTCTTTACGCCGCGTTTCAAACTCGGCAGATTCACGCGGCTGGGTTTGTCTTATTCCTATCGCAACACCGACATCTTGGACCCTAAAGTTTTGCGGGATAACAACCCGGCTAACGATTTTCCGGTGACCTTCCGACAAAAGGGCGTCAGACAATCCACCTTGACGCCGACCTTTTCGTACAACACGCTGAATTCATCACTAGACCCAACCACTGGCGCATCGTTAGCCGTCGGGCTGTCGCTTTCCGGCAGCATCTTGGGCGGCGAGGTCAACACCTTTGAACCGTCGGTGGAGTATAAATTTTTCCGCCCCTTGTTTGCTGGCAAAGAAGCTTCGCGCACCAAAGAACCGGGCAAGACGCGCGCCATCGGCTTCCGCGTTTTATTCGGACATATCAGCGCCTTTGGCAAACGCTTCGAGTCGAATTCGTTCTCCTTCGTCGGCGGCACACCGATTGTCAATCGCTTCTTCCTGGGCGGCGAAGAGTCGGTGCGCGGCTACAGCATACGCTCGATTTCGCCGCTCGCGCCGATACGTGGCTCGTTCTCGACGCAAAATGTTTTTGCCACCGATTTAGCCGGTAATCGTCAGAAAGTGCGACGCCCCGGCCAGGCCACAGCCAACAGTGTCGCGCCCAGCGTCTTGGAAGAATTCATGTTGACCAATGCCGACAGTCAATTATCTTCGGTGACTTTTACCGGTGGCGACACTCAGTTGTTATTAAATCTGGAATACCGCATACCGATTTTCGGGCCGGTCTCGTTTGCGCCCTTCATAGATATTGGCTCGGTCTTCAATTTACGCAAGCTGGAAGACCAGTTCATCACCTCGGAATTTGTGCCGAGCAATTTAAACGGCGGCTTGCCGATTATCGTCAACCCGCGAGGCGTCAAAGCGACGCAACGCGAATTGAACAAAGCGGGATTGCCGGAATTGGGCGGCGGCGGCTTGCCGCCAGGTTTCAAATTCGTCAATATACAAGGCGAACGGCAGGATCGCACGCGCATCGCTTTATCGGAAATTCCCGGCGGCATCTTCAAGAATTACCGCGCCAGTTTGGGCGGCGAATTCCGCGTTCAAGTGCCGGTGATCAATGTGCCGTTCCGTTTGATCTTTGCTTACAATCCGAATGCCCAGACCAATCAGAGCAGTATTTTCGGGTTCGAGAAGAAGTTTGAAAAACGCTTCTCGATAGGCAGAACATTTTAAGTGATGCGGGTTGATTCAGGGTTGCGGAGTGGAGAGAGGATGCGCCTTACCCGGCCTGATGGAAGAATTCTGCAAACCTGAAATCAAGCGCTAGAAAGTCGAGGACGGCGCTGTTATACTTGTCGTTTCTCAAAACGAGTCTGGCGTATCCCGTCATACTACTCAATTCAAATTCAATAGGAGCAGTTATGGTTAAGATTAAATTTGCTGTCGTGGCAGCAATCCTTCTGACCGCATTAGCGGTGAGCGCTCAGGCGCAGCAGGCGGCTGGCGTGGCAATCCCCGATGGCAAAGTCGTGGTTATCAATACCACCGTGTTCCCTTCGCAAATCGGTGAGTTGAAACAAAAGTACGATCAGGTTGATAGCCAATTCAAGGACCGCTATCAAAAATTGCAGGGCATCGCCGACCAACTCTCGAAACTGGAAAATGACATCAAAGCCAAGCAGAGCGTCTTGACCGCCGACAAGTTGCGCGAGATGCAAGATCAATACGAGAGCTTGAAACGGCAGGGGCAACGCGACAACGAAGACCTCCAGAAAGACGCCGAAAAAGCTCTGGACGCGGCCACCAAACCGGTGCGCGACAAACTCTATCAGGCGCTCAATAATTATGCCTCGAAAAACGGCATCGTCATGGTGATCAATTTGGCAGGCGCGGCGCAATCCGGTTCGCTGGCTTTCTGGGACCCCAAATCCGACATCACCGATGAATTCATTGCCGATTATAACAAAGCCAATCCGGTGCCCGGCGCGGCTCCGGCCACGGCGGCTCCGGCCACTACCAAACCGGCGGTGACTCCGGCTCCCAAGAGACCTTAAAAGCGCGAGGAAAATCCCTATGATTTACATGACCAAATTCACTACATTTTTACTGGCGCTGTTGGTATTGAGCGTGGCGGCACAGGCGCAGCAAGGCGCACCGACAGCCGCCCCCGGCAAAGGCAAAATCGCAGTCGTCAACACTGCAGCATTTCAAGAGGGCATCGGCGAATTTCGCGCCAAGCTGGAAGCCCTGAATAAACAATTCGAGCCGCGTATCAAAGACCTGGAACAACTGAGCGGACGTATTCAATCCATTGAAAACACCATCAATACGCAACGCAATGCCTTGACCCCGGCCAAGGTTGCCGAATTGACCGAGCAGATGGAAACGCTCAAGCGCGAATACCAGCGCAAGAGCGAAGACCTGCAAGCCGATGGCAATCGCGCCAGAGATTTGGCCTTGCAACCAATCTCCGAAAAACTCGAAAAATTTGCTCAAGGCTACACCGCACGCAAAGGCATCACGGTGCTGGTTGATGCCGCCAATGCAGTAAATTCGGGCATCCTGTTGTGGTATGACCCGCGCCTGGATATGACCGAAGATTTCGTCAAGGAATACAACAAAGCCAATCCGGCTCCCGGTGCGGCTCCGGCTCCGCCTAAATAAGCATTCCGATTTGCGGCAATAAAAAAACGAGAGCTTTGATGGCTCTCGTTTTTTTATTGCCGTAGTGAATCCCACGCCTTTATTGGAATAAATCGGCGGTTCCCAATTCGTAATTTTCTTCGTCTTTGGAGCGCAATAAATCGAGTATCAAAGCGGTATTGCTGGACGCCTTGATGGTCTTTTCGTGTGGCCTTGCCGATTTTTCAAACTCGAAAGTGCCATCGTTGGCATCGGCAATGATGCTCAAAGCCTCGCCCGCCGATTCCGATCCGCAACGCGCTCCGACGATCAAACCATCTTTGAAATAGATTTCGCCACGCGCCGCCGAAGAGATAATATACATTTCCCCGCTCATTTTACTGTTCTCTAAAATTTGAATGATGTCGAAGAGCGAAACATCGGCAAGGCTTCCCGATAAGACCTTCTGCGTAATCGGGCCGGGACGTTCGGCGGTTTGATGCACCGGCGGCGGCGGCGGCACCGGATCGGATTTCCGCACATCGCGCAATTGCCCGGTCACCGAAACTCTGGGGTCCAGGCGCTTGGCTTCCAGCAAGCGTTCATTGGCTTTTTCGATTTCATTGGCGGAAATATGCAGGCTCGCCAAGGCCAGACATTGCTGCGCGGCAAGGTCACGGCGACCGGCTTCGATTAATATCTGTAGCAATTTTTCGCGGAGCGCAACGTGCCGTGGGGCGCTGTCAATCGCCCGCTCCAGAGTTTCAATTGCGCGGTTAATCATGCGGTACTTCACCAGTAATTCCGCATCAATGATCGCGCTCTCTGGATCAAAATCTACAGGAATATTTCTAATCATGATATCGCTCTCAATTCGCCTCGCAAGGCAGTGTAACACAGCCCTTGCTGTGTGTGGAGAGTTTGCTGCACAAATTTCTGAAAATGAAAACCGCTGAACCCGAAGGGGGATAGCTCCAAACATTTTCAGAATTTTGGCAACCGTTTACGATGCTTCCACGGTGCTGAAAATCGCCATACGATACTGATTGGCACGCGCAATCAACTCGTCTTTATCGAAGAGCAGCGTCTTGTTCGCTGTCACATGAATTGCTGTCGCGCCCACGCCCTTCATGGTCTCGATAGTCGGCAGGCCGATGACCGGCACATCAAAGCGCATATCCTGATTCGGCTTGGCAATTTTCACCACCACAAAGGGACGCCCGCGAGTGATTTCCCCGGCTCGCTTGATTACCGCATCCGTGCCTTCCATCGCTTCTATGGCAACCACCGCTTGATCTTTTACGGCTATGGTCTGGCCTAAATCGAGGCGCGCAATTTCGTGGGCAATGCGTAATCCATACTCCACATCGGCACGCTCGTCTTTCGTCAAAGCGCGCTTCGTCATCGTCCCGGCAACGGCCAGATACCTTTCCAGAAAAGTGGTGGAAGCCACCACCTCTATGCCTTCACCGGCCAGTTCATCGGCCACTGCGCCGAGCAAGCTGTCGGTATTTTTGGTTGCCAGTCGCGCCAGCATCTTCACCATACGCAAATCCGGCAAGGCATTCAAACGAAAAATCTGTTGATGCTTGACCTGCCCGGCCATAATCGCGTGCGTCACCTTTTCGCGTTTGAAAAAATTGAGCAGCTTGCCGAGTTGCCCTACGCCCATCCATTCCACCCGCGCCGCGAAGTTTTCCACCTCCGGCGCAGTCTCTTCCTTGATAGCGGCAACGACAACCTCCGCGCCACGCGCCTGCGCCTGCGCCAATACCATCAGCGGAAACTTTCCGTTACCTGCAATCAGTCCATATTTCGTCATTCGTTATTCGTCATTCGTTATTCGTCATTCGTTATTCGTCATTCGTTATTCGTGTCGTTCCCTTCCCTCGGTTTTTTTGCTAAGGACTAGGGACAAATAACGTATGACTATTTTGTAACTCCGCGTTGCGAAGATTCGATGAATTGAATCAGGTACTCGATTTCGGCAAAGCCGCTCAATTCCTGCTTAATCACTTCGAGTGCCTGCGTAGTGTTGAGCCTCGACGCCAGCAACAATTTGAAGGCATGAGAGATGCGGCGAATCTCGTCTTTGGAAAACCCTTGGCGCTGCAAGCCTATGGTGTTTTGCCCGTAGCACTTCGCATGATTGCCGACCGAACGGGCGTAAGGCAAAGCGTCTTTGACGACCACTGAAGACGCGCCGATAAAGGCATACTTCCCTATCCTGCAAAATTGATGCACCCCCGAATAAGCGCCCAGCGTCGCGTGATCTTCGACGATGACGTGACCGGCAAGCCCTGCACTATTAGCAAAAATGACGTGGTTGCCGATTACGCAGTCGTGCGCCACATGACATTGCGCCATGAATAAATTATCCGAGCCGATTGCAGTGATACCGCCGCCCGGTTCGGTGCCGCGATGATAGGTGCTGAACTCGCGAAAGGTGTTGCGTTCACCAACTCGCAGCAAACTTTTTTCACCGCGATATTTCAAATCGTGCGGCGCTTGTCCGGCGGACACGAACGGAAAAAAGATATTGCCTTTGCCGAATTCCGCTGGCCCTTCGATGACGCAATGACTGGCGACTTGATTATCGTCGTGCAGAATCACCTCGTCGCCGATAATCGAGTATGCGCCGACCGAGACATTGCGCCCCAATTCGGCTTTCGGACTAATAATCGCTGTCGGATGAATAGGCACGGATGATTCTCTAGGTTTTCCAATGCGCCGCCGGATGACCGCCGCGCTTAACGATTTTCAACCGGCTTGAAGGCCGCGTGATTGACTTCGCCGCTGCGTTCGACGGTGCTGCGGTCAACCAGTGCCGACGAGATTAACGCTTCCGCCACCAGCGCCCCGTCCACATAAGCTTCGCCGCGCAATTTGATATAGCTGGAGCGATAGCGCAGCACCGTCAGTTGTAGTTCCAGTTGATCGCCGGGGACGACGGGCTTGCGAAATTTCGCGCCTTCGATGCCGGTGAAAAAGACCAGCTTGGTGTCACGGTCGGGAATGTTGCCAAGCATCAACACGCCTGCGGTCTGCGCCATCGCTTCGATAATCAAGACGCCGGGCATGACCGGCGCGCCGGGAAAATGGCCTTGAAAGAACGGCTCGTTGAGCGTGACATTTTTAATGCCGACGATGCGTTTGCCCTCTTCAAATTCGATGATGCGATCAACCAGCAGAAACGGATAGCGATGCGGCAGAATGGCTTGTATTTGCGTGATGTCTAAAATAGTTTCCATGACTTTGTTTACCCAATGGTGGTGATTCCGGCTGAACGTATTTTATAGTCTCGCGTCACGAGGGGCATTTTAACTGTAAAGCCGTTGCAGCGATGATTCTATCTGGCATATCAGCACGCCGTATCCATCAATCGCTTTTGCCATCCGCGATCAAGGCCAGTTTTTTTTCAACCCTCTTCAATCGTTCCTGCAACTCCGGCAAGCGGGCAAACAGCACTTGCGAACGTCGCCACGCTCGATAATCCTGCGCCATCCCCCCAATCACGGTGTCCGCCGCAATATTTTTGGTCACTCCGGCCTGCCCTAAAATCATCGCCCGGTCGCCTATGGTAATGTGCTGATGCGTACCGACCTGTCCGGCGAGGGTGCAGTTGCGCCCAACCGTGGTGCCGCCTGAAAGTCCAGTGAGGGCGGCGATCACGGTGTTTTCGCCAATCAAAGAGTTATGCCCCACCTGAATCAAATTATCCAACTTGACGCCGCGCCGCAACACCGTATCGGTAAAGCCGCCGCGATCAATGGCGCAATTAGCGCCGATCTCGCAATCGTCTTCAATGATGACGCGACCAAGTTGCAGCACCTTCACCTGGGTGCCGACTTCATCCGGCACAAAGCCGAAGCCTGCCGCGCCAATCACCGCGCCTGCGTGAATGATGACGCGGTTGCCGATTTCGCAATCCTCATAAATCGTCACGTTGGCATAGACGATGGTGTCATCGCCGATGCGACAACGGTCTCCGATGACCACCCCCGGATGCAAAGTCACGCGATTGCCCAACACGACTTCGTTGCCGAGAGTCACACGCGGATGAATCGAAAGCTCGTTACCTAAAACACAATCTTTATTTTGAATGAAATCTCCGCTGATGCCGGTTGCTTGATAAGGCTGGTGATGCAAGGCTTGAATCGCCCGCGCAAACGCGAGCTTCGGATGTTTGGCGATGAGGAAATTCACCGTTGCAGACTCGATTGCCGGTGGCGCGATGATGATGGCCGTAGCGGCACAATCCTGCACACGCGCACGATAGGCGGCATCGGCGGCCAAAGTGACATCGCCCACCATCGCCGCGTCAAACGCTTGGGCGCGATGAATCTCGGCCTCCGCATCGCCAAGCCAGTCGGCACCGATGTGCTGCGCTAATTCCGCGAGTGTGTGCATAGTGGATTGCTCTTGCAGGTACTCGTTCCTCCCAAGCAAGTGAGCAAGTTTCCCATGTCGAAATGCGTCGCGCAAGCTTGCGTGCAGGGATTGAACCGACTTCTAAAATTTTGTAAGGATTGTGGATGAAATCAAGTGCAAGACTGGAGTGCTTTTCCCATGCCCTGTAGGGGCGACCCTGCGGTGGTCGCCCGTACAAAGTTGCACTTGATTTCCTCCACCATCCTCACTACCTAATCAATGGTTGCGGCGGTGCCGCTTTGAGGTGCGGAGAGTCTGAGACTCTCCGCACCTCAAGCGAGAGTTCAACTCTCACAAAAAGGCTGGATAGTTACTAACTAGAGGGTGTCGCAGAATTTCAGAAATCGCCCATATGTTGTAGATGGTTAAACCATCACCCACAATATCTGGACAGAAAACCCATTTCTGCGACACGCTTTAGTTACTTCGCGATTCCTCTTTCTTTTCAAACCGTGAACGGAGTTTGCGCTTCATAAGCGGCATTGGCAGCACCCACGACAAAAAAATTGGGCGTCTGTTCGGGCGGCATCCGTTTGATAATCGCCTGGTGAAACGCTCGATAGCCTTTCTTGAATTTGCTGTCGTTCCACACGCGCAAAAGATTCGCCGTGAACAGGCCGTTGAAATCACCATCCGAGGAAAGTTGATTGTCCATACAGCCGGAAAGCAGCAGTATAGTGGCTTTCACATCGGCGGGTTTGGCGTCTTTCTGTTTCAAAATTGCATCGTAAAAGGCGCGGTTTTTGCGATAGGTTCTGAGCGCCGCATCGGGCGGCATAAACCGATACTTGATTTTTCTGGTGGTCGAAGACGCCCCCGCTCCGGCGGCAGTCAAGGCGGCGCGATAGTACGCCTGCTTGGTCACCGAACCGCTGTGGCAGCTATCGGAAAGCACCAACACGCGAACCCCTGCGGCAAACTTGCTCCACAATTTGTAGAGTTCATCGTCAACCAGTTCCCCATCAAACAAGCACCAGGTTTCATCCTGGCCGTCATTCTCATCGTTATTTTCGTCGGGCAATTGGCCGCCGTGTCCCGAATACGTCAACATAAAAATATCACCGGCTTTCAACGATCTTGCAGCGGCAGTAATTTCCTTGATGACTCGCGTTCGAGTCGCGGCTTTGGTCAACAAGGTCTTCACTTGAAAACCTTGCGCCGTAGCAATCTCGGCCAGGTCTTCGGCGTCGGCTTCGCAGGCGTTCAAGTCGCCCGTCCAGCCGCCATAATGTTTCGGGTCAACGGCATTCAGACCTAGGGTTAAAGCTATTCCTTTGGGCATCGTAAATTCTCCTTTTCAAATAATATTTTTTTGCAGCGTCAATAAAACAGTTTCAGGAAATCCACTTCGGTGAGGACGAAAAAAGTTTGCTTGAAACTCTGCGCCATTTTTGGAGACGGAAAAAATCGGCAGAATCTTGCATTTTTTTTCGCCTGATGATTTTTTTTGCGACAGACCGGCCAAGCGCAATCACGGGTCGGCGGTTTTGCGAACGCCGACAGCGGCGATTCCCAGAGGCCAAGCTTGACGCATGAAAAATTGGTATGTTAGCTTGCCTCTTCGTTTTGGTACAATGAAGCCGGTTCTGCACGAGGCCGCAAATGAACCAGTTTTTCCAGGCTGAATATTTATTGACCGCATCATAACAGAGGAACTTTCATGCTCAAGCGTACACCGCTTTATGAATCGCACGTTTCGTTGGGGGCGCGCATGGTGGATTTCGCCGGTTGGAATATGCCGGTGCAATATTCGGGGCCGATCCCTGAGCATCTGGCGGTACGCAATGCCGCAGGATTATTTGACGTTTCGCATATGGGCGAAATCGAATTGCACGGCGACAACGCTTTGGCGCTGGTGCAAAGTCTGACTTCCAATGATGTCGCAAAACTCGAAGACAATCAGGTGCAATACAGTTGTTTGACCAACGAAAGAGGCGGCATCATTGATGATTTGCTGGTCTATCGCATCAGCGCTGAATATTTTTTATTGGTGGTCAACGCCTCGAACATCGCCAAAGATTTCGCCTGGATCAAACAGCACGCCGACGCTATGGGCAATGTCAACGCCTACGATGTCAGCCTGGGCTATTCCCTGCTGGCGCTGCAAGGCCCGAAAGCCGAAGACATTTTGCAGGACATCACCGACCATATGCTGGATCGCATTCCTTATTACTGGTCGCAGAAGGTTGCCGTGGACGGCATCGAATGCCGTGTGTCGCGCACCGGTTATACTGGCGAAGATGGCTTCGAGATTTTTTGCGATCCGAAAGACGCCCTGCATTTGTGGAATCGTCTGTTGACGACAGGGCAAAGCGACGGCTTGTTGCCTTGCGGATTGGCAGCGCGCAATACCACGCGACTGGAAGCCTCGTTTCGTTTGTGGGGCAATGATATGGACGACACCACCACGCCGCTTGAAGCCGGACTCGGTTGGATTACCAAACTCAATAAAGGCGAGTTCATCGGCAGAGACGCTATCCGTCAACAAAAAGCCCAAGGCTTGCAACGCCAACTCGCAGGCTTTGTTGTCGAAGACCGCGCTGCGGCGCGTGATGGTTATGCGATTTTGATTGACGGGCAAGAGGTCAGCAAAGTCGCTTCGGGAAGCCCCGCGCCCTACCTGCAAAAAAACATTGGCATGGCCTATCTGCCCATCGCTCACAGCGCAGTAGGAACGGCGCTGGCGATCAACATACGCGGACGCGAAGTTCCGGCGCACGTCGTCGAGATGCCTTTTTACAAACGCCAAAGGCAGTTCGACTAGCCAAACGATTTCGATAACAAAAAATCTCCGTAACTAGAGCGGATCGCAGAAATAATGGTTTGTCCAGATATTGTGGGTGATGGTTTAACCATCTACAACATATGGGCGATTGCTGGAATTCTGCGACACCCTCTAACCTCGACTTTGTACATTTTTCAGAGGCGAACCGAGCTTGCCAATCCCCCCGATGGCAATCGGGGGATGGTTAAAGCCCAACCTACGAAACACCGTGCAACCTCAACCAATCCCCCCAACGGCAGTTGGGGGATAGTTAAAGCCCAACCTACGAAACGCTGCCAACGAGAAACGAATCCCCCCAACGGCAGTTGGGGGATAGTTAAAGTCCAACCTACGAAACGCTGCCAACGAGAAACGAATCCCCCCAACGGCAGTTGGGGGAT
>JACQDB010000111.1 GCA_016201275.1 Acidobacteriota bacterium
GGGGGATGGTTAAAGTCCAACCTTGCCCGAGGCTCAAGGCTGGACTTTAACCATCACCCAACTGCCGTTGGAGGGATTGCAAAAAAACTTTGCTTGCCTGTGGTGTAGGTTGGACTTTAACCATCCCCCAACTGCCGTTGGGGGGATTGCAAAAAAACTTTGCTTGCTTGGTGTGTAGGCTGGACTTTAAGCATCCCCCAACTGCCGTTGGGGGGATTCAGATGAATGGCCTAACGGCCTCGGCTCGCAGTTGCTAGATTTTTCAGCGGCGAAGCAGCCTGATTTCATCGGCTTTTTCAACCCTTGGAATTATTGAACCTCAGATTGTTGAGGTGTGATTCAATAATTCCAAGCGCGCACCGCAACGTCAGCGCGTGATTGGTGTTGTTTAATCTGAAATTGTACAACGTCGAGCTTGGATAACGATCTGCATTTTGGCATAGTGGTGCCGAAAGCGGAGATTCACTCCTTGGGCAACGAACGCGAATTAGACGCGCCATCACCTAGCCCTAACTTCGCCACGTTGCCGCTCCTCCAAAGCGCGTGATAGCATCACCCTTTCTTTGCCAGCAATCTTTGGAGGTCGCTATTCTGGTGTGTCGTTTTTCCAAGTCGCTCGTCGCCGCCCTGGCTTTGGCGCTGATCTTCGCGCTTGCTGCCAATGCCACTTTTGCTCAGTACATCTACGTCGTGCCGCCGAAAGCGAAAGCCGACACCAAAGATTCGCACGAAGAAACCGCTGATAAGTCACCTTCTCAAGCCGACCAACCGCCGGAAAAAGCCAAGCCTTACGCCGCTCAGGACACTGCCAGCGACAAGAAAGAGCGCAAGCGTCAACGTCAGGCCGAGGCTGAAAAAGCCAGCGCCGATGCCGCCAAGACCGATGGCGATAAAGCGAATTCAGACAAGGCCGCTAACGGCGAAGCGAAATCGGCAAGCAACAAAATTCCCAAGGGCGAAGAACTCATCATCAGCGCCGACACGCAAACCAAAGACGGCGACCTGTTTTTGTATGAAGGCTATGTCAACGTCACGGTTGACAATCTGCGCTTGCAGGCTGACCACGCCACTTATAACGAAGTGACGGGCGATATGGTCGCCGAAGGCAACGTCATTTTTGATGAAGGCACGGACCAGCGCGTGACTGCCAAACGCGCCGAAATCAATATGGCATCGCGGCGCGGAATGTTTTGGGAGACTACAGGCTTTACTAATCGCACGCAGACCGGCGAATACATTTACTTCACCGCCGAGCGCATCGTAAAGACCGGCTTGGATACTTACGAACTCTTCAACGCCAACATCACCGCTTGCGAAGATGCAGTGCCTAAGTGGAATTTCAAAACCCGCCGCGCCGAGTTGAAAATGGGCGACCGCCTCATCTTGCATAACGCCGTCTTTCAAATCAAAGCGCTGCCCGCTTTCATACTGCCTTACGCCTGGATTCCCAGCACCCGCACGGGGCGCAAATCGGGCTTTCTGATTCCGACTACCGGCTCGTCGAATCAAAAGGGGCGCACCATTAAAACGGCGTACTATCAAACTCTGGGGCCCTCGGCGGACATTACTTTTCGCAGCGATATTTATACCAGTCGCGGTCTCGGTTTCGGCGCGGAGTTTCGCGCTCAAACCGATGAAAAATCCTATATGCGTCTGGGCATCTTCACCGTGAAAGATCGCTTATTCGGCGTCGCTGGCGAGAATCAAGGCGGCACGGCATTTGTCGGCGAAGCGATTCAGTATCTGCCCAACGGCTGGCTGGCGGTGGGCAATGTGTCCTTGGTATCGTCGCTGCGTTTTCGGCAGGCGTTTTCCGATGACATCAGCCAGGTAGTTGACCCGCGCCGCGAATCCACCTTTTACGCCAACAACAACAACGGCAATTTCAGCTTCAATATTCTGGCGTCGAATGAAACCACCACTTTGTTTCGTCCGCATCGCGCTTTGCAAAATATTTTATCCGGCGACGGTACGAATTTTGACGTGAAGATTCGTCAAGCACCGCAAGTGGATTTGACCATGTATGCGCGGCGCATCTTTGCCAATCTGCCGATCTATCTGTCTTTTGATACCAGTGTGGGCGCGCTCAAACGCGAAGAGACCGTGGACGGCAACACGGTTTCGGTTACGCCTGCGGCGGTTCAGCGTTTCGACTTTCAACCCAAATTGACCATACCGCTTGCCACCCTTGCCGGCATTGCCATCACGCCGAGTTTGGCGCTGCGCGGCACCTTTTATTCGAGCCGCCTTGACCCAACCCTTCAAGGATTCGACCCCGAACGCTTTGCTGCAACTCCCGACGACCCGCGTTTGAATCCGGCGCTGCCGCAATACAACCCGAACATCACCTTGTTCAACCGCGACGCCTTCGATCCGGTGATTCCCAAAAATCTCACGCGGCAATATGCCGAATTTACGGTTGATATTCGTCCTCCTGCACTCGAAAAAGATTTTTTAAATGCCGATGGCTCGCGGCGATTCCGACATTTAATTGAGCCCTACATCACGTATCGTTGGCTTAAAGGCGTGGGCAAAGAATTCAATAACATCATACGTTTTGACGAGCGCGATGCGGTTGCCAATACCAATGAATTTGAGTATGCGCTGGTCAATCGCTTCTTCACTACGACCAGCAGTGCGCTGTTTCGGCGGCGGAAAAAAGACCGCCGCCAACCGAGTTCGTTTTCCGAAATGGAAATCGAAAGACCGGAAAATAAACGCCAACGCCCCAACCCAAAAGACCGCCAACCCGACGATGCCAACGCCCCAACAGGGGAAACCAATCCGGCAAAAGATGAAGCGGCCAATGCCAAGCTTGACGCGCCGACGACGAACGCGGCAAAGGCCAAAGACGAAACCGCAACTTCGCCGGACGAAACCGCGAACCAAAAACCCCAAGCGAAACTGGCGACCGGCACCTCTTCTGAATTGAAAGACCAGCACAGCAGTAGCGCTAGTCGCACTTCGCAACCTGCCGCCAAACCCGCCGCCAATGCGAACCCGACGGATGCCATCAATCGCCGCACCGACAACGCTACTGAATTGACCGATGAAGAGGCGCGCATCGCCGCCGCTTTGAATGCCGGTAATGCCGATGCGCCAACGCAGGCGTATGAATTTTTGACCGTTAAAGTGGCGCAAAAATATTTCTTTGACCGAACTTTCGGCGGGGCTTTAACCCCCGGCCAACGCAATCAATTCTATCCGCTCAACACGCTGACCGGGTTTACTTTTGGCGGTCGCCTGCGAAGTTTTTCACCGGCCAATATTCAAGTGCGCTATCGTCCGCTCGCGGCAGTCTATGCCGATCTGCGTATGGATGTCGGCGCGGAAAATGGGGCGGTGCGAAACGTCACGCTTTCGGGGGGCTTTGACAGCGATAAATATTCCGTATCATCAAGTTGGTTTCTCTCGCGGCGCATAGAGTTTCAGGCCAATCAATTCGAGGCAGGCACTTTTCCCGGCAATCAATTCACCACGACTTTTCAATACGGCGATGAGGGCAACGGTTTTTATGGCGGCACCCGCATCGGCTACGATTTCACCGACCGCCTGATAGGCGTCACGCTATCCAAAGGGCGACTGCAAACCTCGCGCAGTTATGTTGGCTATGGCTTCGATTGTTGCGGCGTGCAATTCAACTACAACACCTTCAAGGCCGGGCTGAGAAACGAAAGCGCCTTTACCTTCACCTTCACGCTGGCGGGTTTGGGCAGTTTCGGCACGGATCAATTTTCGCAACTTGGCGGCGGACGTGGTGGGCGCAAACGCGGCAAGAAAGCGGCGCAGTACGACAGCAATTATTAGCCGCCGCAGACCATAAAAAATGGCGATGATTCTTTGCGAATCACCGCCAAATCATGAAATAACTCACTTATTTCACGAACAGGAAGAACTGGTTATAGCAGCGCAAAATGCTTTTCGATGCTGTCTTCATCGGCCAATTCATAGGCGCAGGGCGACAGCAACTGCGAATTATTGAGATTGTCGGCAAATGCGGTGTCGAGCATTTCATTGATTTCGTCTTCGCTAAGGCCGTTCAAAATCACTCCGACCGCATCGCGGCATTCATTCACCAGCGTTTGAAAAACCGATCCTACCTCCTCTACGGGTGCCTGTCCAACCAGCGTTAAGCGCGTGGACGGGAGGATCGAGCCGGGCTGTCTTCTGGCCAACAGATCAAGGTCCAAAGCCGCTGCCGCGCTTGCCGCATTGTTTGGCGGCGGCGAGAAAGGGATAAGTTTAAACGAGTGATTATGAGCCTGCATTACATTACTCCTTTGCATGATTGCCAAGGCTGACGATTGCCAGCCCTGTCCTGCCACTACTGAATTTGCCTTACAAGGAAAACCCCTTGAATACTGATCGGGACTGACCTCAATTAGCAATTATCGGCTACTACGCCAATAAGGTGTCACCACATTCACGACGAGTCCTACTGCAAGCGCTGTGCCTTGATTGCCCGTATCATAGCAATGCCGTTAATGCCTATGAAATACCGAGTTACCCGAAGGACGAGAAAACAGTGGCGGCCAAGCCGTTTGCCTCAAGGTGTGACGCTTTTGTTGTGGACGGCAAAAGCGTCACACCGCAGAGCGCGGCTATTCATCCGTAGCCTTACCGCCGCAGTTGACCGCTCATCTTTCACCTTCCGTGGCCTACAGAAGCAGTCAACGAAAATCGCCAACGCGAATTGATCTCACCTCTTTTCTGCCACCGTTGGCGACACGCGCTGCGATCAATTCATGGCTATCGGTTGACTCGCGGTTTATCGGCTTGCTACTTTTCTGGTTTCCGCTGGTTCACGGATAGCGCGCTGTGCCTGTCTTCATGAATTTTGCGATGCACTCATCAGCCTGAAGGAGAAGTGATTTCATGCGTTGGTCGAATTTATTTATTCCCACTTTGCGCGAAGACCCTGCGGATGCCGAAGTCATCAGCCACCGCCTGTTGGTGCGCGCCGGTTACATACGCCAGTTGACCGCAGGCGTCTATTCGCTGTTGCCGTTGGCGCAACGCGTGCGTTTGAAAATCGTCAACATCATACGCGCAGAGATGAACCGCATCGGCGCGCAGGAATTTTTATTGCCTGCTATACATCCCGCCGAAGTCTGGAAAGAATCGGGGCGCTGGGAGGTAATGGGCGACAATATGTTTCGCTTGAAAGACCGCAAGGGCGCGGAGATGGGTTTAGGCATGACGCACGAAGAAATCTTCACTTCGATAGCCCGTCACACCTTGCGTTCATATCGTCAATTGCCGCAAATCTGGTATCAGATTCAAACCAAGTTCCGCGATGAAGCGCGTCCCAAATCCGGCCTCCTCAGAGTGCGCGAGTTCACTATGAAAGATGCCTATTCATTCGATGTGGATTTTGCCGGACTTGATAAATCATTTGCCGATCAGTATCACGCCTACTGCGCCATATTCACGCGCTGCGGTTTGCAATTCACGCCGGTTGATGCGAGTTCGGGCGCGATGGGCGGCAGCAAATCTACAGAGTTCATGGTTCGCACCAGTGCCGGTGAAGATTTGATCGTCGTCTGCGACGCTTGCCAGTATTCGGCGAATGTCGAAAA
Source organism: Acidobacteriota bacterium (assembly GCA_016201275.1). Taxonomy (GTDB): domain Bacteria; phylum Acidobacteriota; class Blastocatellia; order UBA7656; family UBA7656; genus JACQDB01. Next base: position 5,580 of record JACQDB010000111.1, read on the forward strand.
GGCCACCGCCAAACTCGAAGCCTTCAATGATGAAGGCGGCTTGGCGCAGCCGGAAGAATTTCCAACCCCCGGCGTTCGCACTATCGAAGACTTAATCAATTTTCCCGGCGGCGCGGCAGCCGACCGGCAAATCAAAACTCTGGTCTATGCTTTGGATGGCCAACTCGCACTGGTGTTGATGCGCGGCGACCACGAATTGAACGAAACGAAGTTGGGCGATGCCACCGGCGCGCTCGATATTCGTCCGGCACACCCGGAAGAAATTCGCGCCGCGCTGGGCGCTTCCGCCGGTTCGCTGGGCGCAGTTAAAGTGACCCCGACCACGCACAAACTCATCACGCAGATTATTGCCGATGAAGCCTTGCAAGGACGCCGCAACATGACCACGGGCGCGAATAAAGATGACCATCATCTGCGCGGCGTGGAGGTGGCGCGTGATCTCAACGTCGAGAAATGGGCGAATCTTCGCACCGTGAAAGCTGGCGAAAAATGCGTCAACTGTGAAGCGCCGCTCGAAGTTTTCAAAGCCGTAGAAATCGGCCACATCTTCAAACTCGGCACCAAGTATTCGGCCAGCATGGGCGCAGACGTATTGACCGCCGAAGGCCACAACGTCCCCATCGTGATGGGCAGTTACGGCATAGGCGTCGAGCGCGTCATGGTTGCCGCCATCGAGCTTTTTCATGATGAAGCGGGCATCGTCTGGCCGATCACTATAGCGCCTTTTGAAGTCATCGTGACGCCGGTGAATGTCAAAGACGAAGCGTTAGTCGCGGCGGCGGAAAAATTGTACGCCGAGTTGCAGGCGGCAGGCTTGGAGGTGTTGTTGGACGACCGCGATGAACGCGCCGGGGTGAAGTTCAACGACGCCGATTTAATCGGCGTACCGTATCGCGTCACGGTCGGCAAAAAAATCAAAGAGAGTAAAGTCGAACTCTTTACCCGCGCCGCACGTCAATCCGAAGACGTAGCGCTTGATGCAGTGGTCGCCACGCTCAAAGCGAAACTTGAGGCGGCAAAATCGCACGCTTGAGGCAATCAGAGCAAGCGGAAAAGCGGCGCGGTGAGAGGCCCTCTCATCGCGCCGCTTTTGTATTTGCTGTTCGTCGTGGCGCTCGCCTTTGTGCTGTAGGATATTTTGCTGCGGGCAGGACAGCGTTCAAATGATGCTCCGAGGCGCTGCATAAAAACTGGGAACGATTTTTGAATAGACTGGCAGTAGCGAGTTTGAAAATTGCCGTGAGTGTTCGGATTTCCGGCAACCTCGCGGACGCAAGCAGAGGAGGTAGGATGCCATCGAAAAATCACGACCTGCACGGCAATGTGCCGGATGAAGCAAGCGTCGCCTTGCTGCTCATTGATGTCATCAACGATTTGGAATTTCCGGGCGGCGACGCACTGCTTGCCCCTGCGCTCAAGGCTGCGGAAAATATTGCCGCGCTGAAACGTCGCGCCAAACAAGCCAACCTTGCGGTTATCTATGTGAATGATAATTTCGGCAAGTGGCAATCTGATTTCCAAAAATTGCTGCATCATTGTCTGACGGATGAGGTGCGCGGCCAACGGCTGGTCGAATTGCTGCGCCCTGATGCGGACGATTATTTTGTTTTGAAGCCGAAACATTCGGGCTTCTTCTCGACGACGCTGGATGTGCTGTTGCAGTATTTGCGCGTGAAAACGCTGCTGCTCACGGGCTTGACGACGGACATCTGTGTGCTGTTCACCGCCAATGATGCCTATTTGCGCGATTATCATCTCGTCATTCCTGCCGATTGCGTCGCCGCTATAGACTCGACCGAGAACCAACGCATACTGAACTTCATGCAGAAAATTTTGCAGGCCGACATCACGCCTTCAACAGATTTACACCTTGAAGAACTGGTGCAGGGGAATTTGCGCTGAAGTCTGGTTGCATCATTCTGCCTTGCCGAATCAGCGCGTAAGCCTCCGGCGCGACCGGCGACCGAGTTTGTCGCCTTCACTTCTATGGAGCCAATCAAACTGTCAATCGCTATTTCTTCCGACTGATTTTTTCCGCACAACGCTAGGAGTGTGCGGCATCGCTCTGCGGCGTTTCTGCGCTTCTCGACTCCTCGCTTTACTTGGCATTCCGGTTGCTCTCTTCATCAAGGGGGAAGGAGCAGCGGTCGGTTAAGTCCCTTGATGGTGGCGGCACTCGCACGGCGTATTGTCTGAATCTATTACATCGCTGCATTATTTGCAGCCGCCAAAAACGGAAGCCGTCGCTTCCTCACGAAGGCGAACCGCTGGAGATAGCCAATGATTCGAGCCGCCATTTTTGACCTGGATGGAACCTTGGTGGATTCCGTTGATCTGCACGCCAGAGCCTGGCAGGAAGCCTTTCGTCACTTCGGGCGCGAGGTGGCATTTGAACGGGTGCGCGAGCAAATCGGCAAAGGCGGCGATCAACTTCTACCGGTCTTTTTTTCGCGGCAAGAACTGCAACGCTTCGGCAAAGAGTTGGAAGATTATCGCGACAAGCGGTTCAAGGAAAACTATCTACCACAGGTCAAAGCGTTTCCCCAAGTTCGCGATTTATTCGAGCGATTATTGGCGGATGGCAAGCGCTTGGCGCTGGCTTCATCAGCCCAAGGCGACGAGTTACAAACTTATAAACGGCTGGCGCGCATAGAAGATTTGATCACCGGCGAAAGCTCTGCCGATGAAGTCGAAAAATCGAAACCGCACCCCGATGTCTTTGCTGTAGCACTGGCGACATTGGACGATATAGAGGCGCATGAAGCAATGGTGGTTGGCGATACGCCCTATGATGCGGAAGCGGCAAACAAGCTCGGCTTGCAGACCATAGGAGTTTTATGCGGCGGCTTTCCCGAAACGGATTTGCGCGCTGCCGGTTGTCTGGCGATTTATCAAAACCCTGCGGATTTATTGGCGAATCTTGCACATTCGCCGCTCGGCGAAGTGGCGTGGCCGCAATTGCACGACGCCTCGGAGTGAGGCTGGGCAGCCTATGGATAGGGAATCGCTTGAGAAGGAGAAACCATGCTGACGGAAATTTTTTTACTGATTTTGACGGTCGCTGTGTTGATTATGTTTGCGGTAATCACGGCGCGCAATCTGCCGCGCCGCCGACTCCGCCACGATGAACGCGATACCCAGAAAGCCGCCGACATTGAGCGTCATCCGGCGTTGCTGGACAAATCGCAACAGGCCGCCGAATTGCAAATCGGCGAAGCTGAGGAAGTCGTCCGTCCGGCGCGCTTTCAACCGGATGCCCATGAAAAACGCAACGCCGCGACCACCGGCAAACGCTAGGTTTGCTAACGGAGGATAACTTATGAGCCGAGACCCGATGATTGACGAGCGGCCTGTACAGGGGCCGCAGGGTAATCCTGATGACCCTTTGCAGCCCGACCCGGCGGGGCCAGAGCCGGTTGTCTTGCCGCCCGCTTCTGACCCTGCACCGGATTCTGTACCGGAGCCGAATCAACCTGAAACCACGCCGGAACAGCCCACGCCCAGCGTGCCGCCACCGCGAGAGAATCCGCCGTTGTTTTGAAGGGTGCGTAGGAAACCGTATGCTAAAAAATCAGCATACCGTCGGTGGCTCGAAAGCAGAAGGTTCGCGGGAAATTATCCATAAACCGCCAAAGCATTGTTGGAGAGAAATGAGATTTGCTGGATGAAGCAGCAGATCATTTTACCAAGGCCGCCGCTCCAGGACGAAAGTTTGCAAGCGAGCGGTTGAGCCTTGCGGGAAAGCGCTTAACAGCCCAGCGCATGATTTCAAAAAGGAGTGAGAAGTAAGCAGTATGAAGAGATTTGTTTTCGCGTTTTTTTGCGTCGCAGTTCTGTCCTCTGTTGGTATCGCGCAAAGCGACAAGAAGGGTGACTTTTTCATAGGCTATTCCAACCTACAGGCCGAAGGCATCCCCAATCGGGATAATCCGAGCAGCGTCTTCGATAAAAATTTCTTTGATCGGCGCGCCGGTTTACACGGCGTCAATGTTTCAGCCACCGGCTACTTCTTCAAGTATTTCGGCATCACCGGCGACTTCTCTTTTCATCGCGATAAGAATACCGATGATTTTGGCAGTTCCGGCAGCGATAGGCTTGATACCCAAGTCTATTATTTTATGGTCGGGCCGAAATTGAAATTCCGCAATCCCAGCCGCCTCGAACCCTACGTTCACGCGCTGGCTGGCGGCGCGCACACGCGCTTCAAGGTGAACTCGACGGTCAATACCAGTGGCGGCACTTTCAACAATTCTTTTACGACGAGCGCAACGGATTTTGCTGTGGCGGTCGGCGGCGGTTTGGATGTGCGCTTGTCCGACAATTTCAGTCTGCGCTTGATTCAGGTGGATTACGCGCCCATCTTTTTGAAAGATCGCTCCATTCAAACACTGGGCGGCTCCGGGGCGATTGTGCCGTTTACGCTTGAAGGCCAGCGCCAAGACAATATACGCATCTCGGTCGGCTTGGTCTTTTAATGAGTTTGTAGAGAAACTGGTACAGGCATCATTGAACAATGAAATAGAGAAAAGGGAAAGGCTTCCTAAATGTCTGTACCAGCCGTTTTCTCAACTTGAGTGATACGCGGTTGAGAGGCGGTTTTTGACCGCGCCTTACCGGCGGTCAAAAACCGCCTCTCAACTCAATTCATTTTAGTTTGCATTTCGGTAGAAGTTTATTGCCTGCCCTGAATGCGTTTTTGATAAAGGACGATTCCTAAACCGATAAACGCGCTCAACAGCATCACAAGGTTGGTGACTACGAAGACCCAGTTGCCAAGCAGATAACTGTAAATCGCAAAGCCTGCCGAGGCGCTTACCTGGCCGATGAACAACCATTTGGATACGCCCTCGCTGGTGTGGTCTTTCCACTGTTTATGGATCTGTCTGGTGATCGTCAAAATCAAAATCAACGAACTGACCCAGCCAATAGCTTCTGTCATACACTCCTCAAAACAGAAGTGCCGCAAAATCCTCCTGCCCGTGTAATCTCAAAAGGATTTTGCGGCACTTGAGCGATTCATTCATGAGGCAATCATGATTCTTTATGTTTGCGATCTGTCTGGTTAGCATTGCCGAACGGATATTTCTCTTTGGGTTTGCCCGCCGACAATTCGCGTTTCAATTCCGGGTTGGCTTCGGCGGCGCGCTGCGCCTGATGCTCTTTGTTCTTATCACTGCCATCTTTTTTCAAACGATTCTTTTCCGACATAAAAACCTCCTGCGTAGAATGCAAAATTAATTCGTTTCACTCTTCTACATTGCAAGACATTGCAAGCAGCGCGCCAACCCTGACCTCGCCAACTCCCGCAAGACCGATGCTGATTTGCTTGTTATCCATACAACCGGCTGTAACGATTTCAAGCAGTTTCCCAACCCTTGGCCGATTGAAAAATGGTAAACGGCTTGCCGCCAATAGCTGACAACAGGGGTTCACCGCTTCGGCTTTTCTCAACGAGAGATGGCTATGCCCCACGGACGATTGCTGACCGGAATCAAAGCCAGCAGTTTATAGGTGGTTCCATCAATCACCGCCGCTGTTGCCTACCAATACTTTGTCTTTGACAATCAGTGGTGCCATCGTCATGGTTTCGCCCAGATTGATGTCGCCGACCTGGGTATTCCAAACCTCTTTGCCGGTCTGGGCATCAACCGCTATGGTGTGATTGTCCAGCGCATTGAAAACGATTTTGCCGTTTGCAAAAGCCGCGCCGCGATTGACCAGATCGCAACAGGCGACGCCCTGTGCCGATGAACTCGGCCTGGCTTCATACTTCCACTTCATAGGCGCGCCGGGTTTGCTCAAATCCAGCGCATACAAAATATTTGGATAAGGCGTCACGATGTACATGGTGTTGCCGACCACCAGCGGCGCGCCTTCGTGTCCGCGATTGACGCCGGTTGAAAAGGTGAAGGCAAGCTTCAAATCTTTGACATTATCGCTGGTGATTTCGTTCAGGCTGCTGAAGCGCGTGCTGGCATAATTTTTGGCGGGCATCACCCATTGCCCGTCGTCGGCTTCAAGCGTTTGCGGTGAAAGATTCACCGGCGCGGAGGAAATCCTGTCTTCCCGTTGTGTCGTCGAAGGCGTGCAGGCTTGCGGGAAAAGCAGCGCCGCGCCGACAAGTAGAACAGCGAAAAACTGTAGCGCCGGTTGGAGAACCTTTTTCTTCAGGTGTTCCATATCCTTGATGTCTCAAAAGAACCATTGGCCTTGCCGAACAGCTCGGTATGGCCATAGAGCAGCGCGTATGTAGAGGGCGCGGCTCTTGAATGGGGCAAGAAAATCGTTGACTTCTCGCTTACATAATCTTTCCCAGCAACCAGTAGAGAATCAAAAAGATGAGGACGGTAGTGATACAACCGCCGCCCAAAGTTTTAGCTCCCCAACCCGCCAGCAAAGTTCGTATTAAATTTCTCATTCGTGTTTTCCTAGTCTCGACCTGAGTATCGAAGGCGTAAAAAACCTCAATAAAGCCGGGCGTTTTCTGCACTTTTGGTTTCGCCCATCAGCCGCTGAGATCAAAATGCCTTCCGCTTATTTCTGACTTGGCGGCGTCGCATCATCTGCCGAACGGCGGTCTAACTCCCAGCGCTGGCGGTCGCGTTTTTCCATAATATCGGCAGGCGAACGCAATTCCTGATTGTCTTGAAACTCCATACCGACGGCTTTACCCAAATCGTCCACATTGTCCTGATCGGGGGTTGACACGCTGCCGCCGACCGCTTCATCTCCGGCGGCGGCAGCCTCCTGCCAGGCAGCGTCCAGGTCGCCTCCGGACAAGACCGGAGAAACCGAATGATGCTCGCGGCGTTCGCGTTCCAGCGCTTCGGCGGCGGGCGTCAAATGTTGTTCTTCGAGCGGCTGCCCATAGCGCACTTCACGATCATAGGCATTCAAATGGTCGGCGTATTTTTCATCTGTGGGTTGGTTGCCCAGCGCCGCGAAATCGTCATCCGAGGGCGCGGCCATCTTTCCGGCGTAGCCGCTTTCAATGGCCTCTTCTACTTTGTCATTCAAAGCGTCGTTGTTGAATTGCTGTCGTTTCATCATTCCTCCCGATTGGTTGCACGGCTTCGGCCTGCCTGTGGTCAACTTTTTTTGGCGCGGTCTTCGGCCAATAATTCATCCACGCTTTTGCCCGATTCCGTAGCCCGTCTGGCGATTTCCGCCGCGCCCATAAAACCCAGTTCTTCATTCAAGGTTGCGGCCTGGCCGACGCTGCGTTCAGCATACTGGCGGCAACGCTCGACGTGCGCCTCGATGCCGCGCACACATTTTTCTGCAAAGGCGCACACCGCATTCGCCAACACCTCCATAGATTCGAACAGCGCATAAGCCGCGTAAGGCATCATCACATTCAATTCCAATTGTCCGGCTTCGGCGCATAACATCATCGCCGTATCGTGACCGATGACGTGAAAGCACACCATGTTGAGCATCTCGGCCATCACCGGATTGACCTTGCCCGGCATAATCGAAGAGCCGGGCTGCACCGCCGGCAAGGCGATTTCATCCAGGCCGGTGTGCGGCCCTGAACTGAGCAAACGCAAATCATTGGCAATCTTGCTGAGTTCAACGGCCAGACCGCGCAAGGCGCTCGACAGCGCCAGAAAATCACCTAGATTTTGCTGCGCTTGAAAATGATTCCCGGCCTCGCGCAAGGCAAGCTCGGTAATCTCGCTCAAATGAGCAACCGCCAGACGCGCAAAATCGGGATGCGTGTTGACTCCCGAACCAATGGCTGTGCCGCCCAAAGGCACCTCAAGCAAGGCCTCTTCAACACTACTCAAACGTGCCAAGGCGCGACGCAAATTCTCGGCATACGCGCCGAACTCCTGCCCCAACGTCATCGCTGTCGCGTCGTGCAGATGCGTGCGTCCAGACTTGATAATCGCCGCGAATTCTCTGGCCTTCACCTCGAATTCTTTGATGAGTTGATCTGTAGCGGCAAGCACTTTTCGCAACAAACGTGCCGAGGTAATCCGCATGGCCGTGGGCATGGTGTCGTTGGTGGATTGCGCTTTGTTGACGTGATCGTTGGGATGCAGTTGCGAATAATCGCCGCGTTGGTGACCGAGCAGTTCAAGAGCGCGATTGGCAATCACTTCGTTGACATTCATGTTGTAAGAAGTGCCTGCGCCGGCCTGAAACACATCAAGGTGAAAATTAAACTGCCATTGTCCTTTAATGATTTCATCGGCGGCTTGAATGATAGCGTCGCCAAGCCGTGGCGTTAATTTGCCAACCTCCAAATTGGCCAGCGCTGCCGCCTTTTTAATTTCGGCATAAGCGATGTAAAAGGCCGGATGAATTCGCAAATCGCTGATCTGAAAATTATGCAAAGCGCGTTGCGTCTGCACTCCGTAAAGCGCTTCATGGGGAACTTCAAGTTCTCCCAAGGGGTCGCGTTCGAGGCGAAATTGTGAAGCCATCTCCATCATCATCGCCGTGTTTATGGCGAGTTTCGTACCACAGGCTTTTGGCAGCGCGAGTATGTAAGAAAGTCAAAAAGTCAGTATTATTACCATACAAGAGTGTCTATATATCAGTCGCCATCAATAGAGACAGCAGCGCTAGTAGATCGCTGCACCAAGCGCCGCCATTGCTGAATGTCGTCTTTTCAGCAGGGGAACTTTTCTATTTTGTCGGCAACAAGAAATTATGAAAACTACATTCTTTGGCTGGCCTTCGATTTGCTTGAATCAAACCATTGCAACTCACTTTTGACAATCATAACAAAGACGAAAGGAAGGTAGTGTATGATAAAGCGACTAACACTTTTGGCGGTTCTGACCATGTTGATTGGCGGCGTCGCCTTGACTCAGCAAACCATTGGACAAGCGACGAAACCGGTAACTTCAAAAGACAGTAAACCTCAGAAAGAAACCAAAGCTCAGGAGCCTGCCAAGATGCATGAGCATCACTCTGCGACCGCTATGCAGGGCGAGATGAAAGCGTCGTCTATGGATCACCACTTCGTGATGATGGCCGCCGAGGGCGGCAACGCCGAAGTCGAATTGGGGCAACTGGCCTTGAGCAAAGCCAGCAGCGAAGCGGTGAAACAATTCGCTCAACGCATGGTGGATGACCACGGCAAAGCCAATGCGGAATTGGCGCAGTTGGCGCAAAGCAAAGGCATCACCATTGCTCTCGCCAACGATACCAGCGCCACCACCGTCAACCCTGACCCGGATACCAAGGCGGCTACCGAGCCAACTACGCCGGACCCCATGAAGCACGATCAAATGAATCAAGATATGAAGCAGGGCAAGATGAACCCCGACACGATGAAAGACGAGAAAATGCAGCAGGGCAAGATGAATCATGACATGATGAGAAAATCCAGCGGACAGAAGATGAGCGAGAAGTTGGCGAAATTGTCCGGCGCGGATTTTGACCGCGAATACATGAAGTATATGGTCGAAGATCATGTGAAGGACGTGGCAATGTTTGAAAAAGAGGCAAAAACCGGCAAGGATGCCGACATCAAAGCCTTTGCCGAAAAAACGCTGCCGACCTTAAAAGAGCATCTGCAAATGGCTCGCGACACCAATGCCAAAGTCAGCGGCAAGCCCAAAGAAAAGCCCTAAGCTGGACGGCTCGCCCCTTTCCTGACGGAAGGTCGCCAACAGATAGCGCGATTCGTAAAGGAAAATCCGCAGCGGATTTCAGGAGCTACACCTTTACGGGTCGCGCTGTTTTTCTGTGCATCAGGAAGATGAACCAACCTAGCCCTTTTCTATGCGTCCGGTCTTGCTGACCGCACCGATCCATTTTCCCGTCTCAGCAAAGCGCTCTAAGTACAGGGCGCGACAACTTCACCGCTGGTTAGAAAATACTGATTTGCTGCAAAAAGCCTATGTTTATTGGCTCATTTGAAAAATCATGGCGTTGCGAACTAGCGGCCTATTTACTGTGCCTGGTACTTAGAATCAACGACGAACTCACTTCAACGCGCCGCTCACGAAGCCAAAGAAGCAAGCCCCGTCGCGTTTTTGGTGTTCTTCATGGGTGGATTTTATTGTCAACCTGAATAAATTTGCAGCGCAAACCGGCAACTCTTTTCTTGCGGTAGTTTCTGTAGAGCAGGCGAGTTGTCCGGCTTGCGCTGCAAGGCGAAACCTTTAGCGCCTTCGCAAATGGCTTTCACCGAATCTCGGCTTTGCCTTTTGCTTTATCGTCTAAATTGAACCACGCCAGCAGAGAAGAGCGGCACGGTGCAAAGCACCAGTTTTAGCTTGCTGGTACGTTGCACCGTGCGTCATCCTCGTGCTGAGTGTACACCTCTCTCAAAGTTCAATTTAGCTGCCCTGGCTAGCGATGCGCTCGTTAGGCATAGCCCCGCTTTTGCTCGATGGTTGCCCGTCGAGGGCAACGACTTCCCCGGCCTCCATCACCTGTTTGAAGCGACGCAAATCGTCTTCGACCTGTTGGCCGGGTTCTTCGCCGAAGAGTTTGGCCAGCGCATAACCGAGTTGCCCACCAGGGGCATCATAAGCCAGCACGACTTTGACTTCAGTACCGCGTCCATCGGGCGCTGCCTGAAAATGCACCGAACCGGCATTCGGAATATAAGCGCCTTCCAACGACCGCCAGGCGAGCATCTCGTTCGCTTTTTCAACGATAATCTCGGCGTCCCATTCGACCGTCATCCCGGCAGGCGCTTTGGCTACCCAATGCGACAGGTTGTGATCAATGACGCGCACGGCTTCCAGATGATTCATAATGGTCGGCAGATTTTCGAGGTTGCGCCAGTAACGATACAGAGCTTCGGGCGATTGGTTAATCGTCAGACTCTTTTCCACTTTGATGCTCTCGCCGTGTTTGATGACCGCGTTGCGGCCTTTGCCGTCGGCGGTGTTGATGTTGAGCAGCGCATACACATCGCAATAGCCGGTGGCACCGCGATAGACCAGACCGCCGCCGAGCAAGGCCAGCAGCCAGCCGCTCCAGCCGCCGCGCTTCACACCGTAAACCGCAAGAAAACCGCCGCTCGCAGCGGAAATCCAGCGTTCCGTCTCTGTCATATTGGTGTAGCGTTCCCGTTTGCCCGTCTCGCTGGGGGACCTTTCCATCTTTGCTTGATGGCCTTTGGGGTTGGGCAAATTTGTTTCTCGTATAGCCATTGCGAACCTCCTTAAAATTTAACCGAAGTAAAGCAATCGTTGCCGACAACAGCAACGATTAAGCGGCGGTGGTTTCGCCGCCAAGCAAGGTCAGAACTTCGCCAGTGATATAGCTGGAGTCGGCTTCGGAAGCGAAGAACACATAAGCCGGGGCGATCTCTTCGGGTTGCGCCGGACGTTGCATCGGCGTGTCCTGGCCAAACTTCGCCACTTTATCGGGCGGCTTATCCGTGGAGTTCAAAGGCGTCCACACCGGCCCCGGCGCGATGCAGTTGACCCGTATGCCTTTGTCAACCAGATTCTGCGCCAGCGATTTGGTGAAGGCATGAATTGCGCCTTTGGTGGAGGCATAATCCAACAGTTGCTTTTCCCCTTGTAGTCCGGTAATCGAGCCAGTGTTAAGAATCGCGCTGCCTTCGCGCAGGTGCGGCAAAGCAGCTTTCGCCATAAAAAAGTAACCGAAAATATTGGTGCGGAAGGTGCGTTCCCACTGCTCTTGGCTGAGGTCCGTGAGGCTGGGCTGATGTTGTTGAAAGGCCGCATTGTTGACCAGTATATCGAGCTTGCCGAAAGTTTCGACCGTCTGTTCGACCGCCTGTTCACAGAACTCCGCATCGGTGACATCTCCGGCAATCAGTAGAGCATGACGGCCTGCCGCTTCAACAGCCGCCTGCGTCTGTCTGGCATCGCTCTCTTCTGCGGGCAGATAAACCAGCGCCACATCAGCGCCTTCCCGCGCATAAAGGAGCGCCACGGCGCGGCCTATACCGGAGTCGCCGCCAGTGATGAGGGCAACTTTATCCTGCAATTTTCCAGCGGCTTTATATTCCGCTGCCTGATATTGCGGTCGTGGTGAGAGCTTCGATTCCAGACCGGGCTTGTCCTGATGTTGAGGTGGAAACGGCGGCTTGGGTTGTTTTTTCGCCATAGACCATGAAACCTTGCAAGTTGTATTAAAGCCAAAGAAACTCTCTGGCGTGATGCGTATAGGCTCCCTATATGTTGTAGGTTGTTGTCGTGAAACCTCAATATATTGAGTACCTTTCCATCAGCTACCAGAGAAATAAAAGAAGGCGGCAGGCTCGCCGCGAGCCTGCCGCCGACCCGACTAGAAAGACCGGTCGTCGTCTTTGTGACCCTTCTGGCCTTTCTGTTGGCTGCCTTGTTGAGAAGACCTCTGCGGCTCGGTTGGCGTGTGCCGACCGCCTTGAACATTCTGTGAACCGCTGCCGGTTCGTTCGCCACCCGGGGCTTTGCGTTCTTCATTTTCGATGTCCATATTTCCGCGTTTTCCTGTATTTGCCATGAGATTACTCCTTTGCAATTGGTTTGGTGATTTGCAGGTGGGAAGCGCTTGCCAGCAAAACTTCCCACCCGTGGCGGCGAGGTTTTTTCCGCCGCCGCCCAGTAATTCGGGGTTCGCGTTTTCCTGAGTGTTGCTGGTTTCAGCGCCGCTTGAAAACGCGCCGAGCAACGCCTGGAATTCGCTCTTCACGAATGGAATTTGCTCTGCATTCGTTGTCAAAGATTTCAACCGTTGCACTGTATGGCAGTGCAATCTTTGTGCCTGTAAAAAGCCTGCGCTTTGAGGCCGGGTTTTTTCGCCCAGCGCCAGCGTCGCAACGAAAATGATACGCAGCCATACATACAGTTCGTATGATTTTCAGGCGAAGGCGAAAGCGGCGGATTTACTTGCTGATCGCGCTACTGTTTGCTGTAGCACATTGCCGCCTTTAGTCGGGCTTTCGCCAGCCTTTCGTTTTCGCCAGAGTCGCCCTTACGCATACCAACATTTCAGTAAATCGTTCGCGGCAGAAATTGGTTGCGGCGATTTTCAGACCCTTCCTATCGGCAAAGGGGTGCGGCATTGTGTATCGCCTGTGCCTTGAAACCGGCTACTGTAGCCGGTTTCGTGTCGTTCATCACTTGCGGTTTATGAAACGTGGCAGCGCTTTCGTCTTTACCGAATTCTCTTTCAGGCACAAGGGTTGCACTAGCGAGGAGCGCCAAGCTTGCAAATCACTAGAGGCTGATTAATCAAAACGATGAGGAGATTATTATGAACGCAATAGAGCTTTTGAAAGAAGATCACAGAGAGACGCTGGAATTGCTGGAGCGGTTGGAAACGCTGGAAGACGAAATGGACGCCGAGGACGACGGCATTGAGGTGTTGCCGACCGAGTTGTTCAATCAGTTGAAGGCCGCTTTGACGCTGCACACACAGCTCGAAGAGCGAATTTTTTATCCGGCGCTGCGCGCCTTTGCCGAGACCCGCGAGATGATTCCCGAAGCCTTAGCAGAACATCAAGCCGTGGACGAACTGCTGGAAGAGATGGCGCAGCTTTCGCCGCACGAAGAGGAATTCCAGAACAAGCTGGAAGAGTTGCGCGAACAAGTGGAACACCACATCGAAGAAGAGGAAGACGAGATGTTCCCCAAAGCCGAAGAGCTATGCGGCCAGCAACGGCTGGATGAACTGGGACAACAACTGCAACAGATGAAGCAGCAACGCAGTCAGGCGGCTACTACGCGACGCCCATAATTTCACTCCCGTTGTCAATGCCAGGCCGGGCTTCGTATGTGAAGCTCGGTCTGGTCCAATCGTGAAGCGCAAACTCAACGGCGAGACCCGTGACAAAGAAGCGCTCAATGACCGCCTCTCAACCCAGCGAATTTTATTCGACTCACCTCAGCGATTTGCTTCGACTCACCTTAGCCGATTTGCTTCGACTCACCTTAGAGCGTGTCTGCAAACCCTGGAATCTGTTTCCGTAGCCGTAGCCCGACCGTAAGGGCTTACTTTTACCCATATCTTGTGCGCTTGTGATTAACAATTGATCCGTTAGTCCGCGAAGCGGGCGATAGCATATAGCCCAGGGTGACGCACAGCGGAACCCTGGGTAGCAAAGGAGCATGA
>JACQDB010000107.1 GCA_016201275.1 Acidobacteriota bacterium
ATCGTTTTGCCTATACAGTGAATGATCCAGTAAATACAACTGATCCACTGGGATTGGATCCATCAATAATTGATCTAGGGAATGGTACATATGCCTATCGAACCTGTTTCCGCATAGGGGAGAATAGTTGGTGTGAGTGGAGAGTCTATACTGAATATGAACCCAGAGGTCCGAACAGGTCAGGTGGACAACGATATAATTGTCCTCCAGAATTGAAGAAAGGTGCGCTTGATGCTTTCGAAGGTCACCTAAACAGCCTCGTCAGTGCGGTTTCAAATATAGACGCTGCATTCTCAAATATATTAAATATCTTGCATGGAATCGCTGGTCTTGAAGATATAGAAAGAAAAGGTGATGAATTGTTGAACAACTTGACTGAGCTATTAGAGAGTGCCCGTGGCTTACGTCCAAGTGGCAATATTGATCCTAGCCAACTAGGTAGCGCTTTGGGTAGATGGTTAAACCGTCTTCCTATTATTCCCGATACCTTTCCAAACTTGGAAAGTTTACATGGTAATCTGGAGGGTACTTTTCTAAACAAATCAGAGATGGAGGCTTTTGCCCTGAATATTCCCAAGTGCAGCAATCTAAACGATGATGAGAAAAAACGTTTCAATGAACTGAACGCGAGACGAGAACGCCTTAACCGAACTTTAATCCCCTTCTTGAGCAATCTTAATGCAAGAATAAGCCCGATTGCAGGAGGCTAAGATAATTGCATGAATAGAATGATACGTATATTTCTTATTTACATTGTTGTTTTTGCCCTGACGGCTCTGACAAACATCTCTTCAATAGCCTGGAGTCAGGTGCAGACAAATAATAAGGAACATGGGATTGCCGGACATTCAATTCTTGCTACATACCTTGTTTCAACATACATGAAGCAAGGAATTTATTTAGATGAAGTACGGACTATTTTGGAGGATCGTAGAGGGTTAATATGGATGGGCAGTATTATCGGACTTTATTGCTACGATCCTTTCCGAGAGGAATGGCGCGTTTACAATGACGCTCTAGGGCCTAGGAGCCTCAGATGGATTAAGAATATCACTGAAGATGCACAAGGACGAATTTGGGCACAAGATGGATTACGAGGATGGGCTTACTTTGATGGCACAGCATGGCATAAAGCAAAAGAGCTGTTCCCGCCTTCGATCAAAAAAGAGCCGCTTTTCTGCTTCTCCGCGAGTAATGATATTTTGTGGTTCGGATCATCAGACGGATTGATTAAATATGATGGAGTGAAATGGACAAAGCCGTTTCTACCTCCTTCAGAGATTGAGCGTGACAATCCTCATAACAAAGAGAAAGATCGCCATTCAACAGCATATCCAAATAAGTTCGACTCGGAGGATGAGAAAAATCCGCTAAACGAAGGATGGTGCGGACATCAAGACCGTGATGGATTAATCTGGATAGGAACGAAAAAATCTCTCCTAACTTTTCATCCATACACGAAAAAATGGGAAGTCATCTCCTTACCCGGAAACTTGGAGGGAGTTTGGCATATCTATGAAGACCGTCAAGCAAGATTATGGTTTGCGGATTCTCGCGGCAATATGACGGTTTATGACAAGAGAGTAAAACGGTGGTCATCCTACAATCTAACGACATATTTTCCCAAGCTTGATCTGGCTATTGAAGGAATCTATCAAGACAAAACTGGCAGAATGATGATTGCTACCAGTGAGGGGTTAGTGCTTTTTGATGCGGCACAAGGTTCTTGGGAACTTTTGACTGCTTACAATACAAATCGGCTATTAGGTTATAATGTGAATTGTGTAACAGAGGATAAACGAGGGAGAATCTGGGTTGTGGGTGAAGAGGCGGTGATCGTATTATCGAATGAACTGAGAATAAGGTGATTGATTTTACGCAGCCACAAAACCATTCTTGAAATTGAGTTGTGTTCCATCGCTTTGGTAAAGTTGCGAACCAATTGTAAACTCCTCAGCCGGTCAAATCAGAAAGAATCCAACCTGTAGCCATTCATCGAATTTTCTCTGTCGCTTTTACTCAGCTCGACTTTGTACATTTTTCAGGGGCAAATAAGGCTTATTGAAAAGCTCTTTGCTTTCAACCCCTGGAATTATTGAACATCAACCTTTTGACGTAATGTTCAATAATTCGATCTGCTAACAGCAAAGTAAGCGCGATGACCTGCCCATCATTATTCCAATTTACATATTTCTTTTGCCGCATTACAATAGCCGCGCTTTTGAGTTCATCGCTGGCAAGGCAGATATCGCAATGGAAAATTCCCCGCCCAAAACCCTCGTCGAGTTGCTCAAACAAGCAACCGCCGCGCAACCGCAAAAAGAGGTGCTGCGCTTCAAACAGGATAAACAATGGACCGGCATCACCGGCCAGGAACTCTTTGAGCGGGTGCGCCGCGTCACCCTTGGCCTCTACGATTTCGGCATACGCAAATGGGATCGCGTCGCGGTGCTTGCCGAAAGCGGGCCGCAGTGGTCTATCACCGATTACGCCATTCTTTCCACCGGCGCGATCAACGTGCCGATCTATCCGACGCAACCCGTTGAACAGGTCGAATACATACTGCGCGAATCGCAACCCAAGCTGCTCTTTGTCTCCAACGCCAAACAGTTGAAGCGCGTTGCCGATGCCTTACAAAAATTTCCCGACCTCCACATCATTCCTTTTCAAGATATATCGAATGGCGAAAATCTCACTTCCTACGCAAGCCTGGAAGCGCGTGGCGCGCAACTTTTACTGGACAAGCCGGGCTTGTTTGAAGCCATCTCTACCGATGTGAAGCCTGCGGATTTGGCTTCGATTATTTACACTTCGGGGACGACGGGCGAACCAAAAGGCGCGTTGCTGTCGCACGCCAATATCGTCTCGAACGCGATGGCGGCGGGCGCGGTTTTTGAACTGGAGCCGGACAATCAGATATTGTCGTTTCTGCCGCTATCGCACATCTTCGAGCGCATGGTGTTGTACCTGTGTCTCTATTTCGGCGTGCAGATTAATTATTCGGGCGGCATCGAAACCGTCGCCAACGATTTGAAAGAGGTGCATCCGACGTTGATGACCACCGTGCCGCGTCTGCTCGAAAAAGTTTTTGCGCGTATGCAGAAAACGGCTGCCGATAAAGGCGGCTTGAGTAAAAAGATGTTTGATTGGTCGCTTGAGGTAGCGCGGCAATCGTCCGATTATCTAGCCGAACGAAAATCTCTGCCCTTGACCTTGAGCGTCAAACGCAAGGTCGCCGATAAACTGGTGTTCGGCAAATTGCGCGAAGCCCTGGGCGGCAAAATGATGCGCGTGGTGTCGGGCGGCGCGGCCTTGCCTGTAGATATTGCCAGAGTCTTTATCGGCGCAGGCATTCCCGTCTTGCAAGGCTACGGGTTGACCGAAACTTCGCCGGTCATCGCGGTCAATTCGATCAAGCAAAATCGCATAGGCGCGGTGGGGCGTCCGCTGCCCGGCGTCGAGGTGAAACTGGCCGAAGACGGCGAAATACTGGCGCGTGGCGCAGCGATTTTTCAAGGCTATTTCAACAAAGTCGCAGAGACTGCCAGCGTCTTTACCGAAGAGGCGGAAGGCGAACGCTGGTTCAAGACCGGCGATATTGGCAAGCTCGATAAAAACGGCTTTTTATACATCACCGACCGCAAGAAAGATTTGATTAAAACTTCGGCGGGCAAGTATGTCGCGCCGCAAATGTTGGAAGGCATGATTTCGCAAAGCCCGTTTGTCGAGCAGGTGATTATCATCGGCGACAAACGCAAATATGTGGCGGCGTTGATCGTGCCGGAGTTCGAGCAGTTGCGCTCGTGGGCCAAAGATCAGGGCCTTGACGCCAGCGACAAAAGCCAGTTGATTGCCGACAAGCGCGTTGTAGATTTGCTCAAACAGGAAGTCAATCGTTTGACCAAAGGGTTGGCCGATTATGAAAAGGTCAAACGCATCGCCTTGTTGCCGAAAGAATTCACCATTGATGGCGGCGAATTGACCGCGACGTTGAAAGTGCGCCGCCGCGTTGTCGAAGAAAAGTATCAAGCGTTGATCGAATCGCTCTATCCGACCGGCGCGGAATGAGGCGATTGGGTGAGCATCGGCGGAATAAGTTCTGCCACCAAGACACGAAGAACACCAAGGTGCACCAAGACCTCTGGGTGCACCCTGGTGTTCTTTGAGCCTTGGTGGCAGACAGGCATTCGCTGATTAACGCCTTGATTCACTCACGGCGATTTGTTGGAATTTTGTAAACCGATGTAAAAAATTATTTCCTGCCATCGGGGTGTCGAACCCGCAAAAATCTCTGATCTGAAATCGGTCGAAACAGATTTCCAATTCTTCGTAAAAATGTATGAAGAATTGGACGCCTCGCCGTTTCGGCTTTTCGTAAACCGCTCTTGATTGGCGCTTTCAGCAGCCGCAAAAACTGGCATAGCGATTGCAACTTTTCTTCGCATCGTTATCCAGCCAGCCCGTTTGTGCAAACCCATTTCACGTTCATGTAAAAAATTTGTGTAGAACGCGAAGCGAGTTGCCAGACCATTATCGAGGGCTAAGAAATTATTTGCGGAAGACGCAGTGGACTGGCTACCCGTGTGTTTGCTGATGGCCAAAATTCATCCACTGCGTCTGGCAAAAACAGGAGTGAAAGAATGAAGATCAAATCATTATTACTGATAATTCTGTTGCTGAGTTTGACCATTCCGGTCGGCGCGCAAACCAGTCGCGGCACGGTCAATGGCATAGTCAGCGATCCAACCGGCGCAGTCATCGCTGGCGCTATCGTCACGCTAACCCATAACCAGACGGGCGTGACGCGCTCCACGACCAGCAATGAAGAGGGCGCGTATCGCTTCGATGCCGTTGATCTGGGCACCTATTCCGTGAAGGTCGCCGCGCCGAGTTTTGGTGCGGTCACCAAAACCAACGTCGCGGTGAGCGCCAATCAAACGGCGACCGTTGATGTGCAGTTAAGCCCTACGGGCGGCGATGTAGTGGTTGATGTAAGCGCCGGTTCGGGCGAACTGCTGCAAAGCCAGGCTCCCGTGCGTGGCGGCAACATCGAACAGAAAAAGATTGTGGAATTGCCCTTTGCAACACGCAATCCGGTGTCGCTGGCTTTAACCTTGCCAGGCGTTTCTTCAAACCGCTTCGGCTTTGGCGTCGCTACTTTTTCGGTCAATGGTTCTCGCGGACGCTCGAATAATTTTTTGATAGACGGCACCGAGAACAATGATATATCAGTTGCCGGACAAGCCTTTCAAATCACCAACCCCGATGCGGTTGCCGAAGTATCGGTGCAGACTTCGAATTATGATGCCGAGTTTGGGCGTGCGGGCGGCGCGGTCGTCAACACCATCACCCGAAGCGGCACCAATAATTATCATGGCACGTTGTCGTATCTGGTCGAATCCACGCGCTTCAATGCGATCACCAGCACCATCGCTTTGAATCCCGAAGTGCAGCGTCGCAGACGACCATTGCCCGGTACCGATCAATTTTTTTCCGGCACGTTCGGTGGCCCGATCAAACGCGAACGCACTTTTTTCTTCGGCGCGTTTCAAGAGCAACGCACCAATGCTTCCGGCACGGTTAACCTCGTCACCATTTCGGCGGCGGGACGAGCCAGATTGCGCGGCCTGTTTCCGGAAGGGCGCAATCGCAACGTAGATACTTTTTTGACAGCGACTGCGGGAGCCGATGCGACGAGTCAGTTTTTTACCCAAGACCTAGGCAATGGTCGCGGGCCGATTGAATTCGGTACGGCTATCGCTTCGTTCCCGAATCAGTTTCGTGATCGTCAATGGCAGGCGCGCATAGACCATAAGCTCGGCGAAAATGATCAGCTTTCCGGGCGCTATCTGTATGACGATCAGGATGCGCCTACAGGTGGCGGCGGCGGCTTTCCCAGTTTCATCACCAGCAACAAAAATCGCTTTCAGAATTTTCTCATTGCCGAAACGCACGTCTTCTCTTCGCATCTGACCAACGAATTGCGACTGGCTTATAATCGCATCACTCTGGCCTTTCCCAACGATGCCAAAAATCCGTTAGGGCAAACCTTACCGGCGATTGACCCGGGCTTGCCGTTCAGCATCGTCGGCGTTGCCACCAACATTCCGCAAGGGCGCATTGCCAACAATTATTTGTTACAGGACACCGCGTCTTACATCATCGGCAATCACACCTTTCGTTTCGGCACGGAGTTGATGCAACAGCGTTCGCGGCAGTTTGCGCCGATTGTCGAACGCGGCTTGTTGACTTATCGCTCGTCGCCTGGCAGATCGGATTTCGCCAATTTTGTTGATGATTTCGGCGGTTCCGGTGGCGGCGCAAGACGCGATTTCGGCAGCGCCGCGTATTATCCCGAATTATTCCGCCAAGCCTATTTCGGCCAAGATCGCTGGCGCGTCAGCGACGCGTTGACTCTGACGCTCGGCTTGCGCTACGAATATTTCGGCCTGCCGATTAATGCGGTTCGCACCGCCGCGTTCACCGGTTTATTCAATGTTGATCCGGCCACGTTGACCGGCCCCTTCAGCCAGCCGAATCAAGTCGAGCCGGATAAAAATAACTTTTCGCCAACCCTAGGCATTGCCTACACGCCTGCCTTCAAGTCGGGTTGGCTGAGTCGTGTGTTCGGTGATAAACGCTCGGTGATTCGCGGCGGTTATCAAATCGGTTACGACTCCTTCTTCAACAACATCGCCTCGAACGCGCAGACCTCTGCGCCGAATGTGGTGGCGACCAATCTGGCTTCGACGGTTTCGACGGCCAATCCGCGAGGCTTGGCGAATGTTTCGGGAGCGCTGCCGCTCGCGCCGCGTCCGCTGTCGCCATTCGACAGTCAAGTGCTGGTTGTCAAAAATCTGGTGAACCCGTATTACCAGCGTTGGTCACTCGGTGTGCAGCGAGAGTTGCCGGGCAGTTTCCTGCTTGATGTTTCCTATGTTGGCTCGAAGGGGACGAAGCTTTTTATCAATGAAGACCTGAATCCGCTAGTGCCTGCGGCCTTGCGCGTCACGCCTGCCGGATACACGGGGGCGACTTCGGGTCGCCTGGATAATTTGCAAGGCTCGCGTTTGATTCGCACCAACGGCGGTTCGTCTTCCTATCATTCCGGGCAACTGTTTGTCCAACGTCGTTTCGCCAATGGCTTCACGATGTCTGCGGCTTATACCTATTCCAAGTTGATTGACAACGCCAGCGAAGTCTTTGGCGTCGCCAATAACAACCAGCCGCAGCAGGCCGCCGTGCCTTCCATACTCGGCGGACAGGCGCGTGAACGCGGCGTGTCCTTGTTTGACCGTACCCATAGAGCCTCGTTCACCTACGTCTATGAACTGCCGTGGATGCGCGATCAGAAAGGCGTATTGGGCAGAGTGGTTGGCGGTTGGCAGATCGCCGGGATCACGACCTTCGAAAGCGGCGCGCCGTTGACGGTGAGCAACGGGCAGGACGCCGACAGCATAGGCGGCAATCTGGATCGCCCGGACTTCAATCCGAACGGACGCTTCGGCGTGCGCGCCGTGCCGAGCGCCAGCAGTCCTACAGGGTACGTCAACCCCGATAACAACAACGCGCCGATCAATCGCAGCGACGCCATGTTCATAGGCATTGCGGCAAACTCCGGGCGCACCGGCAATCTTGGACGCAACACCTTGCGTACTCCGGGCATCAACAACACCAATTTGACGTTGACCAAACGGGTGGCGATTACGGAAGGCAGCCGTATCGAATTCCGCACGGAGTTCTTCAATGTGTTCAATCATCCGCAATTCACCAACATCAGCGCCAGCGCCTTTGCGCCGACTTCGGGAGCCTCGACAACGATTTCGGCAAGCGTGTTTGGCTCGCCAGCCGGACGTTTTCTGATGCCGGAGTTCGCCGATGGCGGCGGTCGCGTGGTGCGCTTCCAGTTGAAGTATCTGTTTTAGACGGTGAACCGCAGCGCATCCGTCATCAGGCGTAGAGGATGGGCAAAAATCATCTACGCCTGATCTCGGCTTGGTACAAGTTGAGATCGGGCAACCCCAATCAAGAACTGACGTTGCGGTTCGCGCCGGGAATGATTGCACCTCAACAAACTGAGGTGCAATCATTCCAAGGGTTGAAAAAGCCAATGAAATCAGGCTGCTTTGCTGCTGAAAAAACTACCAACGGAAAGCCGAGGCGGTTAGGGAATTCGCTTGAATCCCCCCAACGGCAGTTGGAGGATTCGTTTCTCGTTGGCAGCGTTGCGTAGGTTGAATTTTAACTATCCCCCGATTTCCATCGGGGGGATTGGTAGAGGTTGCGCGGCGTTGCGTAGGTTGGACTTTAAGCATCCCCCAACGGTAGTTGGGGGGATTGACCAGGCTGCTTCGCCTCTGAAAAATGTACCCAGTCGAGTTGATGACTTGAGCTTGCGCTCTTCGGAAAATTCGGTCGCGCTTTTTTAGCAACGACGCGGCGCTTGATTTTATTTCACTTGGTAGAGAATGAAGCCCATTTGATCAGTGTAAACGATCTCCAGAAAATTTCTGCTGAAGATGTCAAAGGTCGTCCAGTTCTGTAGCTGGGTTTGATAATCCAAGGCGGCAAGCGGCTTGGTCCCCGACACATTTGGATAATTATCGCGCCCCATCAAGGCCACCCATTTGAACAGGCTGTCGCTGTAAAGTATATGCGTGATGCCTTGTCGTTTGAGGTCGTCGCGGACTTCTGTGAACGAACGATTACGCGCCAGCAAGCGCCGCCATTCGGTCGAATCCCAATTCACTTCGGCTAGGTAATCGCGTCGCAAACCATAAGACATCTGCGCCCCCATCATCATCACTCGCGCCGCCGAGGGCAGTTGATGATTGATGAAATCGAGCGGCGGATAATAAAACTGCTGCATCATGAATTGTCGCCGGGAAAGCTTGCCGGAAACAAAGGCCAACGCCTGTTCCTTGATGGCTTGTCGCAAACTTTGATAAGCGTTGTAAGCGACTGCCGCGCTCACTGCGGCGATGACCAGCGCAGCGATGAGCGGAGCCAGGCGTTTGCGCGTTGCCGCTTTTTCACTCCACTCCATGAGATCGCTCAAAAAAGCGGCGCTGATAATCGTCAACGCCGGATAGACCGGCAACAGTATGCGCCCGACCCAAGACGTTGAGGTGACCACTAGAAAAAATATCGCGCTCATCAACGCCAACCATGAAAGCCAACGACGTTTGAGCAGCAGCAGCGCCAGCGGCACAAGCAGAAATAGATAATTCGGATAGTGATAAGGTTCCGCCATGTTGTAGTCGTCGGGGCGGGTGAAATATTCCCAGACTTTCAAGGGCTGGCGTTCGACTCTGTGACCTGCGGCCTGCGCCATTTCCTGTTTGCGAAATTCTGCCAGCCCAGGGTCTTCGCCATACGCGGCCTCATAAAATTGCGCCAGTCGCAATTCATCTTCGGCGTTGAAATAGCGCACTTGTTGAGCCTCTACTTCGGCGACTTCGCCGGTGACGAATGGATAAACCGGATTGTGAAACCACCAGGCGTTTTTGAGGAACCACGGCGCGGCCAAGGTCGCCGCAATCATCGCAAAGATCAAGCCGCGTTTGATGATGCTCAAAAAACCAATGGCTTTTCTGCGAACGCTTTCTACCAAATAAAGCAACGCCAACAGCGCGATCCATATGCCTGCGGTGTATTTGATGCCCAGGCTGAAACCTGCAAGCATCGCCGACGCATAAAGCCAGCCCGATTGTCCCGATTCAAAATAGACCATCAAAGCATAGGTGGCGAGAAACAACATAGCGGCGAGCGCTATGTCCACGCGGGCGGTGACCGCTACCTCGTCCACCATCCCTGCGCCAAAGTAGGCGAACATCGCAAGCACACCGGCGCGTGGCGAGAGCAGACGTTGGCCGAAGCCATACAGCGCCAGCGCCCCGAGCGCCGCCAGCAGCAGACTGAACAGCTTCGCCGCGATGTCGGCTTTGGCCAGCAGACACACCGCATAAATCATCTGTATCAGAAAAGGGCTGTTGCCTGCCCAATTGTCCAGCACCGCATAGACGCGACCCTGCGTGACGAATTTTTGCGCCACCGACAGATGATAAATCGCTTCGTCAAATGAGTGAACCGGGGTGGCGGCGCGCACCAGCAAAGTGACCATCAAGAAGAAAAACAGCAAGGCCAGCATGATCTGCCAGCGGCCTTGTGTGGCGGCGCGAAACCCGCCTTTGATAATCGCAACGAGCGCGGGGATTTCTTGATACGCTGCGCCCAACAAGAGCAGCAGCAGCAGACTGACCGGCAACGGACGCAGCCCACCGGCTAGGCCAAGCAGCAAGACGCCTAGACCGATAGCGCCGCTTCCCGACAGCGCCGAAAACGACAACTCTTCCGCCGCATTGTGAAACTCAAGCTTCAACCGGCGGCACACGGCGCGTCCTACGCAAAAGGCCACGCCGATCAGAACCAGCGCCAACGACAAATCAAAGAGGCGGTCAAGCGCCAGGCGGATGCCAGTGTCGTCTTCCTTCGCGTTGAGGGCTTGATGATGAATGAACAGCAGGGCAGGCAAGAGCAGCAGCAACAGTACCCAAGCCGCAGAGCGCCGAGTTAGGCGGAGTTCGGTTTTTCGGTCAGCGGCGATGCGCGCATCTTCTTTCATCTGTTTTTGTGGGCTAGACCGACGCAGAGGCTCTGCCAAACCGTGATAAAAAAAGATGCCGGAGAGGTGCGTCTCTCAGAGCGTGTTTGGCGATTCATCAACGCGCATAGCGCCATCATCCGGGCGGCTGTACGGAGCGCCAGAGGCACTCTGTGTGCAGGCAAGCTGCCTTTACGACTATCAGCGGGAGGCTGGCGCGACAGCTTTTTTTGATGGCCAAACACGCTTTGAGAGACGGTCACCAACCGACGATTGAATGCAGCCGACAAGGGCGCAGCGGCTGTCGGCCAATGGCATGAAATGCAGACTGAAAGCGCGGACATCCTTGTACGCATGATTGCGAAGACCTCTTTGCCCACGCTCCCAGTAAAGATTTCTCCTCACCCTATAGGCTGCGGGTTATGGGCAAGTGCAAGTGTTATCCGTGTAGTTGCGGTCGGAAATCACATACTCTTTGGCCGGCGTGACGATTTGCAGAGACGCCGTTCCGCGACGCGTTGAGCGATCCAGTTTTAACACCATGCGGCGCGTCGAGGTCGCTTCTTGAATGGTGATGACAGAGCCTTTGACCGAGACCGTTCCGGTGCTGGCGACGGTGACGCCGTTGGCGCAGGTGGTAAATTCATAAGCGCCGGTTGAGGCATTGAAGCGCACGATATAGCCACGGTTGCTGTCGTCCTGCAAACATTCGTTATAGACCGGCGTCGGGAAATTGGCGCGCACCGTGATGGCTCCCATCCAGTTGAGCAGCGCGCCAGTGTTGCAGCCGCCGGTTTGTCCTATGCCCTGAACCGAGATGTTATGCACGCCAGCCGTGACCGTGCCAAAATTCAGAAAGACCGAACTCACGCCGGGACCCAGTACAGCGGTCTGCTGGGCGGTGCCATTATCTACATTGATGCTGGCCGACATACTGGAGCAATGTTGACTGCTGGGCGTGAATTGCACTTCGAAGGTTCCGGCCAGAACATTCACCGAAGTCGTGAAAGGCGGCGAACAGGTCTGTCCACTTGACGAACAGGTGACGCTTGGAATGTTGATGTTTAGATTACTGGTTTGCACATACGGGGTAGGGTTGGCTTTCGCCGCAACGAGCGTCGAGGTCGTTGGTAAAGACATGAGTGCAAGCGCCAGCAGGGCGAGGCTGACAACAAGAGTCGGAAGAGATTTTTTGATTCTCATGGGAGGCTCCTTTTCCTAAAGTTACTGAAATATTTTTCTGAACAGTTGAAAACTGTCGCGTGAGAGACAGGCATAGTTAAGCGCATTTTGCCTCTGCTTTTCAACCTGAAATTTCATCTGAGTGGAGAAAAAAAATCGAACTGCAAATTTGCTACGGCTAACGAAGGGGATTTGTACTTGGCGTTTCCCCCTCGCTGCCGTCATCGTGACAGTGGCAAAAATAATCTATTGACACGGCGGACATTTTCGGTGAATCTCTCACTACGCAATAGCACCGCTAGTTCCTATCTCACCATCTGCATTGCTACCGCGTCACGTCGCAAGTCCGCGTACCGTTTCGACAACAGGATTTTTCCAACGCGGCAAATTCACACAATGCGCGATGCCTCACCGTCGTCCGCAGAGGTGCCGAGCGTTTATAGAGGCGTTCGGATGAGGAGGATTCGTTGTGCGCGTAAAACTATTGCTTCGCTTCGTTCTAGTTCTGGCGCTGATTACGCCGAGTGTGGTTGCGCCTGCGCTTGCCCTTGGGCAAATGGGCGTAACCGTAACCATCAGCCCGACCACAGTGGCTGTGCCTGTCAACAGCACCCGACAATTCACCGCGCAAGTGACCGGCACGGCCAACACCGCCGTCAACTGGTCGGTCAATAACATCACTGGCGGCAACGCTACGGTTGGCACGATCAGCAATGCAGGGCTTTATCGTGCGCCTGTTGTGCCGCCCATTGGTTGGACTGTCACAGTGAAAGCCACCAGTGTTGCCAGCCCAACGGCTTTGGCTTCAAGCGTAGTCACCGTCCGCAATCAGATTCCTTATGTTACCTCGGTGACGCCCAATCAATTGCCGCCCGGCGCGTTCACCTTGACGGTCAACGGCAGCCGCTTCGTCAACGGCGCGCAGGTCTATTGGAACAGCACACCGCTTACGACCACTTTCGTTTCGCCAACTCAATTGACCGCCGCTGGCAATGCCGCGCAACTCGGCTTGATTAATATCACCGTTGCCAATCCGGGGCCGGGCGCGGTTTCTACCGTCATCACGGTCAACGTCGCATCAAGTTTGATCGTCAACGTCACGCCTGTTGCGGTGAATTTGCCGACCGGCGCGACGCAGCAATTTCAAGCGACGGTCAGCGGCAGCGCCAATCAAGCCGTAGTCTGGAAAGTCAACGGCATAGTGGGCGGCAATGCCGTTAACGGCACGATTGCCAACAACGGTTTGTACACCGCGCCGAACCTCATACCGGCTTCCGGCCAGGCGACGGTTACGGCAACCAGTCAGGCCGATAACTTGACGCAGGGCGCGGCGGCAGTCTTTTTGCAAGACCCTTTGTTGATTACCTACGGGCGCTTTCTCGATCAATGTACCTTTGGCACTACGCCGCAACTTTTAGCGCACGTCAAGCAGGTCGGTATGCAGGCGTTTTTAGATGAGCAGTTCGCGCTGCCGGAAGCGGCGTGGCCGCCGCTGGCGACGGCGCAGCGTTCCGATGCGGTGGACGCTTTCTTTCTCAACGCCGCTACAGGGCAAGACCAATTGCGCCAGCGGGTGATTTTTGCGCTCAGCGAAATCATCGTCATCTCTATGAACAAGAACACCAACGGCAACGAGATTGTGCCGTGGTTGCAGTTGCTTAGTCGCAATGCCTTTGGCAACTATCGCACCTTGCTGCGCGAAATCACCTTGGACGCGACGATGGGCAAATTCCTAGACCTGGCCAACAGCGTCAAACCTACTGCCAACGGCGGCGCGAATGAAAACTACGCACGCGAAGTCATGCAGTTATTCAGCATAGGTTTGTTGCAACTCAACCTCGACGGCTCTGTGAAACTCGATGGTCAGGGGCAACCGATTCCGACTTATACGCAAACCGATGTGCGCCAACTGGCCTTGGCCTTGACCGGTTGGACCTATGGCAATGCGGCGGGAGTGCCGCCCACGTCGGGCAATTACAATTATTATCCGGGGCCTATGCTGCCAATAGCTGCGCGGCACGACACCTCTGCGAAGACCGTACTCGGCCAAGCTTTGCCCGCCAATCAAACTGCCGCGCAAGATTACAGCGCCGCCATTGACACGATTTTCAATCATCCGAATGTCGCGCCGTTTGTGACGACGCGCTTGATTCGTGCCTTGGTGACCAGCAATCCCAGTCCTGCCTATATCGCCCGCGTAGCCGCCGTGTTCAACAACAACGGGCAAGGCGTGCGCGGCGATCTGCAAGCCGTGGTGCGCGCCATCCTCATGGACAGCGAAGCGCGCAATGATACGCCGCCGCCGAACTTCGGCAGATTGCGAACGCCCGTGCAACACACCATAGCCATGATGCGGGCTTTGAATATCGCAACCGGACAGCCTGCACAATTCGCTTATATCTTTTATGGCTTGGGCGAAGGGATGCTTGATGCGCCGTCGGTCTTCGGCCATTATTCGCCGTCCTTCCGGGTTCCCAAAACGACTTTGTTCGGGCCGGAATTTCAAATCTACTCGCCCACCGAAGCCGTTAATCGCGCCAATTTTTTGTATGCGTTTTTCGGCAATCCGTGGCCGATTAATCCGGCGTTGCAACCCTACGTCAATGTCGCGGGCAATGCGGCAGCGTTGGTCAACGCCGTGGACAACGCCTTGCTCTACGGCAGAATGTCGCCGCAGATGCGAAGCACTTTGCTGACCGCTATAGCGGCGATGTACGATAACCATCAGCGGGTGATGACGGCGCTGTACTTAACCATCATGTCAGGCGATTACCTGGTGCAACATTAATCAAAAGGCCGTAGTCGGCAGTCCGTTGTCCGTAGGCGGTTGCTGGTTAAGGTTTCCCCGCGCCCTAAAAAAGGACGATTTGAGGAGAACCGACCACTCAATAACTGGCAGCTACGGACAGCGGACTACCGACTACGGCCAACCGGAAAATGAGGAACATTATGAAGACGAAACAAACGATTTCTCGTCGCCATTTTTTGCAGATGAGCGCCAGTTGCGGTGTCAGCCTGGGGATGCTCGCGGCGCTTGGACAACTTCGCACGGCGCAGGCGCAGACCGCGCAAAATTATAAAGCGCTGGTCTGCCTGTTTCTGCTCGGTGGCAACGACGGCCACAACCTGGTAGTGCCGACCAGCGCCGCGCAATACAACGCCTATACCACAGCGCGTGGTGGTCTGGCCTTGCCGCCTGCCCAGATATTGGGCATCAGCGATCCCGTGCAAGGCGCTTTCGGTTTGCATTATGCTATGCCGGAAATGCAGACGCTGTATCAACAGGGACATCTGGCGATTGTCGCCAACGTCGGCGTGCTGGCGCGCCCGACTACTTACCACGATTATCAAACGGCGAATCAATTGCCAACCAATTTGCGTTCGCACTCCGATCAGGTGGTGCAGATGCAGACCGGTTTTCCGAATGCTTCGGGGGCTACGGGCTGGGGCGGACGTGCGGTTGATGTGCTGCAATCGTTGAACACCGGAACCGCGTTTCCGGTTTCCATTTCGATGAATGGCAACGCGCAGTTTTGTGCAGGAGCTTTGGTGCAGGGCGCGAACCTGCAACCCGGAAATTATCTCAGCCAGAACGCTATGAGCTTGTGGCCGGCCTCGGCGGGACAGGCGCGGGCTACGGCGCAACAGCAAATTGTTACGCTGTCCGGTAGCAATCAAATGGTCAATGCTGCCAATAAAACGATGGCGGACGCTTTGCAGTTGGGACCGCTGCTGCAAGCGGCGGCAGGCAATCCGGCCTTTACGACCATGTTTCCGAATACGGCAATCGGCAATCAATTGAAAGAGATTGCTCGCTTCATCAGCCTGCGTTCACAAACCGGCGCGGGGCGACAAGTCTTCTTCTGCGGACTGGGCGGCTTCGATACGCATAGCGGGCAATCGTATCAACAATGGTTTTTGCTGCAACAAGTCAGTCAGGCGCTTGCGGCCTTTTACAACGCGACAGCAGAGATGGGCGTAGCCAATCAAGTGACGGCCTTCACCTTGTCGGATTTCGGGCGGACCTTGCAGCCCAGCGGTTCGGGTTCCGATCACGGTTGGGGCAATCATCATCTGTTGGTGGGCGGCGCGGTCAACGGCGGCAGGATGTACGGGACGTTTCCGTTGATGACCAACTATGCGAACTTCAACGCTACGCATGAAGATTACGCTGATAATCGCGGCACCATGCTGCCAGGCGTGTCGCTGGCGCAATACGGCGCGACGCTGGCGAAATGGTTCGGCGCAAGCGATGCACAATTGGACGGCCTGTTTCCGATCCTGCCCGGTTTCGCCGTGCGCGACGTAGGCTTTCTGGCGTAAGCGTTCGTGCAGCGTTTACAATATTTCATGAAACCAGTAAGCCCGAAGCGTAACAACTTCGGGTTTACTGGTTTCGTGAGTTCCCACCGTCGCTTTCCAAATCCGTTCATCTCTTGCTAAGTTGTCAGTAACTTTTTCGTCGGCGCGTCGTTGGCGGCGACCTTCGATTCAAGCTGTTTGGGGAGCGCTTCGGATGAAATTATCGAGTCTGATTGGTCAGACGCTGGACGAAAAATATTGTATAGACAAGCAACTCGGCAAAGGCGGGATGGGCGCGGTGTTTCTGGCTACGCATCTAGGCACAGGGCGTCCCGTGGCGGTCAAAGTCATCGCGCCGCAATTCATGACCAATGATGAATTCGTCGAGCGCTTTCGCCGCGAAGCCAAAGCCGCAGGCCGCTTGCGCCATCCGAATGTAGTGAACGTCACCGATTTCGGATTTGCGAATTTCAACGCCCATCGTCTGGCTTATTTGGTCATGGAATATCTCGATGGTTGTTCGCTCGGCGACATCCTTGCCGAAGAGACACGCCTGCCACTCGAATGGGTGGTGGATATTTTAGAGCAGGTTTGTTCGGCAGTTGATGAAGCTCACAAACAGGGCATCGTTCACAGAGATTTGAAACCCGACAACATTTGGCTGGAACCGAACCGGCGCGGCGGTTATACGGTCAAGGTTTTGGATTTCGGTTTGGCGAAACTCGGCGACCCGACAACGCCCGAACTCGAAGAAGGCTTTGCAACTTCTGCGAGTCAAATATCTGCGCCAGCTACAGAGGTCGCAGAGGCGACAGCGCAATCGGATACGCAAATTATCCCGACCGCCGGGGCTACGCAGCTTATCGAAACCGCGACGCCTACGCAGTTGGCGGCGGTTGCGAGCGAGGAGGTGCAAACTCGCATTCTCCCTGCAAGCGAAGAAGCGCCTACGCATATCATCCATCAGGCGGCAGAGGCGCGCACGCATCATCAAGCCGCCGCCGATGGCAGCACGCAAGTGCAACGCCTCGAAGAAGCGCCAGCGCGCCAACCGATGATCGAAGAAGAGGCGACGCGCATCATGCCAAATCCTGTAGCACAGGAAGACGAAACCCGCATCCTTACGCAACCGGCTACCTCGGAAGAAGCGCCGCACCTGCTTGTCGAACAGAGTTATGAAGCGCCGCAATCCTACAGCTTTGATTCGGCGGACGGTTTGACGCGGGTGGGTTCCGTGTTGGGAACGCCGCTGTATATGTCGCCGGAACAATGCAGTAGTCAACCGCTTGATGCGCGCGCCGATATTTACAGTCTGGGCGTGATTGCTTATCAAATGCTTACCGGCGTGACGCCGTTTTCCGGCGATATGGCGACGGTGATGAAGCATCACGTCAGTACGCCGCCGCCGTCATTCAAAGAAGTACAAATTGATCGCCAACCGCGCAAACGCAAATACAAAATTCCGCCGCGCACACAGGAGGTGATTCTTTCGGCGTTGGCGAAAAATCCCAACGATAGACCGGCAAGCGCCGCGTCGTTTGCCAACTCGTTGCAAGCTTCCTCGGAAGGCGTCGGCGCTTTGCTGCGGCGAGCCTTTGCCTTGTACAGCGAATACTTTCCCAAGTTCTTCATGGCCTCGGTGATTGTCAACATACCGGGAATCATGTTGTTCGTTTTGCGATTGCTGAATACGATATTGCTCAAGACCAACGTGATCGGCAAATTTTCCGCTGTCATCACCGACGTCATCTTCTTTTTGCTGAGATTTGTTCTGAGCTTTCTGGCGGCCTCGGTGCTTTCGGGAGTGACGGTCTGGATGGTCACGCATTTGATGCTTACGCCGCTGCGTCCGGTGCGGGTGCGAAAAGCTTTTGCCGCTGTCAAACGCAAATTGCGCCCGGTCATCACCACCACCCTCCTGTTCATCGTGATGATTATGTTAGGTTTCATCCTGCTGTTTTTTCCCATGCTGATCGTGATGATTACTTACGCGCTGACCATGCCGGTGGTGATGATGGAAAATCTTTCAGGGTGGAAAGCCATGAAGCGCGCTAAGGCGTTGGCCAAGCGCTCGAAGCGCACGGTCATTTATATCGTTCTGATTCAGGTGGGCATTCACTCGCTGTGGGCTGTGATTATCAGCGGGTTGATCGCATTATATGGCAAGGCTTATCCACAGGTGATTGACAATAATATCGCAAAACTCATCGCTGATTTTTTGCGAATTCCGATAGACCTGCTGGTGGTGCCGTTGATTTCGATTATGACCGGCTTGTTGTATTTGAAGATGCGGCTTGCCGGAGGCGAAGACCTCAACGCCACCTTGTCGCAATTTGAAGACGCCGATGCGCCGCAAACCAACTGGCAGAAACGTATGCGTGAGCGTTTGTCGCTGCTGACTCATACGAGCAAGTAATCGCGAATTGGTCAACCAAATCAGAAGCGCACCGTTTAGCGGCAGTCTTTGACCACAAACGCTGGCGGTCTTTGACCGCCGCTAAACACAACTTATTTTGGTAGTGCTACAGTAACTACCCAGCTCTCTTTGCCCCGCAAGGGCGTAGGAGATTAGCCAGTGCTGTAGGCACTGGAATCATGTTGGGCAGAGGCGGCGCGCCCTGAAAGGGTGCAGGAGAGGCGACGCTGCAAGCCTCCGGCGCTCTTCCAGAGCGCGACCGTCAAGCCGCTTTCGCCTTCCCGTGGCTTCACCACGGGCTAATTTCCTCTGCGCCTCTGGCGCAAAAACGAATTCCCGTGGCGCTACCACGGGCTACTCTCCTGTGCGCCGACGGCGCAAAACTAAGGGAGTTGGAAGAAAATATAATTCCATCATTCCCGTTGAGCAGCGGTCTCTGACCGCTGGCTTGGCTGTGCGCCGATGGCGCAAAACCAAGCGACCGGCAATTTTCAAACTGGCTGGGTCGTGACGTTGGACTAAATAAAGTGCAACCCTGTACGGGCGACCCTGCGGTGGTCGCCCCTCCTCGAAATCCCTGTGCTTGCAAGGAGGGGCGACCAAGGTCGTTTCAGAAGAACTGGTTCTCTGATATTTGGCGTGAAGACGCCCAGCATATAGAGGTCTCCACAGCAACCGCATACAATATCTTGGGCGTCTTCACGCCAAATACCAGAGAGTCGAAGAACTCCTTTTTCTTAAAGCCCATATTTGTCGGGTAAGGATGGTGGATGAAATAAAGTGCAAGTTCAGAGTTACGCCTTTCGGCGCGAAGCGTCTGCGTCAACTCACGCCTAAAGGCGTAACTCTGAACCTCAAAAACTGCGTCTTATTTCATCCACCATCCTAACTGCATAGTGGTTACGGGTTGGTAATCACATCAAAATCAATCGGCGACGTACCGTTTAATAAATAGGTTTGTGGTCCACGTATGACTTTGGCATTCCAAAACAAGGCTGGCACTCCCTGGCTGGTGAAGAGGCTCAACACCGGCGACAACCCATCCCAATTGTCCATGAAATGAATGTGCAAGTGAGGTTCGCTGCTGCTGCCCGAATTGCCGACGCGACCAAGTAGTTGTCCTGCGGAAACCGACTCGCCAACTTCCACCTGTGCCGAATCGCGCTGCATATGGGCATAAAAGCTATAGAGATGCGGGGCGTGTTGGATGACGATATAATTGCCGCCGGGATTTTCTGCATCAGCGGCACCGATTTCCTGATCGGGTTGGTCTTTGACAACGGCTACCACAGTGCCTTCTCCTGTACTCATGATCGCTTCGCCAAAGGCAAAATAATCCTCTTTTCTGGGGCTGTTGGGTGGGTTTGAGGTTCGGTTTCGCGCATCTATTTGCACCGTGTCTATGGCAAAGCGTTGGCTGATAAAAAATTCGTCGTCAACTGGGAAGATGGCTTTGCGATGTTCGCCGAAGCCCGATGCGGTATTCAAAGCCAACCAATTGCCGCCGCTAAATTGCAATGGCCACTGCATTCTTTGACCGGCGTCAAAAGTCGTAAGCTCAACTTCATTGCTGAGTGAAGAGCCATCTTTGAAGCGCACCTGTACCTTGGCCTCTGCCGGTGTATGGGTTTTTTCAGCGGCGCTGGCCAACAACAAAAATGCCGTATCGCCAGGCTCTAAACTGCTGGTTCCGGCAGGTCTGAGGGCAACCTCTCCGCTTGTTTTTTGATAGACGACCATCAACATTTCGGCAAACTGTTTCCGCTTTTTGTAAAGCGCTTCGGCAATGACGGAATCGTTTGAACTCACCACACTCAACCGCGCCAGTTTGATACTGACGGTTGAGGCGCTGGTATTTTTGATTACCATTTCGCCGATAATGCCCCAATAACCCGAAGCCTCTTGAGCGACCGTCCAACGTGAACGAATCGGCGACATGGTTACGCCAATGGGTGCCAGCGCGGCGGTTTTCACCTCTTGGTTGTAGCCTTGGGCTTGAGGGGGTGCCACAACAAACAGGGCGGTGCTGAACAAAATCAGCACGGCAACATACCTAATCCTTGCCTTACGGTTAAGAGTTTCTCTCTTCATCGTTATCCTTTCCTTGCTTCTTGGTTGTGATTTTTTTGCGGCAGTCCGATAGCCATCATTCAAGCTTCACCGACTGGAACGATGCCGCTGGCGGCTTCGTGCGCTGGAAAAATTGGCTGAAGACGACAACCAATTGGCTGTCGGCGACAACGACGAAAGGCCGGCAAAAGCGAAGAAAAACGCGCCTGCCTTTTCTGCTCTCTCGCTATCATGTAAACTCTTGGCGATTGCTTTATGGCGAACATACGAACCACGCGCACCCGGACGATTGAGCGAATTGTAGAGGCGGCAAGCGCCAGAGGCCTTGACCCGAAAACGCTCTACCACGCCGTTGAACTCAACACCGATTTTCTCCAAGACCCTGACCAACGGGTGGCATACGTCAAGCTCATATCCCTGTTTGAGCGCGTCGCCGGTTTGATAGAGGACGATTGTTTAGGGCTTCACTTGGCGGAGACCTCGCCACCTGGGGTGTTCGATATTCTCGGTTACGCCGCTTCGCATAGCCCTACGATTGGCGAAGCCTTCAAGCGCATCATACGCTACTACACGCTGTGGTCGGATGGCGCGGGGTTTCATTTGGAGTTGGATAACCAACAAGCGCGTTTGATCTATTCCATCACCGATCCGCAAGTCGGCTTCTATCGTCAGGATTGCGAATTTACTCTTGCCGTCATTCTCTTAAACCTGAGATTGCTGACAGGGATTGAGGCGCGTCCTGTGGAAGTTCGCTTTCAACACGCCAAGCCAAAAAATATTTCTGAACACCAGAGAATCTTTAAATCACCTGTACGCTTTGCGCGTCAAACCAACGAGTTGATCTTTGACCAAGCGGTGTTGACCTTGCCGATTATGAACGCCGATGCAGGGCTTTGCGCGGTGTTGGAACGCTACGCCGAAGAGATGCTTGCCAAGCATCCTCAACCGCAAGGCTTGCTCGAAGAGGTGCGCCAATTGCTCAGTCAAGAGTTGCGCGGCGGCAATCCTTCGTTAGCCACCATCGCCGGACAATTGCGAATGAGTCCGCGCACTTTGCAAAGAAGATTGAAGGACGAAGGCCTATCGCACAAAGAGTTGTTGGAGGAGATGCGAAAAGAATTGTCGGCGCATTACCTGCGAGAGTCGAATATTTCTACGGGAGAGGTGGCATATCTTTTAGGGTTTTCAGAACCCAGCGCTTTTCATCGCGCCTTTCGCCGTTGGCATAGCATGACTCCAAAAAAATTCAAGCAGGCAAAAACCCTGCGCCTGGAATAAACCGGAAAGGTTGATCACCGTTGGCGTGAAGAAAAAATCATGGTGTGTCTGGCGCATATGGGGCGAGCCTCCGACTGAGACCAAACGCCTGAAGACCTCGCCCCTTGCGGTGCGGGAAAGCCTGTAGCACAATCGCATCCTGAATGCGGTGGTGTTGGTGTGCCAGCCTTTCACTGGGCAACCTACGCAATTCGACAGCGAAAAATTCCGTGATATTTTTCAAGCGCTCCGAGACGATATGAAAATCAAAATGGCTCTACTTCTCATGTTTGCGTTGTGGCCTTCGCCAACAGCTCAGGCGCAAGACGCGCACACGACGGCTGCAAAACCTTATGCCCATCATTTGATGCCAGTGCCGATGGCGGTTGAATTTCAAGCGGGTCGCTTGCGGCTGTCGTCTTCTTTCACTTATGCCATCACCGGCTACCGTGAAGCGCGCCTGCAAAACTACCTTGAGCGCGTGCTGCGAAGACTGGAAGGGCGCACCGGCCTCACCTTCAAACGCGGCGCTGCCAGCGAGGTTGCAGCGGCGACGCTGACCATTGACTGCGCTGGCGCGGGGCTAGAGATTCCGGCGCTGGATGAAAACGAATCCTATGCGCTTAATGTTGATGACCAGCACCTCGCCTTGCGCGCCGCGACCACGGTTGGCGCGATGCGCGGCCTGGAAACTTTTTTGCAATTGCTGGATGCCGACCGCGACGGGTACTTTTTTCCTGCCGTGAAAATTACCGATCAACCGCGCTTCCCGTGGCGCGGTTTGTTGATAGATGTCTGTCGTCACTGGCAACCCGTCGAAGTTATCAAGCGCAATATTGACGGGCTGGCGGCGATGAAGATGAATGTCTTGCACTGGCACTTGAGCGAAGATCAAGGCTTTCGCGTTGAAGTGAAAAAATATCCCAAGCTGCAGCAGATGGGTTCCGATGGCCTCTACTACACGCAGGAGCAGATACGCGAGGTCGTCGCCTATGCGTGCGAACGCGGCATTCGCGTAGTGGCGGAATTCGATATGCCGGGACACGCGACCAGTTGGCTAGTCGGCTATCCTGAACTGGCCAGCGCTCCCGGCCCTTACACTATCGAACGGCGCTTTGGCATCTTTGATGGCACCTTAGACCCCACACGCGATGCGACCTATAAATTCCTCGACAACTTTTTCAAAGAGATGACGGCGCTTTTTCCTGATGCGTATCTGCACATCGGCGGCGATGAAAACAACGGCGTGCAGTGGAGCAAAAACGCAAAGATTGTCGCCTTTCGGAAAGCCAAAAAGCTTGCCGATAACGAAGCCTTACAGGCTTATTTCAATCAGCGCGTCTTGAAAATTTTGACGAAGTACAAAAAGAAAATGGTCGGTTGGGACGAGATCCTGCATCCCGATTTGCCGACCGATATTGTCGTGCAATCGTGGCGCGGCAAAAAGTCTTTGGCCGAGGGCGCGAAGAAAGGTTATCGAGGCATTTTGTCGAACGGCTATTACCTCGACCACATACGTTCGGCGGAGTATCACTACGCCAACGATCCGATTGATGAAGCGAGCGGCTTGAGCGTCGCCGAAGCGCAGCGCGTGTTGGGCGGCGAGGCGTGTATGTGGGGCGAACACGTCAGCCCGGAAACCATTGATTCAAGAATCTGGCCTAGACTAGGCGCGGTGGCCGAGCGTTTGTGGTCGCCGCGTGAAGTCAAAGACGCGAGCGATATGTATCGGCGGCTGGCAATTATCAGCACTCAGTTGGAAGAGTTGGGTTTGCTGCACCAGAAGAATGCCGGGTTTATGATGCGGCGACTGGCGGCGGGAAAACACCTTGAGCCGCTGAAAACTTTGCTTGAGGTAATCGAGCCGGTAGATTTCAGCACCCGCTCGAACACCCCGCCGCCAACCACGCAGGAGACGCCGCTGACTCGTCTGGTGGACCTTGCCCGACCTGATAATCACAACCGACGAGAGATTGCGGCGCTGATAGATGAGTTGCTTGCCGATGCGCCGCGCTTTGCGGCTGGCAGAGAAAAAGCGCTGCGGTTATTCACCGGCTGGCGCGATGGCTATCCGGCGTTTCTGGCTCTGAGCAACGAATCGCCAATAGTGCAGGAGGCCGAACCGCTGGCCAAACAATTGGCGCAAATCGGCGCGGCGGGATTGGAAGCGCTGGCCTATTTGCACGCGAGGGTTGCTGCGCCTGCCGCATGGCGGGATGCGAAACTCGCTTTGCTGGAACCGGAAGCGAAGCCGAAAAGCAAAGTGCGAATAGTGATTTTTTTGGCGATGAAAGAACTGATCATCGCGGCGGCGGAGTTATCGCAATTGCCAACTATGACGAAGGCCGATTGGCACAAACAGGTGAAGGCGCTGGCTGCCGAAAAGAAGAAATAGCCACGAACAGCGAAACCAAAGAGCCAGTGCGAAAAAAGTAAGGCTGAAGTGGGAACGCTTGAACCTCTGAGTAACTCCGTAGGCGCGACCTGTCTATAGAGATGGAGTACAAGAAATTCTCTAGCTGCGTAGGAGCGACACTTGCCAAGTAGGTAGGCAAAAGTTTTTTGAAAAATAATCACAGAAAACCCTTATTTTTCAGGCTTTTTAATAAGTTTTTTTCAAAAGATATACGCAAACCTACTTAGTGTTGCAAGCAGGGGTCGTGCCTATGCAGCTATTGCTGAATCAGCGAAGTTGAAGAAGTTGGAAAACGTGTAGCTGGGGAGAGCGGAGCGGGGTGATGCTGATCGTGGCGGCTGATTGCAGCATCTATGATTACCTATAAACCCTGAAGTGAGGCGCAAAGATCTGTTGGCAAAGGTGTCAGGCAACCAATGATTTGTTGCTGCTATGCTGGCTCTGCAAGTGAACGCCAGAGCCACGCTCACAGCTTGATGACAAGCTGGTTTCCTTGAGTGAAGAGATGAAATATTATCCGATCTATCTTGATCTGCAAGGCCGTCTGGCGGTGGTCATCGGCGGCGGCAAAATCGCGCAGGGCAAAGTCGAACAACTGCTGCAAGCCGGAGCCGTGGTGCGCCTGGTTAGTCCCGAATTGACTGCGCCTCTGCGTGAACTGGCAACGGCAGGAAAGTTCGAATATCGTCGCGCCAATTTTTCGCCGGAGGCTTTGGAAGGTGCGTTGCTGGTCATCAGCGCTACCGATTCGCAGACCGTCAATGAAGCCGTAGCGCACGCCGCAGCCGAACGCCGTGTGCTGTGCAATGTCGTAGATCAACCGGCGCTGTGCAATTTTATCACGCCTGCCGTAGTGGCTCGCGGGGCTTTGCAAATCAGTATTTCAACGGGTGGCGACAGCCCTTCGCTGGCGCAACGAGTGAAGCGCGAAGTCGCCGACTTGATAGGCGAAGAGTACGGCGAGTTGCTTGAAATCGCCGCCGATTTGCGTCGCCAGGTGCATCGCTCGATGCACGAGTATGAGCGTCGCCGTGAACTGTTGCGCGCCTTTATTGAATCCGAAGCGCTCGACCTGTTGCGCCAGGGGCGACGCGAGCAAGCCGAAGACCTCGCCCATCAACTGCTGGCTGAAGCGCTCGCGCAAGCCGACGATTCGCCCAATTTCTGAAGCGCACAAAATTGTCTGTTGGACGGGAACTACCCAGCCCTCTTTGCCCCGCAAGGGCGTAGGAGATTAGCCAGTGCTGTAGGCACTGGAATCATGTTGGGCAAACGCGGCGCGCCCTGAAAGGGTGCAGGAGAGGCGACGCTGCAAACTTCCTGCGCTCTTCCAGAGCGCGACCGTCAAGCCGCTTTCGCCTTCCCGTGGCTTCACCACGGGCTAATTTCCTCTGCGCCTCTGGCGCAAAAACTAATTCCCGTGGCGTTACCACGGGCTACTCTCCTGTGCGCCTACGGCGCAAAAATGGCAATGCAGCGGCGCGCATCCTCTCAGCGGTAATCTCCTGTGCGCCGATGGCGCAAAAACTAAGGGAGTCGGAAGAAAATAGAATCCCCTGATTCCCATTGAGCAGCGCTCTCTGACCGCTGACTTGGCTGTGCGCCGATGGCGCAACAACGAAGCGACTGGCAATTTTCAAACCGGCTGGATCGTGACATTGGACTAAATAAAGTGCAACCCTGTACAGGCGACCACCGCAGGGTCGTCCGTACAGGTCATTGAACAACCACTCAAGGGTAGTTCAGCCGCAATTTTTAGCTTCGTAGGCGATGGCGAAGCGGCGTTTGATTGCGCCAATTCAAACCGCTACACTTAGCCGATAATTTTTTATAGAAAAGAGAATACTCATGAAGAAAGCTTCGCCGTACATGAACTGGGCTAAGACGCAGCAGCAGGCAACCTATAATCTGGCGTTGAGCGGGGTCATCGGCTACCCGCTTGCTGAATTGCCCGTCACTATTGAAGAACTCGAAATCAATGGCGCGAATGCTGATGGTTACGCGCCGTTGTTGCAGGCGCTGGCTACAAAATTCAAGGTCGCGCCGGAATGCGTAGTCCACTCGGCAGGCACTTCGATGGCCAATCACTTGGCGATGGCGACGATGCTGGAACCCGGCGATGAAGTGTTGGTGGAATACCCGGCCTACGACCCTTTGCTTGCCGTGCCGCGTTATTTGGGAGCGCAGATCAAACGCTTTGCGCGGCGCTTTGAAGATGGCTTTCGCTTGGACGTACAGGAAATCGCACGCCAATTGACGCCGCAGACGCGCCTGATTGTCTTGACCAACTTTCATAATCCGAGCGGCGTGTTGACCGACAACGACACGCTCAAGCACATCGGCGAACTGGCGCACGAGGTCGGCGCTCGCGTGTTGGTTGATGAAGTCTATCTGGAAGTGATGTTTGAAAAAGCGCCGCCTTCATCCATACATCTGGGCAAAGAGTTTGTCGTCACGAGCAGTTTGACCAAGGCTTACGGCTTGAGCGGCTTGCGTTGCGGCTGGGTTCTTGCTGATGCGGAACTGGCCACCAGGATGCGGCGCTTGAACGATCTATACGGCGCGGTGTCGCCCTTTGCGGCGGACTATTTGAGCCTTGTGGCATTGCAGAATCTGGAAAAAATTTCGGCGCGGGCGAAAAGCATATTGGAACCGAACCGCGTTTTGTTGAACGAGTTTTTAGACGGGCGCAAGGATCTGCAAGCTGTGCGAACAGAGTTTGGCACGACTTCGTTTCCGCGTTTGTTGAATGGTTCGGTCGAAGCGTTGTGTACTGTATTGCGCGATAAGTACGAGACCTCGGTGGTGCCGGGAAAATTTTTCGAGATGCCCCAACACTTTCGCATAGGCATTTGCTGCGCGACCGCTATCATCAAAGAAGGGCTGGCGCGTTTGGGCGCAGCGCTGGATGATTTGCTGACATAACTGCGGGGCATCTTTGGGGGTTATTTGTGATGTGGCGTAAAACAGAACGCAATCCTCATAGACGCTTTTCGACAACATCAACATCATCTTTGCACTACCACCTATCCACCCGTTGCGTGATTCGCCATCGTTGATTACTATTAACTTAATTCAACGCATCATTGCCAACCCACAATGAATTTTTCCGTAGCCTGAATTGAGTGAAAAATCATGCGATACTTGAAACCTCCGAGCCTTTCGGCGTCCCTGCTGGTCGTGATGTGCCTCTGCCATTCTGCATCGTGGGCGGCTTTGACCAACCCTCATCTACCAACAGAGAAAAGCGACCTTTCGAGGTGCGCGCTTGCCGCACCTTCAACCTTGCACCAGAAACCCACAGCCGAACGTAGCCCAGCAGGATTCAATTTGCCTGTGAGCTTCGAAGCCAATATCGGGCAGGCCGATGCCGCAGTGAAGTTCATCGCTCGCGCAGCGGGCTATGATCTGTTGCTGACGCCATCCCAAGCCAGCTTTCAGTTATACACCCTTGCCCGTGAAGGCAGCAGGCAAACTCAACTGCCTGGCTCAAGCGACAAGCCAACGCCAAAAAAATCTACTATCAAGATGAAATGGCTGGGAGCAAACCGGCGGGCGAAAGTATCGGGCGTTGAGCCACTGCCCACCAAGACCAATTACTTCATTGGGCAAGATGCGCGGAAGTGGCGAACCGAAGTGAATAACTTCGCCAGTGTGAAGTACGAGCAAATCTATAGCGGGGTTGATCTGTTATTTTATAGCACTACAGGACAACTGGAATATGACTTCAAACTGGCTCCAGGAGCCGATTTCAGGGCATTACGTCTGCGTTTTGAGGGCGCGCAAAAACTGCTGAAAGATGAACAAGGGGATTTGCTCATCAAAACGGCAGACGGCGAAATCCGCCAGCACAAGCCGAAGCTTTATCAGGAAAGCGCAGGGCATAAAACAGCGCTTACCGGAGACTTTCGCATCATCAACGACAGCGACGTAGGGTTTGAAGTTGGCGCGTATGATAAAAGCAAGCCGCTGATGATAGACCCGGTGCTGAGTTATTCAACTTATCTGGGTGGCTCCGGTTATGACGCGGCGAATGATATAGCCGTTGATGCGGTGGGCAATCTTTACGTTATCGGCACCACACAGTCAATAAATTTTCCGGTGATCAACGCGCCTCAATCGCACAGCCGCAATGACAATAGTGCAGATGTCTTCGTCGCCAAACTCAACCCTTCCGGCACGGCGGTGTTTTATGCGACGCTGATTGGCGGAAGTTTCTTAGACTATGGCAACAGCATTGCCGTAGATGCGTCGGGCAATGTGTATGTGACCGGCAGCACTTCTTCCAGTGATTTTCCGGTCAGCGCCAACGCCTTTCAGCGCCAGAACCAACACGGATATGGCGGGGATGATGCGTTCGTGTTGAAGTTAAATCCGAACGGCGATGGCCTAGTTTATGCGACATTTTTGGGTGGCTCGTTGTCCACACGCTACCCTTATCCTGATTCGGGGCAAGACATCGGATACGGCATTGCCGTTGATGCTTTGGGCAATGCGTATGTCACGGGGGAGACGGCCTCTTTGGATTTCCCGATAAAAAAACCTCTACAGACCGCGCTCAATCAAGGATACAACCCGGATGAAATATACCACGGAGGCCCCATCGGTTCCACGCGAGTTATCCGCAGCGATGCCTTTGTAACGAAACTGAATGCCGATGGCACTGGCCTCGTTTACTCGACCTTTCTGGGCGGCAGAAGTGATGATTATGGTCGCGGTATTGTTGTAGATCAATCAGGGAGCGCCTGCATCACCGGCTACACTTTGGGGGCGGGTTTTCCGACAGCGCAGGCGCTACAATCGCAAGCGAGCGGCAGGGCAGACGCCTTTCTGACGAAACTCAATTCATCAGGAGAGCAGCTTGAATTCTCAACCTTCATCGGGGGGGAAAGCAACGATTTCGCTTATGACCTAGCGCTGGATGCGGCGGGGAATTACTACGTCGTAGGGGAAACCTTCTCGGAAAGTTTCCCGACCACGCCGCGTAGTTATCAAACCGCACTGGGCGATGCGAATGTCTATAAGAGCATGAATAGCGGCGAGACCTGGGGGCTAACTCATAGAGGTTTGCCCAATGATCCGGTTTCTTTTTTGCTGGTTGATCCGCAAACGCCCACTTATGTTTATGCCATCGTGGGTGACGAGAATCCTTATTTGTTCAATCGCCTTTTTCGCAGCGATGACGGCGGCCATAACTGGCATGAACTGAAAAATATAAACTCTATAGATAAAGTGAAAATTGATCCGCTCAACCCTTCGACCTTGTATGCCAATCCCAGGGATTATTATCAAAGAGTGTTTTACAAAAGCACCGACAGAGGAGAGAGTTGGCGTTCGATACGTCCCAGCGTCATCACCAATCAGGAGATTTGCTCTTTGCTGGCCATTGACCCCAATGACTCGAATATTTTTTATATTACGGTAGCTCCTACACCGGAACTGCCGCCTGTAGGCAAAGAGGCGGGCCCTTCTCAAAATGAGATTAGGCGATACGCTACGGCTATCAATTCGGCACAGCGTTTGGTTCCGCAGCCAGCCAAGCAATTTTCGGAACCGCTGATGGTCCCCTCTTTTCATGTGAAAATTTTCAAGACCACAGATGGCGGAATCACCTGGCGGGAAACGGGTTGGGACAGGCGAGGATTTTCGGCCATCCAGATTGACCCAAAGCGTTCGACCGATATTTATATCTACTCGTCGGAAATCTTTAAAAGCACAGACGGCGGCGACACCTGGAATATACTAGGCACCGCAGACTTTCGCCCACAAACCTTTACGTTTGACCCGACCAATATCGCTGTCCTTTATGCCATACGATACGCTTGGCCGAAGAGTACCGTGGTGAAATCTACTGACAATGGGTTGACCTGGCGTGATACCGGTTTGACGGAAGATGGGATTGCCATACTGGCTATTGACCCGCAACATCCCGCTACGCTTTATGCGGGAACCCGGACTTATGGTTACAGCGCAGAAAAATATTTCGGTCGTCTGTTCAAAAGCACGGATGGCGGCGACAACTGGAAAGAAACCGGGTTGAGCGGAGCGGCGATTCGCGCTTTTGCGATTGACCCTTTGTCACCGGCAACCGTTTACACCGGCACAGAGCCTTATTCAGATGGCTTCGTCGTAAAAATTAATGCCAACGGTTCAGCCCTACTATTCTCAAGCTATCTAGGTGGTCAAAATATTGACAGCATTCATGGCGTAACCGTCGGTGCGGCGGG
The DNA here is from genome assembly GCA_016201275.1 of Acidobacteriota bacterium. Lineage (GTDB taxonomy): Bacteria > Acidobacteriota > Blastocatellia > UBA7656 > UBA7656 > JACQDB01. The sequence continues at coordinate 30,474 of JACQDB010000107.1, forward strand.
CAAAGTCTATGTGACGGGACAGACGTTTTCTTCTACCTTCCCGATGAAAGACGCTGTGCAAGGCAAGAAGGCCAGCGACTATACTAACGGCTCGACATTCGTAGCCGTACTCAATTCATCGGGCGCGGTGCTGAACTTTTCCTCTTACCTGAGCGGCAGTTCGCACGACACCGGTTCCGCCATCGCTGTAGATCAATTCGGGAAAATATATATTACCGGCAAGACTACCTCCGCAGACTTTCCTATAGCCACTTCACTACAGCGGGATTATCAGGGAGAGGCGGATGCCTTTATCGCCAAGATCAGCTTACCGCCGCGCATCACTAGCGCTGTCGTACAAGGCAAGAAATTGTTAGTGACGGGCGATAACTTCGATGAAGGAGCCAGCATCTTGCTGAACGGTTCGCCATACATCGCGCAACACAACAGCGTTTCCCCCACAACCTTACTGGTGAATAAAACAGCGGGAAAGAAAATTGCGCCCAACCAAGCGGTTACCCTGCAAGTTCAAAATTCGGACGGAGCGTTGAGTAACGAATTTGTTTTCGCACGCCCTGCAAACTAACGACGCGGAAATTTTCGGTATGTCGGCTGCTGACGCTGCCGCCTGGTTATCGTGCTGTCTGACTTGTACAGCGAACTGCTCTCAAGCCAACGGTGCGGCGGGCTGCCGCAAAATCATTGGCGCGGCCTGAGACGTGCTGGCCTGCAAGCTGATGTTTGCAAGCCAGCACGCGCTTACGCTTGCTGCGTTATTTTGCAGGCGGCAGCGTGTTGATGATGTTGGAAACCACGAACATGATTTTCGAAGGTGACGAGTTCGCAAAATCTATGCCCGCCGAAGGGCTGTACTGTCCGCTGAAGTATTGAATTTCCCGCGCCCACATATTGCTGGGCTTGCACACATACATGGTCACCGTGTAGCCCAGCGCGCCCTGCACATTGGTCGGTGCGGATATATCGAAATAGATGCCCCAGGTAGAGCCTATGGTGATGCCGCCGGAGACCGAAAAGTTATACTCGAAGCCAACCATCAGCGAGGTGTCAAAGCCTTCGCCAAAGCCGAAAATCGAAAGCTCTTCGCCGCCGCTGACCCCAGCGTACAAACTGCCCTGCACCGTCCACCCCAGCGTCGCCACCACCTGATTGATTTGCTCTATGGTTTCGCTGGAATAGCCGCTGCCGTCAATGGTGAATTGCAGAAAATTATCCTCGCCAAACAGCTTGCTGGCGCTGGGGATGATGACTTTGCCTATGTAGTCGGTGGCGTAGTCCGGGGTGAAATATTTTTTCTGCTGCGAGGTCAGGTTGTTGTATTTCTGCGCTATCGCCTGATTGATATTGGCCTGCTGATAGGAATAAATATCACCCGGCGTATAGCAATAGGTGTTGTACTGCCCGGAGACCGGCGCGGTGGTGCTGTTCTTGACGGTGCGTAACGAACTGAACAGAGGCGCTTGCGAACCGCTGATGATCGCGCCGCTGGGGTCCTGAAAAATCGCTATGTCTTCGACGATATTGGCGAGCGTGGTGCCATGATATTCGCCGTGCGCTTCGACTTTGAAAGGCGTGGCGAAGCCTTCTGGGGCGACTATCGGCGTGGTGTAAACCGAGTAGTTCGAAAACGAAGTGGTCTGCGTGGAGGCCGACAGACTGGCTTGCGGACCCGTCTTAAATTCCGACTCCTCAGCCGGTCCGACTCCCTTGGTGGTCGAAAGCGAACTCTTCACACCGAAGAGCAAATCGCAGGACAAGGTGGCGCTCAACTGCGAGGTGCTGGACGCGCCATAGACATATTCGATCAGCGGTTGATTGGGCGCGACGTTCGAGCCGAGGTTTTCGTTGGGCAGAGGGAACGAATCCATAATGAGGCTCATAATCCGGTTGCTGGTGTTTTGCGGCAACGGCGCAAGCGTCGAATAACTAGGCACCATCACCGAGGTGCCATAATTGGCCGCCTGCACCTGCACATCATAGGCACCATTATTGGCATTTTTATCGGCGTAAAAGATCACGCTGTATTGCGGGACATTGGTGCAAGTGAAAGTTTGCTTTTGGTTTTGCGCGTTGGTCAATTGAATCGTGCCGCTTGCTGCATTGCCGCTGACAAAGGCCGCGACGGGGCCTTTCTGGCTGTCTTTGGTGCTGCCATTGAGCAGGGCTTTGCTGCTCCAACTGAGCGTCGGGGTGTGACCGGATTCATCCTGCTGCACGGTTTGAAAAGTGTTGAAGGTGCGATAGTAGAGATCGGTATCGTCATCGTTCTGGCAATAGATGCCATAGACGCGCCCCGCCGGATCGCGTGACAAATTGAAACCGCGTTTGCAATCCAAATCACCGATGGGAAACACATACGAAGTAGAGGTGTGCGCCGGTGTGCCATCGTCCTTGATGGGGTAGAGCAGGAAATAGACATGATAATTATCTGTGGAGTAGAACGAGGTGATAGAGAAATTGCCCAGATCGCCTTGCGTAAACCACACCGAACTGATGCGGTAATAGCTGCTGTCAATGGCACTCAGCCCGTAGTTGGCAGGCGTCAGGCTATTGCCTTCGCTGCCCACCCATTGCTTGTGATTATCATCAATGTCGGCGGGGTCGAGAACCAGCGTATGCAGTTTGGTTGATTGGGTGCTGAAGCGATTCAAAGTGATGACCGTGCCGTTGGGGGCGACGTTGGCGGCCAGGTTCGAGGACGCCGCGAAGGCGCTGTTGGGATTTCCCTGAAGCAGAATTTTATAGGCGCAGGAAGAGTAATTGCCCAGTTGATCCACATAGGCCATGTACACTTGTTGATTGCTGTCATCAGCCCAGAACAGATAGAGGCGGTTGTTGAGCAGGGCGCAGGCGGTGGCGAAACTGGTGGTAAACTTTGCGCCGTTGGCGCTGGAAATCTGGTCTGCCAAATCCAGCTTGCTCCAATTGCTGTTGCTGGTAAAACCGCTGAGGTCGCCGCTCTGCAAATTGCTGAGATTGCAGGTGACCAGCTTGGTATCGTTGTTTGATCCAGAGGTGAAATAATAGAGCTTGCTGCCCCAGACAGCAGCGCTGCCGACATTCATTTCACTTCCCATATTGCTTGCATGAAATTCACCGGTTGTACTTGACATATATAGACACTCCTTTTGGGTTGCGTGATGGTGTTGAAAAATTTTTGCCTGCGCGCCGAGCGTACTCAACAGCGGACTCAGGCCAATGGTTGCGGCTCACAAATGACTGACCGATGCGCTTCCGGTTTGCTTGCCGAGACCATAACCGGGTCGCGGTCAATGGTCTGCGGCGAAGCGAGGTTGCGAACCCCGTATGAGGGCGCAACACCTCGCACAGGTGGAACGAATGTGATCATCATTGCTCCGCTTGGGTTCATGACTTTGCGGTTATCGCTATCGCGTTCTCGCTTGTTGTACATCCGCGAGAGTTTTTTGTAGAATCCTTTCACTTTCATCACCTAGATTACTCTGACAGAGATTTTTTGTATTGATGCGTTTATGATTTTTCGGCGCTTGATTGTGATGAATTTGTGATAAAGGAAAAAACATTTGATCTGCCGATTCGATGACATTGTGGTCAATTTTCAAGCTTGTACGCTGACCAAATCCGGCAACGCTCTGGCGTTGGAGCGCAAGAGTTTTGCCGTGCTGCGCCTGTTGATTGAGCATCGTGGGCGCTTGTTGGACAAGGATGAAATTTTGGATAGCGTCTGGAAGGATGTGTTTGTCACCCAGAATGCGTTGACGCGGGTGATTGCTCAACTGCGAAAAACTCTGGGCGATGAGGCTCGCCAATCTCGTTACATCAAGACGGTGCAGACCCGTGGTTATCGCTTCGTCGCCGAAGTGGAGATCATGGAGATGCCCGAACCCAAGGGGCCGCCGACCCACTTGCCGAAAGCCGCCAAGCCGATTGAATCGCTGGCGGTATTGCCGCTGGAAAATTATTCCGGCGACCCTTCGCAAGACTATTTCGCGGATGCCATGACCGACGAGTTGATTACCGAACTGGTCAAAATCGGCACCCTCAAAGTGACTTCGCGGACTTCGATTATGCAGTACAAAAAGACGCGCAAATCGTTGCCGGAAATTGCGGATGAATTGCACGTGGATGCCATCGTCGAAGGCGCGGCCTTGAAAGCCGGTGAGCGTGTACGCATCACCGCGCAATTGATTTACGCCGCTACCGACAGTCACTTGTGGGCGGAAAGTTACAATTGCGATTTGCGCGACATCTTGACTTTGCAAAGAGAGGTGGCGCGCACCATCGCGCAGGAAATCAAAATCAAATTGACGCCGCAGGAGAAGACCGGTTTTGCGCGCTCCGAAGTCATTCACCCCGAAGCCTGCGAAGCCTATTTGAAAGGCATATATTATTTTCATCAGGGGCGCGACAAACTGCCTGCCACCCTCGCACTATTGAAACAGAGCTTTGCTTATTTTGAAACGGCCTTGAAGATCGAACCGACCTACGCGCTGGCGCAATCGGCGCTGGCGAGCGCCTATCGCTGGCTTGCCGGATACGGCGTTCCGGCGCTCTATCCGAAAGCCAAAGCGGCGGCGTTGCGGGCGCTGGAGCTGGATGAGCGCAGCGCCGAAGCGCACGCCACGCTGGGCTATATCCTGTTCAAACATGAATGGAAATGGAGCGCCGCCGAAGCGCAGTATCAAAGGGCCTTGGCACTAAGCCCGTATTCGCTGTTCCATCACGGCTACGCGCTGCTCTTATCGGCTTTGGGGCGGCACGACGAAGCGCTCCGCGAGATTGAATTGACCGAGCAACTAGACCCGCTGAATTTTACCGTCAAAGCCAACCTCGGCATCATCCATGTTTGTGCGCGGCAATATGAGCAAGCCATTGAAACCATAACGCGAACCTTAGAGATAGACGCCAATCTGAGCGTGCCGCGTTGGGTGTTGGCGTGGGCGTATGCCGAGCAGGGCAAGTTTGTTCGCGCCGTAGAGGAGATTCACAAAGCGCGGTCGTTGTCGCGTCGTGATTTATTCGGGCTGGCGAATCTGGGCTATATTTACGCTCGCGCCGGCCAACGCCACGACGCGCAAAAGGTGATTGAAAAATTGCTCGCTATGAGCAAACAGCAATATGTGTCGGGCTATTCGATAGCGACTATTTATGCGCTGCTGGACGATGGCGAGCGCGCCTTTCAATGGCTGGAAACGGCGTATGAAAAGCGCGATGATTTTATGACCTTTCTGCAAGTGGACCCGCGCTTGGACAAATTGCGCGCCGACCGCCGGTTTCTTTCATTGATGAAGCGCGTCGGCTTTACGCCGAATGCCAAAGCCGTGGGCTGATGCAGGCAAAAGTAAAAAGTAAAAAAGCAGAAGAACAGTAACTCTCCAGCCTAGTTGTGAGAGTTAAATTCTGTGCGGCGGTGCCGCTTTGAGGTGCGGAGAGTCTATGATTCTCCGGTAGGTTTGCACTCTCTTTTTGCGGCTCTGCCGCACCGGAGGCTGCGCCTCAGGAAAACTTGGCGGCAGCAGCCCACGGGCGGCGTAGCCGCAAGAGTTGGGAGCATAGCTTACGGCAAGGCGCAGCCTTTCCGCACCTCAAAGCGGCACCGCCGCAAGCACTGGCTGAGTAATTAGAGCGTGTCGCATAAATAAAGGTTTTGCCCAGATATTCTGGGTGATGATTTAACCATCTACAACATATAGGCGGTTGCTGGAATTCCAGCGACACGCCCTATTTATTGGTTTGCGACACCACATAGACTTTGGTCTGGCCACCATCGGTTGAAGCGTTGACGACGATGTTGTGTTTGTTGTTGGCGTCATTGGCGACCACCGAACCGGCATCCTGGCCGTTGGTCTGCGAGGTGCTTTTGGTAATCTTGAAGCCGTCGCTTTTCAAGCGGCTCTCGAAAAAGCTCAATACTTGTTGCAACGAATCGCTGGTCGAGAAGTTATAGCCGACGCCGCTGCTTTCGTTGTTTTCGGTCGAGTAATTGCCTTCGATTTTGACGCCTGGATATTGCGGCAACCACTCCGGCAGGTTGTCAACCGAGTTGCTGCCGATTTTGGTTTTGCCTTCCGGTGTCTCGATGTCAATGGAGCCGCCATCTTTGCCATCACCTTTAATCGTCATCGAGGATTCTTTGCCATCGGCGGTCTTTTCTTTGAACTTGATGTTGCCGTTCTTGTCTTGCTCGAAAGTGAGGGTGACGACCTTGCCGCTCTTCTTGTCTTTGACGGTCAGGGTGTTGGTTTTCTCATCAATCGAAATCAATTCTTTCGTGCCGTCGAGGCCGATGGCCAACTTGGCGGCAGCTAAAGCTGGATTGCGTTTCATCAATTCCGGGTCATAGCCTAACTGCTTTGCTTTATAATAACCGAACCAGCCGATGGCCACGACAGCGATGATGCCGACGATGATAAAACCGCCGCAACCAATCAGCACCCACTTCAAGGCTCCGCCTTTTTTCGGCGGCTGGGCTTGTGGAAACGGCGCTTGTCCTGGTGGCGGATAAGGCGGCTGCCCTGGTGGCGGATAAGGCGGTTGTCCGCCAGTTGGGGGTGGATAAGGCGGTTGTCCGGGCGGCGGTGGATAATTTGACATAGGTTTTTCTCCTTTACGTTGCGAAACGAATTAGCGAATTTCAATCGCGCCGTGGCACGTTTGATCGGGAATCGAGGGCTGTCTTGCGCGGCGCTGATTTCATGGCCTTGAGAGTTTTTGCCAGCGCTCAATCTGAAAGAGTCTGAGTTTCAACCGCCTACTCTTTTGCTTTTTTACCTTTTACTTTTACCTTTTACTTTTGCTTTAGGATGGTGGCTGAAATAACCTGCAAAACTTGAGTGATTTTCCAATGCCCTGTACGGGCGACCACCGCAGGGTCGCTCGTACAGGGTTGTACTTGATTTCATCCACCACCCTTATTCACGTTTGAGCGGGCGTCCCATCAAATCTTGCGCTGCTTCTTGTGCGGGCTTATCTTCATAAAGCAACGCATGGATGCTGGCAGTAATCGGCATATCCACATTCAGGCGCTGACTTAATTGATAAATCGCCCGCGTCGTTTTGACGCCCTCGGCGACCTCGCGCATCTCGGCAAGAATATCAGCGAGTTTTCTACCGCGTCCCAATTCGACGCCAACGTGACGGTTGCGCGACAACGCGCCCGTACAAGTCAACACCAAATCACCAAGCCCTGCAAGTCCCGCCAAGGTCTCTGATTTGGCACCCATAGCCAAGCCCAGGCGCGTCACTTCGGCCAGTCCTCGCGTGATGATAGCGGCTACGGTATTGGTGCCAAGCCCTAGACCGCGCACCACGCCTGCGCCTATGGCGACGACGTTTTTTACCGCGCCGCCGATTTCCACGCCCACTACATCATCGTTGGTGTAGATGCGGAAAACATTCAAACTCAATTCGCGCTGCACCTCTTCCACGCAACGCGCATCAAGGCTGGCGACCGCCACCGCCGTGGGATCGCCAAGCGCGACTTCGCGGGCAAAACTCGGCCCCGATAGCACTGCGAGGCGCGGCGCGAAGTGGTCGCGCATGACATCCGTGATGACTTCCGACATACGCATCAACGAATCGTTTTCCACACCTTTGGCGGCGCTCACCAAAATGGTCTCGGCGCTTAGAAAATCGCGCATCATGGTAACCACTTCTCGGCAAGCGTGCGACGGCACCACGATGATGACAATGTGCGTGCCGTCGAGCGCGTCTTGAAGAGCGGTCGTAGCGCGGAGGTTTTCGGGCAATGTCACGTCGGCAAGATAAAACGGATTGCGGTGCTGGCGTTGAATTGCAGCGGCGACTTCCGGTTCACGCGCCCACAATCGCACGTCGTGTTGATTGCGCGCCGCGACTAGAGCGAGCGCCGTTCCCCAACTGCCCGCGCCGATCACCGCGATCCGTTTTTTTTTCGATGTCGTCATAAAGCAATGCTCGAACTAATGATTTCGCCAGACAAAAAGAGGGGGCGGAGTTCAACCTTTTTATTTTTTACTTGTAACTAGAGGGTGTCGCGGAATTCCAGAAACCGCCTAGATATTGTAGGTGGTTAAACCATCTCACACAATATCTGGACAGAACATCCATTGCTGCGACACCCTCTAACGACCCAGCCCTCTTTGCCCCGCAGAGGCGTAGGAGAGTAGCCAGTGCGGTAGGCACTGGCTTCAAGTTGAGCAAATTCTTCGCGCCCTGAAAGGGTGCAGGAGATGGATGGTCGCAAGCCTCCGGCGCTCTTCCAGAGCGCGACCTTCAAGCTGCTTTCGCCTTCCCGTGGCTTCACCACGGGCTAATCTCCTGTGCGCCTCTGGCGCAAAAACTAAGGGAGTCGGAAGAAAATAGAATCCCCTGATTCCCGTTGAGCAGCGGTCTGTGACCGCTGGCTAAGGGAGTCGGAAGAAAATAGAATCCCCTGATTCCCGTTGAGCAGCGGTCTGTGACCGCTGGCTTGGCTGTGCGCCGACGGCGCAACAACGAAGCGACCGGCAATTTTCACACCGGCTGGGTAGTCACTTTTACTTTTGCCTTTTACTGCGCGGTCTGATTCCTGCCGCTGATGCGCTGACCGATTTTGTTCTCCGTGCCGTGCATTAAGCGAACGATGTTTTCGCGGTGTTTGGCGACAATCAAAGCGCAACCCACAACCCCGACCGTGACCAGCGCCAATAGATGCGGGTGCGGTGTCAACCAGCCGTAATAGAGCAGCGTCCACAGCGGCACGGCGGCGGTTGCCAGTATCGAACCCAGCGATACGTAACGCGAAAAATAAACAATCAATCCCCATAACACCAAAGTCGAAAGCACCGACAGCGGCGCGATAGCCAGATAGACGCCAACGCCAACGGCGACGCCTTTGCCGCCGCGAAATTTCAGGAACACCGGGAAAATATGACCGATGATGGCCGCGACTGCCGCTGCGCCGATCCATAGATAATCATCGTTGGCGACCACACGCATTACCAGTACTGCCGCTACGCCTTTGGCCACGTCAAAAATATAAGTCAGAATGCCAGCCCGCTTTCCGGCGCGGCGCGTCACATTGGTAGCACCGATGCCGCCCGAACCGACTTCGCGGATGTCTTCGCCTTCGGTGAAGACGAATTTGACCAGCAGATAACCGAAGGGAATCGCGCCCAACAGATAGGCTATGAGAACGAAGATGAATTTAATCGCCATGCGCGGAAAGCCTCGCTGTCGTAAAACCGAATTGATGTTGGTGCAACCATAGGCGTCTTACGGCGGGGACAATATAGCAGAGCAACGGGCGGTTGTCAGCAGCCGACAGGCAGGAGGCGGTGATCCCTCGGCGCGTGACCATAGGCAAACCGATGATGGCACCAAACTGGCTACAGTAGCCAGTTTCAGGGAATCGCCCTTGCCCGATGCAGGAAAAGTTAAAGCGTTTGAGCGGTCGCCGACCACTGATAGCGGCTTACTGCGCCGCCGGGTCGGAAGCCGTAGCCGGCAGTCCGCCTTTATCGGCGGCGCGCAAGGTGCGCGATTCATCCACGAAAAAGGAGCGCTTGCCGGTGATGCCAAAGCGTTCTGGCACGGCTGTCGCTTCAAAGCCGCCCGGCTTGACCTTGACGGCGAAGCGATAGCCTGTGAGTTTGCCTTGCGACGGATCGCTCATCGCGCCTTTTTGCACCAGTTCTTCAAGCGTCGCATATTGGCCGTCGCCCTCGAATTGATAAGACATTTCGGCAGTCACGATTGACCGCAAGCGCGCCTGTGCTGCCGCTTCGTTGGCGGCAAGCACCTGCGGTACCTGCTCCGGGCGAGCGGCGCTGTTGGAATTGTTCGTACTGCATCCGGCAAACAGGATGGTAAGAGCAAACATCACTAGCAGGTTTTTCATTGCATGAACTCCTCGCATAGGAAAAAATCTGAATAGTGCTTCAAGGAGGAGAGAGGTTTCGTCGTGCCGCTTGCAGACGGAAGAATTCGCTTTCACCCTCTTCCGCCGGAAGGCGGGACTACAAAACTTTGTCTCTGCTCATCAGGTTGAACCACTAGCAATATCTATAGCGTTCCAGAAAAAAATTCCGCCATAAAAACGCAGAGAAGTTTGGCGTACCGCCTACAGGCCGAAGCTTTCGCGTGATCACGATTGCGCTTGAAAGCGGCACCTCAAATTCCTTGTTCCTAAACTCTACAGCGGCGGCATTCGCGCTTACAGCCTTCTCATACTATTTTGAAAAACGGTCTGCGGCAATACTTATCTCAGGCGAAGCGCACGGTGAAGCGCCTGTATCGTCCGCCCCCTCGCGCCATTTGTAAGCGGCAATCGTTGAGGCGGTTTCTAACCAACTGTCCGACTTTCATATTGCGTGAAATTCAGACACTCAAGAATCCAATTCATACACCGCCAGCGCGTTCTGGGCTGCGACACTTGCGAAAAAAGCCCGATTTTAATCGGGAATTTCAGTTTTTCTGTAGTCATCATCGAACGCGAATCAACGGCACGGAGTTTGCCATTTCCAACCTTGTTGGAAGATGAAGATTTTAGTTTGGCAAAGGAGAAAACGGTTATGTTGTGGACTATTTTAGCAGTAATTCTGATTTTATGGCTGCTCGGCTTCATCGGCCATATCGGCGGCGGCCTGATTCACCTTTTGTTGGTTGTGGCGTTGGTTATCTTTGTAATTCAATTGATAACCGGTCGGCGCACCGCTCTGTAAAATTTGGTTAGTGCGTAGTTGTTGTCTTGGGAAAGTTTTTTCAAGAATCGCATAGTAAGCTCCTACTTTAAACTTGAATCGTCAGTAAAGGATATTGACGGCTCAAGTTTTTTTTTATAACTATAGAGGCGGCACACCAAGATTCGATATGAGCGCCGCGACGAGAGGAACATTCATGCGGTGCGCCAAGTTTCATCTCCCGAATCTTGGTGTGTCGCGCATATAAAGCGTGTCGCAGAATTCCAGCGATAGCCTATATATTGTGGATGGTTACACCGTCACATACGATATATGGATAGAAACCTCATTTATGCGACACCCTCTAACCTCGACTTTGTACATTTTGAGATTGGACAACACCAATCAAGAGCTGACGTTGCGGTTCGCGCTTGGAATTATTGAACCTCACCTCAACAAGCAGAGGTTCGATAATTCCAAGGGTTGAAAAAGCCGATGAAATCAGACTGCTTCGCCGCTGAAAAATCTAGCAATGGAGGGCCGAGGCAGTTAGGCAATTCGTCTGAATCCCCCAACGGGAGCCGAGGCAGTGAGGCCATTCGTCTGAATTCCCCAACGGAAAGTCGAAGCGGTTTGGCCATTCATCGGAATCCCCCCAACTGCCGTTGGGGGATGCTTAAAGTCCAGCCTACACACCCAGCAAGCAAAGTTTTTTTGCAATCCCCCCAACTGCCGTTGGGGGAAGGTTAAAGTCCAGCCTTGAGCCTCGGGCAAGGTTGGACTTTAACTATCCCCCGCTTGCCATCGGGGGGATTTGTTTCTCGTTGGCAGCGTTTCGTAGGTTGGACTTTAACTATCCCCCAACTACCGTTGGGGGGATTGGTTGAGGTTGCACGGTGTTTCGTAGGTTGGATTTTAACCATCCCCCGACTGCCGTCGGGGGGATTGGCAAGCTCGGCTCGCCTCTGAAAAATGTACAAAATCGAGCTAAGCGACCGGCAATATTCAACCAGGTTGGGCAGATATTTTTTTATCTGCTGGCCTCGGTCTCCTGAAGAGCGCGGCGATTTTTTCGCGCTATCTTGATGCAGCGGTTTTCAATCACTAGACCTCTGATGTAGGGTTGAGCGGTGGGCTGCAAGGTTTTGATAAAGCCTTCGCGCCGCCAGAGTTTCCGGCAAAGGAGAAGAGGATGAAAATATTGATGACCGGGGCGACCGGCTTGATCGGCAGTGCCTTGTGCCAGCGCTTGAAGTTGGCAGACCACACCATCATCGGTTTGTCGCGCTCTCCGCAACGCGCCGGAAAACTGGCGGTGGATGAACTGCTCAAGTGGGATGGGCAATCCTTGCTTGCGCCGGAGATGCTTGCAGGCGTTGATGCAGTCGTGCATCTGGCGGGCGAGCCGGTAGCCGCAGGGCGTTGGACAGCGGCGCGTCAACAGCGCATACGCGATTCGCGCATTCTCGGCACCCGTAGTTTGGTTGAGGCGATGCGTACAGCCGCTAAACAGCCCACCGTGTTGGTGTGCGGCTCTGCCGTAGGAATTTACGGCGACCGTGGTGATGAAGAGCTTGATGAACAATCAGCCCCCGGTACAGATTTTCTCGCCCAAGTTTGCCAGGAGTGGGAAGCCGAAGCTCGCCGCGCCCACGTCGCGGGGATTCGCACCGTCGAGGTACGAACCGGCGTCGTGTTGGCCAGCGATGGCGGCGCGTTGAAGAAGATGTTGCCGCCCTTCAAGCTGGGGATTGGCGGACGACTCGGCAACGGACGACAATGGTTTCCGTGGATACATTTGGACGACATTGTTGGTCTGTTCGCGTTTGCGCTCCAGCATACGACGTTGAATCATCCGATAAACGGCACTGCGCCCGGCCTCGTCACCAACGCCGAATTCACCGCGCAACTGGGACAAGTGTTGCATCGCCCGACCCTGTTTCCGGTTCCCCGCTTCGGCTTGAAATTGTTATTAGGTGACATGGCGGCGGTGTTGTTGGCCAGTCAAAAGGCGTTGCCGAAAGCCGCGCTTGAAGCGGGCTATAAATTCTCTTACCCGAATTTGACTGCGGCGTTGGAACATTTGCTTGGCTGAAAAAAGTCTCTTCTGAAGAGGCGCGAATGCTGTACAGCGGTTTGCGAAGTCAGCGTCTGCCGGTTTGCTGGACGCCTTGGTGGTGTTGCGAAAAAGATGATGAGTATCGAAAAGCACCGGTTTTTATTGGGTATTTTCTTATCGCATCCGCATTTTTGCGACAGCACCGAAGCCTTTACTGCGTCCCGCTTTTGCCGAATTTACTCTTCATCATTTCACCGGCGCGGTCGCTCGATATAGTCAAGTCGGCATCCACGCGCTTGCCGGTGCTGGTCACTTTCATGTGCGACAACAATTCGGCCACGTCCGGACTGCTGTTCTTGCGAAACGCTCGCATCAAGGTAAACAGGCCGTTCAAATCTCGCGCCAATCGGACTGCATCATCCGGGGTTGGCGCAAAACCGGTGATGGAAAGTCGCGCCATCTTTTCGGTCAAGTCCAGCTTGATGGTGTTGGAAGTTAAAACCGATAAAGGGCCGAGGGCGTGCGATTCGCCGAGATTCCACAAGATCGCTTTGGCCTGGGTGTCAATGTAGTTGTTGCCCGATGATCGCATCGTCTTGATGTTCGAGATCGTGCCATCTTTCTCGACGTTGAAACTCAACATTAACGAGAGATTGGTGACATCCACTTTGGCAAAACCAATCTGGTACATATTATAGACTTTGCCAAGAATATCTTTGATCGGCGCTTCGTTGATTTCGCCAAACTTGGCCGGGGCCTCGTTGGTTTTCTGCGCTTCGGCTTTGGCTTGCGCGGCCTTGTCTTTGGCTTCCTGTTCGGCCTTGGCCTGAGCGATTTTTTCTTCTTCGCTCTTGCGGCGTTCTTCTTCCAGACGTTTGCGTTCTTCTTCGCGTTTGCGGCGCTCTTCTTCGGCGCGGCGCAGGCATTCCCGCGCCTGTATCTCTTCAAGCGACAGCGTGTTTTCCAGCGACTGCCCCGCCAACTTCAACGCCGGAGGCACAACCGCAATCAGCTTGTCATCATATTGCCGATAGGGTTTGTTGACGACACGCAAATTTGCGTAAGGCGCGATGATGGCAAGGTAGAGCATATAAGTGATGAACACCGCGTGAAAAGTGGCCGAAACACTGAGCAACGAAATTAATAAAGGGCTGCGTTTGGTGTGACGTTTCTGCGCCGAATAGACATATGAAGTGAATTCCACGACGGCAGTGTAAGCCGGTTGATAGAGGTAGCCGATGGAAATCGCATCGGGCGACAACAGCGATTTCATGAATTGAATCGGATGCCGGGAGAGGCTGACCACCTCTTCAATGAAATTGTTGGCCAAACTCAAAGGCAACCAAGCGGTGATCGCATCGGGCAGCAAAGCGGCGCGCAGATAAGCCATTGGACTGGCGCTCATTTCCGTCGGCAAGTCGCGCAACTCGCGCACCAGCCGGGCGATAAAAAGCTCGTGTCGCATCAGCGTGAAAATTTCTTTGTGGCGTTCTTCTGGCATACTTTTTCAAACGCTTTTTTCAAGCAGGTGTTCATCTTTTCGCGTGCGGGTTATTGGTTATTGGTTACTGGTTATTGGTTACTGGTTACTGGTTACTGGTTTTTCGGCGACCTTGCTGATGTACAGCGAATACCAATAACCAGTAATCAATAACCAATAACCAGTAACCAGTAACCAATAACCAGTAACCAGTAACCAAATTATTGCGAAAACAGCTTCATAAATTCATCAACCGAAGCGGGCGGCGTTTGCGCCACTTGTAAATTTTCTTCTACGTGCGAGCGATTGCTCATGCCGACCAGCGCCGTGGTTACGCACGGCGTCGAGCGCACGAATTGAATGGCGCGTTGCGCGTCGGTTTTGAATTGTGAAAAGGTTTCTGCGACAAATGGGGGCAGCCCCTGTGACAGTTGCGATTGTAAAATGGAAGCACTGCACATAACTGTTACTCCCAGTTTTTCGGCGGCCATCAGCGGCGAAGCCAACTCGCCCTTGACCGTTTGATTCTCCAGCGTCAAGGCTTCCGGCATCGCCAAATTATGCGGCAGTTGAATGACTCGAAAGTGATGTTCCGTTCCCGCCACATCTTCCGCCACTTCCAACAATTCCGCAAGCGCCAGGTAGCCTTTGGCGGTAGGCGGTTGGCGAAAGCCGTTCCACGTCGCCACGCCGTAAAGTTGAATCTTGCCGTCCTGAACGGCGCTTTCCAGATAGCCGAAAGCGGCGCGCAGGCGATGCAGAAATTCGCTGCGCGTTACTTTGTCGAGTTGCGTTTCGGGATTGTGTATATAGTAAATGTCTATGGTGTCGAGGCGCAGATTTTTCAAGCTCTGATGAAGTTGATTCTCCAGATAGCTCGGCGACATACAATGGCTGCCGCCTACGATGTCTTCGACGGACGCCGCGCCGGTGTTGATGAGGTTGTCCATAATCCAGGCGCGAGCGTCAGCCGGTGGTTGATGGTCAAAAGGGAAGTACCCGCCTTTGCTGGCGACGACGATTTCATCGCGGTGGGCTTTGCCGGAATCGAACAGTTGCGCGAGCGCCGCCCCGATAGCGCGTTCGCTGCGTTGAAAGCGATAATTGATGGCCGAATCGAAGACGTTGCAGCCAAGTTCGACGGCGCGTTTGATGGCTTCTTGATAGAGTTTGTCAGTAGCGTCGTCCCAATGTCCCAGATACGTGCCAAGCCCTATCGAAGAGATACGGAGTTCCTGTTGCTGGCGAAAATGTTCGGGCGCGGTCATGGCGCTCAAGCGTTCGGCATAGCGGCGCGTCCCTGCTGGCGTGGCTCCTAAAGCTGTGGTCATGCGTGTCTCCCTGTGCCTGAAATGAAAGGGCAATTGTAGCAGAGGCGCAGAGATAAGTTGAACGAAATCGGAGGCCGACGTAGGAGCGCGCCGTGTCATCCCTCAACAGAAACGCGGGTGCGGCGGATGCAGAGTGCAGGGCTACAGATATTTTTTCAGGCAAGCCAGCACGCGCTTTTCCTATGCGTCCGGTCTGGCCTTGTACCGATCAAGGTGTCCCGCGCTTTTATCAGCCGAGATATTTTTGAATCTGGCGGCGGAATCCGGCGTAATAAGCCGCTCCCCATAAAGGTGTTTGATCGAAGTAATAGAGTTGATGGCGCGGCGCATCGTAAGCGACGCGCAGCTCTCCGGCAGACCAGTGACTCGGCGGGGTTTCGGTTTTGATGGCGTGCATGGTCGCGTCATCTACATTGCGGGCGATGGAGACGGCGAAACTCCAGACGCTTTCAAATAGACCGCAGGGCAGGGAACTCGTCCGCGTCTGCATGGCGTAGTTGAAAGCGTCGGTGGAGAAGCGCCGCATCATGGTGACATCCAGGTAATCGAAATCGGCAAAAATGAAATAGGTTTCGACATTGCCAAACTTGGTGATTTCAAATTGCGAGCGATGCGCCACGATCTTGAAACCATGCTGGTTGCGAAGGGCAAATCCCTCTGCGGTCAGGCGCTGTAGCGCTGTCTGTAACCAATAATCTATTCTTGCCGAATGCTCCATTCTTCTCCTGTCCGCCAAAGTCGTCACCGCTTATTGAACTTTTTTAATGCTCATCACCAATTCTTTATAGCCTGCGGCGTGGGTCTCGGCTTTTTCGATAGACACAAAGGTCAGCACGATGATGGGCTTTTTGCCTTGTAATAAATCTACGCTCCAATGCACGGAAACGCCTTCTACTTCGCCGGTTCCGCCCTTCGCAAAATGCTCCATGCCGTTGTGCTGATCCTGCTGCGACGGATCGGTGATTTTCATGTTCTTGATGGTTTTGGCAAGTTCCTGATCGAGGGCTTTGACTGCTTCTGCAAAGGTATTTTCGGCGGGAACCCAGAAGACCACAGCGAAACTGTTATCCGGCGCAGTGACGGTTATCTGTTCGCCATCCGGTTCGGCTTTCCAACCTTTAGGCAAGTGAAACTGTATGCCTGCATCCTTGTGCGTAAACGTATCATCGCCTTGTTCCAGTGCTGTAACCGGTTGTCGCACGGTTGCCACATCGGTAGCCGCAAGCGTGGCGTGGGCTGGTATTAATGAGTGCATGGCATTTGCCTTGCCGCTGCCGATTAGCAACAGCGCAACGAAAAGCCCTGCAAAAATATGGGAAATTTTCAATTCAGTATCCTCCAAAATCAGGGTGTACGAAGCGCCTGCATTGTAACCAAGATGCGAACGGAATACTAGAGTCTAAAACGCGCAACAAGTTCTGCTCAAAGCGGGCGCGAAGGTTGATGCAGGATTAGATGATGGGCGAACCCCTTTAATGCTGGCAGTAACTATTGGAGTACCCGGCATTGTAAAATTGTTGATTGACGCAGGCGCAAATCTGAATCTACGAGATCAGCATGGAAAAACTGCGTTGCAATGGGCGATGGAGAGTGACAACAACAACATGATTGAACTGCTTAAAAAGGCTGGAGCCAAAGAGTAAGCTTATCACCAACTCTGCTTATGATGCGTTGAAACGCTTGCCGGGAATTACGTACAACAGCACGCGGTGAGCAATGTGGCCTCGACCGGCGAGGTGACGATGACCTACGACACGAGTCAAACGAGCGCCACCAACGGCTTGCTGTTGTCCACCAGTGTCGGCGCGAATTATGTGGAGAGCTACAGCTACAACGGCAATAATCAAGTGGCAGCGGTGGCGCGGACGATAGACGCGAAGAGTTACACGACGAGCTACGAGTACAATCAAGCCCCGAATTGGCAGAACGGCAACACTGGATACTTGACCAACGTGACCTACAACACGGTGGGACAAGTGACGGGGTTGACGCTGGGCAACGGCGTAGTCGAGAGCTACGGCTACGATTCCCAGCGATTGCAACTGACTTCGCAGACCGCGACCAAGGGCGCGACCAGCTTGATGAACTTGAGCTACAGCTATCAAGCCACGGCGGGACAAAACGGCGCGACTTCGACGGCAGGCAACAGCGGTCAGTTGATGAACATAGCGGGAACGATCAACTCTCAGACGGAGAGCGCGGCTTACACTTACGACAATCTCGGCAGACTGGCGACCTCAAATCAGACGACTAATGGAGTGTCGGTACAACGGCGATTCGTCTATGACCGTTGGGGCAATCGCACCAGCGAGTATGACGCGACCAGCGGTGGCACACAGATTCAGAGTGTTGCCTTGCAACAAAGCGGCGGCGCGCCGACCAATCGCCTGAGCAGCGTCACCACTGGCAGCACGACGCTGAATTACAGTTATGACGCAGCAGGAAACGTCACCAACGATGGCGTACACACTTACACCTACGACGCCGAGAATCGCGTAGTGAATGTGGATGGCGGCGCGACCGCGAGTTATGGATACGACCAGCAGAACCGGCGAGTGAAGAAAGTCATTAGTTCAACGACAACGCATTGTGTGTGGGATGGTGGACAAGTTTTAGCGGAACACAACGGCAGCACAGGTGCGGTGATAACCAACTACACCTATGCGGGAAGCCGGATGATAAACAAGATGACAGGCGGCACGACGAGTTATTTCTTGAGCGATAGATTGAGCGCGAGGCTGACTCTTGACTCAAGCGGCAATGTGATCGGCAGACAAGCGCATTTGCCATTTGGCGAAGACTTGAATGCCAGCGGCACGACCGACAAGCACAAAATGACCAGTTATGAGCGCGAGACGGAAACCGGCACGGATTACGCGGTCAATAGAAGCTACTCGGCAGGTATAGGCAGATTTCAATCAGCAGATCCATATCGTATGCGCGGCGGTATAAATGACCCACAAAGTTTGAATAGATTTAGTTACACACGCAATGATCCGATAGACAGAATCGATCCGTTGGGATTGAGTGATATAATAATTACTTTCCCTTGTGAAGGCTCTGAATGCAGTCTGCCAATAGTTGATTTTCCTGTCAATGGACGTCCCCGCCCCCATATTTATACAGACGGTGAGCCGAGGCCCGGCGACAAGGGTTTATCACCAATAAATTACGATGCGATCATCGCAGAGGCGATTGCTCTTACAATACTTGTCTTGTCCGAGGATAATAGTTGTAGCCGTTTTTTTGGCGGCTCAGGCAAGGCGCTTGAAGTTTTAGATCAATTTGGGCCACGAATAATGGCTGGTTTCATAGATAATCAGGATACGTCAACTGGGATCAGGATGCGCGTTAGGGCGAGCGCATCTTAATTTCTAAGAACTTTAAGTAGATAGGTTTCATCCCAGCCGGCTTTGAGTCGCTTTGATTTGATGCCGGCCTTCAAGCTTTTCTCCTGTTTGAGCAAATTCAATGCAAGATGTCTTAATGTCGCCATATTCTCGGCTCCATTGCCTTTCCTAATGCGACTCTCGTCTTCTCGAAACGCAATGTCCAATACCCAAAGCAAAGAGTTCTCGATTGACCAAGGCCCGCGGATTGTCCGTCCGATCTCTTTGGCATCGGCGGCCAGACTGCTGATGTAATAGCGCCGCTCTACCGTGGTTTCTTTGCCGCTCATCGTTCTTTCGCTTTCGACCATGGCGATACTTTGCAAGCCGCGCCAGCCCTCTTTATTTCTCAACCACGCGATGTCATCACTGGCATAGTAGCGCCGCACTTCGATTCGCCCGTGCTCTCCATCCACCGTTTGATGCTTGGTAAAGCTGGTTTCCTTGAACCGATCTTTCAATGCCCAATCGAAGTATTGCTCGAGATCTTCATACAAATAGGGCTGATTCTTTTTCACCGCCAACACATAGTCAGTCTCTTTTTCGATGATCTGTTCGGCGATCTGCGTCTGACATCCCATCGCGTCTAGGGTGACAATACAGCCGGCAATTTCCAACATCGCCAGCAACTCCGGGATCGCCGTAATTTCATTGCTCTTGTCATCGACTTTCACTTGCCCCAGCACTAGGCGATTTTCTTGCGCCCAGGCGCTCACCATATGGATAGCACCTTTCCCGGCGGGGCGGTCGTGCGAACGTCGCAGTTGTTTGCCGTCAATGGCAATCACCTCTGCTTTGGTCAGCTGCGCGACGCTTCCCACCCACTGGAGAAAAGCCTGTTGAAACTGCCGCGTATCCAGACGGGCAAAGACGCGACGAAACGTATCATGGGAAGGGATGCCGTTTTCGAGTTCAAGAAACGAGTGGAACCACTCCCTTTTGGCATTGCCAAAGAGTTCCAAATCTTCCCAAGAGTCGGCACCGCAGATAGTGGCGCAAATGGCGATGACTAAAATATCAATGAGCTGATGGCGCTTGGTGCGTTCAATGCGCGGGTCCGTGACGGTCGCAAAACAGTCTAGTAACGGTTGTGGGGCTTTTGCTTGCATTGTCGTCCTCCGATAATCAAGAATTTCCCGAAAGACCACATTTTATATAATTTAAGATGCGTTTGCCCTAGATACGGAGCAAGCTACTAATGACAGAGGCGCTGAGGTACACTAACAGTGAATTCGTATCCGGCGATGTCAGGTGTAGTTTTTTCATCTCCCTAGCATCGCCGATTCGAGTTCACAGAACAATCAAATTGGTAAAACACGAGAATCAGAGCGGCTGGCAAAACCCTGTACGGTGTATCCTATCGTTGAGCAGCAGTCTTTGACCGCGTATGCCGGTCAGAGACCGCTGCTCAACGGGTTTGATTTTTCCCTACTCGCAAATGAAAACCGCTCTACGGTTGAAATTTCATTTGATGAACTCGTGGATGTATTGATTGATGAGCGCCGGTTGTTCGTGAATCACCCAGTGCGAGCCGTCGGCGATGCGCTTGATGGTCAGTTGCGGAACGTACTTGTCCAGCCCTTCGAGATTGCCGGTCAATAACGCCGTATCTTTTTCACCCCAAATGACCAGCGTCGGCACTTTGACGAGCAACGAACTGTTGCCGACGCCGAACGTGCCTTGCGCCATTTCGCCGCTCGGCGTGGGCGGGCCAACTTTGGCGGCGCGATAATAATTCAAGCCGCCGGTCAAAGCGCCGGGTTGCGACCACGCCGCGAGGTAGGCTTCTTTGTCGGCTTCCGTGAAAAAACCTTTCTTCAAGCCTTCGCCCAAAACCGCCTGCACCAGCGCTCCATAGTTGTTGGCCGATAGTATCTGTTCGGCCTGCGCGCTGCGAAACATCAACATATATTGACTGGCTTTTTGTTGCGCCGGGTTGTGCGCCAACTCGCGTTGAAAGACGCCGGGATGCGGCGCGTTGATGATGACGAGCTTTTCCAGATTTTCTGGATGCGCGATGGCAAAGGCCCAAGCGATAGCGCCGCCCCAATCGTGCGCCACGAGGATAAATTTTTTGTGGCCTAATTTTTCGGCAAGCTGGCGCAGGTCTTCGATCATGTATTTGACTTCATACTTTTCCAGCTCGGCAGGCTTGGACGATAAATTATAGCCGCGCATATCGGGCGCGACCGCTGTATAAGTTTTGCCGAACTCTTCGAGTTGATTTTTGTACTCGTACCAGAATTCCGGAAACCCATGCACAAAGAGGATTAATTTTTTGCCGTTGCCAGCCTTCGCATAATGCAGTTTGACGCCGTTTACCTCGGCGTATTCGTGGGTCAGCATAATTTTTTTAGCTCCCTTCATAGTGGTGGACTTTGCGCTTGCCGGTTTGTCCTGCGCTCCAACCCAGGCTCCCAGCCAGGCGATGGCCAGAACACTTGCCAACAGACGCAGCAAGGCGTGCAGCTTTGGTGTCTTGATCATTTCTTCACGTCTCCGTTGAGAAAAATTTTTTTGACGAACTTTTTATGATGCCGGAAGCGAATCCGTATATGGCGGCAGCTTACTTCTTGCCGGGTTTCTTTTGCGGATTGAGGTGCAACATCGGCGGCCCTTCGTAAATCGCCAAGCACCGCATACATCTGTGCAGGGTATTGCCGGGCGCAGCTTTGGCAACAAGATCAGGAGTCGCTGTACTCCATTGCTTGACGTGGCCTGTGCAATTTTCGCCCTTCTCGTTTTTGACTGTGCAGACGGTTTGACCGGTCAACAAAGGCAAATACGCGCCGGTCTTTTCCGTCGCTTGTTGAATGAATCTCGATTTGATGTCGGGAATGCCAACTGAACTCATCATCTGTCCCCCGAAAAAAATTTGAACAAAGAATTTCGTGGCTATGTTATGGCACGCCTGCCGGATTGGTCAAACCACAGAAGTCCGGCGTCGAAAGTCTGGCGTCCGGCGGACGCCGTCTGCCGCTCATCATTTTCATACTTCTTCACAGGTCATCAAGCGCACATATTGGGGGCTGAAACGGGCTTCTGAAAAACTCCCCCACGCTCGCAACACAGGCAACCAACGACACCGAACGCCAGTTTTTCGGATGGCTGTCGGACTTCGAGCGCCGGAGGTTTTGAGCAACCTGGAACGGCGGACTTTTGGTGAAATAAGTGTTGTGCGCGGCAAAGGATGAACGTACAATGCCAATAGCCAACAGGATCGAGTTGGTTCTTTCGTTAATCTTAGGCCGTATGGGGTCGCGCTCATACGGCCTGTTTTTTTGGTGAGTGCGCCGGTCGAACTATTTTCAACTGGCGCTTGCTGTTCGGACAAACTCATTCAGGGATTAGCGGCGCGCCGTGGGCGCGTCTGCTTGCGTAACACTTCATCGCTGGCGCGCGGTCTTCCGGCGATGCGCCATTCGATGCGCTTGATGGCTACGGTTGCCATATCGGCAGTCTCGGCGCTCGACGAGGTAGCGACCGGCTGCAATTCGGCGATGGTGGATTTGTCACCGATTTTGCCCAATATCTCGATGACTTTTCTTCGCACCTCAAGATTACTCGAACGCGCATAAGGGTAAAGGTCAGTGACCGAATTGATCTCCATCAAATAACCGTAAGCCTGTTCATCTTGTCCCGAATAAAGTTTCGGCACGATGAAACGAATCTGCTCGCGCTGTCCCAGTTTATAGAGCGCCCACTGTTCGGCGAGTTTCGCATCATTATTTTTTTCCGTAAGCAGCAGCCGCGAAATTTGATCGGCATATTTTTGATCGCCGATGCGCGCCAGACCTTCGACAGCGTATTGCCGACGTTCGGCATTTTTGTCGGTGAGATTTTCCAGAAAGACCTGCTCGGCGCGGTCATCGCCAATCATCGCCAGCGCCGCCAGCGCCGCTCGGTCACGCGGGGTAATCGGCGAAAAAACATTCTTGACGTTTTGCATAGCGCCTCGGGTTTCGGGGCCGCGACCATAGACCGAGAGCAAGGGCTGCACCGCGCCACGATATTTCAAATAGCCGGTGGCAAACATCGCTTGATTGCGAATCTTTTCATCCGAATCGCGAAAGAAAGGCACCAGAAAACGGCCTGATTCGGGGTCGCCGATTTTGATAAACGTGCGAATCGCATCTATGCGAACATTCTGGTCGGCGTTGAGCGCATCGGCAAGACTGGGAATCGCGGCGCGTCCACGCAGTACGCCCAGCGCACGAATCGCCGAGATGCGAACCTCACGGTCTAAATCGCTGCGCGCCGTGTCGCCCAGAGCGCTGACGATAGAAGGCTCGACGTTGATATACGGCTCGATGATTTCATGATCGTCGGTGTCTATAAACGGATTCAGGCGATTCCAGCCTTTGCGTTGGTTGGTGATGAAATCAATATCGTGTTCGGTGTAAAGCGCCACCAGCGAACGCACAGTGATGCCGCGCACCTCTTTTTGCCCGTCTTTCAAACCATCCAGCATATCCGGCAACGCGGAAATGTCTTTGATTAAACCTAAAGACTTCATGGCTTCGGCGCGTACTTCACCGGCTTCGTCGCGACGTGCGGCCACCGCCAGCGCATCCACCGCCAGGGGGTCACGGACGCGGCGTTCGCCAAGTTTTTTTGCCGCCTCGCGGCGCGTCGTGGCAGTCGGGCTTTTCAAATACGCCAACAGGGTTTCAAGCGATTGGGTTTCCGCCCTCGTCGGCGGAATCAAAACGCCGAGCAACAGGGCTGCAAGCAAACAGCGCAAGGGTGTTTTCTGATTTGAAGGCATAGCAAACTCCTGAGAAGACTGTCCTGAAAACAGTGTTAGAGGGGGTAACAAGCGGGTACTTGTCTTGGAACGCAAACATTTTTCACCGTCCGGGTAATTAAGTCAAGTGGTTCTCTAACCTGTCAGGATTGGTGAACGCCGAGCAAACATTCGCAAGGTGGATGACGACCGGCGAACCGGAGTTGTCTTGCGGCGCGAGAAAGAAAAGGGGGGTGCGAAAAAAGTAAGGCTGAAGGGGAAATAATTGAACCGATGAGTAGCGCCGTAGGAGCGACCTGTTTATAGCGAATTTCATTTGCCCACGACCCATCGCACCCCTCAGCAAGCCGCTATAAGCCAACTGCGCCTTCCCTTGACGCTACCACAAGCGACTCTCCTATGCGCCTCCGACGCAAACACTAAGCGACCGGCAATTTTCAAACCGGCTGGATCGTTAGAGGGTATCGCAGAATTTCAGCAACCGTCCATATGTTGTAGATGGTTAAACCATCGCCTACAATATCTGGACAAAAGATCTATTTCTGCGACCCCCCTCTAGTTATGGAACCAAGGTTTTTCCGATTGCCAGTTCCAATTGAAAAAGGCTCATACGATAATCAAAATGCGCCTGATTATAAGCGACTCGCGTTTGATTGTAGGTGCGTTGAGCATCTCGCAGTTCAAGCAAACTCGTCGCTCCTTCCTTGTACGAATACCCGGCTATGCGAAAGGCTTCTTCGGCTTTTGACAGCGTTTCCAGAGTGTAGATTTGCAGCATTTTTTGGCTCATTTCATAAGCGCGATAAGCTTTATCAACATCTGTCATCATCTGTAGTTGAACTTGCGCGAGTTGTGTTTTCGCCTGTTGCAGCTGCGCCAAGGCTTGGTTGATTTCGCCCTGATGATGGTTGTGCAAAAAGAGCGGTACGCTGACCACCACGCCAAAGGTGTTTTCGCCGCCGTTGCGTTGATACTCTCCGGCTATGTCCAGGTCACGATGCCGTAAGGCTTGCGCTAAATCGCAAGCCCGTTGTGCCGCCTCCAGATTGCGCTGGGCGGCCATAACATCGGGGCGATTCGCCATCGCCTCTTGCTGTAGTTCTGCAAGCGTCAGCGTCAACGGCTCGGCTTTCAATTCGCCGACGATGTTGACCGCCACATTCAGGGTTTGATCCGTAGAACCGCTTGTCGTTCCGAGCGCGGCGTTGGTGGGAAATTGTATCGCTATGGGTTGCGGCGCAGGTTGCGCGCCGAGCAAGTTCACGACATCCCGCGTCGCTTGTTGATAGGCGAGTTGCGCCGCTAAGTAATCGCGTTGGTATTGCACCGTGTTCACTTGAAACTTAATCAAATCGCCTGCGGCAGTATCTCCCGCCTCAATATGCAATTTGATGAGTTGTTCGAGGTTCTTGGTCAGATACAAATTCTCGTCGGCGACCTTCAGATTTTCTCGCGCCAACACCGCCGTATAAAAACTCTGCTTGAGTTGAAACAGTTGTTGCCTGGTGGCATCCGCCAACTGTGCGGCAGCGGACTGCGCTTGCAACTCCGCGACCTGGGTTCTGAGTTGGCGTTTCGCGCCGCGCTCGATGATCTGCTCGTAGCGATAGGTGTAAACGCGATTCGCCGCCGAATTGGAATCGGTTGCAATCAGCTTGCGAAAAGGATGGCCGAAATCGAATTGCTCGGCCCCAAAGCTGATGATCGGATTGGGTTTGAAAGAGGCGATAAGTTTTTGCGCCTGCATAGCCTCCAGACCATAGCGTGCTGCCGTGATGGTCAAATTGTTCTGCAATAAAATTTCTTGCGCCTGAGGCAGAGTTAAGGCTTTCGGCATCTCCACCTTCGGCAACTCCGGCGCGGCTTTCGGCAACGGCGTCGGCAACAGGCTCTGCGCTCGCGCCGACGCCATGACCAGTACCAACAACATAAAAATTCCCTTGGTATAACGCATATAAATCCAGGTCTCCTTGAACTAAAACCCCGCCAGGACTGGCTAACCGTGACCTTCATCCGAAGCGCTCAATGATTGCCCCGGCGCTCCCGTTGCCGGCCAAAGCGACAAACGAGACCCCGACAAAAAGCCCTGTAAAAATACTCTCTCCCTAAAAGTATCTTTGAAGCCGGTATCTATCGTGGGTCTCATTTGTCGCTTCGCCCCTCGGTGCGTATCCGTAATCCAATGGTCAATCAGGTCGCCAGTCCTTTAGCGGTTTCTGTTAATCTCCACCAACGCCTAGCAACAACTCGTCTTCGGCTTCCGGCTCGATGCTCTCAATATCGGCAAGCTTCTTGCGCTCCGGCAGGAAGCTAATCAGTACCGGAACAATCAACAAAATCAACACCGGCGCAAGCAGCATCCCGCCGACAATCACGGTCGCCAGCGGGCGTTGCGTTTCCGACCCGATGCCGGTTGAAATCGCCGCTGGCAATAAGCCTATGCAGGCCGATATGCACATCATCAACACCGGGCGCATACGCACTTCGGCAGCCTGTAACAACGCCGCATCGCGCGCATAGCCGTGATGGCGCAGTTGATTGTAGTAAGAAAGCAAGATGATGCCGGCCATCACGGCGACGCCGAATAATGAGATGAAGCCGACCGCCGCCGATACGCTGAAGTTGATTTTCATCAATAGCAACGCCAGCACCCCGCCGAGCAACGCAAAGGGCAGGCTCGCCAGAATCAACAAACTGTCGCGCAGCGAATTGAAGGTGCTGTACAGCAGAATGATGATGAAGAGAATGCTGATGGGAACGATGTAGGCAAGCCGCGACACCGCTTCGTTCAGTTCGCCGAATTCGCCGCTCCACTCGGTGTGATAACCGCCCGGCAGCTTGACCGCACGTTCGACGCTGGCTTGCGCTTCGGCAACGGCGCTGCCTAAATCTCTGCCGCGCACACTGAACTTGATCGGGATATAGCGTTGATTGCCTTCGCGATAAATATACGACGCGCCAGACTTCATGGTCATGGCGCACAAATCCCCCAGCGGCACGGACGCGCCGTTCGGCAGCGGCACCTTGATCGTTTTTATCGCCTCAAGATTTTGCCGGTATTCCGGAGCCAGCCTGACCACTATGGGAAAGTGCCGTTCGCCCTCAAAGACTTCGGTCTCTTGTTGTCCGCCGATGGCGGCTTGCACAATCGCGTTGACATCGCCGGTCATCAACCCGTACCGCGCACATTTGTCGCGGTCAACCTGAATCAACAGATTGGGCTGACCCAATTCCGTGAACACGCCAACATCTTCAATGCCTTTCACCGTCGCCAGTTGGTTTTTAATTTCGTTGGCCTTGTCTTCGAGGGTTTGTAAATCGTTGCCGAACAGCTTGACCGAGTTTTCGCCTTTGACGCCGGAAACCGCTTCTTCGACATTGTCTTCGATGGTCTGCGAGAAATTAAAATCCACTCCGATGAACTGTTTTTCCAGTGCGCTTTTCATCTGCTCGATGAGTTTTTCTTTGCTCATGCCTTGCGGCCAACGATCAAAAGGCTTGAGCGGCACGAAGAATTCGACATTGAAAAATCCGGTCGGGTCGGTGCCATCATCCGGTCGCCCGTGTTGCGAAATCACCGTCGTCACTTCAGGAAACTGCCGCATGACCTCGCGCATACGGCTCACATACGGCTCGCCTGCCGCCAGCGAAATCGTCGGCGGCAAGGTGGCGCGAACCCACAAATTGCCTTCTTCCAGTTTGGGTAAAAACTCGGTCCCCAGTTGCGGCACCACTATCGCGGTGAAAGCTAACAACGCCAGCGCCAGACCGGCGGTCACCAAACGATAGCGCAAGGCTTTTCGCAACACGAACAGATAGGCGGGCTTGATGACGCGCAGTAAAAAAGGCTCTTTTTCATTGACCTTTTCCGGCAACAGGAACGAAGAAAGCACCGGCGCGACCGTGAATGTCGCCAGCAAAGCGCCGAGCATCGCATAGCCATAGGTCTTTGCCATCGGCGCGAAAATCTGTCCTTCAACGCCTTGCATGGTGAAGAGCGGTATGAAGGCTGCAATGATGATCGCGGTCGAAAAGAACACCGACTTTGCAACTTCGCTTGCGCCCGCCAGAATCTTTTGCTCCTTGGAAGCGCCTGCACTGTTCAGCAAGCCGCCGTGCTGCTCCTGTCCACTCAGATGGCGAAAGATGCTTTCGACCATAATCACCGAGGAATCAACAATGATGCCGAAATCAATTGCGCCTACCGATAAAAGATTCGCCGAGTCGCCGCGCAAGTACATAATCAAGATCGCCAGAAACAGCGCCACTGGAATCGCTGCGGAAACGATAATCGCGCTTCGCAGATTGCCCAGAAAAACATACTGAATGATGAACAACAGCACGATGCCGAAAATCAGATTGTGCAAAACGGTGTGCGTCGTTACCTCAATCAATTCGCGGCGATCATAATACGGTTTGACCTGCACGCCTTCGGGCAGCACGCCGCTCTTATTAATCACCTCGACTTCAGCCGCAATCCGTTGAATCACCTCTAGCGTTTTTTCGCCGCGCCGCATCAAGACGATGGCCTCGACAACATCGTTGTTGTCATCGCGTCCGGCAACTCCCAGGCGTTGAGCGCGGCCAATTTCGGCAGTCGCCACATCGCGCAAATAAACCGGCGTGCCGCCTGATTGCGTCAACACGATATTGCTCAGGTCGGCAACCGAGGTGATGATGCCGAGGCCGCGCACATTGGCAGATTGTTGCCCGATGTCCAAGGTGCGCGCCCCGACGTTGTTATTGCTGTTGGCAATCGCCGTGAGAACTTGCGGCAAGGAGAGGTGATAGGCCGTCAGTTTATGCAAATCAACATCAACGTGATACTCCTTGGTAAAACCGCCCCAATCTACTACGTCTATGACGCCCGGTATGGTGCGGAAGCGTCGTTCCAACACCCAGTTCTGTAGCGTCTTCAATTCGGCAAGGCTGTAATTTTCTGGCCCCACGAGTTGATAGCGATAGACTTCGCCGACAGCGCTTTCCGGTGAAATCGCGGGTTGCGCGTTGTTGGGCAGCGGCAAAGCGTTCAAACGATTCAAGACCTGCTGCTGGGCAAAGTAATAATCGGTATCGTAAGAGAACTGCACCTTGACGCTCGAAAGCCCGTAAAGAGAGATCGAGCGAACGTGTTCCAGACCGGGCATTCCGGCCATCGCGATTTCAATCGGCACGGTGATGTAGCGCTCGATCTCTTCGGCAGATTGCCCCTGACTTTGCGTGATGATTTCCATCATCGGCGGCGACGGGTCGGGATAGGCTTCGATATTCAAACGACGAAAGGCCACATAACCAGCCCCTACCAACAGCACCACCATAACCAGCGCCATCATGCGGCGCTTGAGCGCGAACTCAATAATTTTTTTCATGGCGGCCTCCCGTTACTGCGCGCTGGCGATATTGCTGAGGAAGAGGCTGCCGTTGGCAACGATCTTTTCGCCTTCCTGCAAGCCCGACAGCACCTGCGCGTAGTTGCCTTGCTGCAGCCCAACGGTGATGTCATGACGGGTGAAGCGATGATCGCTTTGCGCCACCCATACACTGGTCTTTTCGCCATCGTGAAAAATGGCGTTCACCGGAACGGCTAACGCTTCCACGGTCGCGCCGGTCAGCACATGAAAATTGGCAAACATTTCGGGCTTGAGTTTGAGGCCGCGATTTTCGACAAGGCTGCGAACCGCTATGCGGCGCGTCGTCGGGTCAACGCTAGAGCTGATGTAGGAGATGCGCGCCGTAAAAATTTCATTTGGATAAGCGGCAACGCGAACCTCTACGGGTTGCCCGACTTTAATGAACGGAATATCGGCTTCGTACACATCGGCGAGCATCCATACCGTTGATAAATTGGCGATGGTAAACAGCGGTTCGGGGTTATCCGGTTTGACCAGTTGTCCGGGGCCGACTTTGCGTGCGGTGATGGTGCCATAGATAGGCGAAGCGATTTTGGTTATGCGATCAATCTCGCGGTTGGTTTCGATCTTGGCAATCTCTTCAGCGCTCTTGCCATAGGTATGCAAGCGCGAGCGCGATGCGGCGAGCAGGCTTTCCTGAGTATGAACTTCGCGCTCGGCGTTTTTCAAATCGGCTTCGGCTTGTTCCCAATCTTTCATGGCGACCGCTTTGTTGGCGTAGAGCCGATGTTGACGGTCTTCGGCGCGGCGCGCCATCTCCAGCGCTCCTGTCGCTTTGGCCAGCGCGAGGTTTGCGGCAATCAAATCCGACTCGGCCTGTACCAACTCTGGCGTATCAATTTCAAAAAGCGGCGTTCCCGCTTTCACTACGTCGCCGGGTTTGGCCAGCAGACGAACAAGGCGTCCGGCATAAGGCGAATAGACCGGCGTCATCAATTCTTCATTGAAACTGATTTTTCCCGTCGCGATTTTTTCAGCGCGAAAGGCTTGCCGGGTCGCCGCTTCAAGTTGGAGGCTCTGCGCCTGTTGTGGATCGAGGGTTATGGTATTGGCATCGCTGCGGCTGGCGGTCGCGGTCTGAAGCGCCGAGGCCTTTGCAGAGGCAAGGTCTGCGGCAATGGCTTGCGACGTGCGCCATCGAACCACTAGCGCCAACGCCAACCCCGAAACCGTAAGCGCCACCAGCGTGGCAACGATCAGGCGCGGCGATAGCTTTCGCGGCGATAGCTTTTTCTGACTGGAGGGCGCGGTGGTTTCCGGCTCCGTTGGCGCGGGCGGTTGCGACACGGCTGCATTCGGCAAAGGAGTTTGCTGAATGGTTGCCGCTTTGTCAGAAGTTTTTGCTTCGACAATTTGCGTGGGTTTTTGTTGTTGCGAATTGGTGGTCGGCGATTCTTGTGTAGTCACAACTGGCATTTTCTCTACTCCCTCTTTGAGTTCTGGATCACTCTTGCAATTCATTGTTGCCGTTTCCCTTTCGCATGACGGAAAGACTTTGATTCACACAAAGGCGCAGCCATCGCGCCTGGCTTGAACCTTCAAGTCCGCATTGGCGAAATAGAAAAAGAAACTTTTTATCGCCGTGATGGAAGGTGAACAATCACACTGATCTTCACCTTCGGGTGGCGATGAGTTAGCGATAAGCTGGATTAAGAGAGGCGCAGAGGTGGGCCACGGTCGGTTGGTTGTCGGCTTTCCCCTGACGCCAGCAGGCCGTCAAACGGCGCTTGAGGGAAAATATTTTTAGTGATTGCTGCGACCCCGTTTTCAGGCTTTTCCTGATCGTTTACCGGGTCGCGTTCAAGGGTTGAAGCGAGCGTGGATTCTTGCTCATCCGCAACCTTGAGTTTATCGCTGCCCAGAATAAACGCTTGAGCAAAAGGCGCTGAACCAGTGCGCTCGAATTGTCCTAGCCCGTCGCCAAGCCAGACAATGACATCATCCGGGTGTAAGCGATCAGACCAGATTAAATCGGCATCGCCGTCATTATCTATATCTCTGGTAATCAGCGATCCCGCTTCACTGCTGACAGTTTTGAAGTGCAGGAACAAGGGGTTCCGCGTATGACTCAGGTCTATTTCTATGCTCTTGGATTGCCCTGTGCCGTTGAGTTTCGCTTGATCCAAGCGATGATCCTGATCAAAGTCAGAAACGGCGAATGACAGATTGAAACTTAATGAAAGGTGGCGCGGCTCAATCACCGCCGCAGGGTGTTGAGGCGTCGCGCTGCTGATGAAGGTTGACAACCAGATCAGCAGAACAAGCGTGCTGGTAAGGCGAAACCGCGTTTTCATTCCCGCTTACTATAACAAATACTCACCCATTACAAAATGATTTTCGCATCACTTTTTCGCCGCGTAGTATCCGCGTCGAGCGCGTGCCGTGAGTTTCGCGTCCGCCATCGTCACCGTGATTTTGCGATAGCGCCCGTCGTGCTTGTCGTTGCTGGTGTAATAGGTCAAGGTGTATTGGTTGTGCAGTTCATCAATGATATTGCTAAAGGCTTCCTGTAGATCGTCGCCTTTGGGCGAGTGCACATATCGTCCGCCGCTTTGACTGGCAAACTCTTTCATCTCGCCGCGTCCGCGTTGCAGCAACAGGGTGTCGCTGGAACTGCCGGTCAACTCGCCGTTGTCAATCAAATCAACGGTGTAGATCGTCACGCCAGCGGTGAGCGCTTTTTTCATCACCGCCTCGAACGAGGCTTTTTGACTGGCGGTATCACAGCCATCGGAAATTAATAAAATGGCGCGGCGTTTTTCGGGTCTGGCGGCCAGCGCTTCAAGCGCTTCCTTGAGGCAATCGTACATTCTGGTGGTCTCTTTGGCTTCGGCGTCCCATATATAATCAGTGATGTCGCGGACATTGGAAAAATCTTGAAACTGTTTGACCTTGTTGTTGAAGCCCCAGACCGCCACTTGATCGTTGTCGCGGATTTGTTCAACGAAGGTCGCGGCGGCGGCGCGCACCAGACTGAATTTATAATTCATGCTGCCGCTCATATCGAATAGAATCGCCGCCGCAAAGGGCGCTTCTTCTGCGGCAAACGAATTGATGGTTTGGGCGATGCCGTCTTCGGTGACGGCAAAAGATTTCGCCTGTAAGCCGTGGGCGTATTTGCCTGCGGCATCGGTGACCGTGACGTTTACCACCACCAGGTCGGTGTTCAAACGGATAGCGTCGTCCTGTTCACGGCTCGGTTTATCCGTTTCGGTTTTGGGTTTTTCCTGACTCGGCGCAGCGGAAGATTTTTTGTGCTGAAGGTTGGCACTACTTGGCGGCGAAGCCCCCCCCAGGCCGAGCAGCACGAGCAGCACACTGATGGCAAACGGTACGCAAAGCGTAGCAGTTGACGGACAATTGCTCATGAGAGATTTCATTTGTGAAAATGGCGAATGACCTGCGCCAGATTGATCGCTTGGTTGGCATCAGCAATTAATTTCGCCGAGATGACGTGGCGCGATTCTACCTCAAGAAACTTCCTGACGTTTTCGGCGGATTTGTCCAACTGCGAGATGGCTTCACCTAAAGACAGCGCTTTCGCCGCTTCCATCTTTTCTTCGCTGCCGCCGGCAAAACTCAAAATGCGCTTGGCAAGTTTTTCAATCGTGCCGACATTTTTTACATCATCCGAAGAGAGTTGATTTTTTTCGTGGTAATGTTTGGCCAGGTCTGCAGACAAATCATTCAGCTTGCGAGCGTCTTCGATGATTTTGCGATATTCGCTCTTGGCGCGTTCAATGGCCAGACGGCTACGCATCTCTGGAGGCAGATTGGCATCTTGACTCCACTCATCCGAGGATTTTTCCTCGTGGACCAGCGGACGGTTTTTGGCCGTGCTGCCGGAACTTTGCGCCATACCTCCGGAGGCCAGCATCAAGAAAAAAATTATGGATAGAAAAAACTTCATGAACCTTATCTCCGCAGCACGGGTAACTGCTATAGAAAGACTATCGCATACAGAGGAATTCAAGTTCAAATCCATTGCGCGATTTCTCGACAGGCCGCGAGTTGCCGCAAGCCGGAAGCCCGACCTGGCAGGCTTCGGAGAGCGCCGCCGCGACAAGTCTAGGAGTTGCAGTGCCGCCATCGCTGCGGTCATTTTTAATCAATAGATTTCGGGCTGGTAAAAAAGTTCGGGCGTGAGAACGTAAAAGAAGGGTCGCGGATTTTGCCAATGGCCTCAACCTGAAACAGTGGTGAACTTCAGCCGGTCACCACTCTTTTCATGTTGATGGACAACACGTCGAAGCTGGCGCGGCTGGCGATGCAATCCATATGCGCGGCCTGCAACAACTCTTCAAAGCTGTCGCCTTCCTGCGGACTGCTGGCCGAACCGACGGTGACGACCAGATTCAAATCTTTGGCTTGCTCAATTTTTTTCCTGATACGATTGCCGATTTGGTTAGCGCTCTTCGAATCGCAATTCGGCAACAGCGCTATGAAGGCATTATCCCAGTAGCGCGCCAGCAAGTCCTTCTGCGCCAGGTTCTCTTTCATCAGATGCCCGACGATGCTGAGTAATTGATTGTTGGCATTGCGAAGATTGGTGGAATGGCTTTCTATATTGTCGAGCGTCAAGACCAGCAGCGACAGCGCTTGATTCCGGTTTTTGCAGTCAGCGTGCACCCGGTCAAATTGCGCCGCCAGCCCTCTGGTATTGGCCAGTCCGGTTATCGAATCGGTATAGGCTGCGCGTTGCGCCTGCTCGAACGTCAAAGCGTTATAGATGGCGTCGGAGGCCGGTTGACAGATGGATTCCATCAATTGAATGTACTCGCTGTTATAGCTCTCCATCTCGGTCGAATAGAGCGCGATGGCACCTAACGCCTCGTTGTTTTTATATAGCGGAAACACCATCACGCCTTTGTATTCGCTGGCCTCTTGGGCTTGTAAAAATCCCAGATCAAGCACCGGGTTGGTGTTGTACATAGGCTTTTGATTGGTAATCACCCAGCCGGTGATTCCCGCTTCTGCCGATTGGCGGCGCTTCACCAAGCTTTCGGCATAACGCCCCACCGCGTGGATGATTTCAAACTCCGAACGCTCGGCATCGAACAGGGCGATGGCGCAGGTGGTGAAGGGAATTAATTTGGACAGGCGATTGCTCAGAATCGCTATGGTGTCTTCGATGGAAAGAATGCTGGACAAGGTGCGCGACATTTCATAGAGCGCCGTCACCCGTTGATTGGTTTCGGCTATCGAATTGAGCGCCGCAGTTGCCCGATCAATGGAAGGCTCTTTGGCCAGGCCGTTGGCCGGTTGAGCATCCGAGAGCAAGGGTTTGCTCTGCTTGGTGCGCTCCTGCGTCTGCGCGGTAATCAACGCGGTCGCCTCGGCTTCCATTTCATCCACCACCGAAACGAAGATTTCGACCAGACGCGGATCATAAAATGAACCGGCATTCTGTTGCATATAGGTCACCGCATCATCGCGGTTCATGGCCTTGTGATAGGGTCTGTCGGAACGCAGCGCATCGTAAGTATCCACCAGAGTGAGGATGCGCGCCGTGATGGGAATCGCTTCGCCGCGCAAGCCATCCGGGTAACCGCGTCCGTCCCAGCGTTCGTGATGATGGCGAACGATGGGCACCACTGGGTAACGAAAATCTATGTTCGACAGCATATCCGCGCCGATGATGGTGTGCATCTTCATCTGCTCGAATTCATGCTCGGTGAGCTTACCGGGTTTGTTTAAGATGTAAGCCGGGACGCCGACTTTGCCGATGTCGTGCAACAAGGCTCCGGCCTTGAGCGCTTCGATCTCCATATCGGAAAGCCCGACAATTTGCCCCATGCGACGAGCAAACAGTTTGACGCGCTGGATGTGGTCGTGCGTTACATCATCTTTGGCATCAATGGCCATTGCCAGCATTTCGATAATCGAATCATAGATGCCGCTGAGTTCTTTATAATGGCTCTCCTGCTGGCTTAAATTGTCGTGATAGGTTTTGAAGGCGTAGTAAATGAGTATCGGCACGGGCGACACCAGCACCAGCGTCATCAGCAAAGTTAAAAAGCCGTATTGACTGTAGGCCAGTTTGAGCAACCCCGCCATAGTCGCGCAGGCCATAAACGTCACCGGCTCCCAACTCAAATTTTCGGAAAGTGATTTGGCCAACCGGGTGCGATGATCAACATACGCCATCAGCGAAAGCACGGTAATGTGCAGCGTATAATGGGTTGCCGCCATCGCAATTAATGGCAAAGCAAAGGACACGATGGGCGAAGCCTGTAAGGTGTTTTTCAGATAGCCATCCATCCAGTAATAGACTTTGCCTGCTGAAAACACCGACAACACATGATTGGAAATATTGAAGGCATAGAGGCTAGGGCGAAATCGTAAGCGATGGCTAGCCAGCAATACTTCAAAGAGGGTCAAGAGCGCCGCATGATAAGGCCCTAACACGATAATCGCCAGAAAAGTAACCGCTTCGGTCATCGAAATGCCGCTATCGGTTCCAGGAAGCATGAATACCTGTCGCGAAGAAATCAATGCCAGCAGCAACGCCAGTAAAGCCAGAAGGAGAAGGGAATCTTTGTTGGCAAAGGAAAGTTGTAGGAGCGAGTAGAGGCTGAGAAATGCTGAGACCGTCATCAGCCATAGGAGAATGGCTAATCCACTGGTGCTATAGCGTTTCAGATCATCTATCAATTTATTCATTGCAAGCGAATACCGGCTTGGGCAAACCCACAACCCAAACCATCAACCTGGAGTTTTGCCGTTACTACTGAATCGAATATATAAGGAAGGGGAAGAAGGGCGACTCATTGACTAGCGGTCATCGCCTTCCCAAATCACACCTTTACAAGAATGCACTTTATTCATGATTGTTCCTTTGGTTCCTTTCATCAATGGTTGCCGCGTGGAAACAGCGGATGCGTTTCGGATTTAATTAAAGGGAAGGCGAAGCCTCTGCCGCGCTCGCCCTTCACCATCACTTTTTGATTTGCTGCATGAGTATCAAACGCCGACTCGGAGCCCAGTCCACTCTGGTCTAACAGATTGGCCGACCACACAGGTTGCACTGCTGAGATATTCACTAAGCTGTTGTTTGCACCATCGTAGAGCCAGCCGTTGGTCAATAATTGTCCGTTCGCCAGTAAGCGTCCACTTGCCAGTAAACGTCCGCTCGCCAGTAAACGTCCGCTCGCCAGTAAACGCGAATCGGTGACGAGAATGCCGTTGGTTAGCGTGAAGCTATCACTGACCTGCCAACCGGCGGTTTGATAAACTGTGACCTTATGATTGCTGTCGTAGAAATACGCCAGCCCTTCGGAGAAAAAGACGTTGTTGCCCCATTGAATCGTCTCTCCGGCAATTTGACTGGTGAACGCGCCGCTGCCATCTTGCGAGGCATAGAGCAATTCGTTGAGGGTCGCTTCTTTGCTTTGCAGCAGATTATCGCCTGCCTTGCCCTTATCGGCATCTTTGGCAAAAGCCGTCGCCAGCCGCACCGCCGCATCTATATTTACGCAACCGGCTCCTTGAGTCAGCAACTTGATCAACGCATCGCTGCCATCCAATGAAGGCAATGATTGCGCCGTGAACTGCAAGATAGATTTCACCATCGCTGGCGTCAGGTTGGGATTGGCCTCCAACATCAGCGCGACCGCGCCGCTAACCAATGGCGTTGCCATCGAGGTGCCGCTCAATTTCATGTACACATCTTCATTATTGCTGGAATAAATTGTCAGACCATATTGCGTGGTCAAAGCATTGCGATTGGCGGCAATCGAACGAATCATCGTGCCGGGCGCTACGACATCGGGCTTGGACACATAATCTACCAACGTCGGGCCGCGTGAACTGTAACTGGCCACCGTATCATCGAAACGCCGCGCTGAACCTTGTGTATTGGTAGCCCCCACGGTAATCGCCAACGGATCATTGCCCGGCGCTAGAATCGAACCATAGACCGGCGCACCACTGGCGTCTTTGCCAAAGTTACCTGCCGCCACGACGCAGACGATGCCGACATTGACGGCGCGTTCAACCGCCTGACACAGCGGGTCGGTGCGATAAGATTGCGTCACCGCTGCGCCTATGGAAAAATTGGCCACTCGAATGTTGTAATGAACGCGGTTGCTAATCATCCAGTTGATCGCCGCGATCACATCGCTGATTTGCCCATTGCCCTCCGCACCGATAACTCGCAGGTCTAACAGATTGGCATTAAACGCAACGCCGGAGTAAGTGTTGCCTACTTGGGCAGCAGACTGTAAAGACTCATAGCCCGACCCGGCGGCGATACCGGCAACGTGAGTGCCGTGACCGTAGAGGTCATAACCGTTATCAATTTGGCTTGGCGTGGGGTGTTCGCTGGAAACAAAATTCATGTGCTTGAGAAGGCGCTTGTCGCTGCCATTCTTCATACTACGTAAATCCTGATGCACGGCATCGGTGTCATAAATCCCCGAATCCAACACCGCTATGGTAACGCCTGTGCCATTGACTCCTTTCGCCATCGAATCAAGATAGCCGCGGATGGCAGGATCATCCGCGTTATCCAGGTGGTTGTTGCCGACTACGTTTGTTGCTCCGCTGGTCGCCAGTAACAAGTTACTGTCATAGCGCTGTTGCAAACTGATAGTCGGGCGGTCAAGAGAAATAAATTGGGTGTCTGAATCAATCGCTAAATCAAGTAACGCAGCTTGCTGTACCTCTGCCACATAACCGTTAATGAGCGGAAGCGCACGCCCTAAGTGACCACCTTTGGCGGCAAGGCGTATGGCCAGAGTATCGGGTGCGGCTTGCGTTTGCACAATGACGCGCACCCGATGCCACGGCGTGGCCTTGCCTAACTCCCAACGTAATTCCGGCGACAGCTTGCTACAGGTCTCTAAAGTCGCCTTCAGCTCCTGGTTGTGTTGCGATGCACTGAAATCCTGCGCCCCCACCAGCATGGCAAAGTTGGTGACCATAACAATGGCCAGAACCCTGCACACGAAGGAGGATAATTTCCTTGCCGACATTTTTTTCTCCTGAACCCTTTACTTTGCCACCAAGAGGAGGAAGGCAAAGTCACCGCTCCCACTGATACAACTCCAATGCCATAGCTGCTTGCAGCCAAGTAAACGCAGGTTTCATAAGCGGTTAGCCTGCGCTTTGGATGGCGAAAACCTCGACCGTAGGGGGGGTATTCGGTCAGCCTGATGAAGGTGCGTCAGTCAAAATGAATTATTATTAGAGCTAGAATTGAACAACAGATGGAAAAAGCAGGGAATGGAATTGGCAAAAATTCAGGATTGGAGATGCCATTTCAAGCGCCCACTCTTGACCAAGCGCTCAACCAAAGCGCTCCCAAAAGTGAACAGCAGGGAGTTGTTTTGCGAAAATTTTTGTCTTACGACTTGCGCTCTTGGGTTTACAACTTGAACTGGCAAGCTGCCACAAAGATGTTCTGGCGCGCCGCTTGAGTGACTTTTATTGGCACTTGCAGACGCGCCTCACGAACATAAGAGCGGCGCTCTTTGATCGCTTCGCAAGTGTAAATCGGTGGCTGCGCCAGCCAATCGTTGGCGCTTTTCTTGCTCCGCCAAAGCACATCCAAACGGAGGTTGTCTATATCGAAACGCTGCTGATTTACAATTCGTTATTCCATTTTATTCAACCACCACCAGCCCCGCAGGAGTTGCGCCATCGGGAAGATTGACCGTCGCTACGTCTTCAAGTCCGGCGTTGGCGCTATTGCCAGTGACGCGCAAAACATGAATGCTTTGATTACCGGCGCGGACGTTCAATTGATACAGAAACTGTCCGCTTTTATCTAGGACGATTTCAAACGGCGCACGCCCAAACGCCTGCGTCGAATGATTGCCCACCAGATTCAAAGTGCCGTCGGCGTTGATGGTGTAAAGCGACAAGGTATTGGTTCCGGTATTCGATACCCAGACATAGAGGCCGTTGGGATGCACGGCGATCCAACAGGCGGCGCGGTCTGGCGCATTGCTGACCGCGTGGATTTGCTGCATCTGGCCTTGTCCGTTGATTGCATACGAAACCGCACCCGGCAAACGCGCATCACTGACAATCAACTGCGTATCGTTTAACGGATTGAAGGCTCCGGCAAACGGCCCCGTTGGACTGGTCAACTGTCCGCGTGGTCGCAGCTTGCCGCTGGCGCGCACGACGGTATAATAATCAATCAGACGCCCACCAAAACGCAGCCCGATTACCATCGTGCCTTCCCGATTAAACAAAATCTGCGTCGGGTTATCGCCAAGATTCAATGGCGTCAAACGCTTGATGCGCGCCAGCGAACCATCGGCATTGACGCGAAACCCCGCGTAATTCGGGGCGTTGGCGGCATCACCTTTGTTGGCTACGTAGAGCAGATCGCCGCGCAGCGCCAGACTCGACGGCATTACGCCACGCGAGTTATAGGTTCCTATCACCGTCAGCGCGCCATCGTCCGCGATAGCCAGCGCCGAAATCGTATTGCTCGCCGCATTGACAGCATACAAAACCGTGCCGTTGTCATTGACGACCAGAGGGCTTTGCGAATCAATCAGAGTGCCGCTG
The DNA here is from genome assembly GCA_016201275.1 of Acidobacteriota bacterium. Taxonomy (GTDB): domain Bacteria; phylum Acidobacteriota; class Blastocatellia; order UBA7656; family UBA7656; genus JACQDB01. The sequence continues at coordinate 70,031 of JACQDB010000107.1, forward strand.
CCGCGCCCCCCCGTAGGGAACGTGGTGCGAAAGCTCAACTGTCCGCTCTGCGCGTCGCGTTCATAGAGCGCGATGGTGTTGTCGCCATTTAGATTGGTGATGGTATAAACGAAGCTCCTGCCCACGGTGCGGGGTTGTGGTGCAGCGCTGGCAGCCGATGCGCCAGCGAAATGGCTGGTCAAAATAATCAACCACAAGGCCGCCAGCCGTGCCGCTTGCGACCGCTTGAGGTTCGCTAGACGTTGGAATATTGTTTTCATACGGCAAACTCCTTAAAAAAATGCTTCACCGGTTAAATCTCAACTTCATGAAAAATAATCCCGTCATCTCTCAAAATTTCGAAAGATGAACGGGATTTTTAAGCACGTTCTGTTGAATGAGTTTGGAGGAACTAATGACATTCAATAGACAGCGTGATAGTTCATGGATTGATCGTGTGAACGCCGTAGCGTTTTACGATTCCCGTTGCGCCAGATACTGGCGCAGTGCTGGCGCTAGATCAGCAGCGATTTTGTCGCTTTCCGACTTGTCCAGATTGGAGACCACAAAGGCCAAATAATCGCCGGTTGCAAATCCGGCGACTTCATAATTCTCCAGCCGCCCGGTGTGCAAAGTCACTCCCGACGCTTGCAGGACATCGCCTATGGTGGCGGTGGAAAAGGCCTCGCCATTTTTTTGCGTCAACACCAGCGACATCATTTTTTCCTGATGCCGCAGAATGAAATGGACGAACTCACGTTGCTGAAAGGTGCAACGATGCCCGGTCACCACTTGATAATCGCCCGGCACATGGTCTTTCAAAAGCTGCACCAGTCCGCTGAATTCGCTGCCCAGTTTAGCGCTCATCTCAGCCTCGGTGAACGGTTCGTCAGCAAACTTGCGCTCCACGGCGCAGTGTACATGATCGCCCAGACCGACATGGAGAACTCGCGCATTCTGTCGTTTCGCGCTTTCGCTTGCCGCCACTTTGTTGTTCTGTATCGCGGTGAAAAGGCCCCAACTGCCAATCATCACGATCACCGCAACGGCAACGACCAGCATCCAGTTTCGCCACCCCAAAAAAGGCGCGGCCTTACTTTTGCGAAGTTCTCTTTGAATCCGGTATTGCAACTCCGAGGGCGCGACATCCTTGCACACCGCCACCTGCAAAGCGCCCTTGACGCGCAGACGCGAGTCAAGCGCCAGCAGGCAATCTCCACACTCTTGCAGATGTTTGAGTACCGCGTGATTGGTCTCTACCAGCAGTTCATTGTTGACGTATGAATCCAGATACGGTCTGAGTTTTTTGCATTCACTCGGCTCGAAATTAATGACGTTCATAATCCCTCCCTATGCCTGTACCGATTTGATGCCATAGCTGGCGGCGAAATCGCTCAGTTCCTTTCGCAAGATTTTTCGCCCACGGCTCAAGCGTGACATCACCGTGCCTACGGGGATGCCTAACACTGCGGCGATTTCCTTGTAGGCCAGTTCTTCGACATCGGCCAGCAACACCACCTCTCGATATTGTTGCGGCAGCTTGCCGACCGCCGCCAGCACCTCTTCATCGCGCAGGTGCTGCGGCACTGGCTCTTCATAAACCAGCACTTCTTCCAAAAACTCGTCACCTTCTTTGAAAAGCGCCAAATTGAACCATTTGCGGCGATGATGATGAATGACGTGAAAGAGGATTTTGAACAACCAGGCGCGACAATTGGTGCCCATCTCGAAACGATGAAACGATTTCCAGGCTTGCAGATAAGCCTCTTGCACCAAGTCTTCGGCGGCGCTGCGATCCCCGATGACGCGATACGCGGTGCGAAACAGATCATTGAGATGCGGCATTGCCGCCACTTCAAAATCTTCTTCTCTGGCTGCGCGTCCGAACATAAGGAGTCCTCAACTTTGCTGGATTTCCTACTTCGTCACCCCGTGAATGACACGGGCATGATGGTTTATTCCCACGAATGAAAATAAATTTTATCTTGTGCTACGATGTCAACGAACCGCTTTCTTGGAAACTCGAAACGACAGGAGATTGAACTTTATGTCCGTTGCAACTCCGCCCACCAATTATCATGAAATCATCGCACTCCTGCCGCAAGGCTCAACGCTTAGACTTGATGATGTCAGTTGGGAAGACTACGAACAACGGCTCGACGATTTAGGCGACAGCTACGCAGCGCGCATCTTTTACCATCACGGGAGGATAGAAATCCTGGCTCCAGCAGGAAGGCCTGAAAGACCCAAAATTGTTATTCACGATCTCATAGCGGCAATGAGTGATGAATTAGATATAGAGGTAACATCATTTGGTTCGACTACTTTTAAAAGAGAAACGATTAATAAAGGAGCCGAGCCTGATGATAGTTTTTATATACAGAATGCACAGTATGTGATTGGCAAAGAAGACTTGGATTTAGAGATTGATCCACCATCCGATCTTGTCTTTGCTCGACTTTGTACATTTTTCAGAGGCGAACCGAGCTTGCCAATCCCCCCGATGGCAATCGGGGGATAGTTAAAGCCCAACCTACGAAACGCTGCCAACGAGAAACCAATCCCCCCGATGGCAATCGGGGGATGGTTAAAGTCCAACCTTGCCCGAGGCTCAAGGCTGGACTTTAACTATCCCCCAACTGCCGTTGGGGGGATTGCAAAAAAACTTTGTTTGCCTGCGGTATGTAGGCTGGACTTTAAGCATCCCCCAACTGCCGTTGGGGGGATTCAGACGAATTGCCAAACTGCCTCGGCTCCCGTTGGGGGATTCAGACGAATTGCCTCACGGCCTCGGTTCTCCGTTGCTAGATTTTTTAGAGGCGAAGCAGCCTGATTTCATTGGCTTTTTCAGCACCTGGAATGATTGAACCTCCCCTCAACAAGGTGAAGTTCAATAATTCCAGGCGCGAACCGCAACGTCAGCCCTTGATTGGTGTTGTTCAATTTGAAATTGTACAAAGTCGAGCTTTGAATGTGATCGCACCAGCGCCTCACTGAATAAATTCCCCATCTATGCAGGATTTGGTGTGCCAGAGATTTGGCGAGTCTATAAAAGCAAAGTGGAAATCTACCTGCTTGAAGGACAGACTTACACTTCATCGTCTGTGAGCAGGGCTTTTCCATTTCTTACGGCCCAAACCATCTCCGAATTCCTAGTCAAAGGCATCATCGAAGGCGAACGCAAAGCGGCTCGCGCCTTCCGTGAATGGCTGCGCCAACGCCCTGAACAAAAATCGTAAGGCTTACTTCACTTCTGCTCTCGCGGTTGATTCTTTCCCGACTATTTTTACCCGGCGATTACCTCAAAGCTTTATTTATTTCTCCGCTTTTCGCTTGCACTTGAAACACCTCTTCACAAGCGGCGCGTAAAAGTTCCGCAACGCTCCACGCCTGCGCTATGCAGCCACGCGGACGGTGCGGCGCATCGCCATCAAAAATTTCCGACACCTGCCCAAGCCCCGCTTCATGCAAATGCTCACAGAAGCCGGTCAATAATTTTTCGCCAACCTCGCGGCTCTTCTGCGCGCCGTTATTCACCTTCACATACGCCGTAATAAATGGCCCCAGCAACCAAGCCCACACCGTGCCTTGATGATAAGCCGTGTCGCGGCTGTAGGCATCGCCTGCGTAAACCGGGCGATAGGCTATGTCACTTGGAGCCAGGCTGCGAAGACCAAACGGCGTCAGCAACTCGCGCTCGACCACGGCAACAACGCGCCTGGCTTCTTCGCCTGATAACATCGAGTGCGGCAAGCTGACAGCAAAAATTTGATTCGGACGAATCGCTGCGTCTTTGGCGTCGCCGTTAATCACATCAAACAGACAATCGCTCTCTGCATTCCAAAACGCTTTGCCGAAATTCGCTTTCGCCAGCGCCGCCAATTCCCTGCACAACGGTTCGGTTGTAGAGTCTTTGAAACGCCTTGCAAAATCCTGCATCACACACAGCGCGTTGTACCACAGCGCTTGAATCTCTACCGCTTTGCCGTGGCGCGGCGTCACCACAAAATCGCCAACCTTGGCGTCCATCCACGTCAACTGCACCCCGTCAACGCCGCCCGTAAGCATTCCATCCGCATCAACCTTGATGCCGTAGCGCGTGCCTTGAACGTGCCACTTGATGATGTCAAGAAGCACGGCGTACAGCTTGGTCTTGACGAATTGATAATCGCCGCTGCGTTGTGTCAAAGCGCGAATCGCTTCAAAGAACCACAAGGTCGCGTCTATGGTGTTGTACTCCGGCTCGTCGTCGGCCTCAGGAAAGCGATTCGGCAACATCCCTTGATCGGCGTGCTGGGCGAATTCCAACAAGATGCTTTTTGCTGCTTCAAGTGACGGCATAGCGTAGAGCAAACCGGGTAGCGCAATCATGGTGTCGCGCCCCCAATCGCTGAACCAGTGATAACCGGCGAGGACCGTTTTGTGATTGCCGCGTGCGACGATGAATTGATTGGCCGCCTGCGTCAGCAGCGTAACCAGTTGATTGGCAACCGGCGGCGCGGCGACAATATTTTTGCGGCGCTTGATTTCGCCGTCTTTGAATTCGTCAACTCGATTGATGTCTGGCGCTTCGATTGAAGCCATGACATTGGCGCTAGGGCGTTTGGTCAAATCGAATTTCAAGACCAGCGGGTTGAATAAATCCTCAATAAAATCAAGGCCGCGCTGGCGTTCCAGTGCATATTCAAAATGGCGATACCAAAAACCGCTCGCTTCCGCGAAGTCGGCATCGTGCGCCAGATGCAAAGTCGGCAAACCTTGGTAAGGCGTCAAACTCGCAAGCTGCGGCTGCATTTCAACGTGAGCATTGAGCGAAGGATTTTCATGCGTGGTGCTGTGATAATCGCGAAAGGCGATCAAGGGATGCACTTCAAGTTGAACCGTTCGCGGCGGCAACTGGCGCACGGTCGCCGCGTCCACCGTCTGCCATTCATATTGAATCACCGTGGTGTTTTCGCCATCGAGCATAAACACCGTCTTGATGATCCGCGCCTCGCCGACTTCATAAATAAAAGTTGGAAACGGTGCGAGGCGAAACGCTTTCAGATATTGATAGCCTTGCGGATGCACAGTATTAGGATATTGATTGACCGATAAATCGTAACGCTGCCCGTCAATGACAAGCGTCTCTTCGAGCTTCGCAAGCAGCATCAGGCGACCGACCGGCGGGCGCGTCGCCGCCACTAACAAGCCGTGATAGCGGCGCGTGTTCAAGCCCGTAATGGTTGAAGAAGCAAAGCCGCCAAGGGCGTTGGTTTCCAGCCACTCGCGTTCGGAAGCCTTGTCTAAGTTGGCGCAAATTTCATCATCGAAGTGAATCATAAAATTCCTGGGGTTGAATTTTGCCGCGAGCCTTCGCCCTGCAAGCGCTCACTGGATTGCTCAACCGCCGATTCATAAAACGCTGAACGGCAAAAGCAGCGAGGATACGCCTTGCCATCGCTTCGTTTCAGCCGACCGTATAAGGCAGCGAACTTGCCAATGTCGGATACGCGAAAACCATGTTGCGGATTTCATCGGCGGTGATCTGGTGTTTGATGGCGAGCGCGAAGAAATTAATGTTGTCACCGGCAGCGGCGCTCCACAAATGCGCGCCGAGTATGCGCCCCGAACTTTTTTCGCTGATGATTTTCGCCAGCGCCGGTTCACCGCCTGCAATAATGGCGTTGACTTTCCAATTGGTCATCTCGCTTTTCGTGACGTTGATTTCCAGCTTGCGTTGGCGCGCTTCACTTTCCGTCAAGCCCACAGAAGCCAGCGGCGGAATCGTATAAATGGCTCGCGGGATGGCCGTATAATCGGCGCGTTCGCTATTGCCTTCGAGAAAATTTTTCGCCACCAAGCGGCCTTCATACGAGGCGACGGGCGACAGTTGCAAACGCCCTTGCGCGTCGCCTGCGGCAAAGATATTCGGGTTGGTTTTACTGCGTAAAAACTCGTCCACAACAATGCCGCGTTTGCTCGTTTCGACTTCAGCTTGGTCCAGAGCGAGCGCGTCTATTGAAGGCACACGCCCCGCCGCGTTGAGGATAAAATCGGCAGCCATGCTAGTGGCTTTGCCATCGGCTTCAAATTCCAAAACGAACTCGTCGCCTTGTTTATGAATCACCTGCGGCGTCGCTTGCATAATGATGTTAATGCCAAGCGTTCGGGAAAATTCAACGACTGCCGCAACCATGTCTTCGTCTTCGCCCGCCAGCGCTTTGCTACGCACCAGCATAGTCACGCGAGAACCCAATCGAGCAAAGACCTGCGCGAACTCGAACGCCACTACGCCTGCGCCGATGATAGCGAGATGTTTCGGAATATCGCGCACCGCCAATATCTCGTCGCTGGTTTTGGCGAGCGCCGCGCCGTCAAAGTCGAGCCGACGCGGATACGACCCTGTGGCGATGACGAAGGCTCCGGCTTCGATCTCTGCGCCGTTTACTTCCAGCGCGTTTCGCGCAATGAAGCGCGGCGCACCGTGAATTAAATCTATGCCTTGCTCTTGCAAAGAGGCTTCGGTTTGCGGCGTGACGGGACGGGTGAAACTCTCTTTGCGTGCGAGGACGCGAGACCAGTCAACGCGAGGTTCGGCGACTGCTATGCCGAAATTGGCGGCGTGGCGAATTTCATTCAAAACTTCGGTGGCGCGCACGAAAACTTTTTTCGGATTGCAGCCGTTGAGCGAACAGAGTCCGCCGACTGCGCCTTTATCAATGAGCGCGGTTTTATGTCCCGCGCCAGTAATTTTCGCGGCGGCGCTCAACCCGGCGTTGCCGCCGCCGATGGCTACGAAATCATAACGCTTCATCATCAAGCTCCTTTGCTTGGCTCGCTCGGCAATTGGGTACAGGAATCAATACCGTCGCCAAAAATTTTTACGGCAATTTTCGTTACCATATATTGTAGTCAGTACATTAGACGACCACAATATATGGGCGTAATTTTGCCGTTTTGCAAGCCATATTAGAAATTGGCGAAGGTATTGAGGAATGGTCAGCGCCAGGCTTGTCAGAAATGGCAAAACCAATTGAGTCATCAGCGACCAGCACCGATGGCGCTTTGCGATCATTCAAAAATCCGTTCGCCGGTTGACCATAAATTTTCTGCTCTGACTCGAAGCCCGTCGTCGGTGGATGAGGTGTTGATTGCTTCGTGCAAGCGATTGCCTTCATCGCCAACAACGGACTACGAATCAGAGCAGCGTCATACAGGTTTCGGAAATTGAGAAGACATCACAGATGCACACCGATAAACCCCGATAGAAAAAACGGCAACGCTCCAGATTTTCCTGTATCGGTGTGCATCTGTGTTCATCTGTGGTGTCTTTTCTCCTTTGGTTGACGCAAACTCCACAACCTTTCAAGCGTCTGTGGGCTTCACACCGGTATGGATTCTCTGAGCATTTCGGTGCGGCCTTTGACTTCGGGTTTGCGAATTTTAGGTTCGGGGTCTTCGTCGCGTATGCCGGTTTTGTTTTCGCTCTGTTGCAAAAGTTTGGCGACCAGCGCCGTCCAACCGGTCTGGTGGCTTGCGCCTATGCCCGCGCCATTGTCGCCATGAAAATATTCGTAAAACAAAATGTAATCGCGCCAGTGCGGATCGGTCTGGAATTTTTCTATGCCGCCATTCACCGGTCGTCGTCCATTTTCGTCGCGCAGAAAGAGGCTGTTCAAACGGCGCGAAATTTCTGCGGCCACTTCCCACAAGGTCATCATCTGACCTGACCCCGTTGGACATTCGACGGTGAAATCCGTCCCCAGGTAATGATGAAATTTCTGTAGCGCTTCGATAATCAGATAATTCACAGGGAACCACACAGGGCCGCGCCAATTCGAGTTGCCGCCAAACAATCCGGTTGACGATTCGGCTGGCTCGTAATCCACCATGTACTCGGTGCCGTCAACGCGCAGTTTATAGGGATGATCGTGATGATAACGCGATAAGGCGCGTATGCCATGCGGCGATAAAAATTCATTCTCGTCGAGCATGAATTTTAACACTCTACGCAAACGCTCTTCGTCCACAACCGCCAACAGACGGCGCTCTTTTCTGCCGGTGGTTCGCATACAGGCGACGTTTGAAGTCAGGTCTTCGCGGTTTTCGATGAACCAATCCATGCGCCGTTTGAAGCCCTGCAATTTGTTCATCACTTCCGGCTCCAAAGTCTCTACGGCAAACAGCGGAATCAACCCGACCATCGAACGAATTTTCAAAGGAAAACTGCTGCCATCGGGAAAACGCAACAGGTCATAATAAAAACCGTCCTCTTCGTTCCATATAGATTTGCCGTCTTTGCCCAAATTATTAATCGCATAAGCGATGTAGAGAAAATGCTCCCAAAACTTGCTCGCCACGTCTTCATACGCCGGATTGACCCGCGACAATTCCATCGCTATGGCCAGCATATTCAAACAGTACATTGCCATCCAACTGGTGCCATCGGCCTGTTCCAGTATGCCGCCGGTTGGCAGTGGTTTGCTGCGGTCAAAGACGCCGATGTTGTCCAAGCCCAGAAAACCGCCTTCAAAAACATTGTTGCCTTCGGCGTCTTTGCGATTGATCCACCAATTGAAATTGAGCAGCAGTTTATGAAAGACGCGCTCCAGAAATTTCACGTCACCTCTGCCGCGCCGCTTCTGTTCGATTTTATAAACGCGCAACGCCGCCCACGCATGAACCGGCGGATTGACATCGCTAAACGCCCATTCATAGGCCGGTAATTGGCCGTTCGGGTGCATATACCATTCGCGCAGTAAGAGTATGAGTTGGTCTTTGGCAAAGTCCGGGTCAATCATCGCAATCGGTATGCAGTGAAAGGCCAAATCCCACGCCGCATACCAAGGGTATTCCCATTTGTCGGGCATCGAAATGATGTCGTCGTTGTACAGATGCTTCCATTCATGATTGCGCCCGTCCGAGCGTTGCGGCGGCGGCGGCGGTTGCGTAGGGTCGCCCTGCAACCACGTCCGCACATCATAAAAGTAAAATTGTTTGCTCCACATCAAGCCGCCGAAGGCTTGTCGCATCACATTTTTTTCATCATCGGAAAGCGTTTCGGGAATGACGGTCGCATAAAACTCATCGGCTTCATTTTGACGCTCGACGAAAATCTGGTCGAATTCTTCACCGCAAGGGTCGCCGTTTTCCGGGCGAATTTCCAGATCGGTCAAACGCAGTTTGATGACGCGGGTTTCGCCCGCTTGCAACGTCAGCGCATAATGCGCGGCGGCTTTGGTGCCCGTGAGCGCCGGATTCACTGCGCCTTGCGAACCGTGAACGATGTAATCGTTGATGCCGTCTTTGAAATAACCCGGCCTGAGTTTGCGCTCAAGGCGTGCCGGGTTAGTGTTATTTTCGGTGAACAACAATTCCGGCGCGCCCTGACAAAACAGCCAGCGATGCCCGTAATACGGATGACACAGTTGCACGACGCTGGCATTTTTGGCGTCTTCGCTGCGCCGCAGGCTAGGCTTTTCTGCATCACCGCCCCACGACCAGGTGTTGCGAAACCATATCGTCGGCAGCATCTCCAGCTTTGCCGCTTGCGCTCCGCGATTAACAAGGGTGAGGCGTATCAACACATCTTCGGGGGTGGCTTTGGCGTATTCGACGAACACATCGAAATAGCGGTCGCCATCAAACACGCCAGTGTCCATCAATTCATACTCGAAGTGTTGACGGTCGCGGTGTTGATTCTCTTCGACCAGTTGCCGATACGGAAATTCGGCCTGCGGATATTTGTATAGATACTTCATGTAGGAATGGGTCGGCGTCGAATCGAGGTAGTAATAATATTCTTTGACATCTTCGCCGTGATTGCCCTGCGAGCCGGTCAGCCCGAAGAGGCGTTCTTTCAGTAGCGGGTCTTTGCCATTCCACATCGCCAGCGCAAAGCATATGAATTGCCGTCGGTCGCTGATGCCGCCGATGCCGTCTTCGTTCCAGCGATAGGCTTTCGAGCGCGCCAACTCGTGCGGCAAATAATCCCAAGCCGTGCCATAGGCGCTGTAATCTTCGCGCACTGTTCCCCAGGCGCGTTCGCTCAAGTACGGCCCCCAGCGTTTCCAGTGAGTTTTTCTTTCGCGGGCTTTTTCCAGGCGGCTCTCTTCTTTGGTCATATCAGGTGTCCTCGAGTTTTTCCTTATGCGCTGAACTTCGATTTCTTCTCCACCCCTTTGCATCGCGTGACCATAGGGGTCGCTGTAACATTTTAGATTCGTTGCGCTGTTGCTGGCGATGGTCGTAGGCTCTACGCCAGAAAAAAGTCTAACGGTTTTCGTCACCGCTTCGCCGCGCCATCAACCAAATGTTAATCTGACGATGTGCCTACGCAAGCTGCAAACGCTTTGCCGGGATTCATAACTTGCTACCGACAATTTCGGTAGCGGCAACCGGCTCGAATCATAATACTTTTGTGAAGAACACAACAGAGCGTCCCCTTTGATGGCAACCATCCGGGTGCAATTATAGCGGCTTGCAGAGGTGTGCGATGGGTTGAGAGGCGGTCTGTGACCGCCGCGCGGCGGTCACAGACCGCCTCTCAACCAGGTGTCATGGTTGTGGGCAAATGAAATTCGCTATAAAAAAATTCTCGCAGCGCATTGCCGGACTGGCAAGCCGCCGGTGCGAGGAAAACACCGTCGAGTTTTTAGCGCGCCGGTGCTTTTGTATCTGCCTGTCGGGTGAAGCAGAAAACCGGAACCTTGCACGACTTCGTACAAGGTTGAGTTTTTTATCCGGCTTTACGCCAATCGGCAGCGCTTGCCGTTTGCTGCATCAGTCGCGCTGGAAAATTTTTTTGAAATTTTTTCTGCCGTTTTGGGTATAGAAGAAGTGCGGAGGAACAGCGCTTGCACACGGCCTAGGTGCAGAGGAATTTTCCGCATCGCCATTTCACTTCTCGGCAAGGAGAATACGTCTATGATACAAAATGACGCCGCAACACCAGCAGTGATGAAGAAGGAAGATGATTTACTCATCAATTGGGAAGAAGAAGAAGACTGCCTGCTCAATACCGACAGCTACCATTTTGACATCCGCACGCTGGTGCTCGATCAGGGGCTTTACGTCATCCGCGAGCGCTGAAGGGGGCGTCGGCTTCACCTAAATTTTTGCTAGGGATTGTGCGAAAATGCAGTCGGCAATTTGCCCCTGCGAGTAAAGCCGCAAACGGCTTGGGCTGGCTTTGAAGGGATTTTAGCTGATAGCATTTTTTCTTATGGCAAAAAAAGGTAGCATCCTTGTTGTAGATGATGAAGAAGTCATGCGCGATGTGCTGGAAAGCCTGCTGACAGCGGAAGGCTACCAGGTGGAAGTGGCGCGCACCGGCGAAGAGGGCATAGATAAATTTCAGCAGAAGCCTTTCGATCTGGTGCTGCTGGATGTTTCCATGCCGGGCATCGGCGGACTGCTGACCCTCGAAGAGTTCCTCAAAATAGATGCCGAAACCGTCGTCATCATGATTACCGCTTATGCGACCTTTGACACCGCCATTGCCGCCTGGCAGCGCGGCGCGTTCAATTGCATTCGTAAGCCTTTCGACAACAAAGAAATTCTCGGCCTCATCAATGCAGGCATACGCCGCCGCCGCAAAGACGAAGAGCGTCGCGCTCTAAAACAAACCCTCAAACGCAGCACCGGCAGCAAAGAGATTGTGGCGCGCAGCGACAAAATGCATGAAATACTTGCCTTCGTCGAACAGGTCGCACCGGCGCGCACCACGGTGCTGGTGACCGGCGAATCGGGAACCGGCAAAGAATTAATCGCCCGCGCTATTCACAATCAAAGCTCACGCGCCGACAAAGCCTTCGTCACCGTCAACTCCGCCAATCTGCCTACGGAATTGCTGGAATCGGAACTCTTCGGCCATGTGCGCGGCGCGTTCACAGGGGCGATAGCGGCCAAGAAAGGTTATTTTGAAGTCGCCGATGGCGGTTCGATTTTCCTTGATGAAATCGGCACCATCTCTATGGAGACGCAGGCCAAATTACTGCGCGTCATACAGGAGCGCGATTTCACGCCGCTCGGCGAAACGACGCGCCGTCAGGTGGACGTTCGCATCATCGCGGCGACCAATGTGGATTTGAAACAGGCGGTCATGGAAGGCGCGTTCCGCGAAGACCTCTATTATCGTTTGAATGTAATTTCGATCAACCTGCCGCCGTTGCGCGAACGCCGCGAAGATATATTGCCACTGGCGCAACATTTCATACGCAAGTATTCCTCGGAAAACGGCAAACACATCACCGATCAACTCAGCCCCGAAGTGTTGTCGCTGCTGGAAAATTATCGCTGGCCTGGCAACGTGCGCGAATTGGAAAACGTGATGGAGCGCGCCGTGATTATCTGTCGCAGCGATGCCTTGGGGCGGGAAGCTTTGCGCGAAGAGATTATCAATCCCGAATTGGCCGCCGCGCAGGCCTCAGGGCAGAGCATCGCCACGCAGATAGATTTATCGCAGGGCATTTCGTTTTACGATGAAGTGAATCGTTTTCAAATCGAGTTGATCCGCCGCGCTCTGGAAATCACCAACGGCCATCAATCCCGCGCTGCCAAATTGCTGGGCTTAAACACCACAACCTTGAACAGCAAAATCCGCTACTACAACATACGGGTTTGAAGGCGGCAGTCTCGAACACTTCAGGCAAAAGCGTGTTGGCAGGGGCATTCAGAAAAGAAGAAGCCACAGATGCACACCGACAAACAGCGATAAGAAAAGCCCAGAACACCCGGTTTTTTCTGGCCTCGGTGTTTATCGGTGTGCATCTGTGGTTCCCTTTCTCCCTTCTTTGACGACAACTGTATGACCCTGGCGGGTTGGCAAATTGCAGCGCGTCCGGCGTTGTTCGCTTGTTCAAAATTGTCGCCTTCCCTACAATGGCAGCGCAGGAATATCCGCCATCAAAGAAAGTCTTTTTTATGACCGAACTATTCACGCCGGAAGAACTCGCGGCGCTTGCGCCTTATGTCAGCAACACCGAGCGCTCGGCTTTTGTGGTGCAAAATCTGCCCGAAGAAGTGGTCGCCGTGTTGTTCGCTTATTACAGCCGCAGTCGTGAATCGCTGCGAAGAAATCTGTTGAAACTGTTGGTTGACCGCGACCTCGACATGACCAGCCGCGTCGTTGTCGAAGCCAGTGACGACGAGAAACTGGCCAACGCCAGAGAGAAAGCCAGGCAGTTTCATGAAAAGTGGGTCGTTGGTTATGGCCACGCAAGTGTCGCAGAACACGCCATCGCGCACATCGCTATTGAAGATGTTTCGATTATCGCCAGCAAAATTATCGAAGACAATCGCCTCGCCAGCTATACCGAAAAATCTACGCGCTATGTGGTCTTTGACCCGGAAAAATATTATCAAGCGCCGGAACTCGAAGGCACAGAGTTTGCCCAACTCTATCACCAGACCGTCAGCGCCATGATGCAGGCTTATGCCGAGTTGACGCCGCTGGCGATTGACGAAATCAAAAAGCGCCTGCCCAAAACCGAGACGCAAACGCAAGCCGGTTACAACACCGCCTGCAAAGCCAAAGCCTGTGATGTGCTGCGCTACATACTGCCTGCCGCGACCTTCACCAATATCGGGTTGACGATTAACGGGCGAGCGCTCGAACACTTAATCACCAAGATGCTGTCGCATCCTTTGCAGGAGGCCAGAGCCTTCGGCGCGCTCATCAAACAGGAAGCCGAAGCGGTGATTCCTACGCTGTTGAAATATGCCAACTACAACGAATTCATGAATGCCACGAATCAGGAGATGCGCCGTATCGCTGATGAATTGCTGAACTCGCAAGCTTCATTCGATGCGACGGGCAAAAACGAAGCCAAACAAAACGGCGTCACGCTGGTGCAGTATGACCGAGACGCTGACGACAAACTGGTAGCGGCGATTTTATACGAATACACTCAGGCCAACGCGCTTGCCGTTGCAGCGCGTGTGCGCCAGATGACGGCAGCGGAAAAAGAGCGCGTCATTGATGAATATCTGCAACGTCGCGGCCAATGGGATGCGCCGTTGCGAGCGCTCGAACATATTTATTATACGTTTGACATACTGGTTGATTACGGCGCGTTCCGCGATATTCAACGCCATCGCATGGCAACGCAGACCAATCAATTGTTGAGCAACGCGCACGGCTACGAAACGCCGCCGGAGATCGTCGAATACGGCTACGACAATCGCTACACAGAGTTGCTGGAGCGCGGCAGTGAAGCCTATGACAAACTCGCTGGAGAGTTTCCCTATGTGGCGCAATATGTGTTGCCGCTGGCCTATCGCAAGCGGGCTTTGTTTACGTGGAACTTGCGTTCACTGCATCACTTCATCAGCCTGCGTTCAGCGCGTCAAGGGCATAGCGCTTACCGCGACATCGCGCAGAAAATTTATCACGAAATCGCCCGCGTACATCCGCTGCTGGCCAAATACATTCGCGTGGATTTGCAGGAGTACGCCTTGGCCAGAGCGTGAAGCGTAAAACAAAAAATGGCAGCACCGTTGATTGGCTTGCGCTGGTAAGGGCTACGGCGAATATTCCAAATCTCCGAAAATCAAAGTGTTTTTCATCAACTCGGCTGTAGCCGACAAGCCACCCTTTCAACATTGATTTTGCGTCAAGGCGTTTGTAGAGTATTGGCGTAGTTCCAATCCACCGACTAAGGAGCGTCTTCATGTTGCGCGCACAGAATTTCATTTTTACCCTGATTTTACTGGCTTTTTTCGCAAGTGTGAGTGAAGCCAAAACGGAAAGCGGATTTTTGAATCGCTCCCTGAAAATGGGCGCGACCACTTATGCTTATCAAGTCTATGTTCCTGCCAACTGGACACCGAAACAGAAATGGCCGGTGGTGTTGTTCCTGCACGGCGCAGGCGAACGCGGCAGCGACGGCCTCATTCAAACTGAAGTCGGCATCGGCACCGCCGTGCGTCGCCACGCGGAGCGCGCCCAATGCGTCATCGTCTTTCCGCAATGTCTGGCCCATCACTGGTGGACGGAAGCGGAGATGCAGACGCAGGCATTGAAGGCGCTGGAACTAGCGGTCAAAGAATTCAACGGCGACCCGCAGCGTTTGTACCTCACCGGCATTTCGATGGGGGGTTATGGAACCTGGGCGATGGCGGCGGCTCAACCGGGAAAGTTCGCTGCCCTTGCGCCAGTCTGCGGCGGCGTTCGCGTACCGCAACGCCTCGCCGAACAATTCAAATTGTCGGCAACCCAGAGCGATGACCCGTACACGCCGATGGCGCAAAAGATCGGCAAAACTCCGGTGTGGATTTTTCATGGCAGCGCCGATACCACCGTGCCGACCACGGAATCGCGCCAGATGAACGAGGCGTTGAAGGCCACAGGCGGCAACGTCAAGTACACCGAATATGAAGGCGTCGGGCATAACTCTTGGGAGAAAGCCTATGCCGAAGCCGAATTTTTCAACTGGTTGCTGGCGCAGAAACTCGACGCCAAAGCGAAGTTGAATCCCTAGGATAAAATGGGCATCTACGCAAAATATATTTTTCCGCATCTGCTGGACTGGGCGCTTGGCAAACCTGAATTGGGCAAGTATCGCCAACGCGCCCTTGAACCGGCCTACGGCAAGGTCTTGGAAATTGGTTTTGGAACCGGCCTCAATCTGCCGTATTATCCGGCGGCGGTGCAGCGCCTGATGGCGATTGATTCGGAACATCTGCTGCAAAAAAAATTGGCGCAACGCATTAAAGCCGCCCCCCTGCCGGTCGAATTTGTGCAGCTTGACGCGAGCGGCTCGTTGCCGTTTGCCGATGCCGAATTTGATTGCATCGTCACCACTTGGACGCTATGTTCCATCGCCGAGGTCTTGCCCGCGCTGGCTGAAATGCGGCGCTTATTGAAGCCCACGAGGCGCTATATTTTCTTTGAACACGGACGCAGCGACGACACGACAACGGCGCGCTGGCAAGACCGCCTCAACCCTGTACAAAAAGTGATCGGCGTCGGTTGCCACATCAATCGCCCGATTGCCAATTTGATCAGCGCAGCAGGCTTTGCCATTGACACGCTTGACCGCTTCGTACTGCCAAAAACGCCGCGCCTGTTTGGCGAAATGTACAGAGGCACGGCCCGCCGTCTTTAACCGTTCATGGTTATCCACTCCTGTAAACCTTGCTGAATCAAATCAGCAAGGTTGAGAGGTGGCCAAAGGCCGCTTCTCAACAATGGGGGCCTTCGTTGGTTTTGCCATTCGCAATGAGCCGGGTGAAGGCTAGCGCCGTTATAGAAGGGAAAGAAGAAACCACCGATGCTTTGTGAGGCGCTGCGTTGGTCGCCCTTTTGATTTTGCAATTCCCGCTCTGCGTGGCACAATTTTTTTCGTGAGGCAGCTTTTCCAAATCCAAACAAAATGGGTACAGCTATGATCAAACTTTTCGCTGCAATTTTTCGCGCATCGCAAAATTCCTTCGTAATCGGGTTCATGGTGCTGGCATTCATCACCTCGGCCTGCGCTCAGGGATCGCAAAAAAATGTTGCAGTTGCCGACTCAGCAACCGCAACGTCAGCGCCAACCCTCAAGCATTACGACATCAAGGTAAAAGATTTGCCGCCGCCTGAAGTGCAGAAAGGGCCTGTCAATTTTTCTAAAATCATTCCGCAACCGGAAGGCGCTACGCTGACCGCCCCCGCCGGGTTTGTCGTCAGCGAATATGCTGTTGATCTGAAAAGACCGCGCTGGATGCAGCTTGCGCCCAATGGCGATGTCTTCGTAGCGGAGTCGGAAACCGGACAAATCTCCATCCTGCGCGATGCCAATCACGATGGCAAGGTGGATGAACGCTTCATCTTTGCCACAGGGCTTTCCAGACCCTTCGGCATGGCGTTCTGGAAAGATTATCTGTATGTCGGAGACACCGATGCTGTGGTGCGTTTCAAATATCAGGTCGGGCAAACTAAAGCCGAAGGCGCGCCCGAAAAAATCGCCGCGCTGCCGATGAATGGCTACCGCGAACACTGGACGCGCAATTTGATTTTCAGTCCGGACGGCAAAAAACTTTTTGTGACGGTTGGCTCCAAGACCAATGTTGACGCCGGTGAAGAACCTATGCGAGCGGCGATTTCAGAGTTCAATCCTGATGGCAGTGGGCAACGAATTTTCGCCAGCGGTTTGCGAAACCCGCTTGGATTGGCGTGGAATCCGACCACCAAGCAATTGTGGGTGGCCGTGCAGGAGCGCGATTTAATCGGCAATGATTTAGTCCCCGACTATGTGACTGCCGTAAAAGAAGGCGCGTTTTATGGCTGGCCTTATGCTTATGTGGGCGCGAACGAAGACCCGCGCCGCCAGGGCGAACAGCCCGAATTGGTGAAGAAAACCGTAGTGCCGGAGGTTTTAATTCAAGCTCATTCGGCGATTCTCGGCTTGGTCTTTTATCAGGGCAAGATGTTTCCAAAAGATTACCGGGGCGATGCTTTTGCCGCCTTGCACGGCTCGTGGAATCGCGATAAACGCACCGGCTATAAAATCATTCGCATCCGTTTCAAAAACGGCAAGCCCGTCGGCGGCTATGATGATTTCGTCGTCGGCTGGATGCTCGGCGAAGACAATCCAAACGTCTGGGGCAGACCGGTCGGCTTGTTGGTTTTGAAAGACGGTTCGATGCTTGTCACCGATGATGGCGGCAATAAAATCTGGCGCATTTCGTATGCCAAACGGCGGTAAGTCCACGCCACTTGATCTGGAGTTGGAGCAAAACCTCTGGCTTGAATTCGAAAATCAGCAGCCGCACCTTCATCCGAAGAATTTATGAGAGCGTGTCGCAGAATTTCAGAAACCGTCTATATGTTGTAGATGGTTAAGCCACCGCGCACAAGATATGGACAGAACATCCATTTCTGGGACACCCTCTAATTACCCAAACGCTTGCTCTGGCGCTATGGTCAAAGACGATTTGCCGCAGTGGAGAGGGCGCGAGTTGAAGCCATCGCGCCATAAGTTGAAACCGTCGTGCATTAAGATGTCATAACGGAGCGGGGCAAAACGAGCCCTCTGAAGTGTCGGCTTGCTATGGTTGCTACGAAACTTTAGGCGACGGTTTCAACTCGCGCCCTCAATTTTTTTGCAACAAGGCTCAAACAATTTCGCCCATATTTCAATCATGATGAATCGAAAATCCCAACGCGTTTCAGCTTATACGGTCAGCAAGCTTGTTCACTTTTACAGTTTGTTGCTCATCGCTTTTCTCTGCCTGCAAGCTACAGCTTTTGGGCAAACCCCAAAGCTGAAACTGGAAGGCCGCGTCAAAGATCAGAACGGCGCGGCGATTTCCGGCGCAAGCGTGGTCTTGACAGCGGAGGCAGTGAAGCGCAGCGCTTACGCGGACGAAGAAGGGCGTTTTGATTTTCCAGATTTGGAAATCACAAGCGCCACAATTCGTGTGAGCGAGCCGGGCTTTGCGCCCTTTGAACGTCAAGTGAATCTGCAACTGTCTTCAACACTTGAGATTATTCTTGCACCGGCTTCGGTTGCTGAACAATTGACCATCACCGCCGAACGCACGCTCACGCGAGTCAGCGACACCGCCGCCAGCATCGCCGTTTTAGCGCACGAAGATTTATCCACGACCGCTGCTTTGACGCTTGATGACGCGCTGCGTCAGGTGCCGGGTTTTTCGCTGTTTCGGCGTTCCGGCAGTCGCACGGCAAATCCTACTTCGCAAGGCGTCTCGCTCAGAGGCGTCGGCGCAAGCGGCGCAAGTCGCGCTGTCGTGTTGAATGACGGAGTGCCGCTCAACGACCCGTTCGGCGGCTGGGTGTATTGGGGCAGAACGCCGCGTCAATCGCTTGACCGCATCGAAGTGGTGCGCGGCGGTGCCTCGAACCTCTACGGTACGGACGCACTCGGCGGCGTGATTAATTTCATCCCGCGAGAAAATCTTGATTCAGCTTTTGCGTTGGAAACTTCCTACGGCAATCAGCAGTCGCCGAACGCCTCTATGTTTGTGGGCGGACGTTTCGGACAACTCGGCGCGCAACTTTCTGCCGAAGTTTTTCACACCGATGGTTACATCATCGTTGACAAAAATCAGCGTGGGCGCGTGGATACCCAAGCCGGTGTCGAGTATTCGACGCTTGATTTATTGCTCGAAAGATTTTTTGAAGAGCGCGGACGCGTCTTCATACGCGGCTCGGTGTTTGGCGAATCCCGCGGCAACGGCACGCCTCTGCAAACCAATCGCACGCACATACGGCAATTATCCACCGGCGCGGATTTCAAAGCGCCAGTTTTAGGCGCGCTGGTCATTCGTTTGTATATCGGTTCACAAGTCTTTGACCAATATTTTTCCGCCGTCGCCGCCGGACGCAACAGCGAATCCTTGACCCGCAGCCAACGCACCCCTGCACAACAATTCGGCTTCGCTTCGCAATGGTCGCGGGTTGCCGGTACACGGCAAACTCTGGTTGCCGGTTTCGATTTCCGCGAAGTGCGCGGTGCCAGCGATGAACTGGTGTTCAACAGCGGACGCGCTACGTCGGCAGTCGGCGCAGGCGGACGCGAGCGCACTTTCGGAATTTTTGGACAAGACCTCGTTCGCCTCACGCAAAAATTTTTCGCCACCATCGGCGGACGCCTTGACCGCTGGCGCAATTACGATGCGCTGTCGGCAACCAAATCGTTTTCGACCAAGGCGACGACAGCAACGCTTTTCAAAGCGCGCACGGAAACTGCTTTCAGTCCGCGTTTGTCTCTGCTGTACAAAGTAAATGAAAAGGTATCGTTGACGGCTTCCGCTTATCGCGCCTTTCGAGCGCCCACGCTCAACGAATTGTATCGCTCGTTTCGCGTCGGCAATGTAATCACTCAAGCCAACGATAAACTGCTTGCCGAACGCTTGACCGGCGCAGAAGGCGGCGCAAGCCTTACCGCTTTTCAACAACGGCTCTATGTGCGCGGCGCGTTTTTCTGGAGCGAAATCACCAGACCAGTTGCTAACGTAACCTTGAGCTTGACGCCCGATTTAATTACCCGCCAGCGCCGCAATCTCGGACGCACGCGCTCTAGCGGCGTCGAAATCGAAAGCCAGACGCGCTTGACCAACACCTTATCATTCAGCAGCGGTTACCTGTTTGCCGCTGCCACAGTGGTGGAATTTCCCGCCAACCGAAACCTCGAAGGCTTGTTGATTCCGCAAGTCGCCAGACACCAATTCACCTTTCAAACACGTTATGCGAACCCTGCGATTCTGACTTTTGCTTTGCAAGGCCGTGCTATAGGCGCGCAGTTTGACGACGACCAGAATCAATTGAAACTCAATAAATTCTTTGTGCTGGATGCCTATGCCTCGCGCCGCCTGAACAGCCATTTTGAAGCCTTTGTTGCCATCGAAAATCTTTTCAACCAACGCTATGAAGTCGGGCGCACCAATGTCACGACGATTGGCCCACCCTTGCTGGCGCGTGGCGGTTTCCGGGTACACTTTGGAGCCAAATAGAAACCGCCAGATTGACTCACCAAAAATCAGGCGTAGCTGGAGCCAAAAAGTTCATCTATGGCTATGCTTTTCTTGAATTTACCGGTTTGTGTGAAAGGCTTTTAAGATCGTCCAACACCGCTTCGGTTCTGCCTGCCCAAGTGCCTCTTGCAAGATTTCAACAGCTTTTGAGGAAAAGTGGAAAACTCTGTGGAAAAGTCCGTAAGTGCTGGTAAAGATTCAATGAGGGGTTTTTATTTTGTTGACAGGAAAGCGCTTTTCAGAGTATAAAGGTGATGCGCTGGATCCCTTGACATCCAGGATTATCATAGCCCCCACGACTGTTGATAATCCTTAAATTCCGCGCATCACCTAAAACCATCCGTGCTGCGGCCCCACCCGTGGCACGGAGTCTTACCCCTTACAAGTCGAACATTATCATACTAATCAGTCGGTTGCAAGAGAAAACTTAAAGTAAAACTTTAGCTACTTTTCAAAATTTTTATGCCCGACCCCTTTAGGGTTTGTAAGGTAGCCCGCTTGTAAGGAGAGGTAGTCGTGCCACAAACGTTACAGAAGCGTGCTGCGGAATTGGAGATGCGCGTCAAGGAGACCGCCGAAACCGTAAAAAAAGTATTGCGGGAATACCGCGAGAGCGTCCGTGCGGCGGCACGGATTTCCAAAGGTACACCAAAATCGCGTGACCGCGCCCGACTGGCGAAAAAACAGTCGGATTTGGAGCGTGCCAACGCCGAGTATATGCAGCTACAAAAAGAACTGGAAAGCCTGCGTTCACGCATACAGGCGAGAAAGTAAAACCCAGCGGCTTGGCGGACAGCAACGCTGCCGGCCTGAGACTTCCAGCGAGACGCAAAGCAATGATCGCCGCGTCACTTTATCCGGCAAGAACTTTACCAGTTGGCTTGCCGGATAAAATGACGCGGACGATTTGCCGTTTTCTGAGGCCAGCACTTCGGGCTTATCTACCCTCAAACGTATTCACCTTGTCACCATAGGATGTCATAAAAGGGTTGCGGCTACGGTTTCAAACTTGCGGTTGCTGACTCACGCTTGCTGAAGCTTGACCGCGCTTTTTTTGCCCTGCGCTACGGCTGTAGAAAAACTGATGGTACAATCGCTGGGAATGATTTTGGCTTTGCATAAGCCGTTGACAAAATGATTATCGAAGGTTTGTTGGAAAAGGAGTAAGACATGGGCAGTGAAAAAGAAGGTCAGAAGAACTACGTCTATCGCGTGCTGGATGATACGACCAGCTATGTGCAAGAACTGTTGAGCGACAACGAGGAGTTGCGTCAGATGTTCGAATCCATGAAAATTGAGAAGAACCACCTCGAAGAGCAGTTGCTCCTGACCCAAAATGAGTTAAAGCGCAGCCGTGAAGAGACGGCTCGACTGGAACAGAAGTTGACGCAGATGGAAGGCGAACACCGCCTCTCTTCGGGGCGCTATCAAGAGGTTGAGCAACAGAATGCCAACCTCGCCAATCTTTATGTTGCAAGTTATCGTCTGCACGCCACGCTCGATAGAAGCGAGGTGCTATCCGTCATTCAAGAAATTATTATCAATCTGATCGGCTCAGAAGAATTGGCTATCTTCGAGGTAGATGCCAGCGGCGCAGCGCTGCGTCTGGCGTCCTCATACGGTATTGATGAAGAACCGTATCGCAGTATTCCCTTCGGGCAAGGCATTATTGGCAAAGCGGCAGCCAGTGGCAAACCGTATCTGGCCGATCACGAACCGGATGAAGAAGAGCGCAACGCCGAGCCGAATCTCACCGCCTGTGTGCCGCTACGACTGGGCGAAGCAACCACCGGGGCGATTGCCGTATTTCATCTGCTGCCGCAAAAACCCGGCCTCGAACCGCTCGATTACGAGTTGTTCGATCTGCTTGGCACGCACGCCGCCGCCGCTCTTTATTGCACCAAACTTCATGCGATACTGGGAGCCAGCCTGGACGCGCCGCAATGAGTTTCATGGCAGCAGCAACTCGTCGGCAAAAGCCTTCGCACGCCGACAACATTTGCAAAGAAGCACATCGCAAAGGGGCATTGAAACGCTTGCTTTAACCAGCAGATTTCAGCGGTCAGAACAAGCGTTTCAATGCCCCTCGCAGTTGCTGCGCCATTGGTGAGGCGCTAATTTCGGCTACCGGCTTTCCCTACCAGCGTGAAGTTCGGCTCTATATCCACAGGCACGCTGCCCAGTTTATCGAGCGCCTTCTGCATCGCCGGTCGGATGACGCCGTATTTATCCAGCATCGCTTTGGCCTTTGCATACGAACCTTCCGCCTGTAGCGTCAAAATCTCGCTGGTCAATTTGCGAACCGCATCTTTCACCTTGTCGAAATCAATACTGAAAGTGCCTTTGGCTGCGTCAATTTTGATCGCCCCTTCGTCGGTCAAATAGTTGAACTGGATGGCCTGCCCTTTGCCGTGAGCCTCCGTCAAACCGAAGCGCACCGAGCGAAAAGAACTGGCCAGATAAGTGATGTACATGGCGCGTTCCATCTGTTTGTCCATCACGCCTTTGTCTATCAAATACTGCAAAGCCCACAATCCGGTGATGTCGGCTTTGGCTTCTTCAATGGTGGAATAGAGTTCTTTGAGTGACAGACGAACCGTCGAAGCTTGACCATTGACGTTGATGTTGTGCGGCCCCAAGCCGTGCATCAATTCGTGCGCCAGAATATGCGTGAAGAAAGCCTCAAAGGAAATTTCGTTTTGCTGTGCCGGGTCACTGAGCAACTTCGATATGGGAACCAGCACCTGTTTGAATTTCGCTTCCTGCATATTTTTCAGCATCACGCGCTTCGAGCCTTTCTCTTTGACGACGCGCTCATCGTTAGGCAGATTGAAAGCCGCAGTCTGCACACCGCGATTGCCGTCGCCTGCCGTAAAGACCACATCCACAACGCGAATCGGCGAGGCCGCGCCGAGTTTCGGATTGCGATATTTGGCCTCCATAGGCAAATGGTTTTCCAACTCCTGCAAGTAGCCGCTGAACTTGACGAGCTTTGCCGATTCGGCTTCATCGCGCAGCGTGACGAAGGCTTCATAAGCGGCTTTATAGCCGAACAATTCATCTTCGTAAGTTTCATAAGGGCCTATGGTGACATCAATCGGCGCGTCCAAATCCATCCACGCCACATCGCTGGCGTAATAATCATTCGATAGAAAAGCCTCGGCGCGTTTGGTTAAAAAATTCTTCAGCGTCGCATTCGAGGTCAGCACTGCCGCTTCCTTCAACAGCTGGGCCGCTGGCTCCAGAAAGGTTTTGTACTCTTCATTGTACGGCACAAGTTTGAGTTGCTTATCAACGCCGCGCCGAATGGTGTAAAAATAGCCTGTGGCTTTGGCTTGTTCCGCCGCCGGTAAAGTTTTTACCCAGGCTTCAAACTCCGCTTTGGTCATGTCGTCCGGGTAATAGCCCGCTTGCGGCGGCTTCTCTTTGGGTGCGCCGTCAATGAACGGTTCATTCTGATCGAGACGCGACCACGGGCCTGCGTTGATGTTGAAATAATGCAACCGCTCCTTGCCGATGGGCGAGGTATCGGCTTCGAGTTTTTTCTTCATCGCCACATTGCCGCTCCACACCTGACGCAAAAAAATCGCGTCCATCAATTTCGCGGCGGCGATAATTTTGTCGAGCGCTAGGCGGTCAGCTTTCGATAACTTCGACGCATCGGCAGTGATTTGCGTAGGCGCAAAGCGGCGAATCTTGGCAGCAAGCGAGGTTTCTTTATTCATCTTTGACACAGTCTTTTTGGCTTTAGCAGATTTTTGCGATTGCGGTTTTTGCGCCGCGACACCCAAAAGCGCCAGGTTGAAGGCCAGCGCCAGCGAACAAATTTTCATCATTGATTTCATCGTTGACCATCCTTGAAAATTAGTGCGGCAAGCTTACAGCCGTGAGCTTGCTACGGTCATTCAATTTAGTATTGACGGATTGCTGAACATTTGGCAAGGTTTCAGCCATACGGGTCATATTCTGAAAGCGCGCACAACACGAATCGTTAGCAGGGTCTATTCAAAAAACCCTTCGTTCAAGTGGAAAGGAATGCTTCAACTCATGATCAAAAAAAGCTGTCGGCTGTTTATCTGTCTCGCGCTGTTTGTTGTTTCGGCGATGGCGCAAGACTCTCGCGATATGAAAAAAGAGGCGGAAATATGGGAAAAATTGAAAGCCATCTCACCGAAATCTGTTGCAACCTTCAAGCAGGCGACCCAGGCTTTAGACACAGAGAATTATCCCGAAGCCGCAAAACTTTACGAAGAGGTGTTCAAAAAAGCGCCCGACTTCGATCCGGTCATGCGGCGGCTGGGCGATACGCTTTTGGAAGTCGGCAGAAAACAAGAAGGTATGGCTTTACTGGAAATGGCGGTGCAGAAAAATCGCTCGGCGGAAAATCTCATCTCCTTGGCCTACGCCCTGACGCTGCGCGATGATGCGCCGCCGACGCGGGCAAATCTCAATCGCGCTTTGCCTATGGCCAAAGAAGCCTTCGGAAAAAATATAGACAACAGCGATTCGTTTTATGCGCTTCTGTATGCTCAACTGGCGTTGGACGCGCAACTGGATAAAGATTTCCGCGAGGCGGTCTGGTCGCTTGCGCTTTATCATCCCGACTTGATGCAGACGCATTATTTCAAAGCCGTGCAGGCGGCAATGGATGAACACTGGATGGAGGCCGAAACGGAGATTAAAAAAGCCGAAAGTTTAGGCTTTCCGCACGAAGCGGCGACCGCCTTTCTGGCTTCGGGCATTGGGAGTCGGGCGACCGTATGGCGCTATGCCTACTACACGCTCTATCTGCTGGCGGCATGGGTCAGCGGTCTGGTGCTGCTGTTTGTGCTGGGCAAACTGATGTCGCGTATGACCATGCACTGGATCGAAACCAGCGACCCGAACGCGGCCACCAGCAACAGCCACGCGACGCTTCGCAAATGGTACAGGCGCTTAATCAATATTGGCGGCGTTTATTATTATCTATCGCTGCCGGTGATTCTGTTTTTGACCCTCGCCATTTCCGGTTCGATCATCTACGCCATGCTGTCGGCAAATTATGTCGCTATCAAGCTGGTGGTGATTGTCGGTTTTGGTGCCTTGGTGACGATTTATTCCATGATTCGCTCGCTGTTTATTCGCCACGAAGCCATAGACCCAGGGCGCAGTTTGAGCCGCGACGAAGCGCCACAATTGTGGGCTTTGACGGAAGCCGTGGCGCGCAGCATCAACACGCGACCGATAGATGAAATTCGCGTCACCCCCGGAACCGATCTGGCGGTTTACGAGCGCGGCAGTCTGCGCGAACGTCTGCAGGACCGCGCCCATCGCATACTGAATTCTAGGAGTTGCGACCTTGAATGATTTTCACCTCAATGCCTTTCGCGCTGTGCTGGCGCATGAATACGGACATTTTTCTCACCGCGACACAGCGGGCGGCGATGTCGCCATTCGCGTGAATAAAGACATCATTAATTTTGCGCGGGCGATGGCAGCGCAGAATCAAGCGGTAGTGTGGAATATCGCCTTTCAGTTTTTGCGCCTCTATCATTTCATCTTTCGCCGCATCAGCCACGGCGCGACCCGTTTACAGGAAGTGATGGCGGATCGCGTCGCCGTCAAAACTTACGGCGCGCAGGCTTTTGAAGACGGCTTGACTCACATCGTCCGGCGCGAGGTCGAGTTTGAAGACGTGTCCTATTGGGAGTTGACCAACGCCGCCAAACAGCAGCGCGCTTTGCAGAATCTTTACGAATTGAAAACCATAGGCGATAACCTAGACGAAAAAATCAAAGAGGCGCTGCATCGTCCTTCCAGCGAAGATGAAACCCACCCCGCGCCGATTGAACGCTTTCGTTTGGCGCGCCGCATCGTCTCCACTACCGTTCCTCCTGCCCAAGGTATGGTGTGGGATTTGTTCAATGATCGCCTTGCCTTGACCGCTGAAATGAGTCAGACCATCGAACGCATCATACGCGAACGCCGCTATCAATAAAGTCCTGCGGCGATGGCCAAGACTGGGCGCTGCCAAAAGCCTACAGACCGCTTTAACGAAAGCGGTCTGTAGGCTTTTTCGTATTGGGCAATTGACAAGGCCAACGGACGCTTCGTTGCGCCGCTGCGCTTTGTGCCGGAATGTGGTACAACTTCTGCCTTCGAGAAACCGACAATAAAAAGGCGGAACCTAAATGAGTGCGGTCCTAGCGCTGTTGTTGCGGCGCGAATTTAATTTGATTGACAAATTGTTGCTAGCGCTCTCGGTCAGCAGCGCTCTGGTTTATCTGCTCACTCTCGACCGGCAACCTTTCTCCGGCAGCGTCGTCATCAAGGCGTTGGGCATGGCGACGTTAGCGCTGTTGGTGTTGCGCGTCCTGAAAACGCTGGACGGCTTGCTGCTCAGTGCGGCGCTGCTCTTTTCCTGCATAGGCGATGTGATGCTCGCAGTGCGCGGCGCGAATCTGTTTCTCTATGGCTTGCTGGCGTTTTTGTTGGCGCACATTTTTTACATCTGGTTGTTTGCACGCAATCTACAGCGTCCGCTGCGACTCCATAGCGAACAAAAAATTGTCTTGCTCGGCATCCTGTTGTTCAGCGCGGCGATGACCTGGTGGTTGTGGGACGGTTTTGGTGCGCTGAAACTTCTGGCGCTGATTTATCTTTGCGCCATCACCTTGATGTGCGTGATGGCGACGTTGATGAATCTGCCGAAACGCGCCGTGGTGATTGGCGCGCTGCTGTTTCTCTTGTCCGATTCCCTGATCGCCGCCAATAAATTCAAGACCACAATTCCCTTGAGCCATTACGCCATCTGGATTAGTTATTATGTCGGGCAGGGTTTGCTTGCTCTGGGTTTTCTGCGCGAAAAGTTGCGCGCCTGATATGCAAAAACAGTTTCCTGCCGCGCCGCATTTGACAAGCGCCTGCGAAATGAATTAGTGTGAAAGCCCGTGAAGGGAAAAGCAATTGCCATCATCCCTGCGCGGTATCACTCGACTAGATTGCCGGGTAAGCCTCTCCTCCCTCTCAATAAAATTCCCATGATTATGCACGTTGTCGAGCGCGCCACAGCAGCGAGTTTGGTCTCTCGCGTGATCGTCGCAACCGATGACGAGCGCATTCTGGCAGTGGTAAAACAACACGGCGGCGAAGCTCTTATGACTTCCGCAACGGCGCAATCCGGCACCGATAGAATTGCCGAAGTTGCGGCGCAACTCGATGCAGAAATCATTGTCAACGTGCAGGGCGACGAGCCCTTGATTGAACCGGCCACCATTGATGCGGCCATCGCGCCGTTACTGGAAAATCCTGATATTCACATTGCCACAACCTCGGAGCCAATCACTTCGCTTGACGATGTTTTCAATCCGAATGTCGTGAAAGTGGTGAGCGATGCACAAGGCTTTGCGCTCTATTTTTCGCGCTCACCGATTCCGTATCTGCGTCCTAGCGCAGAGGAAATGCTGGAGCAATGGCTAATGAAAGATGCCGCGTTGTTGCAGCATTATCGCAAGCATTCAGGGCTGTACGCGTATCGCAATGAGTTTTTGCAAACCTTCACCAAATGGCCGATGGGGCGATTGGAACGGCTGGAAAGTTTAGAGCAATTGCGTGTTTTGGAAAACGGCTATCGCCTACGCGTGGTTGCCGTGGCGCACCGCTCGACGGGCGTGGACACCGCAGCGGATTATCAGGCGGTCAAACAATTAATTGAGGAGATGAATCATGGCTAAATATATTTTCGTGACTGGCGGTGTGGTGTCGAGTCTGGGCAAAGGGCTGGCTTCGGCTTCGATTGCCGCGTTGCTGGAAGCACGCGGCTTGAGCGTCAATCTGCAAAAACTCGACCCGTACATCAATGTTGACCCGGGCACCATGTCGCCCTTTCAACACGGCGAAGTTTTTGTCACCGATGATGGCGCGGAGACCGACCTTGACCTCGGCCATTACGAGCGCTTTTCGCACGCCCAACTGTCGCAGGCCAACAACTGGACGACGGGTCGCATTTATCAAGCCGTCATCAACAAAGAACGGCGCGGCGATTATCTGGGCAAAACCATACAGGTCATCCCTCACATCACCAACGAAATCAAAGACGCCATTCGCGCCGTCTCCGACCATTACGATGTCGTGATTGTCGAAGTCGGCGGCACGGTTGGCGACATTGAATCGCTGCCGTTTCTGGAAGCGATTCGCCAGATGCGAAATGATGTCGGACGCAAAAACGCTATGTTCATACACCTGACGCTGGTTCCCTATATCTCCGCCGCCGGTGAACTCAAAACCAAACCGACGCAACACTCGGTCAAAGAGTTGCGCGAAATCGGTATTCAACCAGACCTTCTGTTATGCCGCTGCGACCGCCCTTTGCCACAGGATATGAAGGCGAAAATCGCCCTCTTCTGCAACGTCGAAGAAGAAGAAGTAATCACCGCGCAGGATGTCGGAACCATCTATGAAGTGCCTCTGGTATTCGCCCAGCAAGGGTTGGACGACATGATTGTGAAGCGTTTGAAACTCCCAGCCAGCGAGCGCGATTTGCGCCCCTGGACGACGCTGGTTGAGACCATCAAAAATCCCGAAGCCAGCGTCACCATAGGCATCGTCGGCAAATATGTAGGGCTGGAAGATTCCTACAAAAGTTTGAATGAAGCGCTCTTTCACGGTGGCGTCGCCAATCATCTGCGCGTGCAATTCAAATGGGTCGAATCCGAAGAATTGATTGACGACCCGAACTGGGAAGACCGTTTGCGCGACCTGGACGCCATACTGGTTCCCGGCGGTTTCGGCAAACGCGGCATCGCGGGCATGATTCGCGCCATCAGTTATGCCAGACGTTCTCAGACGCCTTTTTTCGGCATCTGTCTGGGAATGCAATGCGCGACGATTGAATATGCCCGCCACGTCTGCGAACTGGAAGGCGCGGACTCCACCGAATTCGACACCGATACCAAGCACCCGATTATTTTCAAGCTGCGTGATTTAATCGGCGTTGAAGAATTGGGCGGCACTATGCGTTTGGGCGCGTACCCTTGTCAGATGACAGCGGCGTCGCTTGCCGCAAACAGTTACGCCGCCGAAGCAATCAGCGAACGCCATCGTCATCGCTATGAATTCAATCCGCGTTACGAAGACATCCTCAGCCAAAACGGTCTGGTCTTTTCCGGCAAATCGCCCGACGGCAAATTCATAGAGATTATCGAATTACCGCATCACCCGTGGTTTTTAGGCTGCCAGTTTCATCCCGAATTCAAATCGAAACCGCTGGCTCCGCACCCGCTGTTTGTCTCATTTATTCGCGCCGCTTACAAAAATCGTTTGCGCGCCGAAGCCATGAGCGAAGAACCGGACAGCCTCACGGATGACGGCCACAATCTGCGCTATGGCGCAACCCATTGAGCGCAACGCAAACCTGCCCAAGCAGGCCGCAGCAAACGGCCTGCTTCTACATTTTCGGCGGCTGATGAATGAACAAAAGACCGTTGGCGTTACTTTCCGGCGGCCTGAATGGATTCGATGTACTTGGCCAGCGCATAAACATAATTGTCTTTCTGCAAACCACCGGTGCGACGGAATACCGTTCCCCATACCGGCATTTGGCTGTCGCCGTGCGCTTCGATAGCCCTTGCCGTCTTCTCTCCATCAATCGCTACCAAGACCTGATTGATGGGAAACTTCTCGCCTTTTTTCTGAATCATGGTCAAGTCTGCCGGGGTCGCTTTTAAGGACGCCGCGACCGCGCCACCGCCTTTGGCATCGAGGCCATGACAACTGGCGCAATACTGCTTGAACAGCTTATGACCTTTTTCAACATAAGGCTTATCGGAGCCTGCTTGAATGCTTGCGCCGGACAGCAGATACAGCGGCGCAAGCACCGCGCAAAAGGTGAAGGCTGCGAGCATCGTTTTTCTGATTTTCATAGATTCCTCCTGAGCGAAAGAAAATTTGCAACGGATGGGAAGAGCGCTCAAGTGCAACTGTTATACCGCAGCGATTGGGGAATTTCAGAATCGGCAAGCGAAAGAATGTCGCAGGTGACGCGGCGCACAAGGATTGCCTGCGGAGAAATGCTCAGAGCAATGGTAAATTATCCACGGCGTGTGAACCCTTCACGCCGGTCGCCAAATCCGTACAGGAGACTTTGCTTATGCCATCGCCAGTCGCTGCCACTTCGGAGAGTGAAGCGTTAATTGCCGAATCAAATTTTCTGCAAAGACTGTCGCCAGCAACGTCGTGAAAGTTTCACCTCGAATGCTTATCCAGAAGCGCGCCGCGAAGAAATCTTGCGCCTACGAGGAGCGCGGTTCGTGGCGTGGCCTGACCCGCGCCTCTGGCGTAGCGCGCAACACGATCAGCTGTCGGATAAAAAAGGTAACTGAAGTGTGTCGCAGAAACGGGTTTTCTGTCTATATATTGTGTGTGATGGTTTAACTATCTACAATATATAGATGATTTCTGAAATTCTGCGACTCGCTCTAACTACCCGGCTAGTGCTTGCAGCTGCGCCGCTTTGAGGTGCGGAAAGGCTGCGCCTTTTCGTAAGCTATGCTCACAACTCTCGCGGCTGCGCCGCTCAAAGGCTGTGCCTCCAAGCCTTTCTGAGGCACAGCCGTAAAAGAAACACCAACCTGACGGAGAGTCCGAGACTCTCCGCACCTCAAAGCGGCACAGCCGCACAAAGTTCAACTCTCACAAAAAGGCTGGGTAGTTACAAAAAAAATCGCTCTCTTGCCGTGACTAACTTGAACCACGCCAGCAGTGGACATAGGAAAGGTTCAGCGTGCGGGGGTGGGAATCCCGCACGCGGCGGGTCGTAGATGATCTCCTCATGGTGATAATCTGGAACAAACTCGCATTCTTACTTGAGTTGCTACCAAAGGCATTCGCCAGGCTCACAGCTTCAAAATTCTGGCGGCGTTGTCGTGCAGAATTTTCCGCCGCACGTCTTCGGAAAAGCCTTCGAGTGAAGCGAAATCTTTGAGCCAGCGTTCGGGCATGATAAAGGGATAATCGCTGCCAAACATGATGCGATCTTGAAATCGTCCACGCGCTTCATCGAGTATCGCTGGCGGAATATATTTAGGCGACCAGCCGGACAGGTCCATAAACACATTCGCTTTGTGACCGATGATCGCCAGCATCTCTTCGTGCCACGGCCACGCCGGGTGCGCGCCGATAATCGTCAAGGCGGGGAAATCCGCTGCGATGTGGTCTAAATAAATCGGGCGCGTGTAATCCATCTTGATGCCCATGCCGCCGGGGACGCCTGCGCCTAAACCGTTTGTGCCGGTGTGAAAGAGCGCCGGTATTTGTAGTTCACAAATTTTTTCATAGAGCGGATAAAAGCGTGTATCGTTGGGATAAAACGCCTGTACGCCGGGGTGAAACTTCGCCCCGATAGCGCCAAGTTCGTTGACGGCGCGTTCGATTTCCGCAATTGCCCGCTTGCCTTTCCACGGGTCAACCGAAGCGAAGAAGACAAATTGTTCGGGATAGGTTTTCACAATGTCCGCGACTTCATCGTTAGACAGTGGCGGCAAGCCCGTAGCCGTTTCCGCGTCCCACGCCAGCAACACACCAAGCATATCCATGTGTTTGTAAAGCGCCGCGACTTCGCTCATCTGGCGCACTGGAACCGTAGCGCGAAAGAATTTTTCGGCGGCGAGTTTATAAGGCTTGATGGTGACATCAAGAAAACTGCCGGTCGGCAAATGAACGTGCATATCTATGGCTTTTGGCATAACGCTCTCCCGTAAAAAAATCACTCACAGAGTACACGATTCAGCGCAAATTATCACCCGCGCACAAGGGGCGTTCGATTCTTGCAAAGCTTACGATCCGCTTTTACCGGAACACCCGGCTGGCGCACGGTGTCGGTGAGGCGCGCCAACTTGTACTCAACCGTTGCAACGATTTTCATGGCGCGAAGAGAGCAACCATTTTAACGGTTGCTAGTTTTTTGCGCCGCGCCATCGCGCTGAGGTTCTGCGGCTTGACGCCGCAAGTCTCCGGCCTATTGCTCTAGCAGCGGCTCTGCCTTTCTGCCCGCAACCAAGCTATCCAAAACCTATAGCGGCTTGCAGAGGTGTGCGCTTGGTTGAGAGGCGGTCTGTGTCCGCCGTGCGGCAATCGAAGACCCCCCTCTTAACAAGGTATTGTGGTCGTGGGCAAATACAGTTCGCTATATTGGGTTCGTGAGCGGTCAAGATTGGCGACCTGCCGGATTCTTAGCCCGTAGGCGGTGACAAATTTTTCTAGCGCTTATGTGACCTAGCGATTACCCGAAAAGCGTATGGCCAAGGGTTTCAATTCCGTCGTGCGGCGCAACGCGGTCGAACGGTGAAAAAGCGTTGATACTCTGCTGCTTTTGCGGCAGGCTTCGCACCGCAATTGACGCCCTTGATATTATTGACATGGTAGGGCATTGATGGTAGCTTACGAATGGTATTCCTAGCGGTTTTTGCTGCCCCTCGATAATCAACAATGAGAAAAAGCGGATTCAATTTTGACGAACGGAAAAAGGAAATCCTTGCGGCGATTGTGAAATTTCATGTCACCACAGGGCAGCCGGTCGGCTCTTTTGCGCTCGCTCGTCAATCCAGCGAGAAGCTCTCGTCCGCAACCATGCGTAACCTGTGCGCCGAACTGGAAGACGAAGGATTTTTGACCCACCCGCATACCTCTGCGGGGCGCGTGCCGACCGACAAAGGCTATCGCTACTATGTTGACAATTTGATGAGCGCGCCGGGTTTGTCATCCGCCGATGCGTTGTTCATCAATCGGCAATTGCTTGACGAAGAGACGCTGGCGAGTCCCGAACGCATGATGGAACGCACCAGTCAATTGCTGTCGCAGTTGTCGGACAATGTTGGCATTGTGGTGCCGCCATCTCTCAGCCAGGATCGTTTGCATCACGTCGAGTTTGTGCGCCTGCCGGATTCGCGCATACTGGTGATCACGGCTTCGACTACAGGGCGCGTGCAGGATCGCGTGATCCGAGTTGACGAGGCTTTTACGCAGCACGATTTGAATTCGACGGCCAGATATTTGATAGAGAATTTTCGCGGCTGGTCATTGTCGGAAATACGTGATGAATTGATTCGCCGTATGAGCGAAGAGAAGGCGCTTTACGACACGCTGTTGAGAAACGCCGTGTTGTTGTGCAGCCAAAGCCTACAGGATGGCGATCAACCGGATGTCTTTATTGAAGGCGCGTCGAACATCATTGCCAAGCCCGATTTTGCCGACACCGAACGGATGCGTGCCTTGTTCAAGATGTTTGAACAAAAGAGCCGCATTGTGAAGTTGTTAAACGAGTGCTTGAAAGAAGCGCGCCGCGAAAGCGTTGCGGTTCGCATCGGCAGCGAAAACAGTTTTCTGGATTTGCGCGATTGCACGGTCATCGCCTCGCCCTGTTTTTACGGCGACGGTTCGACTGCCGGACAAATTGGCGTGGTTGGGCCGACGCGCATTGAATATGATAGATTGATCAGCATTGTGAATTATATTGCAAAATTGTTCGAGCGCGTCTTGAATGAATAGGGCAGAGTATTTTTATAATAGAGGCGGGAAAATCAGGCGGGTCAGTTTCAGAAGAGGAATTCGTAAGTAAGCGATGCAAGATAAATTAAAATTTGATGATGCGGACGACATTTCCATTGAAATCATTGATGATGAAGAAACCACCGAAGAGCAGGCAAAAGCCCGCGATATGGCGCGCCAAGCCGCCGAAGTAAAAGATTATCATCAAACCCTGGAAGTGGTTTGCGAGGCGCTGAAATCCGAAGCCGAAGAGTTGAAGACGGAAAACGCTACGCTCAGAGATCAGCTACTCCGCAAGCAGGCCGAGTTTGAAAATTACCGCCGCCGCACCGAAAAAGAGCGCAGCGAGATTTTTAAGCGTGGGCAAAAAGAAGTATTGATTGAAATGCTGTCTGTGCTGGATAATTTCGAGCGTGCGATGTTGAGCGTCGCGCAAAACCCAGCAGACGAGGACGCGCTCAAACAAGGCTTTGAACTGATCTACAAACAGTTCAAAGATATTTTAACCAAGCTGGGGGTTGAGCCGCTGGATGTGATCGGCAAAACATTCGACCCTCATTTACACGAAGCCGTAACCATCGAGCAGACCTCTGAGCAAGAGGCCAATACGGTGATCGCAGAATTTCAAAAAGGCTATAAATTGGGCGAACAATTACTCAGGCCTGCCCAAGTCAAAGTTGCCGCCTCCAACGAATAACGGTTTATCGTTTTTTCACTGGCAGAGTGCCAAACGCGGATGGCCAATTTGAGACGCAGATCTCAAATTGGCTGATGCTGCGTTGGCCGTCGCAGCCTTTCGCAGCCCCTATCGTTTTACCGCTCCCTTTTTCTTTTCCTGCTTGTAGAGCAAAACGGAGGATGTCCTAATGGGCAAAGTAATCGGTATAGACCTCGGCACCACCAATTCCTGTGTAGCGATATTGGAAAGCGGCGTCACTCAAATTATTCCTAACAAAGAGGGCGGACGCACCACGCCTTCCGTCGTTGCCTTCACGGAAAAGGGCGAGCGCTTAATCGGGCAAATTGCCAAACGTCAGGCCATCACCAACGCCGCCAACACGATTTATGCGGCCAAGCGCTTGATGGGACGCAAGTTCAGTTCGGAAGAGGTGCAACGCGCATTAAAAGTTTGCGCCTATGAAATCACCGACGCCGCCAATGGCGATTGCCGCATACGCGTGCGCGGACGCGATTATTCGCCGCCGGAAATCTCTGCCATCTTGCTACAACGCTTGAAACTTTCTGCCGAAGAATTCCTGGGCGAAGAGGTCAGCGAAGCCATCATTACGGTTCCCGCTTACTTTGACGATATTCAAAGACAGGCCACTAAAGACGCTGGCAAAATCGCCGGTCTCAACGTGCAGCGCATCATCAACGAGCCGACCGCAGCGGCGCTCGCTTATGGACTCGGCAAACAGGAGAGCGAAAAAGTCGCGGTGTACGATTTGGGCGGCGGCACTTTTGATATTTCGATCATGGAAATGAGCGACGGGGTTTTTGAAGTTCTTTCGACCTGCGGCGATTCGTTTTTAGGCGGCGAAGATTTCGACCAGCGCATCGTGGACTGGATGCTGGAGACCTTCCAGCACGAAACCTCTATAGATTTGCGCGGCGACCGCTTGGCGCTGCAACGCTTGAAAGAGGCTGCCGAACGCGCCAAATGCGAATTGTCAACCGCTATGGAGTCGCAGTTGAATCTGCCGTTTATTGCTGCCGACGCCACCGGGCCAAAGCATTTCAATAAAACTTTGACGCGCCAGAAATTTGAAGAACTGGTGAAAGACTTGGTGGAACGCACTTCCGAACCCTGCATGAAAGCCTTGAAAGACGCCAAGCTTTCGCCCTCCAACATCACCAAAGTTCTGCTGGTTGGCGGCCAGACGCGCTCGACGATCATCATCAATCGAGTGCGCGAAATCTTTAACCGCGAACCGTCCATTGAAATCAATCCCGACGAAGTGGTGGCCATCGGCGCGGCTATTCAAGCTGGCGTCTTCACCGGCGAAGTCAAAGACCTGATCCTGCTTGACGTGATTCCGCTGTCGTTGGGCATAGAAACACGCGGCGGTTTATTTACCAAAATTCTGGATCGCAACTCGACGATCCCGACCAAAAAGAGTTTGGTCTTCACCACGGTTGCCGACAATCAACAAATCGTCGAGGTTCACGTTTTGCAGGGCGAACGCGAAATCGCTTCGGGCAATCGCAGTCTGGCCAAATTCGAAATGGTTGGCTTGCCGACCGCGCCACGCGGCGTTCCACAGATCGAAGTCACCTTTGAAGTGGATGCCGACGGCATCGTTTCGGTTTCGGCGCGTGACAAGATGACCGGTCATGAACAGGCCATGAAGATTACCCCGTCATCGGGATTGTCGGCGACGGAAATTTACGACTTGATCGAAGAAGCCAGCCGCAGCATTGAACTTGACCGGCGTATGAAAGAGGTCATCATCGCTCGCAATCGTCTGGAAGGGTTATTGCAAAACACCATTCGTTCGTTTGCAGAGTTCGGCTATATGTTATCCGGCGAAGGCCAGGACAACGCCCGGCGCACCATAGATGAATCCCGCGAGGCGGCGATCTCGGAAGATGTCGGAAGAATTCGCGTGGCGCTTGAACAACTCGAACAAGTGGCGCGTATGATTACCGATGCGATGTTTCGCCCGACCGGACTTTCGCCCGACGATAGCCAGCCCGACGAAACCGTCGTGCCGCTATCCGAACTTTCCTAGAGTTGCTAGAATTTGATTTCTAGTCTCAAGGCTCAGGATTGTGGTTTAATACAAGGCGAACAGCCAAGGCTGGAAATTTCAAACTACCAAATTTAAGGATAAGAGAATTGAGCAGCAAGAGAGATTACTATGAAGTGTTGGGCGTTGGTAAAAGCGCCACGGAACAGGAATTAAAACAGGCCTATCGCAAGATGGCCATTCAATATCACCCGGATAAAAACCCCGGCAATCACGAGGCCGAAGAAAAATTCAAAGAGATCAACGAAGCCTATCAGGTGTTGTCTTCGCCTGACCTGCGCGCCCGTTATGACAGCTACGGCCACGCCGGAGTCAGCGCCGGAGCCGGGGCGGGCGCAGGCTTTAGCGGCTTTGCCGGTTTTGAAGATATTCTCGGCGACCTCTTCGGGTTCGGCGATCTCTTCGGCGGCAGAAGCGGCAGACGCGCAGGGCCGCGACGCGGTTCGGATTTACGCTACGACATCGAAATCACCCTCGAAGAAGCGGCACAAGGCATCAAGACCAAGATTCGCGTACCGCGTCTGGAAATCTGCGATCTGTGTCGTGGCACGGGCGCTGCCGAAGGCACCTCGCCCACCACCTGCGCCACTTGTCAGGGTCGCGGCCAGGTCACCCGCCAGCAAGGCTTTTTTTCCGTCAGCCGCACCTGTTCAACCTGTCGCGGCACCGGCAAAGTCATACGTGATGTCTGTCGCGGTTGCCGTGGTGAAGGTCGCGTCGAGCGCGAAAAAACCTTAGAGATAAAAATACCGGCAGGCGTGGACACCGGCTCGCGTTTGCGTATGACGGGCGAAGGCGAGGCCGGAGAATTGGGCGGACCGCGCGGCGATTTGTACGTGATGATTCACGTCAAAGACCATGAAATTTTTGAACGCCGCGATGTCAATCTTTATACCGCTTACAACATTTCCTTCACCCAGGCAGCGCTGGGAAGCGAAGTCATCGTGCCGACGCTTGACGGCGAAGAGTCGTTGAAGATTCCCGAAGGCACGCAAACCGGCTCGATCTTTCGCCTCAAAAGCAAAGGAATGCCGGCGCTGGGCGGACGCGGACGCGGCGATTTATTTGTTGCTGTTAATGTCGTGACGCCTACGAAACTCAACCGCGAACAAAAGCGCTTGCTCGAAGAGTTGGCGAAACTGGAACCGGCAAATCCAAACGAAGCCGACAAAGGCATCTTCAACAAAGTCAAAGATATTTTCGGATAGCCGAAACCTTGCCGATTGAACTTCAAAAAGCGACAGGGCGAGTTGGTAAACTCGCCCTGTCGCTTTTTGTGTGAGAGCAACTCGCGCTCCCGCGCTTCATAATTCGTCGTTGAATTTATAGCCGACGCCCCAGACCGTCAGCACATATTTCGGCTTGCGCGGATTGGCTTCGATCTTGGTTCGCAGGCGGTTGACGTGCGGGTCTATGTTGCGCTTGTAGCCTTCATAGGAAGTGTCCCAAATGGCGTTCAGCAAATCGTTGCGCGCATAAACCGCACCGGGTTTCGTGGCCAGCAGTTTGAGAATGTTGAATTCGATAGGCGTCAACGAAACTTCCCGGCCATCTACCGTAACCTTATAGCGTTCGAGGTCTATTTCCAACCCCCCGTGACGGATGATTTGCTCATCGGCAGATGTTTCAACAGGTTCTTCGGCAGCGCGTTTCAACAACGCGTTGATGCGTAATTCCAGTTCCACAATGTCGAAAGGTTTAGGCAGATAATCATCCGCGCCGCCCGCAAAGCCGGTGATTTTATCTTCAATCGCCGCCTTTTCCGTGAGCATGATGATGGGCGCTTTGACGCCTTTTTCGCGCAGCAACTGGCACAAGCGAAAGCCGTCAAGGCCGGGCATCACGACATCCAGCAATATGATATGCGGCGCGACGGTCAAGCCTTTTTCCAGACCTTGAATGCCGTCAATCGCTTCTTCGACCGCGTAGCCTTTGTCGTGCAGATACGCCGCTACCGAAGCCCGTATGGAATTGTTGTCATCTACGATGAGAACTCGTTTGCTGTGATTTTTCTCCATCAATCCATTCTAACCAATTCAAGTTTTTCACGGGATGAAGTTCATAACAGACGCATAGGCATGACGACATATTTGTAATCGTAGCCATCGTCTTTCGCCGGTTTCAACATCGCCGGACTCTGTTCGTCTTTGAACTCGAAGAGAATATCTTCAGCACCTGCATTGTTCAAAAAGTCTAACAAATACTGGGCATTGAAGCCTACGGTCACACTCGTGCCGTTGTAATCCACCGGAATCACCACTTTGGCATCGCCAACATCGGCGCTCTGCGAGGTGATGCTCAAGCGATTATCGTTGAACTCGAATTTGACGCTGCGGCTGCGTTCATCGGCCATCAAAGCCGCCTGGCGTATGGCCTGGGTGATGCGCTCGCCATTCAACGGCACCACTTTGTCATTGGTCTTCGGGATGACCAGATCATAATTTGGAAACTGCCCGGACAATTTTCGGGTCGTCAATTTTCTCTGCCCTAATTGAAAGTAGAGATGATTGTCGTCGCTGGCAAAGCCCATCATCTCTTCCGACCCGGCTGTGAGTTTCAACATTTCGTTCAAAGCCTTTTTCGGAATGATGACATTGACGTTGACCGCTGCACTGCCGGCTGCGGATTGGTTGGCCATCGAAGCCAGCGCCAGACGATGCCCGTCGGTTGCTACCATCTGCATCTGTTCATCCGTCAAAGCGAACAGCGCACCGTTGAGCGCATAACGCGACTCTTCCTGCGTGATCGAAAAAATCGTGCGATTGATGAGATGGTGCAAAGCCGGTGCGGGCATTTGCGTCGGATAGCTTTCCATCTGTGGCGTCGAAGGAAAATGCTCTTTGGCCTGGCCGACGATTTTAAATTCGGAACCGCCACAAGTGATCTTCACCCAGTCGTTGTCTTCTTTGACGAAGTGAATATCGGCGTCCGGCAGGTTTCGCACGATGTCGAAAAGTTTTTTCGCCTGCACGACGACTGCGCCGAATTTCACCACATCGGCGGCGCATTCGGTTTGCAACGACACATCCAAATCGGTAGCGACCAGCGAAATTAATGTGCTGGTCGAAGTTTCAAGCAAAACATTGGATAAAATCGGTATGGTGTTTTTCTTTTCAACCACCCCTTGTAAAAGATTCAACTCTTTCTGTATGTCTGCTTTATTAATCGTAAACTGCATGGCGCGACTCCTTTCTTACGGCTCGAATATTGATGGGTTTTACTTATTTGGACGTTCCTTTTTAATGCACCGGAGCGCGTAAGTCAACGCGCATAGAACATCAAAAATAGTTTTCTAACCACCGGCTGTCAGGTGAAAAAATGCTTCTCGCTTTCCCGCCTCATTCGCCGCCTTTTTTGCGGCGTTGTTTGATGCGAATCGGGGTGGCGAAAAAATCGAACTCTTCGCGCAGGCGGTTTTCAATGTAACGCTCATAAGAAAAATGCAGTTTGGCTTTCGGGCTGCGCGACGAGGTGAACAAAATAAACGTCGGTGGACGTATGCCGCCCTGCGTGATGTACAAGACGCGCAAAGGATGACGCGAAGGCGTGGTCGCTTTCGGTTGTTCGAGGTTGCGCTCAAAGAAGCGATTGATTTCAGAAGTCGAAATGCGAAAGCTGCGCGCCGCGTAAGCCTGGCGCGCCAGTTCCAACAACTTCGTCACACGCTGCCCGCTCTTGGCCGATATAAACACAATCGGCGCATAGCTGGCGAACTTCATCATGTCGCGTATGCGGGTTTCGTATTGTTTGGTGGTGTAGGTATCTTTTTCGATGGCGTCCCATTTGTTGACGGCGATAATCAAACTCACTCCGGCCTCGTGGGCGTAGCCGCCTATGGTGGCGTCGAGCGCCGTAGGCCCTTCAATCGCATCAATCATCAGAATCGCTACGTGAGCGCGTTCCAGATGGCGGCGCGACATCACCACCGAAAGTTTTTCGGCCATCAAATCGGTCTTGCCTTTACGACGTATGCCCGCCGTGTCTATCAATTTGAACAACGTGCCAGCGTATTCAATCTCGGTGTCAACGGCGTCGCGTGTGGTGCCGGGAATCGCCGACACAATGACGCGCTCTTCGCCGGTCAGGCGATTGACCAAAGAGGATTTGCCGACATTCGGGCGACCGACGATGGCCAGCGTCAACTCTTCGAGTTTGTCATCCGTAGCATCGGGGGCGCGGATGACTTCAACGGCGGCGTCAAGCAGTTCCGCAACGCCTGTGCCGTGTTCGGCGGCAAGCGGAAAGACTTCATCAAATCCCCAACGCGCAAACTCCATAGCGTCGGCTTCCAGTTTCGCGCTGTCCACTTTGTTGGCGGCTACGAAAACCGGCTTGTGCATGGAGCGCGCCAGTTCCGCCAGTTCTTCATCCAACGGCGTGATGCCGGCTCGTGCATCAACGACCAGTAAAATCAACGCCGCTTCGTCGAGCGCGGCGCGCGCCTGCGTCAAAATATTGGCGGGGATTAATTCTTTTTCATCGGGAATGATGCCGCCGGTATCCACCAGGCGAAATTCCCGCGTCAACCATTCGACGCGCCCATAAATGCGGTCGCGGGTGATGCCCGATTCGTCGCCGACGATGGAACGCCGCGTCCCCGTGAGCTTGTTGAACAAAGTTGATTTGCCGACGTTCGGGCGACCAAGGATCACCACGATTGGCATCGTCTGGGGCGGGTGCTGATGGGTTGAAGCCGTCGCGGCTTGCGGTTCATTTGCTAATTCATCCAACTCTGCTGGATCGTTGATGACCTCGTCCGTCATTACCGCTGGTGGATTTGCGACCCCGGGTGCAAAGGCAACCGGATGTCTTTTACTTTTGGAATTGTCCTTTCTCCTAGACGTTCTTTTTTCAGGCCCTGGGGCTCGCTTGGTTTTGCTCTTCGCCATACACCTTCCTCATTTCTTATTCACAGTGAATGTAGCTTGCGGCTTGTGGCTTTTACAAGCTATTGTGAAGCGGCTAAAATTTTGCCTGCCATGTTTGCCAAACTCAAAACCTGGTTGACCAAACCGCCAGCGCGCTCGGCGCATCTGGCTTTGGGCGAACGCGGCGAACGTGCGGCTCTCGAATATCTGCGAACCGTCGAAGGCTTTACGATTGTGGCGACCAATTTCAAAGTGCCGCTGGGTCGCGGACTTCGCAATCAGAAAATCACCGGCGAAATTGACCTCATCGCTTACGACAACGAGACCTTGGTTTTCATTGAAGTCAAAACCCGCACTTCCGACCGTTATGCCGCGCCGGAACGTGCCGTTGATTTACGCAAACAACGGCAAATCGCCCGCGCCGCTCGTCGTTACCGGCAAATGATGAAGGTGGCGGATGAGCCGCATCGCTATGATGTGGTGACCGTCATTCCGCAACCGCAAGGGAATAAAATTGAACTGCTGCGATTTTATTTCGATGATTCGGTCTTTCTTCGCGGCAGCTATTTCAACCGCGAACCCTAGAGGTGAACAGACTCGCTAGACTCGCTGGACTTGCTCGACTAAACTTACTCAAGGAGTTTACCAAAAACTTCCAGCCCGTCTATATGAAGGATGATTCTGCCAAATCTGGAGGCAATATGAAGCGATTAGGTCTTTGGCGCATGGTCGCCATTGTTGGTCTGTTGGGAGCGTTGATGTTCAGCGTGTTGCCGCCACGCGCTATTGTCGAGGCGCAGAGCGGACGCCAACCGGCAAAAAAGAATGTCGAAAAGAAAACCGATGAACAAAAAGGCGATAACAAAACGAAGTCGAAGGATGACAATCAGGAGCCGATTCCGCCGCTGACCAAAGAGCAGAAAGACGAGCCGCCAATTAAAATCGCCACCCAGGTTGTCGGCGTGGAAATTTCCGTCATTGATAAAAAGACAGGTCGCCTGATTCCCGGTTTGACGAAGAAAAACTTCAAGGTTTACGAAGACAACATTCAACAGGAGATCACCAATTTTTCGAGCGGCGAAGGCCCGGCCACCGTCGTGCTGTTGATAGACAATGGCTTTCAGAATCGCTATTTCAAAGGCTATTTCAATCCGACTTTCGCACAGGAGATTTTTCAATCGGCGGCGGGATTCATCCAGAATTTTGTGAAACCGAAAGACTACGTTAGCCTCATCACGTTCAGTATGCGGCCAAAAGTTATACAGGATTTCACCAATAACGGGGCGCAATTGTATTCGGCTTTGAACGCCGCCTCCCGTGACACTTTGAATTTCAGCGAGTCCAATATCTATGATGGCTTATCGTTTGCGCTGCTCGGCGGCAAGGCCTATCAACTGTATAACGAACAGGCTGGCGAGTCAGAATACGTAGGCTTGCAGGAAGTCGAAGGGCGCACGGCGATCATCCTCATCACCACCGGCATAGATACCTTCAGCCGCATCACCTTTGACAAAGCCTTGCGGATCACTTCCAACGCCGGAGTGCCGATTTTCACCATCGGCGTGGGTAATCTTTTCTATAAAAAGTATGAACAGAATTTCCCGCCGGAATTACGGCTCACCTATTTACAGGCGTTCAATCAACTCGGCGCTTTTGCCGAGCGCACCGGCGGCTCCTACTTTCCTATGACCTTCGAGAGCGAGATCCCACAAATCATGCGCTCCATCGAAGTGCTGCTCCGCAATCAATACGACCTCGGTTATGTGCCGACCAACACGCGGCGCGAAGGCAAAGAGCGCAAAATCAAATTGGAAGTTGACCTGGATGGCGACGGTCAGCCGGATAATAAACATTTGGAATTGCGCTACCGCAATCGCTACTTTGAACCCGGCGAAAAACCCAAGAAGTAACCACGGTAAGCGGTAGTCGGCACGCGGCATTCGGTTTAATAAACCGGAGCCATCTGCCAACTACCGACTACCGACCACTAATAATGAACGAACTACCATTCACCATAGAAACTCGTCTTGCCGATATTTTCACAGACGCCTTGAATTCACTGGTCAAAAAAGAGACGCCGCAAGTCGAAGCCCGCTTCTATCCGTACACCGGACTGTCTTCGACTATACGCTTACGGCAAGGCCGCATTTATGCTCGCGTCTCCGACATCTTGACCGACGCGCCCAGAGATGTGCTGTACGCTTTGGCCTCTATATTGATTGCTAAACTGTATCGCTTGAAACCGCTGAAAGAGCAGAATCAAATCTATCGCCAATACATACTCGATCAAGCGGTGATGGATGCTTCGGATGCGTCGAGGCGCGAACGCGGTTACAAAATCACCTCGCCACCACAGGGCAAAATTTATGACTTGAACGAACTCTTCGATGAACTCAATTCACAATACTTTGCCGACCGGATTGCGCGCCCTGTGCTGTCGTGGAGTCCGCGAAATTCGCGCCGCGTTCTCGGTCATCACGATAATATTCACGATGCGATTATCATCAGCCGCGCTCTTGATAGCCTGAAAACGCCGCGTTATGTCGTGGCCTTTGTTCTTTATCACGAGATGCTGCATATCAAACATCCGCAGCGCGTCGTCAACGGCAGAAAAATTTCTCACGACCGCAACTTCCGCGATGACGAGCGCCGTTTTCAGCATTTCGATACGGCGACGAAATGGCTTGAGCAAAATGCCTTACCGGTTCGCCGCCGCCGCCAGCGTGCTGTGCGCCGGACTTTTTCATAAAGTGCGGGAACAAAATTTTAGAGCTTGCGTTAGATAAAAGTGAAAAAGGTTCTAATCTAGGAGAAAGAGGTTTTGTGGATGTGCCTCCATTTCTTCCTCCAAAGTTGGAATCCGATTCAGAACAGAGAATCCTTCTCCTTGGGTGATTAGGGGCGCAACCGC
Source organism: Acidobacteriota bacterium (assembly GCA_016201275.1). Classification (GTDB taxonomy): domain Bacteria; phylum Acidobacteriota; class Blastocatellia; order UBA7656; family UBA7656; genus JACQDB01. The sequence continues at coordinate 114,523 of JACQDB010000107.1, forward strand.
AGCGCCCCTTTTCTTTTTGCTATTCACCACTTCACGAAGCCACTACCGAATGACAAAACCAACCGCGACCGCCGTTGTTGAGAAGCGGTCTTTGACCGCGAATGCCGGCCTCTCAACATTATCTGAGATTATCTTGCAATGCAGGACGATTGAATGCCTCTTTCTTGCATTGCCGTATTGGCAAAACCTCTGGCAATCTCTTTCGCGGTTTCCACTCGTAATAGTAGCCGTGATTCAATGATTGGTTCATGCTGCTACCAATTGCAAAAGCACAAGGTTCAGCTTGACCTTCGCACTGTGCTTATCGAAAGGCTAACCGCTACCCTATGGAAAACTCTGTGACTAGCAAAATGGAAATTGAAAAACCCGCTTCGCAAAATCAAGCGACGCCACGGCTACCAATCGAGGCGCAACCGCAAGCCGCAACCGTTGTCGAGCGATTGCTGGAACGCAATCTAGTTCCAGACCGTCTCATACGTTTGATCATCCGGCGCATCTGCGCGGCGCGGCTGCGCGAACAACAAGTCGGCGGCGCGGCGCAACAGGCTTTGCGAAAACACCAATTCATCGCGGAGTTGCAGCACAGCCCCATCGCCATTCACACCCAGGATGCCAACGCCCAGCATTACGAAGTGCCCGCCGAATTTTTTCACGCGGTGTTGGGCAAGCGTTTGAAATACAGTTGCGGCTATTGGCCAGATGGCGTGCAAACCCTCGATGAATCGGAAGCGGCGATGCTGGAACTTTATTGCCAGCGCGCTCAACTCGAAGACGGTCAGGAGGTTTTAGAGTTAGGTTGCGGCTGGGGTTCTTTGTCGCTTTATCTGGCCGAGCGTTTTCCCCAATCGCGCATCGTCGGCGTCTCCAATTCTCGAACCCAGAAAGCCTTTATTGAAGCGCAGGCGAAACATTCAGGGCTATCGAATCTCGAAATTCGCACGGCGGATATGAACGACTTTGACGCGGCGGCGCAATTTGACCGCATCGTTTCCATAGAGATGTTCGAGCATATGCGAAATTATGAAACGCTTTTATCGCGCATCGCTTCGTGGCTGAAGCCCGACGCTTTGTTATTCGTACACATCTTCACGCACAAGCAATTCGCTTATCCGTATGAAGTGCGCGATGCTTCGGATTGGATGGCGAAATATTTTTTCACCGGCGGCATTATGCCTAGCGACGACCTGCTTGGTGAATTTCAACAAGACTTGAAATTGATAGAGCATTGGCAGGTGGACGGCACACATTATCAAAAAACTTCCGAAGCCTGGTTGACGCGAATGGACGACCAACGCGAGAAGATTCTCGAACTCTTCGCGCAAACTTATGGCGAAGCGCAGAAGCGGCGTTGGTTGGTGCGCTGGCGCTTATTTTTTATGGCCTGCGCCGAATTGTTCGGCTATCAGGGCGGCAGTCAATGGCTGGTCTCGCATTACCTCTTCAAGAAATAACTTCACCTTGGGCGACCGCTTCAACGGCGCACAAAGCCCGAAAAACCGGCCTGTTTTTATAGTTGTCGGCGCTGGACAAGGCGCGGATTCGGTTGATACAATCAGCGGCTTTGGAACCTGGCGAGAAAGACGATAGAGAGGCGATAGAGGCAACGAGCGCCGCTCAAGCCGATGACCAGGCGGCTGCCTTCACACAACCGGAAGCGGTCGAGCGCCGCGTCTGGCGCAATATTTTCGTGGTCATCGCGCTGGGTTTGATAGCGGCAAGCAGTTTCGCTCAATGGAATTTTGCGCTGGGGCTGGCGATTGGCGGGGCGCTTGCTTTGCTCAATTTCAAGTGGCTACACTCTTCGGTGAAAGATATATTAAGCGCCGGAGCCAGCACCGCGCCGCCCGGCACAACGATGATGTTTGCAGCGCGCTGGCTGGTGGTCGCCATCGTTATTTACGGCGCAACTTTGACCGGCTTGGTTAAACCACTGGCGATGCTTACGGGCTTGTTTGCACCCGCCATCGCCGTCGTGATCGAAGCGGTTTATGTGACCGTAAAAACGCTCATTCATTCTGGGGAAGATAAAAAATGACATCTGTTTTACTGGCCTTATTGCAAGCCGGACACGACACCGCCGAACACGCGAGCGGCGGCGAACACGAGCCATTTCTGGTGGAAAAACTCAGCCAACTGTTCGGCGATAAAGTTCCCGCTCATCTCATCCTCGTCGGCCTTTTGTTTATCATCGCTATCGCTCTGGTGCTGTTTCTGCGCGGCAAGCTATCGGTAGAAAATCCGTCAAAGGGACAACAACTGCTGGAAGTCATCGTCGAACAAATCCGTGAATTGTTGAATCAAACCGTAGGCCCTTTTGGTCGGCGCTATGTGCCGGTGGTTGGTTCGTTCGCCTTGTTTATCTTGATCGGCAATTTGATGGGCTTGATTCCTGGACTGGGCGCGCCGACCGATAATATCAACGTGACGGGTGCGCTGGGCTTGACTTCATTCGTTTATTACATCGGCATGGGTTTTCGCCAACAGGGCTTAAAATATTTGAAGCACTTCACGGGCGGTTTGACCGGCACTTTGCTGCTAGTGCTTGGGCCATTAATTTTCATCGTTGAGATTCTGTCAAACAGCGTGCGCCCGGTAACCTTGTCTTTGCGTTTGTTCGTCAATATGTTTGCCGACCACAAAATCGGTCAGACGTTTCTGGAACTGGCTCCGCCTTTGGTGCCGATTTTTACCATTTTACTGGGGGTTTTCGTCTCTTTTGTGCAGACCTTTATTTTCATCATGCTTTCGATGGTCTATTTATCAGAGACGGTGCCGCACGAAGAGCACGACAACGAAGAACACGGTCACGGCGCGACCGCCGAAGCGCACTAAGTTTAGAGAAGTGGGGAGAGAGAAGAAAAGCTCGCGGTTTAAGAAGTACCGAAACACGAAGTCGCTGGAGCCTTGCAAACAGTTAGGGGGAAGCAAGTGAATACCGGACGAGTGGAAATCATTCCTGAGCTTTGCTTCGCGCTCTCCTCTGGCAATCACCCGAACGGTTGCTGTCGCCATTCAACCTCGAAGGTCGCTTTCATAATTTTTATACACCATACGACCTTCGCTTGATGAAACGCGACAACCGCTGTTCACAACCAACGGAGGATAACTCAAAATGATTCGAGCAAAATTGTTTGTGATGTCGGCGTTAATGATTCTGTTGACGGTCGCCACCGCCTCCGCGCAGGGCGCGGAACACGCTGCCGCCGCAACTGGCAATTCCTGGTTTATTCCGGCCTCGCCGGCCTTCGCCGTGGCTATCGCAGCCTTTGGCGGTGCCTTGGGCGATGGCAAAGCGATTGCCGCCGCTTGCGAAGGCACGGCGCGCAATCCCGGCGCGGGCGGACGTATCTTCACCATGTTGCTGTTGGGCTTGGCGCTCATCGAAACCCTGGTGCTGTTTACCTTCTTAACGCTCTTCATCCCTTCGGCGATTATCAAATAATTGCCGGTGTGCCGAAGATTCAAGGGAGGCTTTCGAGCCTCCCTTTTGTTTTGCTACGGTCAGCGATAGACTCTTCATTCCTAGACATTCCACTTTTGCATCGGAGAGCATTTTTATGCACGCCTTCAAAGACAGCTTAATTGAACTCATCACGCAAACTTCTACCAACCTGCCGCCCGATGTGCGGCGCGCCATGGCCGATGCCGTAGCCGCTGAAAATCCGACCTCGCGGGCTGGCACGGCGCTCGCCGTCATCGCCAATAACATTGACCTGGCTTGCACCAACGAAGGGCCGATTTGTCAAGACACCGGTATGCCGACTTTTGAAATCAAAACCCCGGTCGGCGCAAATCAAATCGTGATGAAGCGCGACATCAAACAGGCCATCGCCGAAACCACCCGACGCGGCAAGCTGCGCCCCAATTCGGTTGACTCGATTACCGGCGAAAATTCCGGCGACAATCTCGGCCCAGGCACTCCCGTCATGCATTTCGCTCAGTGGGAAAATGACGACGAGATAGAAATAAAACTCCTGCTGAAAGGCGGCGGTTGCGAGAATAAAAATATTCAATACTCTTTGCCTGCGGAGTTGCCGCATCTGGGTCGCGCAGGCCGCGACTTGGACGGCGTTCGCAAGTGCATACTTCACGCCGTGTGGCAGGCGCAAGGGCAAGGTTGCAGCGCCGGGGCTTTAGGCGTGTGCATAGGCGGCGACCGCACCTCCGGTTATCAACACGCCAAAGAGCAATTGTTCCGCCTGCTCGACGATACCAATGCCGATGCGAAACTTGCTGCCCTTGAAGATTACATTATGAACGCCGCGAATACGTTGGGCATTGGCACGATGGGTTTTGCCGGAGGCGTCACCTTGATTGGTTGCAAGATCGGCGTGTTGAATCGTCTGCCTGCGAGTTTCTTCGTCTCTGTGGCCTATGATTGCTGGGCGTTTCGCCGACTTGGCGTAGTGCTTGACGCCAAAACCGGGACGATCAAACGCTGGCTTTATCGCGATGAAAAACAGACGCCGCAAGCGATGACCGCCGGGGCAGGTTTCAAATTGACGGGACACGAAAAACACCTCGAAGCGCCAATCACTGAAGCTCAGGCGCGTGAGTTGAAAGTCGGTGATGTGGTGTTGATTTCCGGTGAAATGTACACCGGTCGTGACGCCGTGCATTCGTATTTGATGAAGCATGATTCGCCAGTTGATTTGAATGGTTCAGTGCTGTATCACTGCGGCCCTGTAGTATTGAAAAACAACGGCAACTATAAAATCATGGCGGCAGGGCCAACGACCAGCATACGCGAAGAGCCTTATCAAGCCGACATCATCAAACGCTACGGCATTCGCGCTGTGATGGGCAAAGGCGGCATGGGCAAAAAGACGCTTGCCGGTTTGCAGGAATCGGGCGCAGTTTATTTGAATGCCATAGGCGGCGCGGCGCAATATTATTCGCGCTGCATAGAAGAAGTGCTGGACGTAAAGCTGCTGGAATTTGGTATACCGGAAGCGATCTGGCATCTGCGCGTCAAAGATTTTCCGGCCATCGTGACGATGGATGCACACGGCAATTCACTGCACGCCGATGTCGAACAGGCTTCGGCGTTGATGCTGGCGAAACTTGCCGATCCGGTGTTTTGAAATGCTGTCAACCACGCGACCCTCTAGGTTCAGAGTCATTCCGCTTTCGCCACAGCGGTCTGGATAGACTAACGGTTGGGCGAATTGAGGCGGATCATCTCAATGTTTGATCGCCTCAATGCGCCCAACCTGCTGCCCACCTACTACTCCATGTTGTCTGCCTTCTTTTTTATGACGAGAACTGAATGCCTCTGCTTTTATGTTGCGGTCAGGCGCTTTACCTTTTTCATCGGCATTGATTTTTTTTCTGGTGCTTGTCATATTGGTGAGGTTTGTAGAAAACGGAAATCCTCATGAACATTCATCCGACGGCAATCATCAGCGACGGCGCAAAGCTTGGCGACAACCTCACCATAGGCGCTTACGCAATCCTCGAATCCGACACCGCTATCGGCGACCATACGGAGATTCGCGCCCACGCCATCATCAAACGCTTCTCTACGCTTGGCGCAGCGAATGTCGTCCACGAGGGCGCGGTGATTGGCGGCGAGCCACAGGATTTGGGGTTCCGAGATTGCCGCAGTTTTGTCCGCATAGGGGCGCGCAACACCATCCGCGAAGGCGTCACCATTCATCGTGGCACCCAGGAAAATTCGGCCACACGAATCGGCTCGGACGGTTATTTTATGGCCTATTCGCACATCGCTCATAATTGTCAACTGGGAAACAAAGTGATTTTGGCGAACAACGTAGCCCTGGCTGGCCATGTCGAAATCGAAGACCAGGTGTTTATTTCCGGCGGCGTGGTGGTGCATCAATTCTGTCGCCTTGGCAGGTTGGCGATGCTGGGCGGCAATGCCAAAATCGTGCAGGATTGTCTGCCTTTCATTATCACGGACGGAATGCCCGGACGCGCCAGTGGTTTGAATATCATTGGGCTGCGCCGCGCCGGATTCCTGTCCGGCGACTTCAAGGAACTCAAACGCGCCTACCGCACGCTGCTGCGCTCCGGCCTGCCGCTCGAAGAAGCCTTGATGCGACTTAGCGAACAAGACCACCCGTTGGTTCACCACCTGATGAATTTCGCCCAAGCTTCCCAACGCGGCTTTTGTCACGAATAATTCCCGCCCCTCTTTTTTCAGACTGTAAGGAAGCGCTTTCTTGTGCAACAACCTGGCACGGGCGACGCCAAAGCTCGCTTACTTTCGCTGTTACAAAAAATAAAAACAATAATTGTTATTGATTTTTGAAACAACCTTGGGCTACAATGATTTTGCGGTCAAGGAGAGCCGCCAGCAATGCCGGAAAAGAAGCCAGCAACCCGAGGCGAAGGCGCACGAGCCAAACAGCAACTCAAGGCGAATTTGAGTTCCAGCGGTTTTCATTTCACGCAGCAACGCGCCGCCGTTTTCGATTTTTTACGCAACGTGGATCATCACCCGACCGCCGAAGAGGTTTATCTGGCGGTGAAAAACCAATTGCCGAAAGTCAGTCTGGCGACGGTTTATAAAAATCTTGAAGCCTTGATTGCAGCAGGGGTGGCGTCCAAATTGAATTACGGCGATGGCTCGGCGCGCTATGACATACGCACCGACCACCATCATCATGCGCGCTGCGTCGAATGCGGCAGGATGTGGGACATCGAGCCGACGGAGCATTCCGCAGGTCTGCGGAAAATCAAACCGGCGCGCGGCTTTACGGTTACGGATTATCGGCTGGAACTATTGGGCAGATGCCGCGATTGCCGCCAGTAAAAGTACGGCGAAAGAGGCGCTCGTCGAGTCGCGGCTGATCGCATTGGCGAGCGGAGTCAGGCGCAGAACTTTTAATAACTTTGCCTTCTATAAAGGAGAATTTTTATGACTAAAATGTACAACACAAAAAACGATCTTGAGGTTGAAAAGCGCGAACAAATCATTGCGCTGCTGAACCGTCAACTGGCCGATACCTTTGACCTTTACAGTCAAACCAAGCAGGCGCATTGGAATGTGAAAGGCGAGCAATTTTTTCAACTGCATGAATTGTTCGACAAGCTGGCCACGGAAGCCTTGGATTATGTGGACACGATTGCCGAGCGCGCCACCGCCTTGGGCGGCACGGCAATGGGAACAGCGCGTATGGCAGCGGCGGCTTCGCGGTTGCCGGAGTTTCCTGCCGATGTCGTTGGCGGCATGGCTTGCGTGGGTGCGCTGGCCGACCGCTACGCCAAGCTTGCTGCCTCCAGCCGCGCCGCGATTGATACGGCAAATGAATTCGGCGACGCCGACACAGCGGATTTATTCACCGGGGTGTCTCGCGGCCTCGATAAATCGCTGTGGTTTCTGGAAGCGCACCGGCAAGATTAAGCCGCCGGAACCGGCGACCCGTGCAGGCGCATAGGCGGCTATACGTTCAGGCAATTCAGAGGCTTAGACATTTGCCGCTGAAGCGCTGACGTGAAGAAGAGAGCGAGCAAATTGGCGCTCTCTTCTTTTCTCTTCAGCGATCTTTCAGCTTTCAACCCCGCTCATTTTATTTTGTGATTTGATAAAAACTCTGCGGCAAAATTTTTACTGGTTGGCGAATTCCGCTTTTAAAATCTCTTTGGCTTCTGGGTCGCCGGTCAAACGCAACCAAATCGGTTGCTCGTCGCTTGCAATCTCAAGTTGAAAGTTAAAGAACGGACAGCAAAGCCGCTCAAAGGAGATGAATTCCGCCAAGCTTAAAACGATCTTTGCGTCGGCGGCAAAACGCAAGGCATACCCGTCGGGCAATTCTTTGACTTCCTTGATAGCTTGGTGCATCTGCTTTCTTAATTCGGCGTGACGCTGGCGTTGCTTTGCCGTCAACGCATTGATTGTACAGGCAACCGGCGCACTCTCTTTTTGACGGCTCTGGATTTCTTTGCGCTGCTGCGTTGCGCCATGCGTAGTTGCCGCAACAGACTCGGAACCGGCTATGCCTGATAAGGCAATCAATACGATGGGGAAAACTATATTCATTACTTTCATCTTGACCTCGCTTTGACTTTGATTTGATGGAGAGTCGAAAATTGCCTACGCCTCATTCCGTAACCACCACGTCGGATTCGCGTTGTTCCACCAGCATACACAGCGGGTAAGGATTGTGGCAGGTACAGGCGTTGAGGTTGTATTCGATGGCGTTTCGCATCTCTTGCAGATGGCGAATCTTTTCGTCTAGCTCGGCCATCTTGGCTTGAGCAATGGCGTAAATATCGCTGGCGCAGTAATCGGCTTGCCCACGCAATTGGATGAAGGTTTTGATTTCACTCAAGGTGAAGCCGAGTTTCTGCGAACGCTTGATGAAGCGAATCAACCAAACCGTGTCGGCGGCATAGTCTCTGTACCCGGAGGCTAAACGCCTAGGTCTTTCCAGCAATCCCATGCGTTCATATAAACGCACGGTTTGAATATTGACATTTGCTTGAGCCGCCACTTTACCGATTCGCATCTTCGTCTCTCCGTCAAAAACTATACACTCTGTACGTGGGTATAAGGTCAAGAGGTAAGTTCAAGTTTTGGTAGTGTCCTAAAGTTGTGGTGGTCGGTAAGGATGGTGGATGAAATAAGACGCCGTTTTTGAGGTTCAGAGGTACGCCTTTAGGCGTGAGTTGACACAGACGCTTCACGCCTTTAGGCGTACCTCTGAACTTGCACTTGATTTGATCCACCATCCTAAGAACCCGCCAAGCGAGTGACCGCCTAAAACCCCGTGCGTCAGCGCTGGGGGTGCGAATCGTAATTGCCTCTTAACCCGCCAAGCGGGTGATAGATAATTGGCTATCACCCGCTTGGCGGGCTAACCATACGAATATCAATCGTCCACGGGCTAAC
>JACQDB010000120.1 GCA_016201275.1 Acidobacteriota bacterium
AATCCCCCCAACGGCAGTTGGGGGATGGTTAAAGTCCAACCTACAGAGCATCGGGCAAGGTTGGACTTTAACCATCCCCCGATTTCCATCGGGGGGATTGGTTTATCGTAGGCGGCGTTTTCGTAGGTTGAACTTTAACCATCCCCCAACTGCCGTTGGGGGGATTGGTAGAGGTTGCGCGGTGTTTCGTAGGTTGGGCTTTAACCACCCCCGATGGTAATCGAGGGGATTGGTTTATCGTTGGCAGCGTTTCGTAGGTTGAGCTTTAACTATCCCCCGATGGTAATCGAGGGAATTAGCAAAGCCGCTTCGCTTCTGAAAAATGTACAAAGTCGAGCTAAAAGTGTGTTGTCGTCTGCTCGTCGCGCTTGATGCTTTTGCCTTTTTACTTTTGCCTTATTTGGTCAGCGGCGAAGTTAAACCCAAATTCTGCCAGATGACTTCATACAAACGCACGGGGTCTTTCTTGCCTTTAATTTCGCGCTCATCGAGAAAGCGCACCGGATAGACGCTGCCCATATTTTTCAAGGTCGTTTCGCTGATGACGATTTGCGACGCTTGCGCCTGTTTTTCCAGACGCGCCGCCAAGTTTACGGCGTCGCCAACTGCCGAATAATCGGTGCGCTGTTCCGAACCGATGTAACCGACGGTAGCTTTGCCGGTGTTGATGCCAATGCCAATGGAGATTTCCGGCAAGCCGTCGTTCTTCAAATCGTTGTTCAACCGCTGCACCTGGCGAATCATCTCCACGGCGGCGGTCACCGCATTCAAGGCCGCGTCGTCCTGCGGTTGCGGCACTCCGAACAACGCCATCATGCCGTCGCCCATATACTTGTCGAGCAAGCCGTGATGTTTGAAGATCAACGGTGTGACCGAGGAAAAATATTTATTCAGCAGTTGAATCAAGGTTTCCGGTGGCATGGTTTCCGCTATCGAAGTGAAGCCGCGAATGTCGGAAAACAACACCGTTACTTCCTGATTGGTGCCGCCGAGGCTGAAGGCACCGGGATTGGCGAGAATCTCATTGACGACGTGTTCCGGCATGAAGCGCCCATAGGTCTCACGCGCCAGCGCTTCTTTGACCAGTTGCTTATGAGTGGTCGCATTATCAATCGCCATCGAAACCGTTGCCGCCAAAGCGTTCAATAATTCCATGTCGGCGGCTTCCAGCAGTTGCAGTTGATTGTGACAATCCAGATAAATCACGCCCAGCACGGCGTCTTGACTCAACAACGGGGCGCAGATAATCGAATGAATTCTGTCCAGGATGATGGAGTGCGCCATCGCCAACCGCGAATCGGCTTGGGCATCCGACGACAGCAGCGAGACGCGATCTTTTAACACCGTATCCAGCACCGTCTTGCTGATCGAAATGTTGGCACCGCTTTGCTGGTCTTCTTCCTCACGAAATTTCGACATGAAGGGCTGCAATTCGTCGCTGAACGAGTGTTTCAGCAAAACGATGAAGCGGTCGGCAGGCGTCAAACGAAAAATCATCTCGCTCAATTTCTCGAAAATATTTTCCAAGGAAAAAACCGAACTGAGCAATTTGTTCAACTCGAAAATATTGACCAGCGTTTCAGCCTTTTTCTTGAGCGTGGTCAATTCGCTCAACAGTTCATCTTTGGTGTTGAGCGCCGACAGGTCGGCAACCAGCGGCCCCGACAAACTCGACATATATTCGGACGGTGTACGCATGACGATGGTGTGGCCGAGTTTGATGTCTTGAACCTGTATGGAAGAGATCGTTTCCTGATAATAGAACAGGCTGTAGCTGCCTACGGAAATCGTGTCTTTATCTGCGAGCAGATGTTCTTTGATTTGCTTGCCGTTGACAAAAGTGCCGTTGGCGCTGTTGAGGTCTATGAGCAGATGGGTATTGCCGACGCGCCGCAACAGCGCGTGCCAGCGCGAAATTTTTTCATCGTTCAAAATCAGGTCGTTGTTTTCAACGGCACGTCCGATGTGGGTTTCGGGGCGCACCAAGTCGAAATGGAATTCGCGCCCAGAGGCCATATTGGTTACCAGGAGTTTTGCCGGCATAGCGTTTCCTCGGCCTCTATTTTCCTTGAATGCGGCCTAACTGACAACCAAAGCTTTCGGCTTCGCGGTGGGAATTTTTTTGTCGCACGCCAAAGTTTTTGTATTGCCGGGCAATTTTTTTCCGTCTCCCAACAAAGAGAACATTTTTTTGGAGGTGAACCATGCCCAACTTTATCAGAATTGCAGGGCTATTTTTGCTGCTGGTTTTTGGGGTTGCCGCGCCCGCTTTTTCACAGATTGCCTTCGTTGTGGACGACCGCCTCTCGGCGCTCAGAACAGAGGCCGATTTGAAAGCGACCGTGGTGCAGCGCTTGCGTCCACCGCGACGGGTTGTGATTTTCGCCGCCAGCCGCGCCAAATCCGCGTCGCCGAAATTTTATCGCGTCGCCGTCACGCGCCGCACACGCGGATGGATTCATCAAGCCGCCCTCGTCATTCCTGGTCGCCTCGGTGATGATGCGCGCTTGATGAAACTGATCGAAGAGACGCGCCTGGAAAAAGAAGGCGTTATCAACTTCGCCGACCGCATGGCGCTGTGCCGTTTGTTCATCGAAAAATTTGCTTACTCGAAATTGCTGCCCAAAGCGCTGCTGAGTTTTGCTCAGGACGCCGACCGCCTCGCCCTGTGGCTCAACAACGCGGCGCAGAAGCATCTGAAAAATTTATCTGCCGACAGCGCTGCGGCCAGCGCTCGCGATTATTATTTGAGCGACGCCAGTCTTGACCGCTTCAACCGCTTGGGAGCGCATTTCGATTATGTGGAAAAAAGCGGCGAATATGTTTACGACGGGCGCGCCTATCGCCAACTCCTGCGCCACTTTCCGAAAAGCCCGGAGGCCGAAATCGCTGGCAAACAACTGGCCTTGACGCGCCAAAAGCTGGCGCAAAAATAAAAGCTTGTGAAAATGCTTGAAAATGCCTGCGATTTCGGTTTACATATTCCTCGTCACGTTTCCGCTACCTGTGGCGGGAACCGCAGCTTTTACGGAGGAGATGAACGATGCCAAGAGGAACTTGCCCAGAGTGTGATGCCGATGTCCAGGTGGACGAAGACAGCGACAAGGGCGATACGGTCGAATGCGATGATTGCGGCGCGCACCTGGAAGTCGTCGGTCTTGACCCGATTGAACTCGATGTAGCCGTGCAAGAGGAGGAAGACGATTGGGAGGAAGAGTAAAACGACGCGGCTGACTCGATTGCCTTTTTTCCTTGCTACGAACTCAAAAAAGAAGCCATTGCCTTTGATGGCTTCTTTTTTATTAATCTTGCGGCGGAAAGTTTGTTCAACGGCAAGGCCGCAGTATAGAATGCACAGTCGTTGCCGACATCAATTTCATGCAGGGAAAGATTCATGGAAACATCAAACGCGAAGACCAACGGGCGAACGCTGAAAGTCTTGTTCAATTGCGCCAAATGCCCTGGCTACTGTTGCAGCTATGACCGCATTGAAGTGACCAAAAAAGATTTGCTGCGATTGGCCAAACATTTCAAGTTGTCTTACAAAGACGCCGAAAAGAAGTTCACCAAAATCGCCTGGGGCGACCGCGTGTTGCGTCACCGCAAAGATCGCGTCTTCAAATCCATCTGCCAGTTTTTCGATCAGACCGCACGCCGCTGCACGATTTATGAAGCGCGCCCCGAAGTGTGCCGCGAATATCCCGACAACGTGCGCTGCGCCTATTACGATTTCCTGAAAGCCGAACGCCGTCGCCAAGGCGACGAAGACTTCATCCCTTCCGCCTGAGGCCTGAACACATTTTATTTGTCAGATTGAGGTAGCTCTGAAAGAGCGCCATTCGATAGCCCAGCGCGATGCGCTGGGCGGTTGCATTTCGCACCTTCGGCGCTTTTCAACACCTTTTCAAAAAGTGTCCAGAGTTCAGCCCTTGCGCCTGATTTTTTTCTCGGCGCAAAACTTGACGAGCGCTTGATAAATCTCTCTCCTCGCTCAAGCCTTTCATGAAAAAACTTGCACTAAACTTTGGTCTGCCGCAAAACTTCCTTGCTCTGCGGTATAATCGAAGTCTTTATGAAACCTGTAGCCAATCAGTCTCCCGCGAACCAGAAAAATAAAAGCGGCATCAGCCCGGCGCGGCGCGTTGCCTTTGATATTTTGCGGCGCGTCGAAGCCGAAGGCGCGTATGCTGCGGTGTTGCTGGCGCAACCAACGAACCTTTCACGCGAAGACCGTGCGCTGGCGCATGAAATCACCTTGGGAGTTTTGCGCCATCAACTGACGCTTGATTTTCTGATTGAAAAATACACGCGGCGGCGAATGCAAAAACTCGATTTGGCAGTGGTGTTGGCGCTTCGCATGGCGCTTTATCAAATGCGTTTTCTGTCGCGCATACCGCCCTCGGCGGCGGTCAACGAAGCGGTGAATCTGGTGAAACTGGCGCGCAAAACCAGCGCCGCCGGAATGGTCAACGCGGCGCTACGCAATGCCGCCAGAAACCTTGATGAAGAAATCGGCAACGCTATTGAAGACCCAGATGAGCGCCTTGCGGTCAGGCTTTCGCATCCGCGTTGGCTGCTGGAATCGTGGGCGATAAATTTCGGCAAAGCAGAAACCGAGGCGATAGCTGTAGCCAATAATCAAACGCCAGAAAGCGCTTTTCGTATCAACACGCTGAAAGCCGACAGCGGTGAAACGCTGGCGAAGATTGACGCGGCGGGAGTGCAAACGCGGCCTTCAAAAATTGCCGCTGAGGCGTTGGTCATCGCCAGCGGTCATCCTGCAGCGCTTGTGCCATTGATCGAAGACGGTTTGCTTTATCCGCAGGACGAAGCTTCGCAACTGGTCGCGCAACTTCTCGACGCCCGACCTTCGCAACGCATATTGGATTTGTGCGCCGCCCCAGGCTCGAAGACTTCGCAGCTTGCCGCGCTCACCGAAAACCTTGCGCCGATTGTCGCCAGCGATCTTCACCCGCACCGCTTGAGCGCCTTGATGAACACTTGCCGACGCCTGGGCGCAATCAATGTGGCAGCCGTTGCCGTAGATGCGACGAAAGATTTACCGTTCGCAGACAATGCGAAGTTTGATCGCATATTGATAGACGCGCCCTGCACCGGAACCGGCACGCTGCGCCGCAATCCCGAAATCAAATGGCGGCTTGCGCCAGACGATAAACACCGTCTGGCCGAAATTCAATACACCTTGCTTGCAGGCGCGGCGCGATTGCTGGCGACCAACGGCAGGCTTGTCTATTCAACCTGTTCGCTGGAACCCGAAGAGAATGAAGCGGTGGTGCAACGCTTCCTGGAAGCGAACCCGCAGTTTCATCTAGTGCAACCAGACGCGCCGACCGCTTGCCTCACCGCCGCAGGTTTCCTCCGCACCTTTCCGCATCGCCACGGCACGGATGGTTTTTTTGCTGCGGTGATGGAAAGATAAAAAATGTTCAGCCTGGCGTTTTCAGAAGTTGGTTGCGACGGTTGGTATAAAATGCGAGAACAACCACTAGAAGGTAGAACGCTAAACTTTTTCATCGGAGATGCAAATGAGGCCGTTTTTATTGGGTTTTTTGCTGATCGCGCTGTTGATTCCGGTTGCCGACAACGCTTCCTCGAACGGCGAGGGCGCAAAGCAAACGGCAAAGCAAACTGCTGTTGAGAAAAAAACGCAGGTCGTTTTGCTTGGCACAGGGACGCCAAATGCCGACCCTGAACGCTCTGGCCCTGCGGTTGCCGTTGTGGTCAACGACACGCCTTACCTGATTGATTGCGGCCCCGGCGTCGTGCGCCGCGCTGCCGCCGCTTTTCAAAAAGGCGTCGCCGGATTGAAAGTTGATAAACTCAAAATCGCTTTCGTCACTCATCTGCATTCCGATCACACCACCGGTTACGCCGATTTGATCTTGACGCCGTGGACGCTGGAACGCCAAGCGCCGCTACAGGTTTATGGCCCCAAGGGCATCAAAGCCATGACCGCAAATTTGCTCAAAGCTTACCGCGAAGACATCCATATTCGTTTGCAGGGCGGCGAACCGTCCAATCACACTGGTTACAAAGTCCTCGCGCACGAGATCAAACCGGGGGTGATTTATCAAGATGAAAACGTCACCGTCAAAGCCTTTGCGGTGCAGCACGGCAAGTGGCGCGAAGCCTACGGCTATCGCTTTGAAACGCCCGATAAAATTATCGTCATCTCCGGCGATTGCGTGCCGAGCGCCAGCGTTATCGAAAATTGTCGCGGCTGCGATGTGTTGATTCACGAAGTCTATTCGACGGTGGGCTTCGCCAAACGTCCGCCGGAATGGCAAAATTATCATTCGAAATATCACACCTCGTCGCGGCAACTCGCAGAGATAGCGACCCAAGCACAACCGAAATTGCTGGTGCTGTATCATCAATTGTTCTGGGGAACCAGCGAAGCGGATTTGCTCAAAGAGGTCGCGCAATATTATCAAGGCCGCGTTGTGTCAGGCCGCGACCTTGATATTTATCCATAAACGCTTGACGAAAAAACACCGATAAAAAAAGGCTCAAAGATGATGAAGCGCCTCACCCTAGCCGCTATTGAAGCCGCTCAAGCGCGCATACAACGCACCATTCATCGCACGCCGCTGGCGTATTCGCGTCGTCTGTCGAATGAATGTTCACTCGAAGTTTTTCTCAAGCTCGAATGTTTTCAAACCACCGGTTCATTCAAACTACGCGGCGCAACGGCGAAGCTCTCGGCGTTGAACGAGGAAGAAAAAGCACGCGGCGTGTTGACGGTTTCGGCGGGCAATCACGGCCTAGCCGTAGCGCATTGCGCCGCCGCGCTCAAGCTCGATGCCACCATCGTGGTCCCGCAAACGGCTTCACGCGCCAAAGTCGAAGCCATACAGCGTTATCCCGTCACGCTCCTTGAACGCGGCGCAAATTATGACGAAGCCGAGCGGCTGGCGCGCGAGTTGGAACAGCAGACCGGCAAGACTTTTGTATCGCCTTACAACGATGCCGAAGTGATTGCCGGTCAAGGAACGATTGCGCTGGAGATATTGGCAGACGCGCCGCACCTTGATGCCATCATCGCGCCCATTGGCGGCGGCGGCTTGCTTGCCGGTATTGCGATTGCCGCCAAAGCGCTCAATCCCAACATCAAAATATATGGCGCGGAACCGGTGGCGACGCCAACCATGCGCGAAGCTTTGCAGGCCGGGCGGATTATCGAAATCGAAGACGACGACACCCTTGCCGACGGGCTGGCGGGCAACATCGAAGCAGGCTCGATCACGTTTCCAATTATTCAGGAGTTAGTTGATGAAATTATTCTGGTGAGTGAAGCGGAGATTGCCGAAGCGCTGGCGCGCTTTGCCCGCGAAGAACACATCATCGTTGAAGGTTCGGCGGCGGTGGCGCTGGCCGCCTTGCAGGATTCGCGCTTTAAGGGTCAGCGCCTTGGCGTAGTGGTTTCAGGCCGCAATATCAGCCTTGATCTATTCACAACTATCGTGACGCGCTATTCGTGAACGTACCACGTCCATTCATCAGGCGGCGTTTTGCAGTAAGCGTTTCGAGCCGGTGTAAAACACATAGACCTGCTCGAACGATTCTTTCAACTTGATTGCCGACCACACGAAGCGTTCGTCGCAACTATGGGTGATGAGTTCACCGGCAGTGGCAAAGCCGTCTTCGTCAGTCTGTTCGATTTCAATAGCGACCCATTCATTCGGATAATGGTTGGTGATTTCATGAAGCGATACGATTTCATTCCCTCTGGAAAACATGATTGGTAAACCTCTTACTTCTTTCGGGGCTGCTGCTGCGCCGTTTATGGGTTGATAAAAGCGCCGCACCCGAAGGGGCTTTTCTCTGCAAAATCTGTATCAAGGGGAAGTTTAATCGAGGGCTACCGGATTAAAGAATTAGGGGTAACATTCACACTTTCATTGTAAACCGCGTGTCAACAATTCGACGGTAAATGAGACAACTTTGGCTCGCTTGATTGACGAATGACCAAAGTTCGCCCAACCAAATCGTATTCCCAGCGACTCAGACGGATGCAGCCGATCAGCGCCGATCAGCCGTCTTTATCGGCTCCATCCGCCGCATCCGCTGGGAATTCAAACCACGAATGCTTCACGATGCGCTTCCGTAAATTCACTTGGCAACCACTCAGCGACGCGAGCCATGACCGTCTTGATTTTCCCTCTGCCCGTTCATTTTCAATCGCCCCAATCAAGACGGCCTCTACCTCAACGCGACCAATTGACAGTGTGCAAGAAGGGTTCGGGATAGCCCGCCGCTTGGAGCTTTTGATTGAGCAGGCGCAACAGCGCAGGCAAGGCCGCCGCCGCCTTCGGATGCGCTTTGCCTTTGTCGTTCAAAACCGGTTGCCCGTTTTGCCAGCTCACCAGATTGATGCGTTCGCGTATGTCCGTCTCCATGTCGTACATCTCCCACTGGTCGCTTTCCTGTCCAGACGGGTCCCAGTACCGCGCCAGTCGCCACTCTGTTGTCCGCACGCATTGCACATGGTTGGGCTGCGCGACGCTGCCGGGCGCTAAGGCTTTGGGCAGAAATTCGCGCTGCACACCAGGCGGCAACTGGTCGGCGTCGGTGTTGATTAATTCGCGCAAGGCTTCGATGTTGTCGCAGAAATAGCGATAGCTGTCGTCGCCGTAATCATTGGAAAGCGGCGAGGTGATGTCGTCGTCGGTGACAAACAGCACGGCTCGGCGCGACTCGCCATCGGGTTCGATGACCGGCAAACTGGCGGTCGGGTCTTTGAGCAGGGCGCTCAAATCCGCTCCCGGCAAATCAAAAACTTTTTTGCCCAGCATAGTATTGGCGATCTGCTTGCGCGCCTCGGCGTCGTAGCCCGCCAGCCCAAGCAGCGTTGGCGCGATGTCTATGTGGCTGGTCAACTCTGTGACGTGGCGCAGGGTTTCATCTTCATTGATTAAAGGCGAAGCGACGACGCAAGGCACATGGATAACTTCTTGATAAGCGCTGAACCACTTTTCAATCATGCCGCCGTGCGCGCCGCCGTGTTCGCCGTGATCGGAAAGAAAAACGATTATCGTGTTGTCTCGCAGACCGCTGCTGTCGAGGCAGTCCATCAATCGCCGCAGTTGCAGATCAACCAGATAATAAAAATAGACATAGTAGCTGCCATAGACCTCGAACCATTGCCGCGCATCGGCGGAAGCGGTTTCCGGCAGCAGTTGAAACGGCAGCGGACAGGTGTCGCGTATGTTGTAGCCAAACGGAGCCATGTCTGGCCATTGCGATTTGAAGCCGAGGCCAACTTTGTAAGCCGATTCGTACTGAGCGCGTGGTTTGGTGTTGAACAAAACATCCAATTCGGCTTTGAGGTCGTCGGTGAAATTGAACAGATGCGAAGGCAGCCCATCGGGATTCAACTCGACCTGTTTGGTGCCGCCTTTGGGCGGATTGCTGCGCGCTCCTGGCTCCGGCACGGTCGGCGGCGTCAATTCTTCGGCAAGCGATTTGGGCTGCGTACCGTAAGGGCCACCACGCCAAGGGCGCGGCCAGCCGGTGATGTCATGCGGATTGACGAACGAGGCAACCGCCAACCACGGCGGCGGCTCTTCGTCAACAAAATGTTTGCGCGCTACCGGATTGTTCGGATAGGCAAGATTCGAACCGCTACGCATCACTTCGTATTGACTGCCTAGCGCTTTGCGATCCAGAAACGTCGTGACCAGATCGGTAAAACTGATGTCGCGGTAAATGCCCAGATTGCCCGGCCCGTTGCCTTGGCCTTCGGGCAAAGACAATTCCCATTCACCAAAACCCCAAGGCTGCAAACTGCCCACCGTAGGATTGGAGATGTGCCATTTGCCGAAGTAGTGCGTCGAGTAACCGGCGGCGCGGAACCAGTCGCCCAAGGTCGGCGTGCCGTTGGGCGCAAGCCAAGGATAGAGCGAATCGTTCGGGTCTTTAAAGATGCCGTCGGTTTGTGTGACGCCGGTGCGACTGGCGTACTGTCCAGTGTAGATTGAAGCGCGGCTCGGCACACAGGCCGCCGAAGCTATGGTGTGATGGTGCAGCGCCACGGCGTTGCGGCGCAGCGCCATCAAGCCGGGAAAATATTTGACGAAGGCATTGCCTGCGAGTTCTTCATCGGGCGCAAAGCCGACGATTTTGGCAATCTCCTGAATGACGCCATCGCCGCCGTGCGGAGCATTGTTCGGGGCGCGCATCTCGTCAACGGTAATCAACAGAATGTTGGGGTGTTTGGTTTTCGTCATGATGAATCTCCTTTTGCTGTGGAAAAAAAGTTTTGGTTGCAGGGCGACCGTAAGACCTTTTGTGAATGGTAAGAAAAAAGTTTTCGGCATACGCGATTGAGTTCAACTGGAAAACATTTTCTTACAACCTAATCGGTCCCTTTTCGGGTCGCCGCACGAAATTTAGGTTCGAGGCCAAAGCCGCCTGGCTGGCCGTTGGTTCCGGCGTTCGTGAAATCACACGCGAGGCGGACGACGTTACGACGGCAACGAATTGATGCAGACCAGCAGTTGACCGTCTTCGGTTTCGACAAAGTGAATCTGACTGCTTTCGACCCAGCGATAAACGGCACGGGCGCTGACCTGGGCAAGCGCGGCGGCTTCATCAATGGTAATCATCGTCAACTGATCGTTGCAATCGGCACAACGCCCTTGCGCTTGATGCTGCGCTCGTCGGATTATCCACTCTTCATGAATTTCAATGGTAATCTCGGTGATCTTGCGTGATTTCATTTTTTTACCGGTACTGCCTAATGATTCAGCTTTCGAGTTGCTGCAAGCTGAAACCGAGTGTTACATTTCCGCTTGTTCTGATTGACTTCTGATTCGGAAATCAACCTTGTGCGATACTACCCGATGCACCGCTCTTTTGTACTTTAGAACCGGTAAAGAAAAGGTTAAGAAGCGGTAAAGCAGGTTATACGCACACCAGCAACGGATCAAGTTTACGCCTTGGTAAAGGGGTTATGAGCAAGCCGCCTGATGATTTATTTGTGTTTGGTGATTTTCACCTGAAGGCTAACGAGCGTCTGCTGCAAAGGCGCGGCGTAGATGTGCCATTGCCGCCCAAGGTCTTCGACCTGTTGCTGGTGCTGGTGCAAAATCACGGGCGCGTGGTGGATAAAGAACAACTCATGAACGAGGTCTGGCCGGATACCTTTGTCGAAGAGAACAACCTGAAGGTCTATATTTCAACGCTGAGAAAAGTTCTGGGCGAAAGCACGGAGGGACAAAAGTACATAGAGACCTTGCCCAAACGCGGCTATCGCTTTGCCGCAGACCTCACGCGCCTGGCCGCCGAAGACACCGAACTGCACGGCATCAAACACACCGTCGCCAAAATCAGGATTGAAGAACAGGAAGAGACCAGCGAGCCACAGCCCGACCACGCTACCCAAGTCGCTGTCGTCACCGTCCCCGTCAAGCGCCTCGCCACGCGCCGCAAACTTCTCGTCGCGGTTGCGGCCTTGTTCATCCTCGCTGTCGGAGTGAGTCTCTGGCTGATGGTGCGCGCCAAGTCCACCACGCCGCCGCCGGCTCTGCGTTCAATCGCCGTGTTGCCGTTCAAGCCGTTAAGCGCCGAAGCCAAAGATGAATATCTGGGGCCGAGTCTGGCCGATGCGCTTATCACACGCTTGAGCAGTTTGCGACAAATCGCCGTGCGGCCTTCAAGCGCGACCTTGAAATATGAGCAGCCGGAGCAGAACCCTCGGCTCATCGGTCAGCAATTACAGGTGGATGCGTTGTTGATGGGCGGCGTGCAAAAATCGGGCGAACATCTGCGCCTTACCTTGCAACTGGTGCGCGTTGCCGACGGCACGACGTTGTGGGCGAACACCTTCGACGAGTCTTTACGCGATCTCTTCAAAGTTCAGGATTCGATTTCCGAGCAGGTGACACGAGCGTTGGCGTTGGTGTTGACGGGCGACGAAAAACCGCTAGTGGTCAGACATCAAACCGAAAATGCTGAGGCTTATCAATTGCTCCTCAAAGGCCGCTACTTTTTTACGCGACGCACCGAAGAAGGTTTGAAAACCGCTCTGGACTATTTTCAACAAGCGATAGATAAAGACCCAAACTATGCGCTCGCTTATGCCGAGCTTGCTGAAGCTTTTCTGGTGTTGTCCACCCCGGAAGGCGTCGAGTCCATGCCCTTGAGCGAGGGCTTTCCAAAAGCCGAAGCAGCGGCGACGCGGGCGCTGGAACTCGACGACACGGTGCCGGAAGCGCACGTTGCGATGGCGCTGGTGATGCTCTTGCATCCGACGCGCTTCGGAGCCGAACGCGAATTCAAACGCGCTTTGGAGTTGAACCCCGACGATTCGGCGGCGCGCAACTATTATGCGAATTACCTGATGGTGGTCGGGCGCACGGAAGAGGCCAAAGAGCAATTCCGCACGGCGCTGGAACTGGATCCGTCATCGTTGATTATCAATTGTAACTGGGGATTGATTCTCTATCGCGCCGGTCTTTATGAACAGGCCATCGAACAGTTGCAGAAGACCATAGCAATGGATGCGACCTTCTTTCGCGCTCATTGGGTATTGGGTCAGGTCTATGAGCAGAAGCTAATGTTTGAAGCCGCGATAGCCGAATTTCAACAGGCCTTGGCGTTGACCGACAATCAGGCGCAAGCCTTGGCGGCGCTCTCTCATGCGTATGCGGCGGCACAGCAGATGAAGCCGGCGCGGCAAGCCTTGCTGGAGTTGCAGGCGTTATCAGCCAGACATTATGTGTCGCCGTATCAATTCGCCATCGCCTACGCCGGGTTGGGCGAAACCAATCAGGCGTTTGCGGCATTGGAACAAGGACTGCAAGCTCGCCAGATTCGCATTGCCCTGGTGCGTAACGACCCGCGCTTTGACCAACTGCGCGGTGCTCCGCGTTACCGGGATTTGTACCAGCGCTTTCCACCCGTCACGCCGCAACCCGCTCGTTAGAAAGCTGAAAAAATACCTCGTGATGAGGTGATTGCAGGTGCATCAATTTGGAATCCGCGCCGCGCCAATCGCTGCGTTGTTGTCAACCTAACGCTTCATTCTGCGCCCACAACTTTTTCAGCAGACTTGGCCTGGTAGCCAATAGCCTTGCGCCGGTCAATTGCTATGCGGTATTTTACCAAGTTGGCCGAGGGGCTGAAACCTTAACCTACGGATAGACACTTTTACGAAGGGAATCAATTTTTTATGAATGCAAATGATATACGACGCGGGATGTTAATCATGTACAACAACACGCCGCACCGCGTGCTGGATTTTCAACATCGCACGCCGGGCAATCTGCGCGCTTTTGTGCAGGCCAAACTCCGCAACATTAAAACCGGCTCGTCAACCGAAGTTCGCTTCAGCTCTACGGAAAACATCGAACGCGCCATCCTCGAAGAAGTCGAGATGGAATATCTCTACTCCGATGGCGATCAGTTCCACTTCATGAACACCGAGACTTACGAACAGACCGCTCTCGACCGGGAAACTTTGGGCGACGCGATGAGTTATTTGGTCGAAGGCGCAAAAATCAAAGTCGAGTTTTTTGAAGGCGCGCCGATGGGCGTTGAACTTCCCGCCTCTGTGGAATTGACGGTCGTCGAAACCTCGCCGGAATTGAAAGGCGCTACCGCTTCCAACAGTCCCAAACCGGCGAAACTCAACACCGGCGTCACCGTGCAGGTTCCGCCCTTCATCAAAGAAGGCGACCGCATTCGCGTTGACCCAACCAAGGGCGTCTATCTCGAACGCGCCAAATAATCGGCAAGGTGTAGAGGCGGGTTCCAGAGCCACCAACCCCGCCGCTTTTTCTCCGCCGCTGATTGGCCAAAAAATCAGCCGCGCAATTTTCTCGAAGACGCGAAACTGGCTCTGGTAGCCGGTTTCGCGTCTTTCATCAACCGCCGCACTCATCGAGCCATGTACTTCCTTTACAGCTTCGCTCTTGCTATTTTGTTCGCGCTGCTGCTGCCCTATTTTCTCTTTCAAGGCTGCAAACACGGCAAGTATTTCGGCTCGTTCAAAGAGCGCCTCGGTCATTTGCCTGACGCCATCCTGGATTCATCCAAACCGACCTTGTGGGTGCATACGGTTTCGGTTGGCGAGTTCAATGCGGCGCGCCCTTTGCTCGCGCAACTCAAAAACCAGTTTGCCCAGTATCGTCTGGTGGTTTCGACGACGACGATGACCGGGCAAAGTTTGGCGCGTGCCGCTTGTCCGCAACCTCTCGACGCGGTTTTTTATTTTCCCTTCGATTGGAATTTTTCAGTGCGCCGCGCTCTCGATAAAATTCAACCGGCGGCAGTCATTATTTTAGAGACCGAGTTGTGGCCGAACTTTTTGCGCGAATGCCGCAAGCGCCGCATTAAAACCCTCGTCGTCAACGGCAGAATTTCGCCGCGTTCATTTGCCCGTTACTCGCAAGTTCGCAACTTTATCCGGCGCGTCTTGAATGACGTAACGCTTTTGGTCATGCAATCGCCGGACGATGCCGAACGGGCGCAGGCGCTCGGCGCACCAGCGTCACGCCTGCAAGTGTGCGGCAATCTGAAATACGATGTCTCGATACCCAGTCTGGCGTCTGGCGTCCGGCGTCCGGCGTCCGCTGCCGCAAGTGCAGAACTCACGGGGCAACCGGCAAAGCGCGACGCAAACGGCGCAGAGTTAGATGCGAGGTTCAACTTGTCGGCGTCAAAACATCTGCTTGTAGCGGGCAGCACCGCTTCCGGTGAAGAAGAAATTCTGCTCCAAGCGTTGCGTGAAATTCATAAGCAGGACGGCCTCGAAGACACGCGCTTGTTGATTGCGCCGCGTCGCCCCGAACGCTTTAACGAAGTGGCAAAATTGATAGCCGATAACCGCTTCACGCTGGCACGGCGTTCTGAACATCGGCGCGACAAGGTGAATCATCACGCCGGGCCGCTGGAATCGCGTGATGAAAAAACATCGCCGGAATCGCGTGATGAAAAAACATCGCCGGAATCGCGTGATAAGTTGGTGACGAATGTCGCTGCACAAACAGCCGAGGTGATTTTGCTCGACAGCATAGGCGAGCTTGCGGCGGTCTATGAATTTGCGGCGGTGGTTTTCGTAGGCGGCAGTCTGGTTGCCGTTGGCGGCCATAACATCATCGAACCGGCGGCCTTTGCCAAACCCATCGTGGTTGGCGCGCACACCGAAAATTTTCGCCAGATCATCGGTGATTTCGCGCACGCCGAGGCCGTTGTGCAGATCAACACGACAGCGGAAAATCTTACCGGTGAATTGACTCGCGCCTTGATTCGCCTGTTGTCCGACACCGAGGCGGCGCAGGCGATGGGCGAACGCGCCGCGAAATTATTGCTTGAAAATCGCGGCGCTACGGACTGCGCGCTGGCGGCGATTCGTGATGTCTTGAATGAAGCGGACCGCAAACCATGATGGCGAAGAACGAAAAATGGAAACGCGCTTTGCTGTGGTTGCCAGCTAAACTTTATGAGCTGGCGGTGCGTTTGCGCGTCGTCGCTTATGAAACGGATTATTTGAAAGCCAAACGGCTGGATGCTTTTGTTATCAGCGTCGGCAATCTGACGTTGGGTGGCACTGGCAAAACGCCCATCGTCAACTACATTGCGCGCTACTTGAAACGCGAAGACCGTGCGGCGGCGATTCTCACGCGCGGTTACGGGCGCGCCTCGAAAGGTCGCCGCGTGTTGAATTGGCCGGATAAAAAAGCGGCAGGCGAGGCGAGAAAGCATCCGCCAGAAGCGCGCTATCAGGAGTTTGGCGACGAGCCGTTGATGCTGGCTCGCGCTTTGCCCGACGTGCCGATAGTGATTGATCGCAATCGTTATGAAAGCGGTTTGTTCGCGCAGCAGGAATTTCATACCGAGGTGATGATTCTGGATGACGGCTATCAGCACTTGGCGCTTGAACGCGATTTGAATATCTTGCTGCTCGATGCGACCGACCCTTTCGGGGCTTTCGAGATGGTGCCGTTTGGGCGTTTGCGCGAACCGCTGTACGGCTTGAAACGCGCCGACGTAGTGATTATCACACGCGCCGATAAACCCTTCGATCAGGCGCAGACGGTCGCTATTATCAAGCTGTTTTGCGGCGCTCAAATTCCTATTCTCTATTTTTATTCGACCATCACCACATTGCGTTTATTGACCACCAACGAAGTGTACGCAGCGAGCGAGTTTGTCGGCTGGAATGTCGTCGTGATGTGCGGCATAGGCAATCCGCAAGCCTTTTCCGAAGACCTCTTGGGCGTCGGCATCAACATTGCGGCGGAGCATTTTTTCCAAGACCACCATCCCTACACGCAGGCCGATATGGACAGCGCCGTGCAGTTGACCGCCGAGCTTGGAGCCGATGCCATCATCACCACGGAAAAAGATGCGACGCGCCTCGCCGGACTTTTGCACGGCGACATCCCGATTTACGCGGCGCAACTGGAAATCGCAAGCGATGATGAAGTGCGCTTCAAAAGCCTGCTGCTCAGAGCCTTGCTGCGAAAGCAGAAGTAGGGGAAGCGGCAAGAAATAGCATCTCGTTGAGAAGCGGACTCTGACCGCCAGAATTTCGACAATCAGAGTCCGCTTTTTGACCGCGAATCTCTTGTAGCGAATTTCATTTGCCCACGGCCATAACACCTGGTTGAGAGGCGATCAGCGCGCCCGGCATGGCGGTCGGAGACCGCCTCTCAACAGGTCGCACACCTGTGCAACTCGCTATAGGTAGTTTCGCCCTCGCCTATTATTGGTGCGCGACGTTGGTGAGTTGAGAAGCGGTGGAAGCGCCGCCGCGAACTTCGATAGCGCCGTTGGTCTGCACGGTCACTTGCGTTGAAGTGTACAACGCGCCGTCCCCGCTGCCGCCGGAATTTACCGTCAAGCGTATATAACCGCCCGCCGCGCCGCTGGCTTTGCCACCGCGTCCGCCGCGCCCTGTGGCTTCGCCGGAAAACGGTTTCGCCGATACCAGATAGATATAGTAATTGGAACCGGCTTGCAGCGAATACGCCGCATTGATCGGATAGCTCTTGCCGCTGATGGTCACGCTACCGTGATTGTAGCCATTCAAGGTATTCAAAAAAGCGCTGGCATCATTTTGCGTCTGCACCAGTTTATTAATTTCTTCCTGCGTTGAATAACTGCTGATGTTGAGGGAAACATTCGCGCCGGAAGCCGCAGTGGAAGCCGAACCGCCGCCTCTGGTCATTCTGCCGCGTGCCGCGCCGCCGCCGGATCCGGTAGCACCGCCACTGGCCATGCCTGCCGAATTGCCGAGGCTCGCCGTATAGGTTCCGGTCGCTGCTTGACCGCCGATGGCGTGGACTGTGGTGGTGAGTAAAATACCGATTGCCAGTAACGCAACGGCGCAATGAATGTGTCTTGATGGTGATTTCATAACTTGTCCTTTCTCCTTTTTTATCGCGTGGTCGCGAGCTTGATAGATTGGCTTTGCCAATTTGAGGTGAACTCACAAGCGGGCTGCGGTTGTCAGCGCTTCTTGCCTTCACGCTCAAGCAGACAATGTTTTCTGGCATGGTGTCGTAAAGAATTGGTAAGAGTTAAACAAAGATTGGGCAGAAAAGAAAGGGCTTTCTTGCCTCCTTTTTTGCCGAGCCGGTTTTCCGCATCGCTCACCAAACGGCTCGCCGTTTTCGCCCTCTTGAACCACTGCCGAAAAATGAAACGGCAAGACCGCGACGCTTCAAGCGTTCCCTTGGCGAAGTTCAAAAATCAGCAGCAAAATTCTCGAACCCCTTTGAGGTGATTTATGCGCCGTTGCTGGATTCTCTTTACCTTTGGCGTGTGCGCCGCTTTGCTTATGGTTCAACTGGCTTCGGCAGACTCGGCGTTGCGAATCAATCAAGCGAAGACCCTTGCCACCCTCAATGAATCAAGCGCTACGATTCACATCGAACTGGCGATTGATAACTCGACCGCGAACAGCGTTGCCGCGCATATCAAAATGGAATTGCTCGATACCGCCAATGGCTTGCGCGATGTGGCGGAAGGCGATGCCGTGATCGCGCCGGGGCTGCACCTTGCGCCCTTTGATTTGTCTTTCGGCGAGGTCAAAGAAGATTTGCTGTGGGGGCGGCTGCGTTATGAAATCACCGGCGGCGCACAGCGGCTTGTGGGCGTCCTCGCGTTGTCGGCAATCACCCCGGAGATGTTCGAACTTCGCGCCGCCGCGCCGTTTGCGGTAAGCGGCAGCAAGCCATATCGCGTGCGCGTCATCAGCGTGCATCCGATTACCGCGCAACCCGTAGGCGGCGTGAAACTGACGGGCGAAATTACCATAAGCGAAGGTCAAAAGGAAAAACTTTTGCAGGCCGTGGGCGTGACCAACCCAGAAGGTTATGCAACCCTGGAATTCACTCTGCCCGAAAATATTGACCGGCAAAACCTCGGCCTCAAAATTACCGGCGAACATCTGGGACTGGTTCAGGAAGTGGAAAGCGACATCCAAAATAGTTCGCAGAAGCAGTTTCTCATCAACAGCGATAAACTGATTTATCAACCCGGACAAACTCTGCACGTTCGTGCGCTGTTGTTCGACGCTGAACGCCGCGCCCTTGCCGACCAGAACGTGACGCTCAAAATTCTGGATGAAGAAAACATCGTGGTCTATCGCGCCGCGCTCAA
Source organism: Acidobacteriota bacterium (assembly GCA_016201275.1). Lineage (GTDB taxonomy): Bacteria > Acidobacteriota > Blastocatellia > UBA7656 > UBA7656 > JACQDB01. Next base: position 18,634 of record JACQDB010000120.1, read on the forward strand.
GACTTCGCGCTTCGGCATTGCCAGCAGCGATTGGCGCATTCCGGCAAACCTGCGCCTGGGCGAGTATGAAATCCGTTTTCGCGCTGATGATGAAGTGGAAGAAACCTGGCAAGCGCGGCACGTCGTCAGAATCAGCCGCTACGATTTGCCTAACTTTACGGTGCAGGCAAAACCCGACCGCACGTATTATCTGGCCAATCAAAAACCGCAAGTTGAAGTGCGCGGCGATTATCTATTCGGGCAAGCGTTGCACAGTGGGCGCGTCAAGATAGTGCGCGAAACCGCACGCCATTGGAATTACCGCGACCAGAAATATGACATCGAAGAAGAAGACGAACAGACAGGCACGTTGGACAAAGACGGGCGCTTCGTCGCTACGCTGGATGTAAGCAAGGTCCGCGAAGACCTCAAACAGAGACCGTACCAGCGTTTTCAAGATGTATCGTTCACCGCTTACCTCACAGACCTGACGACCAACCGCACCGAGCAACGCCGCTTTGATGTGCGTGTGACCACAGCGCCGATTCACCTCTATTTGATTGAAGGCCGTCCGCAGAGCCGCGATTTTCCGGCACAATTTTATCTCGCAACTTTCTATGCCGATGGCGCTCCGGCTCCGTGCGAGGTGGCGATCAACGAAGTTATCGAAGGGCAGAGCGAAGAGCGTTCGCTGGAAAAACCGTTGTTGAAGGTGAAGACCAATCGTTACGGCGTGGCCAAAGTGAACAGGCTTTTTATTGGAGATTTGCGCGAAACTCACGCAAACGCAACGCTTCACTTTAGCGCCAGAGATCGCAACGGGCGGTCGGGTGAATATAAAGATGACTTACGATTTAAGCCGGGTGCTGCGGTGCGTCTCAACACCGACAAACCCTTGTATGGCGCTGGCGAATCCCTGCGTGTTCAGATAGAAGCCAGCAAGGCAATCGCCACGCTCTTTGTCGAAGTTCACGCAATAAAAAACTGGCAGCCGTTGTTTTCGCAAGTGGCGCAACTCGTCAACGGGTGCGCCACCCTCACCATTCCCTATGCTGAAACATTCAAAGGCGAATTGATCGTTTCGGCGTACACCAATTTCGGCAAAGAGGTGAGCGAGTACGAATATCCGGCTGATTCGCGCCGTGTGCTGTATCCGCAAGATGACGAATTGAAAGTCAACGTGACGATGAGCCAGACGCTTTATCGCCCCGGCGAAGAAGCCAGCGTCGCTATGCGCGTGCAGGCGCAAGGCGCAGGAGTTGAAAGCGCGCTGGGTCTAACGGTCTTTGATAAAGCGGTTGACGAACGCGCCCGTACCGACAATGAAAGCCTATCGCGCTACAATTATTTCGTCCGCTATCAGCGCCAATTCACCAATGCTGAGAGCATCAGCGGCATCAATCGTCGCGTCTTGAATCAACTCGATTTGTCGAAACCGCTGCCGCCGGATTTGCGCTTGGTCGCTGAAATTCTGCTGGGCAACAATCAATACCTCTGGCGAAATCTGATGAACGCAGGCTACGCCACAGAGCATCAACGCACTTATAAACGAATCACGGTGGCGCAATTTCAGCCCGTCCTTGCGGCGCTCGACCGGCGTTACAAAAAAACCGGGGAGTTTCCGCGTAATGGCACGGAATTGCGCCGCGAACTGCAAGTCTTCAACCTTGACATAGATGCGCTGCGCGACCCTTTGGGGCTGCCTTACCGCGATCAGTATTCGATTGATCGAGATGAAAAAACTGTGACCTTCATCAGCGCCGGAGCCGATAAAAAATTCGGCAGCGATGACGATTTCGCTGTCGCTTCGATGAGTTGGAAATACTTCAAGCCAGTTGGCGAAATCGTTGACCGTGCGCTCAAAAATTATCACCAACGCACAGGGCTTTACATCGCCAACAGGAAAACTTTGCAAGCCGAATTGCGGCGCGAGGGTGTCGAGTTACAGCGCTTGCGCGACCCTTGGGGCAAAGCTTATCGCGTTGAATTCGGCGTGCTGCAAACCACCTACACCATCGCTTTTGTAAGCAGCGGTGCGCCTCGCCATTTCGGTGAGCGCAGTAAAAGGAAAAGCCGTTCCGACGATTTCCGGGTGTGGACTTCTGCGATTGATTACACGACGGAGATCAAGGCGAAGTTGAACGCCGCCTTCAATGAACATTATCGCAAGGCGAAAAGTTTTCCGCAGAATGATGCGGAATTTGCCAGTGCTATGAAAGCCGAAGGCATAGATGTTGAAACATTACGCGATGGTTGGAACCAGCGTTTATACGCGACCTACAAAACTCAATCGCGTTATGCCGACCGCGTGACGATTTACAGTTACGCTAAATATCCCGAACCGGCAAAGCAACGCAACGACATCACCCCAGTCACGCAACGCATCAATTACCTCACGCTACGCAGTCGCGGCGCGGACAATCGGGAAGGCACGGCGGATGATTTCGACGTGGCGGCTTTTTCGCGCATCGTCGCAGAGCAGGCGGCGCAAGCGGCGCAGGCCGCCGCGACCGGCAAGTCTGTATTTTTGCCTGAGGGGATGGGCGCAATCGCTGGCGCAATGCTTGACCCGCAAGGCGCGGTGATCGCTGGCGTAAACATTATGGCTACCAACAAAGCGACAGGGATGGAATATCGCGCCACGAGCGATGACCAAGGGCGCTACACGTTGGACAATCTGCCTGCGGGATTTTACGAAATTAAGTTCAAGGCGCAGGGATTTGCAACCACAGTGATTACAGAAGTGCCGGTCGTCGCAGCGAATGTGACGGAAATTGATGCCGAACTGAGTCCCGGCGGTGTAAGTGAGGCCCTCACCGTCACCGTCACCGCAACAGAGTCTCTTTTACAAACAACGAATGCTTCCGCGACGACTATCGAAACCATGCACGTTGAAAGTTTGCCCCTCAACGGCAGGAATTATGTTGAGTTTGTGACCCGAACCGGGGGGGCCGTAGATGGCGGACTTTCGACGCCGCGACTGCGCGACTACTTTCCTGAAACGCTGTTGTGGCAGCCTGAAATTATCACCGACGCGCAAGGCCAGGCGCAGTTGAAATTCAAACTCGCCGACAACATCACGACCTGGAAAGTGGCGGCTATCGCGTCAACCCTTGACGGGCGCATAGCGGTTGCCGAACGCGAAGTGCGCGCTTTTCAACCCTTCTTCATCGAACACGACCCGCCGCGCATACTCACCGCCGGAGATCAATTGGCTTTGCCTATCGTGCTGCGAAATTATCTCGACAAAGCGCAAACCATCAAACTGGAATTGCAGCCTGCAACTTGGTTTGAAACTCTCGGCGCAGCGCAACAGCAATGCCAACTTGCCGCAGGTGAAGCGCGCCGCGAAACCTTTAACATACGCGCTACCGCTTTCGTCAAAGACGGCAAACAACAAGTCAAAGCCATAGGCAGTGAGGCGAGCGACGCCGTAGAAAAAACCGTCAGCGTGCATCCCGATGGTCAGGAGATTTTGCAGACCGCGAGTCAAATATTCGGCGACGCAGGAAACCTCGAAATCCATATTCCCGCCGCCGCCATCAACGATTCGACAACCGCCGAGTTGAAGATTTATCCGAACTTGATGGCGCACGTTTTGGAAAGTGTCGAAGCCATTATGCAGCGCCCTTACGGGTGCGGTGAGCAAACGATTTCGGCGGCCTATCCAAGTTTACTGGCCTTGCGTCATTGCCAACAACAAGGCGACGAAACTTCGCCCTTAGCCGTGAAAGCGCGGCGATATGTGCAGTCGGGTTATGAACGCTTGCTCAGTTACCGCAATGAAAACGGCGGCTTTTCGTATTGGGGGCGCGATGCGGCGGACTTTGCTTTGACCACTTACGCGCTGCAATTTTTGGTGCAGGCAAGCGAATTTATTGCCGTTGATGAAGCGGTGCTTGATGCAGCGCAGGCTTGGCTGCTCAAGCATCAACAGGCCGATGGACATTGGGCGGCGCTCGATTGGCGACAAGTTGAAGACCCTCGGCGCTCGCTTATGTTGACCGCTTATGTGGCTCGCGTGCTTGCTGCGCTTCTCAACCAAAAGGCCAAACCGAGCGCCAGCGCACCACGCCAAGCGAAGGCCAACACCAGGCAAAAAGATGCGGAAAGCGAGAAGCCCGTGCCGTCGTTGCGTGCTTCGACGCAGCGCGCTTTGGCTTATCTGGCGCAGCGCGTGAATGAATTTGACGAGCCCTATTTGCTCGCTTCGTATGCACTGGCGGCTTTTGATGCCAGAGAAATTGCCGAAGCCGAAAGCGCTGTCGAACGCTTGCCGAGACTGGCTCACGCGGAAGAAGGCGCGAATTACTGGGCGCTGGAAACCAACACGCCGTTTTATGGCTGGGGCTTGGCGGGACGCATTGAGACCACGGCGCTGGCGGTTCGCGCTCTGGCAACCTGGCAAAGAATAAAAGATGACGCGGCGACGCGGCGCAATGATGACGCGGCGCATCAACCACGCCAAGAGACCACCGATCAACCACGCCAAGAGACTACCGATCAACGAAGCAACGACGCCAAGCTACAGCGCGACGCGGCGGAATTGATCAATCGCGGCCTGCTCTTTTTGCTCAAACAGAAAGACCGCTACGGCGTCTGGTATTCCACCCAGGCGACCGTCAACGCGCTTGATGCGCTGCTTGCCATCTTGTCGCAACGCGAAGCAAAAACCGCGAGTAGCGCCAATCAAACTGGTGCGACGCAAGCGGCGGAAATCTTTGTCAACGGCAGGCAGGTGGAAACCGTCGTTATGCCGAATATCAACCAGTTGACAAATCCGATTTTGCTGGATGTCGGGAAATATTTATCAACGGGGAGCAACCTCGTCGAGATTCGTCGTCCGGCAAACGCGGTGCAGGCATCGGCGCAACTGGTGGAAACGCACTACGAAAATTGGGCGACAAGCATTACGAAAACACCGTCGCAGGCGTTGCGCTTTGCCGTTCATTTTGACAAAACGCAGGCGCAGACCCGCGAGGAAATCGTCTGCCAGGTTGCCGCTGAGCGTGTGGGTTTTCGCGGTTACGGCATGATGATTGCCGAAATTGGTTTGCCGCCGGGCGCAGAGGTTGACCGCGCTTCTTTGGAACTAGCGATGACGAAATCGAATGGAGAGATCAATCAGTACGATGTGTTGCCGGATCGAGTGATCGTCTATTTGTGGCCGCGTGCCGGAGGGTCGCAATTTGCCTTCAAGTTCCGCCCACGTTTCGCCATTGCCGCGCAAACCGCCGTATCGGTGTTGTACGATTATTACAATGCGGAAGCGCGCCAAGTCGTTGCGCCGGTACGGTTCAAGGTTGAATAAAGCGCTAGGCTTTGCGCTGTTGAAGATTAGCGCAAAGCCTCTTTGAGGGTTTTGGCGTCGAGGATTTGCAGGCTCCATTTTTCCAGTTTGGTGGTGTTTGCCGTAGCAATTTTTTTGACTGCCCAGTCAGGCAATTCACCGAAGCGTCGCTCAAGGAGGCGACGCAAAAAGGCCGCTTCACCTTTCTTTTCGCCGCGCGCTTCACCGCGCTTTTCACCGCGCGCTTCACCGCGCTTTTCACCGCGCGCTTCACCGCGCTTTTCACCGCGCGCTTCACCGCGCTTTTCACCGCGCGCTTCGCCTTTCTTTTCGCCTTCTAAAAAGGCTTCTTTGACGAACGGAATTCTCATGACATCTACAGTAATCGGCATCTTTTGTACCTCCTGACGGATTTTGATTTCCAATTTTCTCAACCCCGATAGTATCAGAAGTTTGGTCAAGGCGTCTTCACGGTTTTTGCCGCTGAGACGAGCGATTCGCCGCAGTATCTCTTGAATGGTCGCGGTCGCGTTCTCCATACGACAGAGCAGCGCCAGCAGATTATCTTCGAGTGAATCGCTGTCCAATAAAACGCCACTGTCTATGGTGCGTATGTCTTTCACCTCGTAAGTGAACAGCAAATTTTTATGCTGAATGCCTGCCGACATTCGTAGCGGTTTGTCGCCAACATAGAGAACCGTCTGCACCGGTTGCAGCCCCGTCAGTTTGAAAATCGGCGCATAATATTCCAGCATACGCCAATTCATGTCGTCATCGTTTTCGCTCTGCAATTCGAGATGATGGATGCGCCCGTCCGACAGCCGCGCAATCAAATCAGGCTTTCGCATACGCACCGCAGGGTATTCGACGGTCAGCAACTCAACCGGTTGCGCCCCCACCAATAGTTCCAACAAACGACGCGGCGGCGATTGAAACAACTCTTTCAAAGTCGTATCGTATTTCATCAGCTTGGCATCTTATCACGCGCTCCTCCCCTGAAACATTTCTGCAAACGGCAGTTCAACCTTTCTCATTGGTCTTACCCGAACAGGGCAAAACCGAGGTTGTTGCTTTGCAGCGCTGAAAATTTAAGGAGGAAAGAATTGCAACAAGGCCAGCAGCGCGACGTTCTAGGAATTGCTAAACCAAAGTTCAGGAGAGAAATCTTATGCAGCGATTCATCGCCTTTTGTGTGTTTGCCTTGTTGTGTGTCGGCTCATTCATAGCGGTTCACGCCCAGCAAACCGATTATGACAAACTCAAAACCGCCGCCGAAAAATTTTATCAAGACGCTTCGTTCAGCAAAGCTCACGACCTCTATGTACAAGCCCAAGCGCTCACGCTTGCTGCGCCAGAGACTCGTTGGGTCGCCTTTCGTCTGGCCGACACCGCTTGGCGCGCACAAGCCGCTACGCAAACCTCCGACTCCACGAAATACGACGAAGCGCGCCAGCAACTCGAAGCCCTGGTGCGTGACGTGCAACGCATAGAAGATAGAGATGTGGTTTGGGCCGAGGCGCAAGAATCTTTAGGTGATTTTTGGTGGCTGCGCCGCGATGCGAAAAACTGGTATCAGGGTTGGCAATTTTATCAACAGGCTTTGGACTTTTGGGCTGGTTCGGCAGACCTCGAAACGGCGCGCACACACTATTTGAAAATAGTCTGGAAGCTGGCCAAACCCGATTGGGCGGAACCGTATTATTACTACGGTTATTATGGCAACTACGTACCGCTTGAGGTTTTGCAAAACGCTTTGAAGATTGGGCGCAGCGATGATGAAAAAGCCCACGCTCATTATTTGATCGCCATGACGTTGCGCGCACAGGGCGGCGATTGGCAACAACGCCAGCGCGTGCCGGAAGAATTTGAAGCCGCAATCGCCATCGGCAAAGCCAACGCTTGGTACGACGACGCGATTTATTATTATGCCGAATGGATGATGAATTACGGGCGCATCACCCAGGACGATAATAACCAATGGCATCAGCAACCGGATTTCATCAAGGCTTTGGCATTATTTCGCCGCATCACCGGCGAATTTCAAAAAGGCGAAACCCGTTATTACGATCAGGCCGCGCAGCAAATCGCCAGTATTATCAAGCCTGCGATCAACCTCGGCGTTGCCAATATCTTTTTGCCGAATTCCGAAATTCAGTTTTATTTGAACTGGCGCAATACCAGGCGCGTTGACCTGGCGCTTTACAAAGTAGAGTTGACCCGCGATGTGCGTTTCGTCAAAGACGATAGCGCGGGCAGTTGGCTGCAACGCCTCAATACCGGCGACCCAATCAAGACGTGGGCGAAAGAGACCAACGACAAAGGCGATTATCAACCCGGCGCGGAGATGCTTCGCGTGGAGGAAAAATTAGCCACCGGCGCGTATCTCATCGAAGCAAAAATCAACGGCGCAGTTGCACGCGATTTGATTTTAGTCAGTGACGCAACGCTGGTCTTGAAGACTTCGGGCAAACAGGCGCTGGCCTATTTCTGCAACGTCAATGACGGCTCGCCCATCGCCAATGCCAATGTGAAATTATACGAGCGCAGCTACAACGGCAGCGCTTACGTTTGGAAAGAGCTTGCCAAACCGACCAACGCGGACGGCATCGCCGTGTTCGATTTGTCGCAGCGAAACCACGGCTACAACGCGGAAATTTTTGCTGTGGCAAGGAGCGATCAACGACAGGCTTTCGTCAGCAACTACGTTTACGGTTATCAAAACGATCAGGAAAACTGGCGCGTCTATGCCTTCACGGATCGCCCTGCTTATCGCCCGAACGAAACCGCGCAATTCAAATTCATCGCCAGAAAATATAAGGACTCGCAATATACAACGCCTGCCAATCAAGTCGTCGAATACGAAATCGCCGACCCGCAAGGCGCGAAAGTCGGCGAAGGCAAATCTCGACTCAATCAATTCGGCAGCGCTTGGGGCAATCTGGAATTGACCGACAAAATGCCTCTGGGCGAATACCACATCACCTTTTGGACCGACAAAGAACACCACGATGAAATCGGGCAGGCAACGCTGTTTCGACTCGAAGAATACAAATTGCCGGAGTTCAAAGTCGAAGTGAAAACGCCGGAAGTTGACGGCAAGAAAAAGGCTTTCAAGCTGGGCGAAAAAGTCGAAGTCAATATTCAGGCCGATTATTATTTCGGCGGCGCAGTCGCCAATGCCAACGTCGAAGTCATCGTTTATCAAAATCAATTTTATCAATACTGGAACCCGCGCCGAGATTACGCCTGGTATTACGAAGACCTGGATTCGCGCTATCAAAACTATGGCTATCGCGGTTCGCAAATCAAACGCGAGACCTTGAAGACCGATGCCACGGGCAAAGCTGTTTTGACTTTTGACACACCGCAAGGCGCTGGGCAGGATTTCCAGTACACCATAGAAGCGCGGGTCACCGATGCGTCGCGCCGCGAAATCACTTCGACCAATAATGTGCGCGTGACGCGCCAGCGCTACTATGTTTATCCGCGAGCCGAGCATTATCTATATCGTCCGCAGAGCAAAGTCACCGTTAACATCAAGGCGCTGGATGCCAACGATCAGCCGGTGCAAGCCGAAGGGCGCATGAAGTTGACGCGGGATCATTGGTATGAAATCTGGCTCGACGCCAATGGCCGCGAAGTCAAAGGCGAAGAGTTGAAACGCCTGCGCGCCAATGGGCAAGCCTTCCCGCCGCGTGCTGCCGATGGGCAGAGAGCTTGGCAGTTGAAATTTCAAGGCTACGAACACGAAGACATCACTTCGCAAATGGTCAAGACCAACAAAGAAGGCGAAGCGGAATTTTCATTCACGCCCGAACGCGAAGGCTATTATCGCGCTGCTTGGACGAGTGATGAAAAAGGCGCGTCGCCGATCACTGCCGAAACCGCTGTTTGGGTAGCGACCACGGCGACCAGTGATTTGGGTTATCGCAACGGCGGCCTTGAAATGATCGTTGACAAAGATACGTTTCGCGCCGGACAAACTGCGCCGGTGATGCTGGTTGCGCCAACCAATGATCGCTATGTTTTGTTCAGCGTCGAAACCGACGAGTTATTGAGTTATCAATTGATTCGTATGAGCGGCAATGTGAAGTTGATTGAATTGCCGTTTGATGAAAAGCACGTCCCGAATATTTTTTTGAACGCAACGATGGTCAACGACCGGCAATTTTTCATGGACAACAAACAGATCATCGTGCCGCCGGTGAAAAACTTTCTCAACCTCGAAGTCAAAGCCGACCGCGAAGAGTATCAACCGCGTGATGAAGGAATGTTGACGGTGACGGCAAAAGACAGTGAGGGCAAACCTGTGTCGGCAGAGGTTGCGGTTGGTTTGGTTGATGAATCGGTTTTCTATATTCAACAGGATTACGCTGGCGATGTGCGGCAATTTTATTACGGCACCAAGCGCAATCATCAAGTGCAGACGCAAAGCACTATGAATCAAAAGAGCTATCAACGACTTGTCGAAGGCAAAGACAAGCAATTGATAGATGATCGTCTGGTTGGACAGAAGCAAGATCAAAATTTTGAAAAGTTGCAACTGTTAGCCGATTTGCAAAAAGCTCCTGCCGCAACTGCCAGAGGCGAATTCGGAGCGGCACAGGAAAGTGTTACGAGTACGGGAGCCAGATCAAATATGAGTTTTGATGGCGGGATCAGTAAAGATAAGAAGGAGATGGATCAGTTGGCAAGGCGCGATGAGGCTTTGCCAATCAATGGTCGCGAGTTCAAACAACTGGCAGAACTGAAACCGGGTCTTGCAGGCAAAAGTAAAGAGCCAGCCGTTGTGGTGCGAAATGATTTTCGTTCAACCGTCATCTGGCAACCGAATGTCATCACTGATGCGACCGGCAAAGCAAGCGTGAAAATCAAGTTTCCTGATTCGCTGACGACTTGGAAAGCGACGGCTCGCGCTGCAACGGCAGGCAATCAATTCGGTATCGCTGATGCGAGTGCGCGCACCAAACAACCGTTGATTGTACGTCTGCAAGCGCCGCGCTTTTTCGTCGTCGGCGATATGGTCACCATCTCTGCGGTTATCAACAACAATACCGATAAAGCCATGACGGTACAGCCTGCGCTCAATGCCGAAGGCGTTATCGTCACCGGTTTGATTAAAGATGGCAAGCCGGTGAAGGGCGAGCTTGCAAGCGTCAAGGTTGCTGCCAACGGTGAAGCGCGGGTTGATTGGCTTGCCGCTGTCAAAGACGCCGGCAAGGTGAAATTGAAAGTCACGGGGCGCGGTGACAAGTACGCCGACGCTATGGAAAAATCATTTGTCGCTTATGAACACGGCATCGAAAAATACATAGCGAAATCGGGCAAAATACGCAGCGATGATGTGACCATCAAACTCAATATTCCCAAAGAGCGCAAAGCCGATTCGACAACCTTGAGTGTGCAGGTCGCGCCCAGCATGGCCGTCACCATGATTGATGCGCTGCCGTATTTAATCAACTATCCGTATGGTTGCACCGAACAAACTATGAGTCGTTTCCTGCCTGCCGCGATTACCCGAAAGACGCTGAAAGATTTGGGACTCAAACCCGAAACCGTCATGGGCAAACTCTTCGGCGGCATCGAATCGCAGTTCGCCGCCAAGACTCACACGCAGGAACGCAAAGACCTCAAAGAACTCGACGACATGATTCAGAAGGGCTTGGAGCGACTCTACGATTTTCAACATACGGATGGCGGCTGGGGCTGGTGGAAAGATGGCGAAAGCGATCACTTCATGACGGCTTATGTCATCTGGGGACTTGCGCTGGCGCGTGAGGCGGGAATCGTCGTCAAAGACGACGCGCTCCATAACGCCGCCGCGTTTTTAAGCAAAGAGCTTGTCGAAGAAGAGAACAATTATGATGAACAGGCGTGGATGCTTCATGCTTTGGCCAGCTATCACGCGACGATGAAGCGCAGCGAAGTTGAAAAGTTTGAGGCGAAGGCGTTTGATAATTTATGGACAAATCGAGAACGCTTGAACGCTTACACCAGAGCCTTGCTGGCCTTGAGCGCACACCATTTCGGCTACACCGACAAAGCGAAAACGCTGGTGGAAAATCTTGAGAACGGCGTGAAGCTTGACCGCACGCCTGACACTTCTATCATTCAACGCGGCGCAGCGAGCGCCAACGATACGGTCATCGCCACGGCGCATTGGGGCGAAGATGGCATTTACTGGCGCTGGTCGGATGGCGGCGTTGAAGCTACGGCGTTTGCCTTGCGGGCGATTTTAGCCATTGATCCGCAGAATAAATTGATCGAGCCGGTGACCAACTGGTTGGTCAAAAATCGGCGCGGCGCGCAGTGGAGCAACACCCGCGACACCGCCATCACGGTGTTGACCTTGAACGATTATTTGCAACAAAGCGGCGAATTGAAACCGGAGCTTGAATATGAATTGAGCGTCAACGGGCAATTGATTGCGGCGAAAAAATTGACCGCTGAAGATGCTTTGAGCGCGCCGAGCGTTTTCAACATTGACCGCAAATTCATACGCGATGGCGCAAACGATATACGCATCGTTCGCAAGCGCGGCAATACGCCGATTTACTTTGCCGCCAACGCGCAGTTCTTCAGTCTGGAAGAACCGGTGAGCGAAGCGGGCAATGAAATTTTTGTGCGCCGCGATTATTACAAACTGGTCGCCAAACCAACATTGTTGAAAGGCTACGTTTATGAACGCTTGCCGCTGCGCGACGGCGAAACAGTAGAGAGCGGCGAGCGCGTTGAGGTGCTGCTCTCGATTGAGGCGAAGAACAATTATTCGTACCTGCTGTTTGAAGATTTGAAACCCGCAGGGCTGGAAGCCGCAGAGCTTCGCAGCGGCGAAAACCTCTACGCCAGGGAGTTGAAATCGGGCGCAGTCAGTCGCAAATTTGGCGCGGCAAATGCGCGTGCGGCGAAAGATGCGATGAACACGAAACCGGCTACAGGAGCCAATCCTGCGTCAACGGACGAAACAAATTACACAGGTCGTCAAGCGTGGATTTATCAAGAACTGCGCGATAGAAAAGTGGCGCTCTTCATCAGCCATCTGCCGGAAGGTATATGGGAAGTGCGCTACGAAATGCGCGCCGAAACTCCCGGCGCATTTCATGCGTTGCCGGTTTTGGGACACGCCATGTACGTGCCGGAGATTCGCTGTAACAGTAACGAAGCGCGCATCAAAGTTGAAGACAAACCCTGAAAACGCTATGGTCTTGATGCGCGCTGAAAGTCACAGTATGATTACGCCATTTTTCAGAGGCTTCCGAAGCGAAGGTGGAATGAACTCACAGGCGCTGCACCAGTGGAGGATGACCAGCAGGCCAGGACGCCGACGTTAGGGGCTGAACAGCACAGGGATTTTCGCTGACTTCACCTGAAAGATGAGACGCTATTCAACCAATGAACGATGAGACGCTATCCAACCAAGCCTGGGCGGTGTTATTTGCCAGAGGCGTACTCGGCTTGATTTTTTTCATGGCGGGAGGGTACAAGGTTTTTCAATTGGGAGCGCTCGAACACGCACGCCAATATTTCCTGCCCTTTCAAGATACCTTTTTGCCAGTGTGGTCTTTGTGGGCGGTGGGCGTGACGATTCCTTTCGTCGAATTGATTGCCGGGGCGTTGGTCATCCTCGGCTTTCGTGTGCGCGAAGCGTTGATCGCGCTCGGCGTGGTTTTGCTCATCGTCACCTTCGGCCATCTGTTGAAAGAGCCGCTTTATCCATTTCACGAACACGTCATTCCCAGACTGGCGCTGCTGTTGTTTGTGCTGGTGATGTCGCGTGAGCGGGATCGTTTTTCAGTTGATCATTTTCTGCAATCACGAAACAAATCTTCGTGAATTATCAAGCTCATTTGCCTGGGTGTTGCCGATACGGCGTTTGTTGAATTGTGACCGAGCAAGGGCAACGATATACTGAAAGCGTCAGCGCTGGCGCGAATCAAATATTCAGGAGTGAGGCAATTCATGTCGGTTCATCAACAGGAATCGGTTCATCAACAGGAAATCACTACGCTTGGCGGCGGCTGTTTCTGGTGTCTGGATGCAGTCTTTCGGAGCTTGCGCGGGATTGAAAAAATCGAATCGGGTTATGCCGGTGGTCGCGTCAAAAATCCTTCGTATCAAGCGGTCTGCACCGGCGCGACCGGTCACGCCGAAGTCGTGCAGCTTACCTTTAACCCGGATGAAGTTTCCTTCAAAGAAATACTCGAAGTCTTCTTCACCATACACGACCCGACGACTTTGAACCGGCAAGGCTATGATGAAGGCACGCAATATCGCTCGGTGATTTTTTATCATTCGCCGGAGCAGCAAGCGATTGCCGAACAGACGATTGCCGAATTGAATGACGCGAAGATTTGGAGCAGTCCAATTGTTACTGAAGTGACGCCAATCAGCGAGTATTACGCGGCGGAAGCCTATCATCAGGATTATTTCACGCAGAATCCCAATCAAGGATATTGCCGCGCTGTGGTGGAGCCGAAGGTGGCAAAGTTTCGCAAATACTTTCTAGAAAAATTGAAGAAGTAAACTGTAGGTCGGACGCGCTCAAAGGGCTTGCGGAGGTTGGTTCACGCCAAGCCGCCAAGTCGCCAAAACCCGCACAGCCAGACCTGTCGTTTGAGATTTGCAGGATGACAGACCGCGTTTTGGTGAGCGATGCGGGAGGAAAAAAATATGGCTGACTACAACAAAATTCTTTACCGCGTCGAAAATAAAATTGCTCGTGTGACGCTCAATCGTCCCGATAAACGCAATGCCCTGGATGCGGAAATCATCAATGAAATTAAGGTCGCGCTTAAACAGGCGGCGGATGATGAAACGGTTCGCGTCGTCTTAATCAGTGGCGCAGGCAAGGATTTTTGCTCAGGCGCAGATCTCGCCGCTTTGCAGAAAATCAGCACGGCGACAGTGATGGAAAACGTCGAGGATGCACGCAACCTCGGCGAATTGTTTATGCAGATGCGCGAGCATCCGCGCCCGATTCTTGCGGCGGTGCGTGGGCGGGCGCTGGCGGGAGGTTGCGGCATCGCTACGGCTTGCGACATCGTGTTGGCCGCAGCGTCAGCGCAATTCGGTTACCCGGAAGTCAACATAGGCTTTATACCGGCGATGGTGATGGCGATTTTGCGGCGCTCGGTTTCCGAAAAACGCGCCTTTGAACTGATTACCAGAGGCGATATTCTCAAGGCGCAAACCGCCGCCGACATCGGCTTGATCAATCGCGTCTTTGCCGATGACGAATTTGAAATGAAGGTTGAAGAGTACGTCGGACAGTTGGCGGCGAAATCGGCTTCGGCAGTGAGTTTGTCGAAAAATCTGTTGTATCACATGGACGCCATGAGTTTTGCAACGGCACTGGAAGCCGGTGTGCAACTCAATGCCATCACCCGCCTGACCGAAGATTGCCAGCGCGGCGTCGAGCGGTTTCTGAAAAAATAGTTATCGCTCATCTTTGCTGCCGGGTTAAGTACACCGGAACCTAAATTTCTAGGTATTTCATATTTTCAGAATTTACCTTTGTATAATGCCTATTTAGTTTAGTTCTGGCTGTTTTGATTGAAAACTGCCAGTTGATTTTAACTGCTTTTTCACTTCGCTCTTTGA